>CALDCF010000001.1 GCA_937937635.1 uncultured Collinsella sp.
CCAACCCTCAACCTCTGCACAACGCATCCGAAAGGTCGCCCCATGGCTTTGACCGACATCTCGCATCCCACCGACATCGCAATGCTCACCGATCTGTACGAGCTCACTATGGCCCAGGGCCTGTGGGAGAGCGGCAAGGCCAATGAGCAGGGTTGTTTTACCGCGTTTTACCGCGACCATCCCTTTGGCAGCGCCTATGCCGTCATGTGCGGCACCGCCGAGCTGCCCGAGCTGGTCGAGAACCTGCGCTTTACGCCCGAGGATATCGACTACCTCGCCTCACTCCAGGCCCCGGCCGGCGGTGCGATGTTCAAGCCTGCATTCCTCGACTACCTGCGCGATTTTCGTGCACATGTAAACATCGACGCCGTCCCCGAGGGCGAGCTCGTCTTTCCGCGCGAACCCATGGTTCGCGTCACCGGTCCCGCGCTGGAGTGCCAGCTGCTTGAGACGGCGCTGCTCAACATCGTCGGCTTCCAGACGCTTGTCGCCACCAAGACGGCGCGCGTGGTGCTGGCGGCGGACGGCCGTCCCGTTGCCGAGTTTGGCCTGCGCCGCGCCCAGGGTCCCGATGGCGGGCTGGCCGTCGCGCGCGCGAGCTACGTTGCCGGCTGCTCCTCTACGTCCAATGTGCTCGCCGGCCGCCGCTACGGTATTCCCGTCTTTGGCACGCATGCGCACAGCTGGGTCATGAGCTTCGACTCCGAGCTCGAGGCCTTCCGCGCCTTTGCCAAGTCGAGCCCCAAGAACTGCACGCTGCTCATCGACACCTACGACGTACGCGAGGGTTGCGAGCATGCCATTACGGTTGCCAAGGAGATGGAAGCGGTGGGCGAGCGCCTGTCGGCCATTCGCATCGACTCCGGCGACCTCGCCAAGCTCTCCAAGTATGTGCGCGGCCGTTTTGATGCCGAGGGCCTGCCCTATGTGGGGATCTCGGTTTCTAACGATTTGGATGAGTACACGATTCAGTCGCTGCTCGACCAGGGCGCGCCTATCGATAGCTTTGGCGTGGGCACCAAGCTCGCGACCTGCTACGACCAGCCGGCGCTGGGCGGCGTGTACAAGCTCGCCGCCCGCCGTGCGAGTGAGACGGACCCGTGGACGCCGGTGGTCAAGCTCTCCGAGCAGCCCTACAAGCGCACGATCCCGGGTGTGCAACGCGTGCGCCGTTATTACGACGGCTTTGGCGGCCCGGTCTGCGACATGATCTACGACGAGGACCATCTGGCGGGGGAGGGCGCCGCGCGCGGCAATACCCTCGTGGCCGTGAATGATGCCGCTCTGGTGACCGACGTGTCCGAACTTGAGTATCGCGAGCTGCTGGTGCCGATCGTGCGCGATGGCAGTGCGGTGGCTCCGCGTGAGAGCATCCAGGACGCGCGCGAGCGTTGCGCCTGGGCACTTGACCATCTGGACGCAGCTTTCAAGCGCTTCCTGTACCCGCAGACCTATGTGGTGGGCATGGAGCAGGGCCTGGCTCAGGTGCGCGACGAGCTCGTGCGCAAGAACATGGCTGCGGCTTCGGCCTTCCCCTGGGCAAAATGATCCGAAGGGGACGGAGGAAAACGGATCATTTTTTCGCTCGCCCGTTCGCCCGAACGCTCGACATTCGATTGGTTTGACGTATGACGACTTCTTATAAAACGATGGTGGTAAAGATCGGTTCGTCCACGGTGGTGGGCGCCGACGGCAAGGTCAACCGCGCCTTTATCGGCGGGCTTGCCGATCAGGCCGCAGCGCTGCGCGAGCTTGGCTGGCGCCTGATCGTGGTGAGCTCGGGCGCCATTGCCTGCGGCTATCCCGTGCTGGGCTTCGACCGTAAGCCGGTCGGTGACCTGCCGAGCCTGCAGGCATGCGCTTCGGCCGGCCAGTGCATCATCTCGTCTGCCTACGACGAGGAGTTCCATGCGCGTGACCTACTAACCTCGCTCGTGCTGCTCACGCGCCACGACACGGCGCGCCGCACGTCCTACCTGCACGCGCGCGACGCCCTGCTGCGCCT
>CALDCF010000002.1 GCA_937937635.1 uncultured Collinsella sp.
CGATTTCCTCCGGCTTACTCCAGACGGTCACGCCTCTGATAAGTATATCCTTGATTGCACCCTGTGCGGACTCGAGCGCGTTGCCGTTGCCACTGCACCATACCTCGGCGCACTTCCAATATGTGAAATGGCGCATGACCTGCATCCGCTCCATGCTGAACTCGCGCATGAGCGAATAACCGTAGCGGGCGAATGCTGAGGCGGCGTTCATGATGTCGCACTCGCGCTGCGTGACGACCTGGGCGAACAGGGCGCGCGGCGCGGTCGCGCTCGACTGCCCGTTCGCGTTCGCTCCGAATTGCGCGGGGGCCGCGACGCCCGCCTGGTTGAGGCCCGCCGAGATCGCGTCGATAGCGGTCGCGTATGCGCGGTTCGCGTTCGCGTCCCCGGTGGCCTTGGTGTTGCCCGCGTTGGTGCGCATGACCGCCGCGTTGTTGTTCGCGACCTTGGTGCTCGCCTCGTTTCGGAGCGTGGTCGCGGAGTTACTCGCGTTGTTCTGCACTCTCCAGACTTCTGCGGTGTATTTCTCCGCGTTCAAAGTCTTTTGCAGAGCGTTGGTCTGAGCCACCTGGACCGCAGCGACGTTGCTCGATTGCGAGATCGCGGCTGCTGCGTTGGCTGCGGGGATTGCGACGACGAGGTCCGCTACGCCTCCAATCGCCGCACTATTTGCCCCCTCCGCGCCTCCGGTGATGCCCCCCGTGACGACTGACCCGAGCGTGCTAGCCGCAGCAAAGGCGTTGTTGTTGGCCGTCGTGATTGCCGTGACATCGTTCTTTAGCTGGCCCATGTCGGAGGACGCCGCGTTATCCGCATCACAGTCGTCTGCTAGTTTTTTATTTGTCGCTGCGGCTCCAGTCAGCGCCCATTGGTTGGCGTTCGCCGTGACTGTCGTGTTCGCGGCAGTGTTGATTGCGTTGTTGTCGGTCACGTTCTTCGCCGAGTTGCCGACATTCGTGTACGCGGTCGCGTTGGACGCGAGCGACGACGCGAGCGCGTTGTCGGCAGCGAGCTT
>CALDCF010000003.1 GCA_937937635.1 uncultured Collinsella sp.
GTGGTTCTTACGAGTATGACTCAGAAAACTTTTCAGTTAAGTCTCCAAGTTAGAAACAGATTACTAAAATAAACGACACGTTGTTTCCCCAGGCGAGTTGGGAGGAGGGTGAGATGGATGCTTGTCTGAACTTGTGCGGGTCCGCTGAGCTGCTGCACGATCTCGTGCAGGGCATCGTCTCGGCGCTCGAGGCGCGCGACCCACATACGGCCGAGCACTCGCTACGCGTGGGCGACATGGTGGAGCAGACCTGTCTGGCCATGGGCCTGCCCGCCGAGCAGGTGATGTCCATCCACATGGCGGCTCACGTCCACGACATCGGCAAGATTGCCATTCCCGATTCCATCTTGCTCAAGAAGGGGCGCAGAACCCCCGAGGAGCATGCCGTGATGCGCGACCACGCGCGCATGGGTGCCGAGATTCTGGGGCGCTGTGCGAGCCTGGAGCCCATCGCCCTTATCGTGCGCCATCACCACGAGCGCTGGGACGGCCAAGGCTATCCCGATGGTCTGTCCGGCACCGACATTCCCCTGGGCTCGCGCATTATCGCCGTGTGCGACTCCATCGATTCCATGCTGGGCAAGCGTCTTTCTTCCAAGCGACATCGCGCTGTTCGTGGTTGCCCATTGGGACCAGATCGTGGGCGGCATCGATTTTCATGACTCGGCCGATTTCGACACGCTCGAGGTGTGTCCGGGACGGGCGCTTCGCTGCTCTGTGCCCGCTGGACGCACCCTTGAGCTCACGGCTTAGGGCGTCGCGCGCCCCAGGGCCTTAAACCAGTTGTCCAGCGTCCATAAGGGGCGTTGCATATCAAGAGAGGAAGGTTTTGCATCATGGCGTTCGAGAAGATCAAGAAGTGGGGCTCGAAGCATCACAACGGCCTGCTCGTTGCAGGTGGTTTCGTCCTGGGTACCGCCGGCGTGAAGGCTGTCACCTCCCAGACCGCCAAGAAGGGCTACGTCAAGGTCGTTGCCTCCGGCATGCGTGCCAAGAACGCCTATCTCGACA
>CALDCF010000004.1 GCA_937937635.1 uncultured Collinsella sp.
GGGCGGGCGTCCTCCTTGTGCGTCATAAGCCCGTTGACGACCTCGTGAATCACGCCGTCGCCGCCAAGGGCGATAACGGTGCGATAGCCCTGAGCCTGCGCGGCCAGCTTCTTGGCGTGTCCCATGTGCTCGGTCAACACCAGGTCAAACTGGGATGCGCGTGCAGTCATGTCCAAAAAGCGTTGCAGGCGCTCGGCAACTTCGCGTGCCGCGCCCGATTGGGCGGCGGGATTGGCGATGATCAGCGTGCGACCAAAATCTGTTGCGTGCATGGGGCGACTCCCGGCATATGGCGTGACGGTGCGGTCGCGCTCGGGTTGGGTTGCCCCCGATTGTGGCTGCACAGCGATTATTACGTCTACTCTATCAGGTCGTTGTGGCGCTCGATAGCCTCTGCCACCGTGCCTCCCTCATCCACAATGAGCGAACGGCGCTTGGGCGAGATAATGCGCTGCGCGGGATAAACGCCGCGGTGGCCGCCGGCAAGATAACTGATAAACGCAACGATGACAAAGAACCCGGCCGCTGTGCCGTGGAACAGGTCGATGGCCATCATACAGGTGGTGATGGGCACGTTAAGGCCGGCGCAGAACACGCCAAGCATGCCGAGGGCCGCCAGAAAGCTGGGGTCGATGCCGGTGAGGCAGCCGATCCAGCCGCCAAGTGCAGCTCCAATACCAAACAAGGGCGTGACCTCGCCACCCTGGAAGCCGGCGCCCAGGGTGAGTGCCGTCACGACCAACTTGATGACGGCGTCGGCAAGGGTCGTGTTGCCGGCGAAACCAGCGCCCGAGAGCCAGGTGGCAAGGCCGGCGTACTTCCAGGCATCGAGCACCGCGTAAGCTGCGAGCACCACGAGTGCGCCCACGAGGGCGCGAACAAGATAGTTGGTGATAAAGCGGCCGTAGAGGTTCTTGACGGTTCGAACCGACCAGGCAAAGAGTCGCGCGGTCAGTCCAAAGATAATGGCGCTGATGACGACGATGGCGACGGTTCGGGGCGTCATGTCGGGGACGCTGGCGATGACGTTCGCCTCGTACTCGGTGCCTAGGGCAAGCGACGTAAAGTAGCCGGTAAACGAGGCGACGAGGCAGTAGATGCCGGCGGTGTAGTCGATCTTGCCGATAAAGCACATCTCCATGCCAAAGAAGGCGCCGGCGAGGGGCGAGCCGAACACGGCGCCAAAGGCAGACGAGATGCCGGCGAGCATGAGGTCGTGATGGTCGTGCTTTTTGAGATGCGCCAGGCTCGAGATGTTGCTGGCGATGGTGCCACCAATCTGCACCGCAGCCCCCTCGCGACCGGCCGACCCGCCCGTTAGGTGCGTGAGCGTGGAACAGACAAAGGTGAGGACGGCCATGCGGGCATGGATGAGGCGGGTTCCCAGGGCGGAATCGATGACCAGGTTGTTGCCACGTTTGGCGGCAAGGCCGTGGTTCTTATACACCCATGCGGTGGCGACACCCACGGCGGGGAGCAGGGCGTAGACCCACGCATGGTGCTCGCGATAATCGGTCGCGATGTTCAGCGAGGCCAAAAATGCCCAAGCGGCAACGCCCATGGCGAACGAGACGATCACGACGAGCGCGAGCAGCTTGGCGCTTGCAAGCAGATTTCGGGCGTTCCGGCGCGTGTCGGCGGCCAAGAGATGCTCAGAGCGGGTGAGCTGATGCCTGCCGGCCATGATGACGTCATTCAGGGAGAAGAAGCCTCCCTCATCGAGCGGCAGGGAATTGTCTTGCTCTTCGCTTTCGCTGTCTGATGTGTCGGTAAAAGCCATGGTGTCCTCTTCTTTGGTTACAACGCAAGCATTATAGAGCGTGACAAACGCGTCAAGCCGGTGGGTTGGTTTCGGTTCTGTTTCGTGCCCTGTAACCGACAGGTGTATTCGCGAGTGCAGGCCGTCTCACGGTTGAGCGGCGGTGGATTATACTGAATAAAACATAAAGAATCGGCGCCCTTGTTACGCGCCGCGATCTGTAAGAGGTGCATATGGCAGAGAAGCTCATTCCGTTGGAGGACGCGCAGGCAATTGTCTTGTCACATGTGAGTCCGACCGGGGTTGTCGAGATTCCCGTATGGCAGGCGGCGGGTCTTCCTTTGTCTGAGGATGCTGTGGCCGATATCGACATCTCGCCATTTGCCAACAGCGCCATGGACGGTTATGCCGTGCGCGCCGTCGACCTTGGTGCGGCCACCGGCGATACTCCGGTGACGCTTTCCGTTGTCGGGCACGAGGCGGCGGGTCATGTGTTTGAGGGCACGATTGGCGCGGGCGAGACGGTCCGCATCATGACGGGCGCGCCGGTGCCAGAGGGCGCCGATGCCGTGGTGAAGTACGAGATCGTCGACGTGCTCGACGGCGATGGCAACGAGGGCTCGCATGTCCGCTTCTCGGCGCCGGCTAAGGTGGGGGAGAACGTTCGCTCTGCTGCCGAAGAAGCCCATGCCGGCGACGTCGTGATGCGTGCCGGTGAGGTTGTGGCGCCGGCTGGTGCGGGCCTGCTGGCAAGCGCCGGGTATGCGAGCGTGAAGGTGCACGCCGCACCGCACGTGGGCATCATCTCGCTGGGCACAGAGCTGGTTGCTCCAAGTGAGCTTCCGGCGCGTGGCCAGATTCGCGATTCCAACTCCTCGGCGTTGATGGCCGAGGCACTCGATGCCGGTGCCGAGCCTGTCTTCTATGGCATTGCGCCCGACGACGAGCAGGCGATATCCGAGCTCGTACACCGCGTGGTGCGCGAGTGCGATTTTGTCATTACGAGCGGTGGCGCCTCGGCGGGCGACTACGACTACGTGACGGCGCTGGTCCAGCGCGAGGGCGAGGTCCTGTTCGATCGCATCTCGATGCGTCCTGGTAAGGCCATCACGTTTGGCCTGCTCGGCGGCAAACCGTACCTGGGGCTTTCGGGTAATCCCGCTGCGGCTTACGTGGGCTTTGAGATGCTCGCGCGCCCGGCGATTCGCAAGATGCGCGGCTTTGCCGAGGGGGCGCGTCCTGTGCAACAGGCAATGCTGACACACGGAGTGAAGAAGCGCCAAGACCGTCGCTTTTATGACCGCGCCACGGTTGCGCGCGATGCCCAGACCGGCGAGCTTATGGTGACCGAGGCGAAGAGCCAGAATTCGGCGCTGCTCGGTACGATGCAGCGTGCGAACTGCCTGTTGCGCATTAACGAGGGCCCGTGCGAGCTCGAGCGGGGCGATGTCGTGGATGTCGTCCGTGTCGATCTGCCCGAGGGAACGGTGCTGTAGGAGGATGACGATGGAGTTGAAGATTTCGATCGTGACGTGTTCGGATACGCGCGATCTTGCCCAGGATGAGGCCGGAGCCGCGCTCGAGGAACTCATTGCGGCTCAGGGCTGGACGGTAGCCTCGCACGTGGTTGTGCTCGACGACGTCGACGAGATTGGCGCCGCTATCGTGGACGCTGCCGACGAGCGCCATGCCCATGTTGTGCTTACCTGCGGCGGCACGGGACTTTCGATGCGCGACGTGACG
>CALDCF010000005.1 GCA_937937635.1 uncultured Collinsella sp.
GGCCGTGCCCGCGGCCCCCACGCCCGCCGTCCCCGCCATCGCGTTTATCGGTTACCAGAACTCGGGCAAGACCACACTTGTCGAGAAGGTCATCGCCGAGCTTACCCGCCGTGGCCTGCGTGTGGGTTCGCTCAAACACCATGGGCATCACGGCTTTGATATCGACGTGCCCGCCAAGGACACCTGGCGTCATCACCAGGCAGGCTCCAAGCACGTGGGCCTCATCTGCGCCACGCGCTGGGCGGAGTACGCCGACACGCGCGAGGAGGACGAGATGCCCGCGCGCGAACTGCTGTCGCGCTACAACGATGTCGACGTGGTGATCATTGAGGGCTACAAGACCGAGGGCTTCGACAACATCGTGGTCGCGCGCTCCGGTGTCGACCGCCTGCGCGGCAAGAGCTCGCTCGACCTGGTCGACGGTCACACGCTGGCCCTTGCCTGCAACGAGGCCCTGGCGCGTCAGGCCTTCGACGCAGGCTTTGCGACCCGAGCTATCAACATCAACGACGCCCGAGCCATCTGCGACCTGATCCAAGACCACCTTCAGGCTTGACACTGCGCCGGCCCCAAGCACCCCATCTCGCCCCTCAAGCCGTCGCTCGCGTACCAAAGTACGTGTCGCTCCTCTTTCGGGGCGACCTGGGGCACTTGGAACCGGCTCGCTACGCTGCCATATCATTGGGCCACCACAGGCAGGCGCCTTTGTGGTGGTTTTTGCTTTGGTAGATGTTTGGGACATGCCTTACAATCTACCAAGTAGTTCATGACGGGCGAAAAACGGAGAGAAGGGGCTTGATGTGTCCTTAATGTTTCATGCGGATAGATTGATTTGACAGACGGTGGCGAATGCCCGCCGTCCGCATTCGTGTGAAACAAGGAGCGCCCATGTCCCTATCTCTATTCTCAAAAACCCAACCATCGCTGTCCGCGCAGGCTAAGCGCCTGGTGGCAATGCGATTTCTCATCTACACCGGCTTTCAGACCAGTTATTTTATCGGCGTCATCGGAACGCTTACCTATGCGGATGACGCCTCGGTCGTCGCGACATCGCTGGCCGTCCTGTTCATGAACGTTTTCGTGATCTTGGGATCCTTTGCGGGCGGCGCGGCGCTCGACGCCTGGGGTCCGCGCCGCCATTTTCTGCTGAGCATCGTCGGCACGCTGGCAACGGGTGCAGCAATCATCGCCTTTGGCAGCGCGACCGGAACAGTCCTTGCCGGCGCGGTACTCTTGGGCTTTGTAATGGGGTTCGCCCAACCCATCGCCACGTCCTATCCGGCCTACCTCACCGACGACCCTGTCGAGCTCAAAGACATCAACTCCGCCATCGCCATGGTTTCAAACGTGAGTATCATCGTTGGCCCCACGCTGGGCGGCTTTGTCGCGGCGGCTGCGTCGTCGCGCGCGGTGTTCGTGCTCATGATGCTGTTCACCCTGCTTGCGTTCATTGCCGGCTGGGGGTTTAAGCCGCAAGCAGGTCGCGTCGCCGGACAGGTGGATGCCGATTCGGCAGAGGAGGGGAAGCGCGTGGGCCAAAGCTCCAACCCCAACACGTCCGCCCGCGCCACCTTCGCGACCAGCATCAAGACGGTCTTCACCAACAGCGTCCTTGCCCTGCTCTTCTGCATCATTTTTCTTTCGAACTTTGGTTACGGAGCCTTCGATCCGCTCGAGTCGTTTTTCTATCGCGATGTCCTACACGTCGGCGTTGAGTGGATGGGCTGGCTCTCGTCGGCCTGCGGTGTCGGCGCGGTGCTGGGTGCCATCCTGGCGCTCCGCTTGCCGCCGCACCTCGTCAGTCTTAAAACGCTGCTCGTGGCGCTTATGTCCGTAGGCCTGGGAAGCCTGCTCTACGTGGGCACGCCGTACGTGGGCGCGGCCCTTATTGGTCAGATCGCCCTGGGCGTGGCCTGGGGCGTCGTCAACCCGCTCCACAACACCATTGTGCAAACGACGGCTCCGCTCGAGCAACTCGGCCGTGTGAACTCGGTCATGGGCTTTGGCAATATGTTCGCCGGCGTGGCGCCGCTGGCGATTGCCCCGTGGCTGGCGGCGACATTTGGCGTACAGCAGACGCTCGTGGGAGCGGGCTTGGTCGTAACGGCGGTCCCCGCAGCGCTGCTACTGTTTGGACGCCGGCATTTGGATCGTGCCGCAAGGCAGTAAAAACCATCACAACATTCGGTAAAAATCGCGATTTTGCCGAAAAACATCGAATGTTGTGATGAATTGCGCTGCGGATCCTGCCACCACAAAGGGGCCAGGCACCTTTGTGGCGGTCGGGCCCCAACGACCCGCGCCTTGGTATACCATGTACGCCACTCTCGATTACATCCCACACCGCCACGCAACCCAGAAAGGCCCCCATGGACGCCACCTTCAGCCACATCAAAGCCGTGTTCTGCGATATCGACGGTACGCTGCTCACGAGCCGGCACACGGTGTCCCCGCGCACCGTGGCGGCCATCCGCGCCCTGCGCGAGCGCGGCGTGCTCTTTGGCCTGTGCACCGGGCGCGATGCCCACGCGACCGAGGCCATGTACGAGCTCTGGGGCATCGAAGGCCTGGTGGACGTGCTCGTGGGCTGCGGTGGCGCCGAGGTCATCGACCGCGCGCACGACATTAACGAGCTAAGCTATCCACTGCCGGGCGAGACCATCGCGCGCATCTGCAAGCACATAGCGGACCTTCCGGCAACGCCCGTCTGCCCCCGAGACGGCGTGTTCTACGTGCCCGAGAGCAACGCGTGCGTCGAGCACCTGTCGCGCGTCGACGGCGTGCCCTACCAGGTGGTCGATTTTGCCGAGTTTTTGCGCGAGCCGCAGCCCAAGGTGATGTTTACCATGGCGCCCGAGGTGATGCCGCAGGTCATCGAGCGAGCATCGACGTTTGCCGATAACACTGTTAAGGCGGCGGCTCTGCAAACCACGCAGCGGCTCTACGAGTTCATGGATCCGCGCGTGTCCAAGACGCGCGGCCTTGTGCGCGTGGCGGAGCTCAACGACATGGAGCTCCAGGACATCTGCGTGTTTGGCGATGCCGATAACGACACCTGCATGGTGGCCGACGCCGGCGTGGGCGTGGCCATGGCAAATGGCAGCGACGCCACCCGCTCCGCCGCCGACTTTGTAACCGCGAGCAACGACAAAGACGGCATCGCGATCTTTATCGAGGAACATCTGCTGTAGCGCTGGGGGAGAGCCGCCACAATGGAGACAGGCGCCTTTGCGGTGGCCTCAGGCGATTTGGGCGAATTGATACCTAAAATCTGTGGGAAAATTCAAATATTGTTGTCTGAACATCATACTTCTAACCACCGATGGGTTTAAGATATTCTCATCAATTTGGTAGGATATTTATCCCGGTTAATGACCTACCGCTCACGGTCGATTTTCGACCGTTCACAGGATGTTTGCTCTTGAGCAAAATGTTGTGCAAATAAATCTAATGCCATTAAAATAATAATAGGCAACTAAATTACCAGCAGAAACAAATAATAGATAGCGAATAAACGAAGGCAAATCCGAGCAATTGTCAAGAGAATTGAGAACTCGCTACAAAACTATCGGTTTTTGTTGCTCAGATGTTTAAACAATCGTATAATTGCATTACTAAACGAGCGCAATTACAGATTGCGCAGATACGTTTGATGGTGAAAGAGCAAGATCGCGGTCTCTTGGGGAGGAGACATCGATGAAAGCGAATTCGGACAAATCTAAGCAGAGTAATAAAGCGACGCGCCGTGTGCTGGCAGGCGTTTTGTGCGGAGCCTCCGTTTTGAGCCTGGTGCTGTCGCTCGTCATGCCCCCGATCTCGCAGGCTATTGCCAACGATGCCCAGACGGTTTATACCGAGAAAACTGTAATGGGGGGGGGTTCCTCAAGTGAGTCTACTGATGTAGACAACACTACCAACGGGGATACCGAGAATGGCGCGAGCGAAGACGCTGTTGCAGCAGGCTCGACTGCCGATGGCGCGGAAGTTAAGGGTGCCGAGCGGCCTTCCGACGCACAGCCTTCCGATAATGAAAATAGCGACGAAAACGCTATCGCTCCCGTCAGTGACGAAGACTATCAAAAGGTAGAAGGTAATGTTGCTGATGCATTCGTTGCTGGCGGCAAGTATCGTTTGAATGGTAAATCCTGGTCAGATAGCCAGATCACCATCACCGCAAACACCACCATCGATCTTAACGGCAACATGCTCTATCACGGTCCCGGTTCGGCCGAATCGTTCATCTTGGTCCGGAATGGTGCCACGCTTACCATTGAAGACTCCGTCAAAGTAGCCGATGTGCCTTCGTCTGTCCCCAACAGCCCCGGCCAACTTGCAGCCATTGGATGGGGCGGCAATAACAAAGGCACTCCTCAGAGCCTAACCTATTTCGAAACCACGAGCACGCCTAACGCAGATGCTCCCGGTACCACTGAAACCACGACAAAGCATGTCGTCAGCGGTTTCGGCGCAATCGTTGCTGCATCCGATAACGGATCGGTCAAACAGGTCATTTCTGTTGAGGACGGCGGCACGCTTAATCTCAAAGGAGGCATGATCACAACACCTCGTACCCTGCGTAACAACGGACACGTTATTTTATCTCAAGGCACTGTCAATATTTCCGGCGGTTATGTCACCAACGGTAGCGGCGGCGGTTGGGGCGGTGGCCTGTGCGTAACGGGCGCAAATGCCTCGCTTAGTATGACCGGCGGTGTGATTGCGGCAAACAAGGCAGCATCTGGCGGCGGCATCTATGCTGACCAGGGCGCCACGCTGAATCTATCCGGTGGTGTCATCTCGGGTAACGCTACGTATGGCAATGCGTGTGACGATGGCGATAACCCCAACAATGGCTATGGCGGTGGCGTCTTTACCAAAAATGCCGGCGTTACAATCAGCGGAACGGCAAACATTACCAACAATTGTGTCGACTCCTATATCACTAAGTCATACAACAACGGCCTGCTTGGTGGCGGTGGCATTGCGTCTACCTCTACCACCAGTGGAACGCTAACTATGACGGGCGGCTCCGTTACGGCCAATTACTCCCATGAGGCTGGCGGCGGAATCTACGCTGGCTTTTGGAACCAGGCGATTACGTTCAAAATGACGGGCGGTACAATCGCGGGCAACGTGGCGGAGAACGCCGAAGGCGGCGGTCTGCGTATCAGCACTGGTACGCACGCGACAATTGACGCTGACGCTGACGGCAAGATATATATCACCAACAACAAGACCATGACGGGCTCTAACTCTGACGAAGGTCGCAAGGGCGACTGGGGCGGCGGCGGTATCTTCATTCAGAAGAACGGCAGACTCAACATTCTCAAATCGCTCATCACTGACAATAAGGCCGGTGGCTGGAGTGGCGGAATTGGCGCATGTCCTACGGGCGAGACAATCGTTTCGCACTCAAATGGCGCTGCTATCTATGACAACACAGATAACGTTGATCAAGATGGCAAAAAGCTGCCAGACCTTGATCAAAATGAACATAAACATCCAGCGTATCATTATTCCGCTGGCGGCGACAACAAAACTGAAGACCGCGATGAAGAAAATTACGTTACTCATTTCTTCCAACGTTCCGGCCATGAGGATTTCTTCTTGGTCCGTAATAAGACTGGCGCGGATAGGACAATCGCTGTCGTTCTTGGCAAGATGCTCGGCGGCGGATCGGCTGGTTGGCAGGGCACTTGCGACGGAAATTCGGTTACCATCGACCCAAACGGCGGTGCCGAGGCTAAGTACATGTTCGGCCTTAAGGCTAATCCGACACCCTATGCCAAGGAAAGGGCGAAGGCAGAGGCTACGACCATCATCAGCGGTAACTACTCCTACACCCACGGTGGCGGCATCATGACCAACGGCGACCTTGTCGTTGGCGAGATCAAGGCTTTGAACGTGTATCCCGCAATCAAAGTCAATGCAAATAAAGTCCTTATGAAGGACGGCGAAGAGCAAGGTCTTTCGGGTCACAACTATCAGTTTAAGCTGCTGGGCGCATCTGCCGATTCGAACAAGGAACCATACTGGAATAAGGACGGCTCGCTTAACGAAAACGAATGCGAGGCGACGCCGGCGGTTACCGTCAATGAAAACGGAGAGATTCTCATTGATACGGGCGCGAACTACCAGTCGGGCGATTACGACCTTTACCTTGTTGAAGTTCCTATCGATGAAAAGGGAACAACGTTTGATAAGGCTATTTACAAAATACACATAAAGGTTGGTACGACACCAGTTAATACGACCAGCCTCTTGGGGATCGATATTAATCGTTATGGAGTTGATGAGAACGCTTCCACAGTATCCGTTAAAAGGGAAGGCGAAACGGGCTTCACCGAGTGTGAATCTCCCGAGTTCTATAACTGGAGTGTAGATCAGAAAGACAATACGATCTCGACCGTAAAAATCGGTAACAGCTCCAAACCTGCGTTTACGAACGAACTTGCGCCCTACCAGACCTCAGGCACTTGGACACCTCAGGTGACCAAGAAGGTCGATGGCGGCGAGATGAAGAAGTTCAAGTTCGAGTTGTACACCAAGGATTCCAACGGCAGTGAAAAGGTGCTCGATACCAAATACACTGAAAAAGGGACGGGCAATGAATCGACGGTTAGATTTGCTACGCAGACAATCGGTCTCGGCATCAAAGATCTCGACAGCAATCACCAAAAGCGGCTCACCTATTACATCCGTGAATGTGCTGCTGACGCCGGTGAAGGCACCAGCCACAAGGGCTATACCAACGACACCAAGTCTTTCAAGGTCGTGGTGACGGCAAAGGATGACGGCAAAGGACATCTGACCTGCATGCCGACCTACTACGAGGTCGACGCCAACGGCGCGGAACGCAAGACCGATGACCCCACCTTCACCAACACCTACTCCACCTCTTTGCCCCTTTCTGGTATGTCGGGCGTCACTCTGACGTACCTTGCCGGCGCGGCGGTGCTTTGCGCTGCTGCGGCCTGGATGCACATTCGTCGCAAGGCGAATGCGAAGGGAGGTGAGCGTCGTGAATAAGAAGTTTAGCTCCTTCCCGATCTTGTTTGCGCTACTCGCCCTCTTGGTCGGCACCTGCGCGGTCGTGTTCCCCGCTTCCGCGCAGGCCGCGCCGACCTCGACCGGTTCTATCACGGTGAGCGGCACCGTGGCGAGCAGCTACGACTCCTATCAGATCTTTAGCGCCAACGTCGTCGACGGCGACAGCGACGCCAAGATCGCCACCGACCTCGCCTGGGCAAGCGACGCCGCGCGCGACGCCGTCCTGCCCGTGCTGCACAGCGCCGGTATGCCCAATTCCCAGACCACCGCGCAGGAAGCTGCCGAGTGGCTCAACGCCGATTCTCACCTTACGAGCGCGCTGAGCGCACAGCTCGCTCGTTCCCTCCAGAGCTCTGGCGCCAAGTTCGTGGCCCTTAACGCGGGCACGACGGCCGAGCTGCCCTGTGGCTACTGGCTCATCGTCGCCGCCGACGACGCCATCGCCCAGGGCGAGGCCGGCACCGCGCCGGTCATGGCCCTGGTCGGCGGCAGCGCCGTCACCGTCAAGCCCAAGGCCTCGACGCCCAAGGTCGCCAAGCACGTGCTGGAGGACAGCACCGCCGCGTGGCAGAAGGCCGCCGACGCCACGGTCGCCGACGACCTGTACTGGCGCCTCTCTGCCACGGTCCCGGCGGGGCTCACGGCCTACGACACCTATTCGGTGCGGTTCGTCGACACCATGAGCGCGGGGCTCGACCCCTCCAAGGTGGCCGCGAGCATGCGCGTGTACGTGGCGGCGGGCGCGGACGGCGGCTTTGGTGCGGTCCAGACCGACAAGGACGGCCGCGCCGGCACCGAGCCCGCGAAGGGTTGGACCGACATCACGGCCCAGTGCGCCACCAAGGTAGCGGCCGACGGCAAGACCTTCACCGTGCGCACCGGCGACCTGATCGCCGCGCTCGGCGGGGCCGACGCCTTCACCGCGGGCGCCCGCGTGGTCGCCGTGTACAATGCGCCGCTCAACAGCGCGTGCAACCACGGCATCGCGAAGGGCAACCCCAACGAGGTCTACCTGCGCTACCCGCGCTCTCCCTTTGCCGACCAGTCCGGCGATGCCGGCTTCACCAGCACGCCGAGCGATGACGCGTGCGCCTACACCTGGGATCTCGCGCTCACCAAGCGTAGCAGCGACGGCGACAAGCCGCTTGCCGGGGCGGTCCTGAGCATCGCCGACGACCGCGGTCGCACACTGGCGGCCGACGGCACGTGGGATACAGAGGGCAAGGCCACCGTCACCACGGGCGAGGACGGCCGCGTGACCGTCTCGGGCGTGGACTCGGGCAAGCTGGAGGTCCGCGAGCTCAAGGCGCCCCAGGGCTACACTGCCTTTGAGGGCACGCGATCCGTGACGGTCAAGGCCGAGGGCCTGGACGTCGATCAGGTGGCCGACGCCAAGCCCAAGCTCACCATCACGGCCGAGTCGCCCCTGCGCGCCGACAGCGCGGACGGGTCGACGGGCAGCCTGGAGGCGTCGCTCATCAACACGCCCACCGGCACGCCCCCTAGCACTATCACCGGAGGCTTCATGCCCTCGACTGGCGATATGGCAATGTACGCCGCGGCCGCCGCAGCGGTCGCCGGAGCCGCGCTCATCGTGGTCGCGCTCCTGGTCAAGCGGGGAGGTGGCAGCCATAAAGAGTAGCTGGCAGCCCCACAGAGAGCGGGGCGAGACGTAGCGAAGTAGATGCTAAGACACAGACAGATGATGATCGATCCGAATGAGTTTTAGGTAGAAAGCAGAGGAAAGAAGATGCACATGAACAAGAACATCGCACGCCTGGCAGTAACCGCCGGCCTCACGGCGGCTTTGAGCTTCGGCGGAGTCATGGCACCGATTACGATGGCGTTTGCTGAGGGTGCGCCCGTGGCTACGACGAGCGGCAACGTGACCATTAGTGAGAAAGACTACACGGACACAGCCTTTAAGGGTATTCAGATTTTCAAGGCTAAGGTCACGCAGATTAAGGATGGCAATACTTGGTCTGGTGATAAGACACTTTCCGATATCGATTGGGCTTCTCCTGAAGTTCAGAACGTTGTGACCAGTGCATTTACCGACGTTAATGGAGCTCCTAAGGCGGATGCTGGCGCTCAGGCTTGGGCTAAGTACATTAAAGATAATGCCGGTGATAAAGTTGGTCAGACTGCCAAAGTTGACTCTGGCACTACGCTGGATATGATTGCTGCCGCACTTGAGGGCTCGACTCTAACTTGGAAAAACCCAAGCGATTCCAGCAAGGGAACCTTTAAGGATTTGGCTGCCGGTTATTGGCTCTTTGTGACCGCAAGTGTTGGCTCGACTGTAACTACCGATACAACCAACGGCAATACCGACGCCTATACCTCGCCAATTTTTGCTGTCGTCGGCGGCGAGGACGTGAATGTTGATTCCAAAAAGGATGTCCCCAACGTGACCAAGGCGGTCAAGGACGACAACAACGGTAGCTTTGTGGACTCGAACAAGGTTGTTCCCGTGGGTTCTTCTAAAGATGTTTTTACGGCACCCAATAGGGTTGCGGACTCTGCATCCGATCAGCCGATTGAATACCAGCTTGCGGGTACCGTGGCCAGCAATATCAATACTTATAAAGATTACAGCTATACCTTCACCGATGACCTGCCTTCTACGATGGCGCCCGAGCTCGTTGATGGTAAGCCCTTTGTTGAGGTAAAGATTGGCGATAAAACGGTTAAGCCGGAATACTATGATGTGCAGTACAACACTGCCAAGAACGAGCTTGTTGTTTCTTTTGGCAACCTTAAGAAAGAAATTAAATCCGACAAGGATGAGGTTATTACCGTTAGCGGTAGCTCCAAAATCTATGTGAACTATAAGGCGAAGCTCGACCCTACTAAGGTTAAGGCCGATATGCTCGGTAAAGGCCAGAAGAACACCGTTACTCTGACCTATTCCAATAACCCTCACTCTTCCGAAACGGGCACAACAGTCGTACATCCCGCTTATGATTACACCTACGGCATTGACGTCACCAAGGTTGGTAATGAGAAAACCCCTAAGAAGCTCTCTGGTGTTGTGTTTAAGCTGCAGGAGAAGAACGGCGACACTGTCGAGGACAAGTACATTGATGCCAACGGTGTAAAGCAGGCGAACGCCGAGGATGCCAAGCTCACCACGACCGAGGACGGCAAGATTAGCGTCATCGGTCTCGATGAGGGCACTTACGTCCTCACGGAGGTCACGCCCGCGCCTGGCTACGACAACTCTCACGGGAACAAGGGCATCACGTTCACCATTACGCGTGGCAATCTGACTGAAAGCAACACTGAAGTGGTCAACCCCGTGGTTGCGGTAACTGACGGAGATAATAAGGGGCTCGTTACTGCTGATGACTCTACTAATGGCATGGTCCACCTCACTGTCACCGACCAGAAGGGCTCTGGCCTCCCGCTGACCGGCCTTAACGGCGTGACCTTCACTTGGATCGCTGGTGGCGCGGTGCTGTGCATCGGCGTGGCGCACCTCATCCGCAGCCGTAAGCAGGCTGAGGAGTCCGAGCAGGAGTAACGCTCACTCACCCATCCCTTTGGCAGGTGGGATGTGATGGCCATGAGACTTGCGGACACTTTTCTCGTCCATCGGCGTTCTTGCTTTGCCATTCTCTTTTCGGGGCAGACTCTGCACTGGAGTTTGCCCCGTTCTTTTTGGACAACGCAGGCAGCCTCCACCGTCCGGTGCGGACTCATCCGTCATCGCGTTTTTGACTCGTATGAGGTTCGGTTTAAGGTCCGTAGGCGCACGCGCGGTGCGGACGGTAGAAGGCATTTGCGCCGCGCGTGCAAATTAAAATGCCCGTGGTTCGGAGTCCGGACATTTAACAACACCGGAAACTGCTCGCTCGCGCTTTCGAACACTTACGCGGGGCGTGTCGTTTCCTGTAACGATTGTATCCCGAATCGCCCCGCCGATTCGGGACATTTGAAAACGCAAACACGTCGGGCAAACCCGGACAATGCGGCCAGGCTCCGCTGGACGAGGAGCCGTGTGTGTAACTATCGAACAAATGTTTGCAATTATTGCGTTTAGCAGCTGCGGGTGCATGCGCTCGCAGTAAAATACCCTTGCGACGCATCCCGTGCGCGGGCGGCCGACGACTCGATCGGGGGTCCCCAAATGCTGAAATTCCTTAACGTGCTCGCTGCCCTCGCGGCGGTGGGCTCGTTCGTCATCGCGTTTTTTGACTCGTATGAGGTTCGGTTTAAGGTCCGTAGGCGCTCGCGCGGTGCGGACGGTAGAAGGCATTTGCGCCGCAACAAGCGCAAATAAGAATGCCCGGGGGTAGGATCCCGGGCATTTAACAAAAGCTGAAAACTAGGCCGCCCGCGCTCCCAAACATTTACGCGGGGTGCGTCGTTTTCTATTGACATTGTATCCCGAATCGCCCCGCCGATCCGGGACATTTTGAAAACTCAAATGTAGGCTTAGGCACGAACGGTATCTCTTTAATTCCGAAAATTATGTATAATTCCAATACAAACTGGAATCGAACGAAAACAATGGAAATGAACGAAGCGTTAATCTACTTACAAGAAGCACTAGGCCTCTCCGCCAAGACCAAAACTTGGCCTGGATCCGCACGCTTGCCGCTGCATCTGCGGGCGATTGAAGCCCGCGCTGTTGACGCAAACGGTTTTTCGTTTTTGCTTGCAAGTTTGCCTACTGGCGTCGGGCTTCCCGAGGCTAAGAGGGTCTATAGTCAGCTAGCCTTGCGTGCGGAGGCTCCTGTTGTCGTTTCGTTTCCTGATGCCGATGCACGTCAGCGCAAAGCATTGGTCGCACAAGGGATTCCGTTTGTTTGCCCCGGCAGACAGGCTTTTCTTCCATTTATGGGCACGGCCTGCACGGAGAGGGGCAGTGTCCGGTTTCGCAATCACGCGACCAAGATGTCACCCAACGCGCAGGCTGCCGCAATCTGGGGAGCAGCCCAGGAGCCATATCGTCCCTATGACCTTTGTCGTGCGCTTGGGATCTCGGCAAGCCGCGCGAGTGAGGCCATAACCGAGCTTGTAGACAGGGGGCTCGCGAGGCGCGAGCGTCGCGAGCGACGTGTCGTCGTGTTCCCTGTTGCCGTTGATCTTCTGCTCAGTGAGCACATGGCAGAGCTCTCCTCGCCTGTCTCGAAGGTCTTTTTTGCAAGGAAGACGCCGCAGATCGACTATCTTGTTGACGCCGGGGAGACGGCGCTCGCTGCGCGTTCGATGCTCGCTGCGCCGGGCATGGAACAAAAGGCCGTCTTAAGAAGTGCATGGCGTGACCTGCGTGACCTTGAAGTCGCAGACGGGGAGCTGCCAGAAAACGAAACGGCGATGATCCAAGTGTGGCGCTATGCGCCTGTGTTTGCCGGCTTCTCCCGTGTCGACGACATTTCGCTTGCGCTATCTTTGGCGGCAATCGACGATGAGCGAATTCAGCTCGAAGTCGATCGCATGTTTGGAAAGGAATATCCATGGCAAGAAGCGCTGTAGAAGGTCTCCAAGAATTCGAACCGTAGGCGGCGTTTCGGTCCTGGCTGCGTTGTCCGGTGCATGAGTTCGCTAATCGGCTATTATTTGTTTAGACAACCTGAGCTGTAGAGGAGTGACCGGCGATGGTGCAGGGCGCCAAACACATGAAGAGCGATAACGCCGCGGCCTGCGGCGGCTCAAGCCCTCAGCCCAAACCTCAACCAAAACCCAAGCGCCGTCGCAAGCGGCTGCCGCGTTGGGCCGACCGGCTCATCACTATCGTCATCATCCTTATTGGCGTGGGCCTTATGACCTGGCCGTGGATTTTGGACCGGCTCGAGGCCTCGGGTGTGTTCAACCAGATCAGCACCGTGTCCAGCACCGTGGACGCGCTCTCCGAAGAGGAGCGCGAGCGCATTCTACTGCAGGCGCGCTCCTTTAACGAGCAGCTTGCCGGCGAGGCCACCGAGCTTCCCGCCGACCAGATCGAGCCCTACGATCAGCAGCTTATCTTTGACCGCGACCCCATGATGAGTTGGGTCGAGATCCCCTCCATCGACGTGAGCATGCCCATCTACCACGGCACGAGCGAGGAAGTCCTTATGGCGGGCGTCGGCCACCTGGAGGGCACGAGCCTGCCGGTGGGCGGCAGCTCGACGCATTGCGTGCTCACCGCGCACTCGGGCATGCGCAACCTGAGCATGTTCGACGACATCCACTCGCTGGAGCCCGGCGACCTGGTGCTGCTACACACCATGAACAAGACGCTCGCCTACAAGATGGTCGACTCCGAGGTCGTGCTGCCCGAGGAGATGGAGTCGCTGACCATCGAGCCCGGCGCCGACAAAGTGACGCTCGTCACCTGCACGCCCTATGGCGTGAACGACCATCGCCTGCTGGTGCATTGCGTGCGCACCAAGTACAACAAGAAGGACGTCGACAAGCAAAAGTCGCTGGCCGGCCGCCACTGGGGCAAGCGCGAGTTTGCCGTGCTCATCGTGGTCGTGGCCATTGTGCTGTTGCTACTGGACATCGTGATCCACGCGGTCCGCAAGCGCCGCAAGGCCAAGGCCTCGGCATAAGACATTCTCCAGAACCACCACAATGGGGACAGGCACCTTTGTGGTGGTCGGGACTTCCAAACCATCACAACATTCGATGAAAATCGCGATTTTGACGAAAAGCGTCGAATGTTGTGATGCTTTTCGTTGCGGACGCGACGGTCTTCGTTGCGGGCGGGACGGTTTTCGCTATGGACGGTGCGGTTTCGCTACAGAACCGTCGAACCGCGCCCTGCCAATCCGCCGTCCTCGTTACGTTTTCGCTGCATTTGGGTAAAGCGCCTGCTCCAAGCCGGCGTTGCCCTGTATACTAGAGCGGTTTATCTGTTATGCGGAAGGGAGCGCCTATGGCACTCAGCGAGAAAGACGTGCGCGGCATCGCCGAGTACGCAAAGATCGCACTGACCGATGACGAGCTCACCCAGATGACGTCCTACATGAACGACGCCGTCCAGATGCTCGAGCCCGTCTTGCAATATGACTTGCCCGACGTGGAGCCCACGTTCCATCCCATCGGAAGCCTGTCCAACGTGATGGGCGACGACCTGCGCGAGCCCGAGCGCGACCTGCCGCTCGACGTTGCGCTCGAAAACGCCGGCAGCGCGCGCGACCGCTACTTCCGCGTGCCGTCCATTTTGGGAGAGGGGGAGAGCGAGTAATGGCGCAGAGCTTCGATTCCCTTACCGCCGCCCAGATCGCCGCGGGCGTTGCCGCCGGCGACTTTACCGCTACCGAGGTGGCCCAGGCCTCCCTTGCCGCCATCGAGGCGCGCGAGGGCGGGGTCCAGGCATTCCTGCAGGTATCGCCCGAGCTTGTGCTCGAGGCCGCCGCGCGCGTGGATGCCGACCGTGCTGCAGGCAAGCCGCTGCCCCCGCTCGCGGGCGTGCCGCTGGCCATCAAGGACAACATGAACCTCGTGGGCACGTGCACCACCTGTGCTTCCCGCATGCTCGGGGACTACCAGAGCGTCTACACCGCCACCTGCGTCCAGCGCATGCTCGACGCCGGCTGCCTGCCCATGGGCAAGGCCAACATGGACGAGTTCGCCTTTGGTGGCTCTACCGAGAGCTCGGCCTTCCACCGCACCAATAACCCTTGGGATACCGAGCGCGTGCCCGGCGGCTCCTCGGGCGGCTCTGCTGCTGCCGTCGCCGCGGGCGAGGTCGCGCTCTCGCTGGGCTCGGACACTGGCGGCTCCATCCGCCAGCCGGCGGCGCTCTGCGGCGTGGTGGGCCTTAAGCCCACGTACGGCGCCGTGAGCCGTTACGGCGTGGTGGCCTTTGGCTCGTCGCTCGACCAGGTTGGCCCCTTTGGCCGTACGGTCGAGGACGTCGCGCTGGCCATGAACGCGCTTACCGGCGCGGGCCACGATCCGTACGACTGCACCAGCCAGGACTGCGCCGTCGACTTTACCGAGCACCTCAACGACAGCATCGAGGGCAAGCGCGTGGGCATTATCCCCGCGTTTATGGAGGCCGAGGGCCTGACGCCCGAGGTCAAGGCCGCTGTTCAGCGCGCCGCTCAGGAGCTGCAGAACCAGGGTGCCGAGCTGGTCGAGGTCGACCTGCCGCACCTGGACGCCGCCATCGCCGCCTACTACGTCATCGGCCCGGCCGAGGCGTTCTCCAACCTGGCTCGCTTCGACGGCATTCGCTATGGCTACCAGGAGGAGGGCTGCGCCAACCTGTCCGACCAGAGCTCGCTCTCGCGCGCCCACGGCTTTGGCGCCGAGGCCAAGCGCCGTCAGATGCTCGGCGCCTACCTGCTGAGCTCGGGCGTGTACGACAAGTACTACTACGCCGCGCAGAAGGCCCGCACGCTCATCACGCAGGACTACGACGCCGCGTATGCCAAGGTGGACACCATCCTCATGCCCGCCTCGCCGCGCACGGCCTTTAAGTTTGGCGAGATCAGTGACCCCACGCAGATGTACCTGTCCGACCTGTACACCATTTCGCTCAACATTTGCGGCAACGGAGGTATCTCGGTGCCGCTGGGCCTGGGCGAGGACAGCAAGCTGCCCGTTTCTGCCCAGCTGGTGGGGCCTGCCTTTAAGGATCGTCAGCTGCTCACGTTTGCCCGCGCCCTGGAGCGCGGCTTTGCCGATGCCGCCACGGGTGCGCCCGCGCTTTCCGTCGCGCCCGATTTTGCCGGGAAGGGAGGCGAGCTGTAATGAAGGAGCTTTCCGAGGTCCTGCAGGATTGGGAGGCCGTGATCGGCCTGGAGATCCATACCGAGCTCACCGCACTCGATACCAAGATGTTCTGCAACTGCAAGCTCAGCCACGATGACGAGCCCAACGCCAACGTGTGCCCGGTGTGCCTGGGCCTGCCCGGCGCCCTGCCGGTGCCCAACAAGCGTGCCATCGAGAGCATCGTCAAGGCGGGTCTGGCCACCAACTGCGAGATCCAGCGCCACTCGATGTTCTACCGCAAACACTACTTCTATCCCGATATGGCCAAGAACTTCCAGACCACGCAGGGTCCGGTCGCCTTTGCCATGTACGGTCACCTGGATCTGGATGTGACCGGTCGCGGTGCCGCCGAGCGCCCCGACTGCGCATTTGGCGAGGCCGAGGCCCAGAGCCTGGCGAGCGCCTCGGCCAACGCCGAGGGCCTGTCCACGTCTATGACGTCAACCATGCGCGAGGGCAACCAGCGCGCCGGCCACCTGGCCAGCTACGATGCGTCCAACCTGCAGATGCCCGAGCGTCGCGAGGACGGTTCCTACACGGTGCCCATCCGCATCCTGCGCATCCACATGGAGGAGGACGCCGCCAAGATGGTGCATGTGGGTGGCGCCGAGGGCCGCATTACCGCCGCGGCCGAGTCGCTCGTCGACTACAACCGCTGCGGCACGCCTTTGATTGAGCTCGTGACTGAGCCCGACTTGCGTACGCCCGAGGAAGCGCGCCTGTTTATGGAGAAGCTCCGTCGCATCTTTGTGACGCTGGGCATTTCCGATTGCTCCATGGAGAAGGGTTCCATGCGCTGCGACGGTAACGTGTCGCTGCGCCGCCGCGGCGAGACCAAACTGGGCACCAAGACTGAGCTCAAGAACCTCAACTCGTTTAAGAGCCTGCACGACGGCCTTGCCTACGAGATCTGCCGCCAGGCCGAGGTGCTCGAGGAGGGCGGCATCATCTATCAGGAGACCCGCCACTGGGAGCCCAGCCGCAAGCGCACCGTGGTCATGCGTGTGAAGGAAACGGCCGACGACTATCGTCTGTTCCCCGATCCCGACCTGGCGCCGTTCGACTTGGATGACGAGTTCATCGACCGCTGCCGTGGCGAGATTCCCGAGCTGCCCGATACCAAGCGTGCCCGTTTTGAGACCGACTTTGGCATTAAGGCCGCCGACGCCGAGCAGATTGCCGGCGACCCCGAGTTTGCCGAGTTCTTTGAGGCCGCCGCTGCCGGTATGGCCGGCAAGGAGGCCCAGACGGTCGCGAACCTGCTGGTCAACGAGATGATCGCCTACCTTAAGGGCGCGGGCGTGTCGCTCGTCGAGTCCGGCATTGCGCCGGCTCAGGTGGCGGCTCTTGCTAAGCTGCTGGCGACCGACGCCATCAGCTCCAACCAGGCGCACGAGGTCTTTGAGGCCATGGCCCAGACCGGCGACGATCCCAACAAGATCGTCGACGAGCGTGGTATGCGTCAGGTGAGCGATGCCGGCGCGCTGCAGCCGATCGTGGACGAGGTATTGGCAAACTGTGCCGAGCAGGCGCAGCAATACCGCGACGGCAACCAAAAGGTCATCGGCTTTTTGGTGGGCCAGTGCATGAAGGCGAGCCGCGGCAAGGGCAACCCGAAGCTCTTCAACGAGTTGCTGAGAACGTCGCTCTCGTAGCTGCGAGGCCGGGGAAGCCCCGAGTCGCCGGGGTATTTCCTCCAAATTTCAAACAGTCCTATGCAAGACGAAGGCCACATTTAGTGGCCTTCTTTGCATGCGGAACTCATTTGGAGCAAACACCCCGGCGACTCGGGGCTTCCCCGGCCAGACGACTCGGCCGTTCGGGTCAGACGGGCTGAATTGAATAGAGTGAATGGGCGCGCCGTTGGCGCGCCCATTTTTGTAAATGTGACAAAGGGACAGTCCCTTTGTCACATTGCGTGTGGAACTCATGGGGCTGTCCCTTTGCCGTCTTTTTATTGATGTTGGGAGCGCCAGGTGGTGGGGGTGGTGCCGGTGTGTTGCTTGAAGGCTTGGGTGAAGGCGGATTGTTGGGGGTAGCCTAGGCGCTCTGCTACCTGCGCTATGGTGAGTGAGCTGTCGGTCAAAAGGTCCTTTGCTCGCTCCATGCGGCGCCTTCGAATGTAAGCGCCCAGGGACTCGCCGGTTTGGGTTTTAAAGGTGGCGCACAGTTTGGAACGGCTTGTGTAGAGCCGCTCAGCCACCTCGTTCACACTCACGCGCTTGCCCTTGTCGAGCGCGCTCTCGACCATCGCCGCTGCTTCGTTGGCAAGGCTTACACTAACGCGCGTATCCGTTGCTCGTTGTGCCTGTTTGTGGGCTGCGCGCGAGCAGGCGAGCTCGGCGACCATGGTTTCAACAATGCCTCGCATATAGACGTGCCCGCCTACGGTGCGGGCACGGTCCTCGTTAATCCGGCGCAGCGTGTGGCAGATGGCGGACGTCGCCTCTTCGTGCCACGGCTCAGCAAACGCTTCAAAGACTCCCGCGAATTCGCTTGGATAGCGGCTCTCCAACTCGTCAAAATACCCGGGCAAAAAGAGCACCGAGCGCGAGTGATAGAGCTGCCCTGCAAACAGTGGGCTTAATTCCTCGCCACAGTTATCTTGGATAAAGCTGCAAACGGCATTGTTTGGCCAAGGTCCATGCAAGAGTGTAAGGTTCGCAGGCGTTATGCCAGCCTCGGGCATGCATGTAAGTGTGGGCGCGCTGACCTCGCTCACGCAGGCGTACGGCTCAGGTGTGTATTCGGCCAGGTACATATCGTGCGTCGGGGTAATGTAATGCTCCATGACGATGCAGGCAGGGGAGAGGGGCATGATCCATGCGCGTCCGTGCGCCCGATCGTTTGCCACCTCGCCGGTAAAGACGGCGCCCCTGCCGGAAAGCTCCAGGCCAAACTGCTCAAACTGCGGTGCGTAGAGCTCGGTTATGTTGGTCGCGGCCCGATGCATTTTCGAAAGCGTCCCCTTCCTTTGCAGAAACATCCACGCCTGGCTCGATTGTGTGCCTCGGCTAACATATCAATGATAAGTTGATTACGGTTAACTCTCAAGCCGTTAGAAAGGAATCTCATGGCAAAGGGATCAAAAAAGGAAGGTGGCGGCATCGGCGAGTTGCTCGCGTATGCCGGTGACCGCAAATTCCTAACGTATTTGGGCATGGCTCTCTCGGCGCTCTCGCAGCTGCTGAGCTTTGGCCCGTACGTGTGCATTTGGCTTGTCGCGCGCGATCTGATCGCCGTGGCACCTAACTGGAGCGAAGCCTGCGACATCGCGACGTATGGCTGGTGGGCCGTGGGGTTTGCGCTGGCAAGCATCGTGGTCTATTTCGTGGGGCTCATGTGCACGCACCTGTCCGCGTTTCGCTGCGCGTCCAATATCCGCAAGGCTACGAGCGAGCATCTGCTTAAGCTGCCGCTCGGCTACTTTGACACGCACGCCACCGGTGAGCTGCGCCGTATCGTAGACGGCTGCGCCGCCTCCACCGAGACGCTGCTCGCGCACATGCTGCCCGATATCGCCGGCGCCACCGCCATGGTCGTGGGCCTGCTCGTGCTGCTTTTCGCCCTCGATTGGCGTTTGGGCGCGGCATGCTTAATCTCGGTCGTCGTTTCGTTTTGCGCCATGGCCACCATGATGAGCGGCAAGGGCGCCGAGTTTATGAAGGCCTACATGGGCGCGCTGGTCAAGATGAACAAGACCGGCACCGAATACGTGCGCGGCATCCCCGTGGTCAAGGTGTTCCAGCAGACGGTCTACTCCTTTAAGGCGTTTCACGATGCGATCGCCGAATACGCCGACATGGCGCAAAGCTATGCGGGCACGTTCTGCCGAGGCCCGCAGGTGCTCAACCTTACCGCGCTCAATGGTCTTGTGGCATTCCTGCTGCCCGTGGCGTTGCTATTGGCGCCGGGCGAGACGGACTTCGCGCATTTTATGGCAAACTTCACTTTTTACGCGATCTTTTCGGCCGTGGTACCGACGGCCATGACCAAGCTCATGTTTGTGGGCGAGGCCTCTCAGATGAGTGCCGATTCGCTGGCTCGCATCCGAAGCGTCATGGATTCCAAGCAGCTCTCCGTGCCCGCGCAACCCAAGCACCCTGCCGGCGGCGACGTGCGATTTGAGGACGTGAGCTTTACGTACGAGGGTGCCGAGGCACCTGCCGTCAACCATGTGAGCTTTAGCGTTTCCGCAGGTAGCACCCTTGCGTTGGTGGGTCCCTCTGGCGGCGGTAAGTCAACCTGCGCCAGCCTGATCCCGCGTTTTTGGGATGTTTCCTCGGGTCGAGTGCTCGTAGGCGGTGTGGACGTTCGCGACATGGACCCGCATGAGCTCATGGACCAGGTCGCCTTCGTGTTCCAGACCAACCAACTGTTCCGGCAAACACTTGCCGATAACGTGCGCGCCTCCAAGCCTACGGCCACTGACGACGAAGTGCGTGCGGCCCTCTCCGCAGCTCAGTGCGACGACATTGTGGCCAAGCTCCCGCAGGGCATCGACACCATGCTCGGCGCCGGCGGGGCGTACCTTTCGGGCGGCGAGGTCCAGCGCGTGTCGCTCGCCCGCGCAATTCTTAAGGACGCGCCCATCGTGGTGCTCGACGAGGCCACAGCCTTTGCCGACCCCGAGAACGAGGCGCTCATCCAGCGCGCCTTTAGCAAATTGGCGGCGGGCCGCACGGTCATTATGATCGCGCACCGGCTTTCGACCGTGGTGGGGGCCAACAAGATCGTGGTGCTCAACCAGGGTAGCGTGCAGGAGGCTGGCACTCATGCCGAGCTGCTGTCCCAAAACGGCCTGTACGCCAAGATGTGGGCCGAATACGAACAGGCCGCGAGCTGGAAGATCACTGCTGCCGCGGATGCCGCCGTCACGAAGGGAGGCGAGGCCTAAATGTTCGCCTCATTCCAAAAGAAGTATTTCCTATCCGATAAAGGCGTCGCCGGCGTAAAACGCGGCATTTTCTGGACCGCGCTCACCAATCTCATTACCATGGCCGGCATGGGCTTATTGTTCCTGGTCATGGCCGGTTTTGTCGAACATCTCGCCACCGGTGCCGACCTGCCGGATGCCCTGCCGATTGTGGGCGGCCTCCTGGTCTTTTTCGTGTTGCTCTTTGCCTCTAACTGGCAGCAGTATTACTACACCTACTGCATCTTTTACGAGGAGTGCGGCAAGCAGCGTATGGAGATTGCCGAGCGCTTACGCAAGCTGCCGCTGTCGTTTTTTGGCCGTCGTGATCTGGCCGATTTAACCGAGACCATTATGGGCGACGTCCAGGCCATGGAGCACGCCTACAGCCACGTGCTGGGAGAGCTTTGGGGTGCCATCATCGCAAGCGCCATTGTGTTCGTGGCGTCGCTGTTCTTTTGCTGGCAGCTGGCGATCGCGGCGTTTTGGAGCGTGCCCGTGGCCTTTGCCGTGCTGTATCTGACACGCGGCCCCATGACCCCGGTGTTCGACCATGTGCGTGCCGAGAAGGTCAAGGTTACCGAGGCGATCCAGGAGACGCTCGACTGCGTGCGCGAGATCCGCGCCACCAACCAGGAGGCTCATTATCTTGAGGGGCTCAACGCCGTGATCGATGCCGAGGAGCGCGAGACCACCAAGGGCGAGCTCGCCAATGGGCTTTTGGTCAACTCCGCCTTTGCCATCCTGCGCCTGGGGATTGCCACCACGTTGGTCACGGGCGCTGCGATGGTCGCCTCCGGCCAGGTCGACTTTTTGATGATGTTTGCCTTCCTGCTTATGGTGAGCCGCATCTATGCGCCCTTTGATCAGGCGCTGATGCTGATGTCCGAGCTGTTTGCCGCCGAGTCGTCGGCCAAGCGCATGCGTTCCATCATGGAAGAGCCCGTGGCGCGGGGCAGCGAGCAGTTTGAGCCCGTAGGCCACGATGTGGTGTTCAATCACGTGGCATTTGGCTATGGTGCGGGCGAGGACGGCCGCGCCGGCGAGAAAGTTCTTACCGATGTGAGCTTTACCGCCAAGGAAGGCGAGGTCACGGCACTGGTCGGTCCTTCGGGCTCCGGTAAGTCTACGGTGAGCCGCCTGGCCGCGCGCTTTTGGGACGCCACCGAAGGCACGGTCACCGTGGGCGGCGTGGATGTTGCGAGCGTGGATCCCGAGGTGTTGCTGCGCGACTACGCCATTGTGTTCCAAGACGTGCTGCTCTTTGACGACACGGTGATGGGAAACATCCGTCTTGGTCGTCGCGATGCCACCGATGAGGAAGTGCTTGCTGCCGCGCGTGCCGCCAACTGCGACGAGTTTGTGAGCCGCATGCCGCAGGGCTATGACACCATGATCGGCGAGAACGGCTCCAAGCTGTCCGGCGGTGAGCGCCAGCGCATCTCCATCGCCCGCGCGCTGCTCAAAGATGCGCCGATTGTGTTGCTGGACGAGGCGACGGCGAGTTTGGATGTGGAGAACGAGACCGTGGTTCAGCAGGCGCTCTCCCGTCTGCTTGCAGGTAAGACGGTTATCGTTATTGCCCACCGTATGCGCACGGTAGAAAATGCCGACAAAATCGTTGTACTCAAGGATGGTGTGGTTGTCGAGCAGGGCACTCCGGCGCAGCTCAAGGCGGCAGGTGGAGAATTCGCCCGCATGGTGGCGCTGCAAAAGGAAGCAGCAGCCTGGCAGCTGTAGGACTGTGGCAAAGGGACTGTCCCTCTGTCACACTTCATTGTATATGATGAAAATGTAACAAAACTGCCTTAAAACTTCCGTAAATGTGATAAATATCACGTTTTACCCAGGGTAAAATGTGAGAAATCTCACATTTACGGAAGTTTTTTGCGGGAGGTCGGTCATGCAGCGGGATATCATCGCCAAGCTTAATGCTTGGAAGGCGTCGGAGTATCGTAAGCCGCTCATCCTTAAAGGAGCGCGTCAGGTTGGAAAGACGTGGGCGCTCAAGGAGTTCGGCCGCGCCTCGTATCGCAACTGCGTATACCTGACGCTGGAGGAGCCATCTCCCGGGGTTCAAAGCGAATATGCGCAGTTTTTCGAGGGCACGCGTGATCCGCGGCGCATTATTTCAAATCTATCCTTGGCGTTTGGCCAGCCCATCGATCCTGGCGAGACGTTGCTTATTGTTGACGAGATCCAGGACTGCCCCTCTGCAGTTGGTGCTCTCAAGTATTTTTGCGATGAGGCCCCCGAATATCACGTTGCGTGCGCAGGGTCTTTGCTGGGTGTTCGCTTGTCCCGCGAGACGAGTGCCTTTCCGGTGGGAAAGGTCGAGTTCATGGAGATGCACCCCATGAGCTTTTCTGAGTTTTTAAAGGCCGAAGGCGCCTCAAACTATGATGCGTATCTTGGCGGTCTGGATCAGATCGAGGCGGTACCGGATTTCTTTCATGTCAGACTCGTCGAGCACCTTCGCCGCTATTTTGCATGCGGTGGCATGCCGGAAGCTCTTGGTCGGTGGGTCGAAACGGGTGACATTGCTCAGGTTGATAAAGTGTTATCCGACCTCTTGGATTCCTATGAGCGTGATTTTGCCAAGCACGGTGGTCGTGCACAGTTCGCTAAGCTTTCGCAAATTTGGAACTCAATTCCAACGCAGCTGGCGCGCGAGAATAAAAAGTTTGTTTGGGGTGCGGTTCGCGAGGGGGCTCGTGCCCGCGAATATGAGGACGCTCTGGAATGGCTCGCCGATGCCGGTCTGATCACGTCGGCGCGACTTAATACCGGCGGCGGAATACCGCTCTCGGCCTACGATGATCTCAAGGCCTTTAAGGTCTACTGTCTTGATGTTGGCTTGCTGCGCCGTATGGCAAAGCTCGATGCTTCGGCATTCGCCATCTCGGACGCGATTTTTTCTGAGTTCAAAGGCTCGTTTGCCGAGAACTATGTGCTTCAGGCGTTGCTTCCGCAGCTGGATGCCGCTCCGCGCTATTGGACTAACGAGAAACCAAGGCACGAGGTCGATTTTTTGATCCAAGTTGGAAACGATATCGTTCCCGTTGAGGTCAAATCGGGAGAGGTCGTTCATTCCAAGAGTTTGAAATACTATGCCGACAAACATGCGGAGACGACCCCGTTGAGAGTCCGTTACTCCCTTAAGAATCTGAGGCTTGACGATGGGGTGTTCAATATTCCACTGTATTTGGCCGACCGATCCGTTCCTCTTATCAAGAAAGCGCTCGCAATGTGATAAAGGGACCGTCTCTTTACCGCATTGCAGGGCAGTGGAAATCGAAGGTGAATGGTTTTCCGGGAAGTGAACGACCTTATTTGGACCCCCGAAGCATCGACACTTTTTGGTCTCGCTTTCCTGCGGTTTTGTCGAGTTTTTCCTGCGGTTTTGCTGGCGAAAAATGCGGATGCTTCGGGGGCCTGATTTTACTCGTTCACTTCTCAGGAAAGTAATAGACCTCGATCAGTGGGGCGGAGGAGGGGAATTCTCTGATGCCACGGATGTGTGTCGCGACGAGTGGTTTGTCGTAAGCCGGAGATTTCCCGACTATAAATTTCCAAAAAGTTAGTTATGGCTGACCATAATTGTTGGATAAACTATTTTTCGATAGTGTGCTCGAGCAAGTTTGGTAACTCGGGTGCTGAGGCACCGTGCCGTGTTCAATGCGGCAAAAGGGAGAAGCAATATGAAGAAGTCGACGTTTAACACCCTGCTTGTTGGTGGCGGTTTTCTGCTCGGTACGGCCGGCATCAAGCTGCTCACCAGCGCTCCGGTTAAGAACGCCTGCGTGCAGGGCATCGCGTGCGGCATGCGCATCAAGAACGGCTACCAGGATATGGTCGAGCAGGCCAAGGCCAATGTCGACGACATGGTTGCCGAGGCTGCCTACATCACCCAGAGCGAGGCTGACGCGGACAACGCGGCCGAGTAGCGCTCCCAGGCACAAACTATGAGATTCTCGATTATCAGCGAGATCCCCGGCAGGACCCGCCTCCAGTTGGCGGGTCCTGTGCCAGAGAGCGATCTCGATGCGCTTCTAAAGCTCAGCGGCGAAATCGACGGCGTGCACAAGGTGCGCGTCTACGGCCGCATCGGCCAGATGGCGCTCGAATACGACGAGCCGAGCCGCGACGCTGTGCTGACCGCTGTCGGCGCGCTCGATGCCCAGGCCATCGCCGACGCCAAGTCGGGCTACGTGATGCAGCTCGAGCCGCGCAAGCACAAGCTCGTCATGGATCTGGCGACGCTTGTCGGCGCTCATTACGCGCGCCGTTGGTTTTTGCCCACGCCGCTGCGTGCCGTCTTTGTCGTGGCCGGCTACATGGCCTTTTTGCGCGCAGCCCTCCACGAGCTCGCGCAGCCGCGCCTGACCGTTCCCGTGCTCGACGCGTCGGCCATCGGCATCTCGTTCGTCAAGCGCGACGTCGACACCGCGGGCCAGACGATGTTCCTGCTTAACGTGGGTGAGCTGCTCGAGGACTACACGCGCGCCATGAGCGAAAACGAGCTCATTAACTCGCTGCTCGATGTGCCCGACAAGGCGCAAAAGGTGGTCGGTGACACCGAGGTGAGCGTTGCCGCCACCGAGCTTGAACCCGGCGACCTGGTCGCCGTGCGCACCGGCATGTCCATCTGCATCGATGGCGTGGTCGAGCAGGGAAGCGCCATGGTCAACCAGGCGACCCTGACCGGCGAGCCGCTTGCCGTCGAGCGCGGCGTGGGCGACGACGTGTTTGCCGGCACCGTCGTCGAAGACGGCAGCATCTTGGTGCGCGTGCGCGCCAACACGGCCCAGACCAAACTGCGCTCGATCGTCTCGCTCGTTCAGACGGCCGACTCGCTCAAATCCGAGGGCCAGTCGCACATGGAGGACCTCGCCAACAAGATCGTTCCGTGGAACTTCCTGCTTGCGGGCCTGGTCGCGCTCACCACGCGCAGTCTCATTAAGACCTCCGCGGCGCTGATGGTCGACTACTCGTGCGCGCTCAAGCTCACGGGTTCAGTCGCCGTCATGACCGCCATGAGCGACGCCGCCAAGATGGGCGTCATGGTCAAGGGCGCCAAGTACTTTGAGTCGTTTGCCAAGGCCGACACCATTGTGTTTGATAAGACCGGCACACTTACCGAGGCGCAGCCGCGTCTTGCCTGCGTGCTCACCACCGATGGCTGGAGCGAGGACGAGGTCCTGCGCCTTTCCGCTTGCCTGGAGGAGCATTTCCCGCATCCGGTGGCACGCGCCGTGGTCAATGCGGCACGCGAGCGCGGGCTCGAGCATCGCGAGCGCCATGCCGCCGTCGAGTACATCGTGGCGCACGGCATCGCTTCGTCCATTGAAGGGCGTCGCGCCATCATCGGTTCCGCGCACTTTGTGTTTGAGGACGAGGGTGCGCAGCTCGAGTCCGACATTAAGGAGCGCATTGAGTCCCAGATGCAGGGCCTGTCGCCGCTGTACCTGGCGGTCGACGGCACGGTCGTCGGCGTGCTCGGTATCGAGGACCCGCTCAAACCCGGCGTGCGCGAGGCCATTGCCGACCTGCATGCGCTGGGCGTCAGGCATGTCGTTATGCTCACGGGCGATTCGGAGCGCACTGCCGAGCGCATTGCGCGCGAAGCGGGTGTCGACGAGTTTAAGGCCGAGCTGCTGCCCGAGGACAAGTACGCCTATGTGGAGCGCATTAAGAGCGAGGGGCGCCATGTTGCCATGGTGGGCGACGGCGTCAACGATTCGCCGGCGCTGGGCCTGGCCGATGTGGGGCTGGCCATGGGCGGCGGAAGCGACATCGCCAAGGAGGTCGCCGACATCATCCTGACCGATACGGACCTGGCCGCAATCGTGCGCCTGCGCCGCATGAGCCAGGGCCTCATTGATCGTCTGACGAGTTCCTATTCTAAGGTGATGCTCACCAACTCAGCACTCTTGGCACTGGGCATTACCGGCATGATCACTCCGCAGACGTCGTCGCTGCTGCACAACGGCTCAACGATCGCCTATAGCCTCAACAACGCAAAGGCTTACCTACGCTAGCAGGCGTGTTCGCCCACGTTATTTGGCCTGCACCCGGATGGCATGCCGCCATTCGGGTGCAGGCTTTTTGCGTTTGACCGCTTGCTAGCGTCTCTATATAGTGGTGCTAGCAGTGCTAGCAAGTGAAGGGAGCGTGATCGACGTGGGTGCTGTTAGCGGTATGGCGCAAGTGAATGTTCGCGTGGATCGCCAGGTCAAGGACCGTGCCGAGGAGGCGCTGCGGCTTTCGGGCGGGTCGCTGTCCGAGCTCATCAAAAAGGTGGTGGCCAAGGTCGCGCAGGGCGGTGGTTCGTGCGAGGAAGTGCTTGCGGCCGTCGACGACCGGCAGCAGACCGTCGTACCCGATACGCCGTTCGCCGCATCATGGGCGGTGGCGGATCAGCTTTACGCGGACCTGGGTATCGATACGTCGCCCGTATCCGACGATCGCGATTGGGACACAATCTATTCCGACGCCATGGATGAGCATTATCGCCAAAAGGGGATGATCCAGTGAGTGGGGCTCCCCTCAAAATAATGGTGGACGCCAACGTATGGGTTGATTCGTTTTGCGCTGACCATGCCGAGTCGCTTGCCGCGCGTGCGTTTATTGGGCGGGCGACGGAATCGGGCGCAACGTTGCTCTTTCCGGTGCATATCGCCAAGGACGTGCTGTACGTTGTCCAGCACGAACTGAAGCGTAGCGTTCTTGCCAGCGGGGGAGCGCTCGACGAGGCTTCTGCCCGCGCGATTGGCGATGCGGCGCTGGCGTTTGTTCGGAATATGACCGAAAACGCCATGGCCGTGGGTGCAGATTCGTCGGACCTTTGGCTGGCCGACAAATACTTAGCGCTCCATCGCGATTACGAGGACAACTTGGTGCTCGCCGCGTGCAAGCGCGCGCAGGTCGATTACTTGGTGACCAACGATCTCAAGCTGCTCGAACATGCCGATCTTGCAGCAAAGACCCCGCGCCAAATGATGCCGATTCTGGCTTTGGCCGAACGTGGTGGCGCGGCTAACGGTTGACGCGAACTGTTTGCGGGCCTCTTGGACGACGATGCGCCAAGGGGCCCGCGCCTGCTATTTACAAAAGCTCGGCCTTAATGGCGGGACTTTCTGCGAGCTGCTCGGCTGCCTTTTCGTCGGAGCTGTCGAGTGCTGCCAGGCTGCGGTAGACCCACTCGTTGACCTGGGTGTTCTTGACGCCTGCGGTCTGCATAAGGGCGCCTACCTCGCGGATTGCTGCGAGCAGATCGGCTTTGGGACCCGCGAGCTCGACCTCGATGCCGTGGTAGGCGGCCACGCCGCGGTTCTCACTCACGTGGTCGATAAAGCCCTCGACGGTCTCAAGCTGCTGGGCGAGTGCTGCATCATCGTCAGCGTCCAGCGCAACAAGGGCGTTCGAAACCGTGAGGGCGGGATGTCCGCAGGGGACAAAGCCTTCGATGACATCCATAGCTTCGGTAATGGTTGAGCCCAGGCCTGCGAGGGCATTGACGAGTTGCTGCTTGGTATCCATAACGGTCCTTTCGACGGGTCAATTTTGCTTGGCGAAAATATACGTGACGCGATCGGTAACAAAAGTGCGAAGTATGGTGCACATTAGGGTCTTCACAGCTCGTGCATAGAACAGCTGTCCGCTTTCAGAACGTGGTAAGATAACACTCCACAAGCGGGGCTTGCCCTGCATGTTCCTTGAAAAGTCGACGGGTGTTGGGTACTCGTGCCCAATGCCATCCAGACTTTCCCAACATTCGGGGGCGACTGGTTTCGACACGATAGCTCTGAGAGAGGAAGCAAGCCGAGGTCTCCTCGCCTCGTTAAACAGGGGTACCGTCAAATTGAATTGACAACAACTCTTCTTTTGAGCCTATGGCTCTCGCTGCTTAGTTTATAGCGGCGCGTCAACCCGGTGATTTCCCCGACACCGGCGCGACGTCATGTTAGGGGAATGCTCCTGCGCACGTAATCGGTATGGCGCAGGCTAAGACCGAACCGGTTGGGACGCCGCGAGCGTGTCGCTGCGCGCAAAGCGTCCGAGACAAAACCAGCGACTGAGCTTGGAGATGCCAATCAGGGGGCTTTCGTGGACCGGAGTTCGATTCTCCGCGCCTCCACCAAAAGTTACAAGCAGGTAGATATTCGTATCTACCTGCTTTTTTATTATTAATTGATACCGCGGAGAAGCGAACTCTGTGCAGGGCGCGGGCGTTAAGAAAACGCGTGAGCGTTTTTAGCCCGCGGGCGAGGACGCCGGCAGGCGGCCGAAGCCGGTGCGGGTTCGCGAAGCGAACACGCGGATTCTCCGCGCAATGCCTCAGCCCAAAACAGATGTGCTGCCGACGGCATTTCTGCTGGCTGTGCCCCGCGCCGACAGATCCCCTTCATCCGCGGAGAATCGAACTCTGCTCCAAAACCCATGCGCCCTCCATCCCAAAACTGGGTAGAAGAAAGCCAAAACGCAATCGCAGGAGGTCAATATGACTGCAGAAGATAAGGCAAAGAACGCCGGCAAGGTCGCGCTCGTTTTGGAGGGTGGCAGCTTCCGCGGGCAATTTACCGCAGGCGTACTCGACGTTCTCATGGAGGCCGGCGTCGAGATTCCGGCGGTTTATGGCGTATCGGCCGGCGCTCTCAACGGCGTGAACTACAAGTCGCATCAGATCGGCCGTGCCAACCGCATCAACCTGGCTTTCTGCAATGACAACCGCTTCATGGGCGCCGCATCGTTTGCGTCCACGGGCTCTATTGTGGGTTACGACTTTATCTTCAACGATGTCCAGGACCGCCTGGATCCCTTTGACAACGAGACGTTCGACGCGAGCCCCATCGAGATGTACGCCGTCGCGACGGACATGCTCTTTGGAACCGCCGCGTACCTCCCGGTCAAAAGCGCCGTGCTCGACCTCGATGCCGTGCGCGCCTCGACGTCGCTGCCGCTGGTGACGCCGCCGGTCGAGATCGATGGGCACAAATACGTCGACGGCGGCGTAGCCGATTCGGTCCCCATCGAGCACGTGCTGGAGGAGGCCGGCTTCGACCGTGCAGTCGTCATTGTCACGCAGGATCGCTCGTACGAGAAAAAGCCCTACGAGTTTATGCCCGCCGCACGCGCTCGCTATGCCGACTACCCCTACCTGCTTGAGGCTATCGAGACGCGCCACGACCGCTATAACATCCAGCGCATGCATCTGTGGAAGTATGAGCGCGAGGGCCGCGCGCTGGTCGTTGCTCCACAAAAGCCGGTCGAGGTCGGTCACGTTGAGCATGATCCGGCCAAGCTTCTCGACCTGTATATCCAGGGCCGCCAGGAGGCAAAGCGCTTGCTGGGAGATATCGAGGCATTTGTCGAGCGCTAGCGCTGCAACGTCACGGCTCGTGGATGACATGTGCAGAAACTCTGGTCGGAGCCAAAATACCTGTTGACTCGTACGGCGAGCGGGGTAATATGGACGGGTTACTTGCAGAGCCCCGTGAATCTCTGTAACAACACGTACTGTACATGGAGGAGTCTAAGTGATTTCGAAATCGACTCACTACGCCAAGCAGGGCGAGGTCCAGCGCAACTGGGTTCTCGTCGACGCCGATGGTGCTGTCCTGGGCCGTCTTGCCACCCAGATCGCAATGATCCTGCGCGGTAAGAACAAGCCCCAGTTCACGCCCAACAGCGACTGCGGCGACTTCGTTGTCGTCATCAACGCCGATAAGGTCCAGCTTACCGGTAACAAGGCCGACACGAAGACCTATTATCGCCACAGCGGCTACAACGGCGGCCTCAAGGCTGAGAGCTTCCGCCAGGCTATGGAGAAGCACCCGGAGAAGGTCATCGAGCGCGCCGTTCGCGGCATGCTGCCCAAGACCACCCTCGGCCGTGCCCAGATGACCAAGCTTAAGGTCTACGCTGGTGCCGAGCATCCGCACGCTGCCCAGAACCCCACGAAGATTGAGCTGGAGGCTTAAAGATGGCTGAGAACACCGTTGTCTACCAGGGTACCGGCCGTCGTAAGAACGCCGTCGCCCGCGTCCGTCTCGTCCCCGGCACCGGCAAGGTGACCATCAACAAGCGTGACGCCGAGCAGTATTTTGGCCGTCATCAGCTCGTTGAGAACGCCCTTGCTCCCTTCAAGGTGACCGACACCGCCGGTCAGTTCGACGTTATCGCTCTGTGCGATGGCGGCGGCATCTCCGGTCAGTCCGGCGCTCTGCGCCTGGGCATCGCCCGCGCTCTTCTGAACGCTGGCGACTACCGTGCTGACCTCAAGAAGGCCGGTTTCCTTACGCGCGATGCTCGCGTGGTCGAGCGCAAGAAGTACGGCCTCAAGAAGGCCCGCCGCGCTCCCCAGTTCTCCAAGCGCTAAGGTTTTATCTCCTTTCGAGATACAATGTACAAGCGGGGCCTGCCGATTCCTCGGCGGGTCCCGCTTTTCTTTTTCGACTAGGGTGGGCGGTTGCATATCGCCTGCTAGGGAAGGAGCGATCCTATGCCCCAGAACATCTTCGGTACCGACGGCGTCCGTGGCGTCGCCAATGCCGACCTCTCGTGCGACCTTGCGTTTCGCCTGGGCCGCGCGGCGACCAAGTTCCTTGGTCCGGATATCTGTGTCGGCCGCGACACGCGTCTTTCGGGCACCATGCTCGAGAGCGCTCTGACCGCCGGCATCATGGCCGAGGGCGGCCGTCCGCACTGCTGCGGCGTCATCCCCACGCCTGCCGTGGCGCTGCTCACCGTCCAGAACGAGCTCGACGGCGGCATCGTCATCTCTGCTTCGCATAATCCGCCGGAGTTCAACGGCATCAAGTTCTTTAGCCGCAAGGGTATGAAGCTTCCCGATGCTGTCGAGGAAGAGATCAGCGCCTGGGTCATGTCCGAGGAGGCCATGGCTGCCGACACGCTGCCGACCGGCGCCGGTGTGGGTCATATCATCAAGATGAAAGACGCCCGCAAGGCCTATGTCGATCATGCCATCAGCACGCTCGACGGCCTTAAACTCGATGGCCTGGTTGTTGCCGTCGACTGCGGCCACGGTGCTTCCTGCCAGACCACGCCCGCCGCGCTGCAGCGCCTGGGCGCCACGGTCCATGCCATCAACACCGATTACTGCGGCACCGACATTAACGTTGAGTGCGGCTCTACGCACCTTGAGCCCCTGCGCGAGCTCGTGCTGCGAACCCACGCCGACATCGGCCTGGCCCACGACGGCGACGCCGATCGCGTGCTGTTCGTGGACAGCGAGGGCAACGAGATCGATGGCGACTACATTCTTGCCATCTGCGGCTCCGACCTGGCCGCTCGCGGCAAGCTCGCCAATTCCGAGATCGTCTCGACCGTTATGTGCAACCTGGGCTTCTCCATCGCAATGAAGGAGCAGGGCTTCGAGATGGTTCAGACCGCCGTGGGCGACCGTTATGTTCTTGAGCGCATGCTCGAGGACGGCGCCGTCATCGGCGGCGAACAGTCCGGCCACATCATCTTCCTGGAGCACAACACCACTGGTGACGGCCTGGTGACGGCTCTGCAGCTGCTGGCCGTGCTCAAGCGCACCGGTCGTACCCTCACCGATCTTGCCGGCATCATGAAGAAGTACCCGCAGGTACTCGTCAACGTGCATTCCGACAACAAGGCTGGTCTGGACGATTGCCAGCCCATTTGGGACGCCGTTGCTGCTGCCGAGAAGGAGCTTGACGGCCGCGGCCGCATTCTGGTGCGCCCGAGCGGTACCGAGCCGCTGGTCCGCGTGATGGCCGAGGCCGAGACGCACGAGCTGACCCAGCGCGTTGTTGACGACATCGTCGAGGTTGTCAAGCGCGAACTTCCCTAATGGTCAAAAACGGGTGCCAAGTGGTAAACTGTTAAAGCTATTTTGGTTGTTTGGTATGTCCGAGGGGGAGCATGTTCACTAAAGTCCTAAGGTCTTTTGGTATGCGTGGTCGAGTCCTTACGCTGGATGCTCCCATCTCGGGCGACGTCATTCCGTTGTCCGAGGTCAATGACCAGACATTTGCCACCGGCCTTTTGGGCCAGGGCGTGGCGATTCAGCCTACCGGCACGCGTGTGATTGCGCCGGCAGACGCCAAGGTCGAGGCCATTTTTCCCACGGGTCACGCCGTTGCGCTCAACACGGTCGATGGCTTGGACGTGCTCATCCACGTTGGTTTGGACACTGTTCAGCTCGAGGGCAAGCATTTTAGCGTGCATGCACAGGTGGGCGATGTCGTCCATAAGGGCGACGTGCTCATCGAGTTCGATCGCGAGGCAATTGCTGCCGAGGGCTATGATGTGACGGTCCCCATCTTGGTGTGCAACTCTGTTGAGTTCTCGAGCATCAAGGGCTCCGTTGGCGAGCATGTCGAGGAGATGGATCAGCTCATCGTCGCTCGCGAGCGCTAGTCGCTCCGCTTTGCCTTTAGCCTACAATTCAAACACGTTTACGGAGGGCGCCCTTGAAAGAGGGCGCCCTCCGTGGCAAGATGGGATTTGTCCGAAGCTAAACAGCTTTGGGTCACCGTGGACGGGCAGGGGCCTCGACGCGGGTAGACACGAGACACATACATTACGCGACCTCGCCCTGGTGGCCGCACACGTTGGTTGCGGCCGACGCGGGCCGCGGGCAAGTGCTTGTAAGGGGAGCCTTGCCTCTCTTCTACGAGAAAGGACGCGTAATGAAGATCATTAAAGCTAAAGACTACGAGGATATGAGCCGCAAGGCCGCCAATATCATCTCGGCCCAGGTTATTCTCAAGCCCGATTGCGTGCTGGGTCTTGCCACCGGCTCCACCCCGATTGGCGCCTACAAGCAGCTCGCCGCTTGGTACAAGAAAGGTGACGTCGACTTTGCCGAGGTCAGCACCTACAACCTCGACGAGTATCGTGGCCTTTCGCACGACGACCCCCAGAGCTACCACTACTTTATGCGTGAGAACTTCTTCGATCACATTAACATCGACCTGAACAACACGCATGTGCCCGATGGCTCCAATCCCGACGCTGTCGCTGCCTGCTCTGAGTACGACGAGATCGTCGCTGCCGCCGGTTACCCCGATCTGCAGCTGCTCGGCATCGGTAACAACGGTCACATCGGCTTCAACGAGCCCGATGATCACTTCTCCAAGGGTACGCACTGTGTCGACCTTACCGAGAGCACTATTCAGGCCAACAGCCGCCTGTTTGACAGCATCGACGACGTGCCTCGTCAGGCCTACACCATGGGCACCCAGACCATCATGTATGCCCGTATGATCCTGGTCGTCGCCAATGGCGAGGCCAAGGCCCAGGCCGTGCATGACATGTGCTTTGGTCCGGTTACCCCCGAGTGCCCTGCCTCGATCCTGCAGCTGCACACCAACTGCGTTGTCGTTGCCGACGAGGCCGCCCTTTCGCTCTGCGAGTAGCGAAAGCCTATCACCTCGACATAGCTTTGCCGAAGGCCTCCGCTTTGCGGGGGCCTTTTTGCTGGGCGCGCGCCGTGTACTTGACGAAAATCTTGCCGCGAACTTGACGGGTGCGTCTGGTGCAGCATGATTCATTCCATAACAGATACTATGCATAAATGCTATGAAAAGGTCGCAGACGGTAGCTAGCGTTAGGTGAGTTGCGCAACACAATTGAACAGCGCTCATTTGAGGTACACTGCCAAAGGATGGGACAAGCTGGCAAGCGCATTGACCTGCGCAAAGACTGATTGGTTGGGGGATAAGTTTCAATCGGACCACGCTGAACAAAAACTTGCCATTTGCGTACCAGCAAACATCCTAAACCGTAGCATCGCTCTATTCATCTAGCGATACATATGGTCTAGCGTTACGGTGTCCATGTGGTCGAGTTGAGGAGCGGGCATGGTTAACGATTTGGGCAATACGGACGACCTCGAGCTTATGCCGCTGGGCAGTAGCTATATGGTGCGGCGCGATCGCTTGATGAACGAACTTATCGCCAAGGGCCGAAAGGCCGGCATCGTAGTCCTCTACGCGCCTGATGGCTTTGGGAAAACCTCGGTGCTGCTGCAGTATACCCAAGAGGTTAAAAGCGATCCGACGCGAGGCCCCGTGCGGATCATCGAGGCAGACCGCGCCATTGGGCGCGAGGTGTTTATGCAGCTCGAGGTCGTTACCGAAGAGCTTAAGGACAAACCGCACTCCCTGATTGCAATCGATAACGTGCCTAACCTCAGCCAGGGCGAGACCGAGGAACTGATTGACCGAATCCGAAGTCTGCGTGCTATGGGGGTTGGGGTCTTTATGAGTTGCCGTCCTTCGAATCGCCAGCTGATTCACGGACTGGGCGATTCGATTAAAGTCAACGCGCAGATGCTCAAGGTGCATGCCTATGAGTATTCGGCGTGGGCATCGGCGTTTTCGATCAGCACATCGCTCGACTTCTATCAGCTTACGCAGGGCGTGCCCGAGCTCGTCTCGGCTATGCAGTCGGGACTATACGGGCAGGGAGACGTTGCCCAGATGCTCGAAAACGAGATCGTCAATATCTACGGTGCGGCACTTGTTGATCTGGCGTCGCTCGAGAACAACGCCCTGTTTAGTGTGGCATGCTTGATGGTCTTAATGGGTGAGGGCAATATTTCGGAGCTCGAGGCTTGCGGTGTTAGGCTTTCGGCGATTGACCAGTCCTATCTTGTTCGCGATTATCCCATTTTTGGCGTTGATCCGGCAGACCGGAGCTTTACCTGCTTGGGTACCGAGGACAACGCGCGCCTGCGATTGCGCAAGCTGGTCGCCGAAATTCGCCCCGAACTCGTTGCGCGGGCGGCGCGTATATTGATTAAAGCGGGGCGCTGCGATACCGCGATGGACCTCGCCGACGCGTTTTTGGACCGCAGTGCGGTGTTGGAGCTTGCCGGGCAGTATGGGGTCGATCTGGCCCTGACGGGGCATGGAGGGGATGTCTGCCGCGCGGCGCTGGGAAAGTCCGAGGCAGATGACCAGGCATCGGAGCCGACGCCTGACGAGGCACTCGGCATCTATCTGGCGGCGGTGAGCGTCTCCAATACAAAGCTCGCGCGGTATATGGCCTCAATTATCGAGCGTGCGGGCGAACAAGCGATTTCCGAGCTCAATCCCGTGTCGTGGAAGGTGGCGCACGCGTTTACGGCCGCCTGTTATGGAGATAGTGGTCTGGGGCTTCCGGCAAGCCATACGGCGTTGGAAAGCGAGGCGTCTTGTGCCGCACTCGACATGCTGTCCGCACATGTCGAGATAAAGCATGGACTGACCGAGCGGGCGGAGGGTGGCGAGATCCTCGCGGGGCTCAAAACGGATAAAGCCTACGATTGTGAGCTCGATATCGCGGGGACGTTTGTGCGCGCGGACCGCATGTTGACGGAGCTATTTGATGGGTCGTATGCGGGGACTGACGAGCGTGATGACGAGATGGCTCTGACGCTCGAGGCACTCGAAGCGCGTGGAATCCGAGCGCTCGCCATCTGGGTGCGCATGGTGTTATCGGCGCGGCGCCTGTTTGCCGGCATGCCGGTGACCGACGAGCAGGCATTCAATGAACTCGACCGTTTTGCCGTGCGTGTGCGTGACAATCAAGTCCAGTTGTTTGGCTTGATACTGGAAGGCTGGCAGTCGCTGGCTGAGGGGCGTCCGGTCAATGCCAAATTCCGTGCGGTGCAGGTGCTCAGGCTTGCCGAGGAATCGATTGGATACATACGCGACAACGCACTGCTGCTAGAGCGCGCGGCGTACTTACGCAATACATCGATGGTATCGGTGCGCGAAGAGGCAGAGCTGCTCGATTTGAGTCGGACGCAGGTCGGTGGTGCCGAGGCATGGATGGTGGCGCTGCATTTGGCCTCCGCGGGCCGCGATAGCGACCTTGCAGCCTGGATGTCCATGAACCGCCCGGGGATTTTGGATCCGTCGTATCGGCTGTTTGCGCGTCTTGCGATGCATTGTCTGGGTGAGCCGGCTGGTAGAATTCGAAAGAAGCTCCCGGTGCGCGAGCTGTCGCGGTATTCGCTGCGTGACGACTTTGAGGGCGAAGGCGAGCGTCTGTTCCAGGCCGGCGATGCCGAGGGTGTCGATGTGATTGGCCATATCGAGATCCGCATGTTTGGGGCGTTTCGCGCCGAGCGCGACGGGTTTCCCATCACGGACAAGATGTGGCGCCGTAAGAAAGCGGCGACGCTTGCCGAGCGGCTTGCGCTGGGCATGGATGCACTGGTCGACCGCGAGACGCTGGCTATGGAGCTGTGGCCCCATGCCGAGTTCAATAGCGCTCGTAACAATCTGTACTCGACGATATCGCGCCTGCGTTCGGCCTTGGGGCCGACACCGGACGGCAAGTCGTGTGTGCTGATCCAAAACGAGTGCATTGGGCTTAACGGCGATTACGTCAAGACCGACGTGCGGTTGTTTGATCAGATAAGCCGCGAAGTTTTGGGAAATCGCACGGGCGCGCGCGGGCCCCATCTGGTCGAGCTGTGCCTTAAGATTGAGCAGCTCTACGCCGGCCCGTTGTATGTTCCCAATGGCTGTAATCCCACTTACTTTTTGCGTATGCGGCGCATTATGGAATCGAAGTATATCGACTGCATGATTCGGGGCGCGAATGCCGCCCTAGAAGAAAACGACCTGCAGTCGGCGGTATGGCTGGTGGAGTCGGGGCTGCGGCAAGAGACGGCGCGCGAGGACATGGTGCGTTGCGCTATGCGCGTCTACGGTGCGGCGGGGCGACGACGCGATATCGTCGAGCTGTACAGTGGGCATATGCATCACCTGAGGGAGCAGGTCAATGGCGTGCCCGAGCCCGAGACGCGGCGTCTGTACGAGCGCTTGGTGGAGGGCAGGCTCAACCGCGTGCTCGTCGAGCGATAAAAAATGAGCGTCCGGATTGCTCGGACGCTCGCAAGCTTGATGTCTGTTGACTCGCCGGATCGTTGGCCCTTAGACGAGCTTAATCTTCTCGATGTCCTTGCGCGAGGACTCGCGATACAGCGAGAACTTGCGGCCGATGACCTGGACGACCTCGGCATGGCAGCGATCGGCGAGCTCTTCGGCGGCCTCGCGGGCAGAAAGGCTGGAGCCGTCGAGTACGGAGCACTTAACGAGCTCGTGCTTCTCCAGGTAGGCGACCGTCTGCTCGACGGTGCCGTCGTTGATGTCGGACTTGCCGATGATGATGGCGGGGTTGAGGTGATGGGCCATGCTGCGAAGCTGCTTGACCTGGGCTCCTGTCAGTGCCATGGATTCTCGCTTTCTATGTTATGGGGCGCCCCGCGATGGGGCCTTAATCTACGTGAGCTGTCCCACGATAGCGCAGGAACGGCGCGGTGTGGAGCGCGTTTGCCCAGTTCAAAAAGAATGCGGATGCCAGGTGGGCGGGCAGCGCGAGTTCCAGATGGGCTACGAGCGGGCTTGAGAGGCCGGCTCCCAGGCAATAAATGCCCAGCGGACCTTGCGGACGTGGTCGAGCATGTAGCGCCCCTGCGGCACCCCTTTGGACCCCGGCTCGCCGGCATGGGGGTTCTCAATCATATGTTGAGCGACGTAGTCGCGCAGACGGTCGATCTTGTCCTCGTTACCGTGCTCGAGCATGCGGGAGAAGTCCGCCACGCCCGCTTCAAGGCTATCGAAGGTATCGCGACGAGGTGATTCAAAGTACGTAACCTGCGGCAGGGCACCCATCTGAATGAGGATATTAAAGGCATATACAAAGCCATTACTGCAGGTAACCGAGGCACCGATGGCGTTCATCAGGTGCAGGTCATAGCGCGGGCTGGAGTTGGCGACCATCGTGACGGCACAACGCCGACGAGCCGTTCGATCAAGCTTGGCAAGCGCGCCTTTTAGGTTGGTCGTGGTGACAGAGCGACTGGCAAAGGCAACATCTACCGCTTTCGCGACCGGTCCAACCAAATCCCAGTCATCATCCCAAGCAAGCTCAAGCGGTGTAATGCGATCCTCGAGCCCATAGTACTCAATGCCAGCATCAAGCGTGCCCAACATAGCAGGGGAAAAGTCGGCAGCAATCACAGAATGCCCAGCCTGAGCAAGCGGAATGGCAATCGACCCAGCCCCACACCCCATATCAAGCACCGATTCACCAGGCTTTAACGCCAATAGCTTCATAAAGTCCCGGGCATACGGAGCAGTCTCAAGCGGCCGAAAATGCCGAGCCCGCTTATCCCACTCAAAAGAGTCATCAGCCCGCCGCCGACCAGCCTGCAAGCGCATCCATTCCTGGTTCCAATCTGTGGAAAGCAGCTCAGAGCGAGTATCCCCATCAACCACGGGCCAACCTCCTAGCAACAAAAAAGCGACTCCTCCCAAAAGAAGAGCCGCAACCAGCATATATCAGAAAGAACCGATCCAACGCCAAACCGCCGTATCAACCATGTGGTGCAGGAGCGAAGCAACTGCAACCGGGATAGAACCCAACTGAGGTCCCGTTGTGCGGGAGCCCCGGGGAGGGCAAATATATAAGGTCGATCGCGAGTTCCGCACGAGCCGGAGAGCACTTAATGTGCTCTCCGTGCGAGTCAGGACTGTCCGAGCAGGCGACCCTATATATTTGCCCTCCCCGGGGCTCCTCGCCAGTCCCCCTCAGCTAGTTCTTCAGCGAGTTCAGCGGTGCCGGGAAGCGTCCACCACGGTGGGCAAGCACGGTGCCGGCGTTGGGGTTCACCGGCATGATGGGCGCACGGCCGAACAGGCCACCGTACTCGACGCAGTCGCCCACGCCCTTGCCAATGGCGGGAATCACGCGGACGGCCGTGGTCTTGTTGTTGATAACGCCGATAGCCATCTCGTCGGCGATGATGCCGGCGATGGTCTCGACCGGGGTGTCACCGGGGATGGCGATCATGTCCAGGCCGACGGAGCAGACGCAGGTCATAGCCTCGAGCTTTTCGAGCGAAAGCGCACCGGCCTCGACGGCGGCGATCATGCCGGCGTCCTCGGACACGGGGATAAAGGCGCCCGAGAGGCCGCCCACGCTGGAGCTGGCCATGACGCCGCCCTTCTTGACGGCATCGTTGAGCATGGCGAGTGCGCAGGTCGTGCCCGGGCCACCGCAGGTGCCCACGCCGATGATCTCGAGGATGCGGGCAACGGAGTCGCCGATGGCAGGCGTAGGCGCCAGCGACAGGTCGACGATGCCCTTCTCGACACCCAAGCGATGGGCGGCCTCGCGGCTCATGAGCTCACCGGCACGGGTGATCTTAAAGGCGGTCTGCTTAATCTTCTCGGCGACCTCCATCATCGATGCGGAATCGGGCAGCGTCTCCAGGGCTGCGGCCATAACGCCGGGGCCCGAGACACCCACGTTGATGACGGCGTCGGCCTCGCCACCGCCGTGGACGGCGCCCGCCATAAACGGGGAGTCCTCGACCATGTTGGCAAAGCAGACAAACTTGGATGCGCCAACGGAGTCCTGGTCGGCCGTGAGCTTAGCGGCGTCGATGATGGTCTGGGCGGCCATAAGCACGGCGTCCATGTTGATGCCGGCGCGCAGGCTGGCGACGTTGACGCTGGAGCAGACACGGCTCGTGGTGGCGAGCGCCTGCGGGATGGACTGGATGACGCGGCGGTCGGCGTCGCCGATGCCCTTCTGGACGAGCGCGGAGAAGCCACCCAGGTAGTCGATGCCGAGGGTCTCGGCCGCGCGGTCGAGGGCGTGCGCGATGGGGGTGAGGTCCTCATCCTTGCAGCATGCGGCGATCTGCGCCACCGGGGTGACGGAAACGCGCTTGTTGACAATGGGGATACCGTACTCGCGCTCGAGGTTCTCGGCGGTCTCGACCAAGTGCTCAGCCGTGTGCGTCACGTGGTCGTAGATCTTCGTGCACATGCGGTCGAGGTTCTCGTCGCCGCAACCCATGAGCGAAACACCCATGGTGATGGTCCTGATGTCGAGGTTCTGCTCCTCAACCATGCCGCGGGTTTCCGCGATTTCTGCAGGCGTGATCGCCATCCTTGCGCTCCTATCTGCCAAAACGAGCATAGTCCCCTCTATTCTAACGTGCCGCACACGTCTCGTGACGCGTGCGGCACGTTTTGGTGCGGGGTTGTTTCCGTTGTGTTACCGGCCAAAGACCTCTTCGGCGATGCGCGCGCTTTCGGCGGCATCCTTGGCGTAGTAGTCCGCGCCGATCTGTTTGGCGTATTCGGGGGTGAGTACGGCGCCGCCCACGATGATCTTGACGCCCGGAACCTCGGCATGGAGCAGCTTGATGGTCTCCTCCATGGCGACGACGGTGGTGGTCATAAGCGCCGAGAGGCCGACGAGTTTGATATCGCGCTCCTTGACGGTCTTGAGTACCTCCTGCGGATCGACGTCGCGGCCCAGGTCAAAGACGGTGTAGCCGTAGTTGTCGAGCAGCATTTTGACGATGTTCTTGCCAATATCGTGGATGTCGCCCTTGACGGTGGCCACGCAGATCTTGCCCTTGTCGGCAATCTCGCCGGCGGGCATCAGGCGCTTGATGGTGTCGAAGCCCACGCGCGCGGCCTCGGCCGAGGCCATGAGCTGCGGCAAGAAGAACTTGCCCTGGTCAAAGAGGACTCCGACCTCATCGAGGGCGGGGATAAAGTGGTTGTTGATGAGGTCCATAGCGTCGTGGTCGGCCAGCAGGCGCTCGGTCTCGGCCGCGATTTCGCCCTTGCGGCCCGAGACGACCATGTGGCGGATGGGGTCGTCGTTGCCGTCGGTGCCGGCGGTGCCAGCAGCGGGCACGGTGTCGGTCGATGCGGCCTGAGCTGCCGCCGGGTTGGCGGCAATCTTATACGGATCGGTCCAGCCGGCGTAGCGCTCGATGTATCCGGTCGAGCCCTCGTCCTCGACGCTCAGCACGCGATAGCTGTAGACGGTGTCCATAAAGCGCTTGGAACCCGGGTTCATGATGGGGGCGTCCAGGCCCGCGCCGAAGGCGGCGGCCAAAAAGACCGAGCCCAGCAGCGGGCGGGCAGGCAGACCAAAGCTGATGTTCGACACGCCGAGCGCGCATTTGACGCCCAGGCGCTCCTTGCACATAGACATGGCACGTAGAATCTGCTCAGCCTGGCGCTGGTTGGTCGAGGCGGTCATGACCAGGCAGTCGATGAGGATACGGTCCGGGCCGATGCCGTAACGGGCGGCTTCGGCCACGATGCGCTCGGCGATGGCGAAGCGAGCCTCGGCGGTATCGGGGATGCCGCCCTCGTCGAGCGTGAGGCCGACGACGTTGGTGCCATAGTGAGCGACCAGCGGGAAGATCTCGTCCATGATCTGCTGCTTGCCGTTAACCGAGTTGATGATGGGCTTGCCGGCGTAGCGGCGCACGGCGGCCTCGACGGCGGCGGGGTCGGTGGAGTCGATCTGTAGCGGCAGCAGCGTGGAGCCTTGGAGCTGCTCGGTCGCTTGCTGGATGACCTTGACCTCGTCGATCTCGGGCAGGCCGACGTTGACGTCCAGGATATCGGCACCCTGCTCTTGCTGGCTGATGCCCTGACTTACGACGTAGTCCAGGTCGCCGTCGCGCAGGGCCTGCTGCAGGCGCTTTTTGCCGGTGGGATTGATGCGCTCGCCGATGACGGCAACCTTGTGGCCGTCGCAGGGAAGGTCCACGACCGTCTGGGCGCTCGTGACCGACATGCTGGGCTTGCGATGGCGTGGGCTGGGCGTGTGGTTGTCGATGAGGGTGCGAAGTGCCGCCATGTGCGTCGGCGTGGTTCCGCAGCAGCCGCCCACGACGTTCACGCCGTCCTCGATCATGCCGGCAACGGCCTGGGCGTATTCGGGGGCCTGGATGTCAAAGACGGTATTGCCGTCATCGTCCACGCGGGGCAGTCCCGCATTGGCCTGCACCATAACGGGCTTGTCGGTGACGGTGAGCATACGCGCGGCGAGTCCTCGGAGCTCGGCCGGGCCCTGGCTGCAGTTGATGCCCAGGACGTCGGCGCCGATGGCGTCAAGGGTGATGGCGGCGACCTCGGGGCTCGTGCCCAGGAAGGTGCGGCCGTCTTCCTCAAAGGTCATGGTGGCAAAGACGGGCAGGTCAGAATTCTCGCGGCAGGCGAGGACTGCCGCCTTGATCTCGGCAAGGTCGGTCATGGTCTCGATAATAAAGAGGTCCACGCCCGCATCGACGCCGGCGCGCACTTCCTCGGCAAAGAGGTCGTAGGCCTCGTCGAAGCTGAGGGTGCCCAGGGGGCGAAGCAGCGCGCCGATGGGGCCGATGTCGCCGGCGACGTAGTGGGCACCGGCCGCGCGAGCGCAAGAGACCGCGGCGGCAAAGACATCTGCCACGGTAACGGCGCCGTCGAGCTTGTGGGCGTTGGCACCAAAGGTGTTGGCGGTGATCACGTCACAGCCGGCGTCGACGTACTGACGCTGAATATCGGTGATAACCTGGGGCTCCTCAAAGTTGAGCAGCTCAGGCAGGGCACCCGCCTTCATGCCAGCGGCCTGCAACATGGTGCCCATGCCGCCGTCGAACAGCAGGTGCCCCGTGCCCTCGATAGCGGCGCGCAGGCGATCGTCCTTAATGCGAAGGTCATCGATCGTGCGCGTCTTGTATGCAGCGCCATTACGGCGTGCGGCATCAACGGGTGCCGCCAGCGCGGAACCGTCCAGATCGTGAGTGATAAGCGGAGTAAACATCGATGGCTCCTAATGGCTGGAATAGCAGGTGGTGTGGGCGGCGCGGAAGCGGCAGTGCTCGCGCATGCGGCAGATAGTGCAGGTGGGGCGACTCTGGGCGTCGTGGACCTCGCCGTCAAACAGACCGATCACCGCGGTCACGCTCTTGGTGGGCATGAGCAGGCTGGTGGGGGTGACGGTAAGTCCAATGAGGCGCGTGGCGTTGAGTGCAGCCACGATCGAGTGCTGGGCAGAGAGCGGGCAGTCGCCGTAGCCGGGACTGAAGCGCCAGTTGCCCGCAAGCCCGTGTGCGGCGGCGTCTGTCTTGGCCCGTCGGTCCATCTGCTCAACAGCAGCTTCTACATAGGCGGAGCACGCGGCATCGAGCACGGCTCCCTCTAGGGGCTGCTGGGCTCCCGTGGTGCGCAGGCGACGCTCGGCTTCCATGCCGAGGGTGCATGCCATGAGCGCGGCAAAGCGTGCGTCTTTGAGATGTCGATAGATGTCGCGACCGCGCAGCTCAACGTTGGTGCCAACCAGACGGATGCAAGGCTCTCCCTGCTCGTCCACGCCCGTGGCATCGACGGTAAACACGCGCCGCACGCCGCGGGGCTCAATGTCCAGCTCAAGGCGCTCGACCACAAGCTCAATACGTCGTGACAGCTCGGGCTCAATCTGCTGGCCGCCGTAACCCAGATACCGCAGCATCTCGGCACGGTCGACACGGGGATGGTGCGCAGCATCGACACGGTAAAGCGCCGGCGACGCAAGGTCGGCCGGCACTTCGACAGCGGTTGTATCGATGTGCGGTTTTTCCATTACCCCAGGCGCTCCATAATGGTCGCGGCGATCGCAGGACGATTCATAGTGTACAGGTGCAGACCGGCGGCACCGTGCTCCTTAAGGTCGCAAAGCTGACGGGCGGCATAATCTACACCGGCTGCCTGCAGGCTCTCGGGGTCGTTCTCGTACTTGGCGAGAATCTTGATGACGGGGGAGGGCAGCGACGCGCCGCACATAAAGACCATGCGGCTGATCTGGGACTTGCCCATAAACGGCATGATGCCCGCGGTGATGGGCACCGTGATGCCTGCCTTGTCGGCAAGCTCGCGGAAGCGGTAAAAGCACTCGTTGTCAAAGAAGAGCTGCGTCACAAAGAAGCTCGCGCCGGCGTCCTGTTTTTGCTTGAGGTATTCGACCGAAGCGTTGAGGTCCTCACAGGCAATGTGGCCCTCGGGGTAGGCCGCGGCGCCCACACAAAAGCCGGCGTCGACAAGCTCGGGGATGAGCTCGCGGGCGTAGGCGTAGTCCGAGGCGGGCTTGTCATCCTCGGTCGCGCCAGCGGGCAGATCACCGCGCAGGGCCAGGATGTTTTCTACGCCGGCGGAGCGGTATTCGTCGATCTTGGCGGCGATATCGGCGTGCGAGCGGCCCACGCAGGTAAGGTGCGCTACCGAGGGTGTATCGAATTCGTTCGAAATCATATGCGCGATGGGGGCGGTGGTGGCACCGTTACCCGAGCCGCCAGCGGAACAAGTGACCGAGACAAAGCTCGGCGAAAGTTTGCACAGATTGCCCGCCACCTTGCGAGCCGTGTCGAGGGTAAGCTCGCCCTTGGGCGGGAACATCTCAAACGAAACGGGCGTGGTGCCCTGGGATGCTGCCTGCTTAAAAACCTCGTCGACGCGCATATCGTGCTCCTTTAGATATTTAGTGCGATGTGTTGTAAGGATTCTACAGCACCGCTGCGCCACGGTGGAGTTTTACTCGCGATTTAGGGATACCAATCAAAGATGCCTTGCTATCGGTATTGCCTATAGCAGAGCGGTCAATGTAGGAAAGGGCTATATTGAATGGTATCTGATGCGAAATACCAGTTAATAGAGCCCCATCCCAAATTGACTACCCTTAAACTATGGGGAGAGGTCTGCAATTTATACAGTTGATTGGCTGTTGAGGGTGGCAACGCCGCCGCGATGCGTTAACCTCATTGATTGGTTTCGCGACAGCAACATAACGGTAATGTTGCGGAAACACGACGAGCCTAATCTATGACTCGTTCGTTAGTAATCAACATCGCATCTCACGCGGTGCCGATACGAAGGGAGTTCCGTATGGCCGATCTTACTGACCGCTTCGGGACCATGGTGTTCTCTGAGGAAGTCATGAAGGACTACCTCCCCAAGGACATTTGGAAGCGCCTTGCTGCAACCCTCGAGGACGGTGAGCCGCTCGACCTGGATGTGGCCAACGCCGTTGCCCACGCCATGAAGGTCTGGGCCATCTCCAAGGGCGCGACGCACTACGCGCACTGGTTCCAGCCGCTTTCGGGCATTACTTCCGAGAAGCACGACAGCTTCCTCGAGCCCAACCACGACGGCACCGCCATTACCAAGTTTACGGGCAAGAACCTCATCCAGGGCGAGCCTGATGCCTCGAGCTTCCCCAACGGCGGTCTGCGTGCCACCTTCGAGGCCCGTGGCTACACCGCTTGGGATCCCACCAGCCCCGCTTTTATCAAGGACGATGTCCTGTGCATCCCCACGGCGTTCTGCTCCTACACGGGCGAGGCCCTGGACAAGAAGACCCCGCTGCTGCGCTCCATGACCGCGCTCTCGCGTGAGTCCAAGCGCGTTCTGGCGCTGTTTGGCAAGACCCCCAAGAAGGTCGTTCCTTCCGTGGGCGATGAGCAGGAGTACTTCCTGATCAAGAAGGACGCTTACCGCAAGCGCAAGGACCTGGTCATCACCGGCCGCACCCTCTTTGGTGCTGCCCCCTGCAAGGGCCAGGAGCTCGAGGAGCACTACTTTGGCGCTATCCGCCCCACCGTCTCGTCCTATATGAAGGACCTGGACGATGAGCTATGGGCGCTTGGTATTCCCGCCAAGACCAAGCACAACGAGGTCGCTCCCTGCCAGCATGAGCTCGCCCCTGTCTATGGCGAGGTCAACGAGGCCATCGACCAGAACCTGGTCATGATGGAGAAGATGAAGCTCATCGCCTCCCGCCACGACTTGGTCTGCCTGCTGCACGAGAAGCCCTTCGAGGGCATCAATGGTTCGGGCAAGCACAACAACTGGTCGCTTGGCACCGAGTCCGAGAACCTGCTCGACCCGGGCGACACTCCGCTCGACAACCTGCAGTTCATCGTCTTCCTCACCGCGGTGATCGAGGCCGTCGATAACTATCAGGAGCTCCTGCGTGCCTCCGTTGCCTCGGCCGGCAACGATCATCGTCTGGGTGCCAATGAGGCTCCTCCGGCGATTATGTCCATCTTCCTGGGCGACCAGCTTACCGAGGTCGTCGAGAAGATCATCGATGGCAAGGCTTCCGTCCATGCCACGCGCGGCGTGCTCGACCTGGGCGCCGATACCCTGCCCAAGCTGATGCAAGACAACACCGACCGCAACCGCACCTCCCCGTTTGCCTTCACCGGCAACAAGTTCGAGTTCCGTGCCTGCGGCTCCGAGCAGAACGTCTCCGACTCCAACCTGGTGCTCGATGCCGCCGTGGCCAAGTCGCTCAAGTCCTTCGCCGATGCCCTTGAGGGTACGCCCGAGGATGATTTCCAGGACGCCGCGCTCGAGTACTGCAAGAAGGTCCTGACCGACCACCAGCGCATCCTCTTCTCCGGTGACGGCTACTCCGATGAGTGGCCCGTCGAGGCCGAGAAGCGCGGCCTTGCCAACAACAAGACCACGGCCGACGCCCTGCCCGCCTTTGTTTCCGATAAGGCCATTGCGCTCTTTGAGGAGACGGGCGTCCTGACCAAGGCCGAGGCTCAGTGCCGCTACGACTGCAAGCTCGAGAAGTACAACAAGCTCATGAACATCGAGGCTACCACGATGGTTCGCGAGGCGCGTCGTACCTATCGCCCGGTCATTACCGCCTACGCCACCAAGGTCGCTAAGGGCCTTGAGACTATTCGTGCCGCCGGTGCTGAGGCCGCCATGCAGTGCGAGCAGAACACGCTCAACAAGCTCTGCAACGGTATCACCGCCATCAACGACTCCATCAAGGCGCTCGACGCCGTACATCAGAAGGCCGAGGCTCTCGATGGCCAGGAGCAGGCCAACGTATACGCGCACGAGGTCGTTCCCGCTATGGATACGCTGCGTGCCGCCGTGGACGCAATGGAGGAGATCGTGGCCGCCGACTACTGGCCGGTTCCGACCTACGACGACATCCTGTTCTACGTGTAGAGCGTAACTGACATAGCGTCACGGTTGATAGCCGGGGTCCGCATTGTACGGGCCCCGGCTTTTTTGTGACAAATTCACTTGGACAGCGTCCGCTTGTGTCGTCTGTTAGGGCAGGGGCGTGCGCGTTGCCGTGTCGTGGAAATGGAAGATGCTCGGAATATAACGCGCCTCGACGTACTCAAATTGAGTTCCGGTTGAGTCAAATGTCTGGCTGGTTACGACTGCCAGATACGAAGAAGAATCGACGCCAAGCAACCGGCAGTCCTCGGTGTCGGGCTGGTCGAGGGTTATCGTTCGCTTACTCACGGCGATGGTGAGCCCTAGCTCATCCTCGATGTAATGGAAGAGCGACAGGGTGGCATTCTGCTCGTTTAAGCCGGGGACGGACGAAGTTAGGAAGTAGTGGCGGTCGACTGCGACCGGTTTATTGTCGAGCATGCGGATGAGCTTCAAATGCGTAAGGTCTTCTCCTTCGGGAAATCCCGTCAACTGAGCTAGATACTTATTGGTGCTTACGTGTTCGAAATAGACGATTTTTGACGTTGGAATTGCTCCGATCGCGTGTGCTGATTCGCTGAATGAAGAAAGGTCACTTACGGTGAATGCGTCCTCTTTGCTGGCGCCTGTAAATGATGTCTCGATTACGAGGACTCCCTTGCCTTTAATGGACTGAACTAGACCTTCATTTGCGAGAAGTGAGATGGCCTTGCGCACCGTCATTCGAGAACAGGAGAACTCTTTGGACAGATTTTGTTCGGAAGGAAGGAGCGATCCCACGGGATGCTTGCCTTCGATAATCCGCTCTCGAAGGCTGCGGTAAATTTCACTGTACAGGATCCTTGCCAAAATGCTCTCCTTATTGAGGCGGTATGGAATGCGTCAAATCGGCGCGATAGTCTGCTTACACCAATTATAGGAAGTGAAGACGCTTAAAGTTACCGCTTACCGCCATAAATCAACCGTTCATCCGCATACTTAACTTGTCTAGACAGATAACAAATCACGTGGTTATAATTCAAGTCATCAAGTACATGTCTAGACAGGAGGATTTACAATGGCAAAACAGAGCTATGCGGTTACTATTGCGGGAGGCGGAAGCACTTATACACCGGGTGTTGTTCTGACACTTCTCGCGAAGCGCGATGTATTCCCTATCAATAGGATTACGCTCTATGACAACGATGCCGAGCGTCAGGGGACAATTGCCAAGGCATGCGCCATCTACATCAGGGAGAATGCTCCAGAGGTAGCCTTCAGCTATACGACTGACCCCGAGGAAGCCTTCACAGGCATCGACTTTGTGCTTGCCCAGATTCGCGTTGGTAAGTACGCTATGCGCGATAAGGACGAGAAGATTCCCCTGCGCTATGGTGTTCTTGGCCAAGAGACCTGCGGTCCTGGCGGCATTGCTTATGGCCTGCGCTCCATTGGCGGCGTACTCGAGATCCTTGACTACATGGAGAAATACAGTCCTGACGCATGGATGCTCAACTACTCCAACCCCGCGGCGATCGTTGCAGAGGCAACGCGCCGTCTTCGCCCGGATTCAAAGATCATCAACATTTGTGACATGCCGATAGCCCTTATGGATATCATGGCTCAGATGTGTGGCCTCAAGGACCACAACGACCTCGTCGTCGGCTACTACGGCCTCAACCACTTTGGCTGGTGGACAAAGATTCACGACCGTGCAGGCAATGACCTTATGCCCACTATCAAGGCCCAAATGGCTAAAAACGGTTATGCTGGCGAGGATTCTGGCCTTGAATTCGTCGATGCGTCTTGGGACCAGACGTTCCGTAAGGCTAAGGATGTTTACGCGCTCGATCCGAATACCATTCCGAACACCTACCTCAAGTACTATCTCTTCCCGGACTATGTGGTTGAGCACACCGACCCCAACCACACCCGCACCGACGAGGTCCGTGAGGGTCGCGAGAAACGCGTCTTCGGTACCGCTCGCCAGATTATCGAAAAGGGCACGTCTGAGGGTTTCGGCCTTAAGCCAGATACCCACGCTGAGTACATTGTCGATCTCGCTCGCGCTTTGGCAGAGAACACCCGTGAACGTTTCTCGCTGATTGTTCCCAACGACGGGGCTGTGTCCAATTTTGACCCAACGGCTATGGTCGAGATCCCCTGCATCGTCGGCAGCGACGGCTACGAGAAAATTTGCCAAGGTGAGATTCCGCAATTCCAGAAAGGACTTATGGAGGAACAGGTCTCGGTCGAAAAGCTTGCAGTGTCTGCTTGGGTCGACCATTCCTATCAGGAGCTTTGGCAGGCGCTGACGCTTTCGAAGACTGTCCCCTCTGCCTCCGTTGCAAAGAAGATCCTTGACGATCTCATTGAGGCGAATAAGGAGTTCTGGCCAGAACTTCACTAGTATCGGAAATCAATTTAGCGAATGATGGCGGGCGGCCGACCTTGGACAGGTCGCATGGGAGGAAAACCATGAGCGAAAGCAAAGAGCTTGCAAATCGCAAGCTCGGCGAGGACGTAGTTGGCCTCGTCGGCGGTAAGGAAAACATCCTGAGCATCTCGCACTGCATGACGCGTCTACGTTTCAAGCTGCGAGACGATGCGAAGGCCGATACTAAGGCAATTGAATCTCATAAAGGCGTCATTCAAGTAATCAACGCGAATGGCCAGTATCAGGTTGTTGTCGGCATCAATGTGATTGAGGATGTTTACGATGCCGCGGTTGCCGCTTCTGGTGTCGAGGGGCTGGGCGAGGTTAATCTTGATGGTGAGCCCGTCAAGAAAGGAAACGTTGTTAGTGCCCTTATCGATACTATTTCGGGCGTAATCCAGCCGATTCTTGCGGTGCTGTGTGCCGCGGGCATGATCAAGGGTGTTTTGAGTATTCTCGTCGCCCTTGGATGGATTACGGCGACAGATGGCTTGTACCAGATTCTATTTGCGGCTGGTGACGGCTTCTTCTACTTCCTGCCGATTATCCTTGGCTATACCGCGGCAAAGAAGTTTGGCTGTAGTGAGTTCGTTGGCATGACGCTCGGTATCGCACTTACGTATCCGGCGATGGTCAACATCACATCTGGCGATGTTTTGGGAACGGTGCTTGCCGGCACTCCCTTTGCCATGAACTACTACACGACTTTCCTCGGCATACCCGTCATCATGCCGTCTTCGGGTTATACGAGCTCTGTCATTCCGATTATCATCTCTGTTTGGTTCGCGGCAAAGCTGGAGAAGTGGTGCCGCAAGCATTTCTCTGAGTATGTAAAGTTCTTCTTTGTGCCTACGTGCGTGCTCGTTGTGATGGTCCCCGCTACCTATTTGATTATTGGCCCGATTGCCACCCTGATCACGAACCTCATGAGCCTGCTGTTTAACTCCCTCTACAGCTTGCCTGTCATCGGCGGCGCGCTCGGCGGCATCGTGCTTACTGCCATTTGGCAGCCTATGGTCATCTTCGGCTTCCACTGGAGTGTCATTGCCCTCATGCTGGTGAACATTGCCTCCCAGGGCTGGGATATTGTCATGGCGCCGTACATGGTTTGTTCATACGCTCAGTCCCTTGCCGTCCTCGCTATCCTTCTGAAGACTAAGGACCTAAAGCTCAAGCAGCTTGCATGGCCGGCGTTCATCTCGGGCTTCTTCTTCGGCATCACCGAACCCTGCATCTACGGCGTGACCCTTCCGCGCAAGAAGCCTTTTATCATGAGCTGCATCGCCTCTGTGCCCGGGGGCCTAATCATCGGCGCTCTTGGCACCAAGATGTTCGCCTTCACCGGCGGCGGCTTCTGCGCCTTCCCGGGCTTCATTGATCCGTCCGGTGCAATGGGCGCGAACTACCTGATTTACGTAATCATAGCCATCGTGGTTTCCAGCGTGATTTCGTTCCTGCTTACGTATGCGACGTACAAGGAGGACGTGCCGGCGGTAGAGGCTGCAAAGTAGCCAAAGAAGTGGAGCTGCGGGACAAGTATTTCCCCGCGCGCCAGCAATTAAACGAGGTCGTCCTTGGATAAGCGTCGAGGGCGACCTCGTCTTGTACTGATTTCGTTCGAGAGGCAGTGGTTGAGGGTGCCTAATATTATCTTTGACAATAAGATGGGCGAGGCGTGCCTTGCGGCGTGGAGGTCCGCAGGTGTGGAAGTCCGCTCAGTCGTGGTCCGACAAGATGGTGAAGTCGTCTTCGAGCATGCGGCTGCGCCGTTCTCCCTCGAACACGTTCACCCGCTCTATTCTGTGACTAAGTCCTTCACCTCGGTTGCTGTTGGGATGTTGGTGAATGAAGGACGGCTGTCGCTGGCCGATCGCTGGATTTCATACTTCCCGGAATATGAAGGCGAGATTGCGGATGAGCGCTTTCGCAATGTGACAGTTCGCAATTTGCTGACTATGACGATGGGGCAGGAGAGTGACCTTTCGTATATTGGCGCGGGAGACGACTGGGCACATGAGGTTCTTCATCGTGAGTTTGACTGGAAGCCGGGCGAGGTCTTTCACTACGATTCGCTGTGTTCACATTTATTGAGCATGCTCGTGCAACGCATAAGTGGAACGAAAGAATCCGATTATCTCGCCGAACGTTTGTTTACGCCGTTAGGCATTAGAAATTGGTGGTGGGAAGAGGATCAAGCCGGTCATACGACCGGAGGTTTTGGTCTTCACCTTTCGACACCGGATTTGGCTAAGTTTGGTCAATGTTTGCTAGATGGCGGCAAGTGGCGTGGGGAACGGATCATTCCCGCGGAATGGGTTGCCGAGGCGACGAAGATTCAGATGGAAACGAGCCCCTTTTATCCGTCTGAGGCGACTGAAGACAGCAATGGCTATGGATACCAGTTCTGGATGTGCCGGCGTGGCGGGTTCAGATGCTCTGGCCTTTTTGGGCAGCTGTGCTACATACGGCCCACAGATGGCCTTGTCATCGCCTGCTCGAGTTCCACGACAGGAAGTAAGGCGTTGCTTGATCCGCTGTATGAGGTATTGTTCAAAGAGTCTAGTGTTCGGGAAACGGTGGCTTCCGAACGTGACTTCGATAGCATTCCCGTGCCAGTTGGGTTGGCTTCTGGCGGACGTTTGAGCTCATTACGTCTCGAGGGCATTCATCATTGCATTTTCGGGGATTTTGAAGAGATCGATATTCGATTTCATGAGAATGAGCTGGATTTGTCTCTGTTGCGCGATGGTCGTGAGTACGGCGTGAGGGCCGGCTACAAGTCTTGGGTTTGTAAATCGGGCGATGGGCTCGGAGTCGGAGACCTCTTTCCTTTTGTAACTCATGAAGCTGAGAGAGACGATGCCCCCGCATGGGATGTTCGCAAGCTGTTTGCAGCGTATGCCTGGACTTCGCCAACAAGTTTACAAATCGAGACCAGGGAACTGGACTACACACGGCGCTGTTTTATCGATGTGCAGATCGGAGGCATTTATGCCGTGTGCAGGGTGCGAGTTGAGGGAATGTGCTGTTTTCCGGCACCCTCGGAACTCACAGCGATTTTGAAGTTGGGGTAATTTTTCAAGACGTGCGATTGATGAGAAAGCTTGCCAACATCACGGCAAATGGAGACGGAGCTGTCTCCAGGCAATGTTTTTCGATGCGGACGTCTCAGATATCGTATTGCTAGGGACTAAGTCAATCACTTGTTAGGGTCGAAGCGTAAATGCGTTTCCTCGGCTCCGCACCCTGTTGGGCTCGAATCCCGGCGCATGGCAGCAAAAAGCCCGCTATCGTGAGGATAACGGGCTTCTCATTTTAAATGGTGCCCCCAGCGGGATTCGAACCCGCGATATCCACCTTGAAAGGGTGGCGTCCTTGGCCGCTAGACGATGGGGACAGCGGGAAAGAGTATAGCAGACTTTTTTGCCGGCGCGTATATCGTTGGCAAACTGGAAAACCACCACACAGGAGCGGGCTTCTATCCCGATTTTCAAATATCTCAATCTGTAACATCTGAGCGGGTAAATCAGCTCTACCTGTTACAGATCGAGACAAAAGGCAGACGTCGGGACGAATATCTCAATCTGTAACAGTAAGACGACTTTTAACGGTCTAGATGTTACAGATTGAGACAAACGTTGCGACAGGTCACAACCACCACAAAGGCGCCTGTCCCCTTTGTGGTGGTTAGGGGAGAAGCTTCATCGCGGCGTCGTGGGCGGCGTGCTCGTAGGCGTCGTCGAGGGGCTTGAGCGGCAGCAGGGCTGTGGCCTGCGCATCGCCGCGGCGCTCGAGAGCGTGGGCGATCAGCCAGTCGGCGAGCTCCGGGTTCTTGGGCAGTGCCGGCCCGTGCAGGTACGTGCCGATGACTCCCTTGCAGATCAGACCCTCAAAGCCATCGTCGCCGTTGTTGCCGGTGCCCACGACGACGGACGTTCCGAGCGGCGTGGCCTCTGCATCGAGCAGGGTGCGGCCGCCGTGGTTCTCGAATCCCACAAAGGGCTCGGGTGCCAAGTCGGTCTTGACGGCGACGTTGCCGATCAGGCGATCGGAGCCGCGCACGGTTTCGGCGGCAACGACGCCCAGGCCATCGATGCGATTCTCGCCCATATAGTACGAACGGCCGAGCAGCTGATAGCTGCCGCAGATAGCGAGCAGCGAGCCGCCGTCCTCAACATAGGCTGCGACCTTGTCTTTTTGAGCGAGCAGCTCGTGTGCCACGGCCAGTTGGTCGCGGTCGGAGCCACCGCCCATCATGACGATGTCGGCGTCGGTGAGATCGAGCGTCTCGCCCATACGGACTTCGTCCACGCGCACGGGAATGCCACGCCAGGCGCAGCGGCGCTCGAGGGCAATGACGTTGCCGCCGTCGCCGTAGAGGTTGAGGGCATCGGGGTACAGATAGACGATGCGCAGGGGGCGCGAGAACTCGACCGGCACAATGTCGGTGGGGACAGCGCTGCCATCGGCGCGCGTTACGGCGTGGGTGGCAACCGAGCTCGCATCGGTGCCCTTAAGCTCGTCGAGCTCCTTGACCAGCGGCGGGAAGGCCGTGTAGTTGGCGACGGCGTAGAAAGTGTCGCCAGCCTCCTCGTCTGCCACGGCGCCGATCGCCTGCTCGATATTCGAGATGATGGCGGCGTCGATGCCGGCGTACTTCAGGCGTACCTGCATATCGTGCGCGCGCGTACCCCCGACAAAGGCGATAAGCCCTGGGGTATCGGCGATGCGCTCGAAGTCGACGTCGTAGATCCACGAGACATCGTGGCCGTCGGCGTCGTTGTCGTTCAGGAAGAAGGCGCATAGCCTGCCACCTGCCGTTTTAATGGACTGGATCTGGCGATCGAAGCCCACGGGATTTTTGGCCAGGTTCGCCTCGACGGTGCGGCTGGCAATGTTCCAGCGGCCCATGCGTCCGCCGGCGGGGACGTAGGCATCGAGCGTTGGCTGCAGATGTGCCGCGTCCACGCCCAACTCGCGCGCCGCAAAGAAGGCGGCGGCAACGTTGTAGACCATGTACAGGCCGTTGTAGCGCGTGGCGATGTGCGTTGCGGGCGCTTGTGCCTCGGGTCCAAAGTTCAGGTCAAAGCCGTAGCCGTCGCAGCTGAGTTCCACGCCCGTCACGCGACGGACAAGCCCAGGGCGGGCCCAGCCGCACGAAGGACAATGATAGGCACCGAGCTGGCCGTACTGCACATAGTCGTATTCCAGCGGCGCGTTGCACTGCGAGCAAAAACGCGAGTCGCTAATGCGATCGGACTCGGTGCCCGTGGCACCGTCGATGCCAAAGGCGATGCTCGTGTTGGGGACGCGTGCGGCGATCGAGGCGCACAGCGGATCGTCGGCGTTATAGATGAGCGTCGTTGCCGGCGAAAGCTCCAGCGCGTGGGCGATGACGTCCTGGGTGTGGTCGATCTCGCCGTAGCGGTCCAGCTGGTCGCGGAACAGGTTGAGCAGCACAAAGTACGTTGGTTTGAGCTTGGGCAGAACACGCACGGTGTAGAGCTCGTCGCACTCAAAGACGCCTACGCGCTTGCTGTCGGCGGTTCGCTTAAGGTTGCCGCGCGCTTCGAGCAGCGCGCCCACCACGCCCGGCTCCATATTGTTGCCGGCGCGGTTGCATACCACGGTGGCGCCGCTGGCGGCAACGGCGTCGGCGATGAGGTTGGAGGTAGTGGTCTTGCCGTTGGTGCCGGTGATTACCACGCTGCGGTCGACAAGGTCCGCGAGGTCGCTCAGCAACTCGGGGTCGATCTTCATGGCGATGCGGCCGGGAAGCACGCCACCCTGGCGTTTGAGGACAGAGCGCAGTCCCCAGCGGGCGATATCGCTCGAGGTGCAGGCGAGAGATGAGCGGAGGTTCATGAAGCCGTTCCTAACATAGATGACATGGTCGGGGCGATCGCGTCGCTAAAAGCCGTAGCGGCGCGCAAATTCCTGGGCGAGCTGCGATACATCTTCGCAGGCGTTGGCCCAGGGGGCAAAGTCGGGGGTGTCCGAGATAATGCCGTCGGCCTCCCAAACTGCCTGGTGCGAAAGGTCCCAGGGGTCGCGCGGCTCGGGTCGGCAGGGAAGATACGGCGTCTGGTACATGGGATTCAGCAAGAAGAACGCGCCGCCCTCGCAGCGGTTAGCGAACTCACGCAGCGCACGCACCGCCGGGCGCATCTTGTTTGTTTTGAACAGCAAGATCGTGCGGGCGAGCAGGTACCAAGGAGAGTTTTCGAGTGCGTCTGCCCCCATCTGTTCCTCGAGCTGATGCGCCAGGGCAAAAAAGCCGTCCTGGTCTTCCAAGCGGGCGAGGGCAAGCAATACGGTGCCGGCGGCCCGGGTGGGATAGCCCTCCGCCTTAAGGACACGGCGAGCATAGTTGGCGGCGGCGCGGTAACGAGCGCTCGCCATGCACAGCTGCGAGATGGCCTCGAGTGTGTGAAGCCACCCGATAAGGGCCGGCTCGCTCACGGTAAGGTCCGCTGCGGTGACACCGTCGGCCAAAACATTATTGGCCCAATAGTGCGGGGCCTCCATATCAAACCCGGGCACGCTCTGTTGCAGGTAGTCGGCCGTGCTCGCCTCGAGCTTCATCAGGTCGCCCAGGCAGGCGTCAACGGGCGTGTCCGCCAAAATGATGGCGAGCAGCTGGGCATCGACGGCCAGCGCATCGATGCGGACGATCTTGAGCAGCTCATCACGCATATCGTCGAACAGGCGGTTGCGCGTCTGCTCAAACTCCTCGTCGCTGCCCATGTCCTCGATGCGATGGAGCTCGTCGAGCAGGTGGCGATGAACACCGGCATAGGACAGCAGTGCCTGAGCATGCTCGGACTGCGCATACTTTTGGGGATTCGCGCTAATGTCGTTATGGACAAGCTCGCGTGCTGCATCGGTGAGCTCGGGGTGCGACGCCAGATAGGTGCGCTCCAGGTAGGCGGGGATGTAGACGCTCGGATCCATTAGAGGTCTCCTCCCTTAAACGGCAAGCCCTGCTCGGCCGCCCGCAGTATGCGCTCGTCGATCTGGGAGCGCACGATGTCGTTGGTGGCGACCCAGGCGGCAAAGCTGGCGTTGTCGGGCGCGCCCAGGCCCTCCTGCAGTACCGGCGTCGCCTCGGAGAGTGCAAGGACGAGCTCGTCGGTGGAGCCTGCACTCACGTTGACGCGGGCATAGGCGCCATCGGGAAACTCGGTTTGGAAGTAGAGCGCCTCGGCTGCGTGCGGGCACGAGCGCGCAAGGATACGCAGGTAGTGCTCGGCACCCTCGTAGTCCAGCTCGCGCCAGGCTGCGCTCATCAGCGCGATGAGCGTCCACGGGTCCAAGTCGCGTTCTGCATCCTTGGGACGACGGCGCAGCGGCGTGTTGGCGAGATAGGGGACGGAGTGGGCAGAGCGAAAGCGCTTGAGCTCCTCAGCGGGGTATTCGAGCTTTGCCATGGCGAGCATTGCGGTGTGGCGGACGCCGGCAGGATCGTTGGGGGCAAAGTCGAGGCTGCGGTTTGCGGCTTCGAGCGACATGCGGTAGCGGCCGCTAATGAGGGAGCGCGATGCAAGGGCGGCAAGCCAGCGCAGGTAGGGGCGGCGCATAAGGTCGCCTGCGGCTTCACGCTCGTAGGGGTCCTGCGCCGAGGCGATCTTGAGCGCCAGGTCGTGTTCGACTTCATCGCACTTGGATACCAAGTACTGTACGTATTCCTCGTTGGAGTCAGCGGTGAGGGCCGTCAGCATGCGCTGCGCATCCCAGTTGGCCGGATCGAGTGCGGCGGCCTCGCGAAGCATGTTCTCGGCAGCGGCCTCTTCCTGCTCGGCTTGGGCATCGTCGGGGATAAAGGGAATGCGGTAGTCGACGGCCTCGACCACCTTGGCAATCAGATGCCCGGCGCGGTCGCGGTCGTGCACGATGAGCGGCGCGGGGTTGCGGGTGAATTGATCCATCAGACGCTCGACGGCGGGGCCGTCGGTGAGCGGGATATTGTCGCGGCGCAAGGCCTCAAGAACGAGGCGATGGCAATCCTCTTGAATGGGATCGAATGCCATGGGGCCTCCTTTGCTGCGGTTAGGGTTCAAATGTCTCTATATAAGGTTCTAGTTTACCCGCATGTGGCACACCGGGGGTGCCGCACTTGGACATGCACCTTTGCACCACGAAGACGGATGTCGCACAAATGTCGGCACCTTGGACGACTGAGTGGTATCACGGTGCCGCAAACGGTCGATTTTTGGCGGCGAACGGGGCGCATTTTGGAGGGGCACCGTCCTGCCCGGGATATGTGGTCAACCTTGATAAAACGTTTGCCCAGCTTGGGAGTATGAATGCCCCACAAGGGTCTTCAGGGATAGAAAAAACGTTTCATCATTGTCGGCTTTAGGTGAATAACTGACCAACCAGAACGGTAAAATAGTGTTTGTCTGAGCGTTGAGACGTTTAGACATCGCGCATTGTCATCGCCGGCAACGCGCAAAACGGTCCTAACGGAGCCAATCGGGTGCTCCGTTATATACGCAAGTCTAAGAGGGGCTTGTTTAGGAGGCACAGTATGGGACGTTTTACCAATCCTCGCGATCTGTACTTTGGTGAGGGCGCTCGCCACGAGGTGAAGAACCTCAAGGGCAAGAAGGCCATCATCGTTTCTGGCGGCAGCTCTATGCGCCGCGGCGGGTTCCTGCAGGACGTTGAGGCCGACCTCAAAGAGGGCGGCTTCGAGGTCAAGCTGTTCGAGGGCGTCGAGTCCGATCCGTCCATCGAGACGGTCATGAAGGGCGCCGAGGCCATGCGCGAGTTCGAGCCCGACTGGATTATCGCCATCGGCGGCGGCTCGCCCATCGATGCCGCTAAGGCCATGTGGGTCTTCTACGAGTATCCCGAGGAGTCCTTCGATAACATCATCCAGCCGTTCAGCTTCCCCGAGCTGCGTCAGAAGGCTCACTTCTGCGCCATCTCCTCTACCTCCGGTACCGCTACCGAGGTTACCGCCTTCTCCGTCATCACCGACTACGCCAAGGGCATCAAGTACCCGCTGGCCGACTTCAACATCACCCCTGATGTCGCCATCGTCGACCCCGAGCTCACCTACACCATGCCCGCCAAGCTGTGCGCTCACACCGGCATGGATGCTCTGACCCACTGCATGGAGGCCTACGTTTCTACCTTCGCCTCTATGTTCACCGACGCCAACGCCCTGCACGGCATCCGCGAGATCGTCGAGTGGCTGCCCAAGTCCTATGCTGGCGACCATGAGGCCCGTCAGCACATGCATGAGGCTCAGTGCATCGCCGGCATCGCCTTCTCCTCGGGCCTGCTGGGCATCGTTCACTCCATGGCTCACAAGACCGGTGCAGCCTTTGAGAACGGCCACATCATCCACGGTGCTGCTAACGCTATGTACCTTGGCAAGGTCATCCAGTGGAACTCCAAGGATCCGCGCGCTGCCGAGCGTTACGCTTACGTGGCCAAGGAGATCCTGCACCTTCCCGGCGAGACCAACGAGGAGCTTATCGCTGCGCTCGTCCAGAAGATCCGCGACCTCAACGACCAGCTCAACATTCCGCAGTCCATCAAGGATTACGCGAATGGTGGCGTGAAGGTCGACGCCGAGAACCCGCAGATGGTTTCCGAGGAGGAGTTCCTCGCCAAACTCCCCGAGATCGCCGCGAACGCCGAGCAGGACGCCTGCACGCCGGAGAACCCGCGTGAGACCAAGGCTGCCGACTTCGAGAAGATTCTCAAGGCCTGCTACTACGACACCGATATCGATTTCTAATCGACTCTTGTTATCGTAACGAGGGGCTCCGCACGTATCTGTACGGAGCCCCTTTCTTTTTTCTTTTAGAGAATGGGATAGTTATGGCTGCAATTTTCAATAGCCCCAGCAAGTACATCCAGGGTCCGGACGAGCTCGCCAAGCTCGGCTCCTATGTCGAGCCGCTCGGCGCTAAGGCCCTCGTCATCGTGACGCCTTCGGGCAAGAAGCGCGTCGGTGCCAAGATCGAGGGCGGTTTTGCCGAGGCTAAGGCCGAGCTGCTGTTTGAGGACTTTAACGGCGAGTGCTCCAAGGGCGAGGTCGATCGCCTGGTTGCGCTCGCTCGCGACAACGGTTGCGACATCATCGTCGGCGTCGGTGGCGGCAAGATCCTCGACACCGCGAAGGCCGTCGCCTATTACCTGGAGTCCCCGGTTATCATTTGCCCCACCATTGCTTCGACCGATGCCCCGTGTTCGGCGCTTTCGGTGCTCTACACCGACGATGGCCAGTTCGATAAATATCTCTTCCTTAAGGCAAACCCCAACATTGTCCTGATGGATACGACGGTTATCGCGGCGAGCCCGGTGCGCCTGACGGTTTCCGGTATGGGCGATGCGCTCGCAACCTACTTTGAGGCCCAGGCGACGCATGATGCCGACGGTGGCACCTGCGCTGGCGGCAAGGGCGGCATGGCCGGTCTGGCGCTCGCCAAGCTCTGCTACGAGACGCTTATGGCCGATGGCGTCAAGGCCAAGGTCGCGCTGGAGAAGGGTGCGCTCACGCCTGCCGTCGAGCATATCATCGAGGCCAATACGCTGCTTTCGGGCATTGGCTTTGAGAGCTCGGGCCTTGCTGCTGCTCATGCCATCCACAATGGCCTGACGATGCTGCCCGAGTGCCACGGCATGTATCACGGCGAGAAGGTCGCCTTTGGCACCATCGTCCAGCTGGTACTCGAGGATGCTCCGACTGAGAAACTCGAGGAAGTCTTGGGCTTCTGCATTGAGCTGGGCCTGCCGGTCACGATGAAGGAACTTGGCGTTGCCGAGCTTACGCGCGAGAAGGCCATGATTGTCGCCGAGGCCGCCTGCGCGCCCGATGATACCATGTGCAACATGCCGTTTGAGGTGACGCCCGAGATGGTCGCAAACGCCATCCTGGGTGCCGACGCTCTGGGCCACTACTATCTCATGGATGAGTAGTTCAGGCGAATAGTTTAATCGACGAACAAGGGGCAAGGTCGACAGCGGCTTTGCCCCCTTGTTGTATTGGTGCAAACAAACCTGACCCCCATGCACCAAGTGGTGCAAAGGGGTCAGGTTTGTTTGCACCAATCTTGTTTGTCCACTGATGACGGATATGGCGCTGGAGTTTAGACTTCTTGCCTAATGAGGGTAATTTGGGAAGCAATTTCTATCTATAGCGGATATACCAGCTCGCCGTCCATCGGTCCACAATAAGGATGGCATTCTACCGACAAAGGAGGACACGATGGCTTTAATGGACATCTTGATGAAGCGCCGCAGCGTTCGTTCGTATACGGGTGAGCCGGTGAGCCGCAAGGAGCTCGAGAAGATTCTGACTGCCGGTCTCATTGGCCCCACGGGCAAGGGCAAGAAGCCGTGGCGTTTTGTGGTCGTGACCGACCCCGAGAAGCTCGAAGAGCTCTCCGGCATGCGCAAGCCCGCTCCGGCTGCGTTTAAGACCGCCGGTGCCGCCATTGCGGTTTTCGGCGATCCAGGCGTGTCCGATACCTGGGTGGAGGACTGCTCCATCGCCATGGAGAACATGCACGTTATGGCCGATGACCTGGGTCTGGGCAGCGTGTGGATCCAGAGCCGCCTGCGCGAGGCAAACGACGGCGGTGCTTCGAGTGATTACGCGCGCCAGGTGCTCGGCGTCGAGAATGGCTACGAGCTCGAGGCGGTGCTGCTCGTGGGTCGCATCCACAGCCACCCCACCTATCACACCAAGGCCGATGTCGACTGGTCGTTTGTGACCTGGGACGAGTAGGCCTTATCGACAGCCCATCCGGGCAACTTGCAAGGACATAAAAGTGGCGGGCTCGCCGGGAAACCAACCCGACGAGCCCGCCACTTTTCGTATCGAGCATGCGTTACAGCTCGCAGACGTTCTGCGCGCGGCCCTCAACGTAGGCGACAACGTTGTCGAACTCGATCTTGGCGCGGCGCTGCATGGCCTCGTGCGTAAGGAAGCCAACATGCGGCGTAAAGATGCAGTTCTTGGCGTTGACGAGGGCGTAGTCGGCAGGGATCGGCGGCTCCATATCAAAGACGTCGATGCCGGCACCGGCGAGCTTGCCGTCGTTGAGCGCCTGGGCGAGGGCATCGTTGTCCACGATAGCGCCGCGAGCGCAGTTGATAAAGACAGTGCCGTCCTTCATCTGGGCGAACTGCTCGGTGCCAAAGCTCTTGCGCGTGGCATCGTTGTTGGGCAGGTGCAGGCTCACGATATCGGACTCGGCAAGCAGCTGCTCGAGTGAGACCTGCTCAATACCGGCTTCGGCCGCCTCGGGGTGCTCATGGCGGGCATAGCCCAGCACGCGGGCGCCAAAAGCCTTAAAGAGGCGACCCGTGGCGCAGCCGATCTTGCCGCAGCCCACGATGCCTACGGTCTTGCCGCAGATCTCGGTGCCCACAAGGCCGGCGCTCGTCTGGCCGGCGCGAACGGCGGCATCGGCGGCGCCCACCTTGCGCAGCACGTCGATAGTAAGGCCAAGGGTAAGCTCGGCGACCGAAACGTCGGAGTAGCCGGCGCAGTTGCGCACCTCAACACCGCGCTCGCGGCAGGCGGAAAGCCCCACGTGATCGATGCCGGTAAAGGCGACGGCGATCATCTTGAGTGCGTCGGCGCCGGCGACGACCTCGGCAGGGTAGGGGTTGTTGGCGATCATGACGACCTCGGCGCCCTCGCTGCGGCGGGCGAGCTCGGCCGGATCGGTGGTCTTGGTGTCAAAGTAGACAAACTCGTGGCCAGCTTCCTTGAGCGGTGCGGCGAGCTCGTCGATGGTCTGCGTGGGTACTCCCAGCGGCTCGAGCAGTGCAATTATCATAATGCGGTCCTTTCGTTGTTAGCCGAGTACTTCGGATAGGTAGGCAAGGGCGGCTTGATAGGTTTCGCGCCCTACGGGATTGGCGGTGTCGCGGTCAAAGTCGTGTTCCAGATAGTACACCTGGTGCATCTGGCGTTGTTTGGCGGCGCGCATGAGTGACTTGGACTGCTTGAGGGGAACATCGTTGTCCCCGGTGCTTGCCGTGATAAATACGGGAGGCAGGCGTTCAAGATTTTCGCGCGTCAACGACATCACGGCGACGTTGTTCTCGTCCACGCCCAGCATGCGCCCCCAAGATCCCTGCTGGCGCGCATGCACATACAGGGAAAACCTCGTGGCTTTGGGGCCCTCAAACACCAGGGAGCCAGAAGGTCCCGTGAGTGCGCTAACCGTTGCGGCACCCACGGCGGGCATGGCCGCGTAGTGGGCGCTCGGGGTACTCACAAACGGATCCTCGAGGTTCCAGTAGCCATAGAAGTCCCAGATGGCGGCAGGCTGCTGCAAATCGGGGCGTTTGGAGGCAAGCTCGGCTGCCATCTTGAGCGCTAAATAGCCTCCTGCCGAGCGGCCAAAGAGCACGTAGCGATCGCAGCCGAGTTCGGCAAGCTCGTGCTCGACCAGCTGGCAAAGTGCCTGGAACGAAAGCTCCACCGAGCACTCAAGCGGCCACTCGGGCGCGAGGGGATAGTCAGCAGCCACCAGCGTATAGCCGGCGGCGGTAATCATATCGACGTATGGCTCCGGCAGGTCGCCACGCTCGCCATACAAAAAACCGCCGCCGTGGTAATAGACGATGGCGCAGCCATTGGAAAATCCCTCAATCGCATGGACCGTCGCCGGAACCTTGATCTTGCCGGCGCAAATCTCGAGCTCCATTTAGTTCTCCTTATCGAGCAGGCGGAAGATGCGCGAGCCCAGTGCAATCTGCAGACGATCGTCGGGGTTGTGGAAGTCGAGTCCGGTCGTCTTTTGGATGCGCTCGGAGCGGTAGCGGATCGTCTTGGGGTGCATAAAGAGCTGGCGGGCCGTTTCCTGGTAGTTGAGGTTGTTCTCGCACAGGACCGAGGCCGTCTCAAAGAACTCGAAGCTGCGGTCGTGGAGCTCGCGTACGCGCGGATCGATAAAGCGCGTGAGTTCGGTGGCATCGGTTACCTGCATAAAGAGCTTGTAGATGCCCAAATCCTCAAAGCGCATGATGCGGCCGTGATACTGCTCGCCATCAAAGAAGCGCTCAATCTCGGTGACCTCGCGCATCAGGTCGGGCAGGTTCGACGACGTTCCAAGCGACGAGATGGCGCCCAGGTACGAAAACGCTGGCAGCGCCGGCACCATGGCGACATCTTTCATAATCGTCTTGATATCAGCCGAATCGTAGCGGGCCTGGGGCGATTTGACGTTATGCAAAAAGACGATCGAATCGTTCATCTCCAGGTAGGCGGTCTCGGGATAGAGCATCTTGAGGCGGCGACGCGTCATAATCAAGATATCGCCGCGACGATCGATGGCATTGGGGTCGACGAGGTTGACCTTGAGCATCAGGGCCTCGTAATGGGGGAAGGCACCAATGCCCAGCGACTGCAAGCTGTTCATGACGCGCTCGGGGTCGAGCGAAGACTCGGTGAGCAGTTCGCGCATCACATTGTTGTTCTGGAAGAAGATCTTACGGTCGAGGGCGTTTTGCTTAAGGATTTCCATCTGTAGCAGCGACACGACGTTTTCGACCGCCATGATGTCGAGCGGGGAAAGGCGCGCGACCTTAACGTGCAAGATCAAGTAGTAGATCTGGTCATCGGAGCTGGGGATGAGCACCGCAGTCGCATGGCGCGTAAGCTCGGGGTAGGTAAGCTCAGCGTCAAAATAGCGATGGCTGCGGTACTGGTTTTCGTCGAACTCCGTCAAGCGCGGCATGGTAAAGCGCGAAAGCTCTTGGCTCGTGGTGGTGCGTCGATCCTTGGTGCTGTCGAAAAACGTGATATCGGCATGAATGAGGCCGCGCAGCTTGAGCAGAATCTCGAGCACGGTAGGCTCGCGCAGGGCCAGGTCCATAGTCTGACGATGCAGGTCATAGAAGCGGTTGAGCAGTGTGAGGTTGGAGTCTAGGAAGTTGCCGAGCACGTCGAGCAGCAGGCCCTCATACTTGGTGTCGGCGGGAATCTGAATGAGCGGAAGATCGTGCTTGTCGCAAAGCTTGACGATCTGAGCCGGTGCCTCTGCCAAAAGGCGCTCGGGCTTAAAGACAATCGCCCCGATGCCGAGCTCATCTGCTTTATCAAAGAAGAAGGTGAGCCCGTCAGCGGAGAGGTTCTCAAAGGCATAGAAGCTCGTGATGAGCATCTGGCCGGATTTGCCCCACGACTCGATATCGGGGGCCTCGACGATCATGGCGGTGGAGACCTCACGATCCAGGCCCGCACGGCCGGCGATGACGGTGGCGCCCTCGAAGGAGGGAAGCAGCAGCGCATCTGATACGTTCATGAGGGCTCCTTTGCGGTCGCATGTGACTGGGAGACAGTCCCATTGTCACATCAGATGGTAGTGCAAAAGCGCCCCGTGGCGCACGCGGCGCCGCGGGGCAGGTTGAAGACGGGTAGGGCACCTCACACGTGGTTAGGAGAGAGAGGAGAGGAGTACCCCGAAACCCAGGAATGATTTAGAGGCGGACGTCGCGGTTGCAGTCCTTGCTGTAGATGTAGGCGAAGTCCTCGTCGCGGCCGATGCCGTAGGCGGCCTGCGGGCAGTAAGCGCCCATGTAGAGGTAATCACCCTTCTTGACGGGCAGCCACTGGTCCTCGAGCACATACATGCCCTCGCCGGAGAAGATGTAGGCGCCGTGCTCCTGGAAGTGGGTCTCCACGTAACCGTGGCACGCGCCCGGCTTAAAGGCCAGGATGTGGATGTTCATGTCAAAGCCAAGATCGGTGGCGCTGGGCAGGAAGTCGCAGCACTTGACGTCGGTCATGTCCTCGTAGTCGACCCACTCAAGATCGTTGGAGTTGCCGATTACGGTGTGGGCCTCGTGGCCCTCGATGCGGTCGTAGAGACGCTTGTACATAAAGCCGTGAGCGTCACCCTCGCCCTTGTTCTCAAAGAAGATCTTCTTACCCTCGGGGACGAAGATGTAGCCGCCGTCGGTCACGGTCTGGGTGGTCTCGCCATCGGAAACCTCGACGGTGCCGTCGAAGAAGTAGATGAAGAGCTCCTCGCCCGGCTGGCCCCATCCCTGAGCGTTCTTGCCGCCCTCATGCACGGTCAGCAGGTAATCGACGAAGGTGCCGCCGAGCTTGGGCGAACCCAGGATGGTGACGTCGCAGTTCTCGAAGCCGGGGATAACGTTCTTGACGCAGCCGTCGGGCTCAATGACAGCCCAGTTGCGCTTGACGACGGAGCGGTTCTGCAGAATGTCGTCGCGATAGCCAGTGTTGTTGTTACGGTAGCCCATGATTGTTTCCTTTCTTTTGGGCGTTGATAAGTAAACGAAGTTAGGCGCGGGCGCGGCTGGCGCAGATGCGGTCGATGACCAAGAAGGCCGCCGTTCCCACGAGGATGATCAAGATTGCAAGGTAGAAGCCCCAGACGCCCGAACCGAGCGAGTCGGTAAGAGAACCCGTGACGGTGGGGGCGACCACCGAGGCGCTCATGCCAAAGAAGTTGAAGACGCCAAACATGGTGGTGACAGAGCCCTTGGGGGCAAACTGTCCAAGCCAGCTGATGATGATGGGCTCGACGGTGAGTTTGCCAAAGAAACCGTAGGCGACGATGCCGGCGACAACGACGGTCTGGTTGGTGCTCTGGATCATGACCAGGGCAAAGACGCTGGCAATAAGCTCGAGGCCAACGATCAGCGGCACCTTTTTGGTGGGCATCTTGTCGGCAAGGCGGCTAAAGATGAGCGCGCCGGGAATACCGGCAAAAAAGACGAGCGAGGACACGATGCCTGTGAGGCTATCGGCAAAGCCACGCTCGGTACCCAAGAAGTTGGGGAGCCACGTGCTAATGAGGTAATACATGTAGAGCGTGGAGAAGTAGACGATATAGGCAGCAATCATCTGCGGCTTAAAGAGCTTGCCCAGACCGCTCTTTTTGGGTGCGGCCGAATCGAGCTTTTGCTCGATGGTGGCCGGTGCCGCAGCCTCCTTCTGCCCGGGCAGGGTGCGCGCAAAGACTACAGCCATGACGAGGGCGAGCACAGCGGTGGAGGCAGCGAGGGTCTGCCAGGGGAGCACGCCGGTGCTTACCAGGCAGCTGGCCGAAACCAGGCCTAGGCCGGAGCCCACGGCAGTGCCGGAGTTGACGATAGCGGTGGCAAGGCTCTTTTTATCGCCCGGCACGTACACGTTGGTGATGGTGTAGGCGATGCCAAAGAACGTGCCGCATCCAGCACCAGAGATAAGGCTGCCGGCATAGAGCATCTCGAGCGTGCCCGAAAGCGCGATGATGACGGTGCCCACGGCAAACACGATAAAGCCGGGGATGACCACGGCCTTCATGCCAAACCGATCGACCAGGATGCCCGAGGGGATCTGCATGATCACATAGCCCAAAAAGTAGAAGCTCGAGATAAGACCGAGCTGCGCGTTAGAGACGCCGCCAAAGAACTCGGAAAGCACCGAGTAAATGGGGGTGAGCATCATACGCGAGATCCAGATGACAACCCAGCCAAGGGCGAGCACCACGATGGCGCGCTTCCAGAAGGGCGTTTGAGTTGTTGCCTTGGTGGTCATGGGATGAAGCCCCTTACGGTCGATGGAACAGGTGAAGGGCCCGACACTCAAAGGTGAGCGGGCCCCGTTTTAAAGCGTGTGGGCGCTATTTGACAAACTTGCCGGGGAAGTCCTTGCAGACACCCTCGCCCTTTGCATAGGTGGTCTCACCGCGCAGGATGGTGCGGGCGACCTGGCAGCCGATGGTGCGGCCGATGTAGGGCGTGATCTTGTTCTTGTACTCAAGATCGTCGGCCTGCAGCGTGTAGGGGCTGTTGGGCTCAATCAGGCAGAAGTCGGCATCCTTGCCAACCTCAATGCGACCCTTGTCGGCCAGACCAAAGCGGTCGGCGACGTTGGTGGACATGACCTTGGCGAACAGAGCTGCGCTCATGCCGCGCTTCTGGACCATCTCGTCGTACATGACATCCATGCAGTTCTGGATGCCGGAGATGCCGCCCCAGGCGTCAAAGGCGTTCTCGGGAGCCTTGAGGTCGGGCGTGCAGGGGGAGTGGTCGGAGACGACCATGGCGATGGAACCGTCGGCGAGCAGCTTCCACAGGGCGTCCTGCTGGGCCTTGTCACGAATCGGGGGAGAGCACTTGGTGATGTTGCCGATGGCGTCGAGCTCGTCGGTCGTGAAGTACAGGTAGTGCGGGCAGGTCTCGCAGGTGATGTCGTAGCCCTCCTGCTGAGCGGCGATAACCTCGGCCACGGCCTCCTTGCAGGTGCAGTGACAGATGTTGACGCGGCAGCCGGTCTGCTTGGCGAAGAAGATCACGCGACGGACGGCCTCGGCCTCGGTGAACGGGGGACGGGTGGCAACGTAGTCGGAGACCTTACCCTTACCGGCAGCCTTGGCGAGTGCGCCGAGCTTGTTGGTGATGGGGGCGTTCTCGCAGTGAACATCGAGCACCTTGCCGGTCTTGGCGATCTGGCGCATGCCCTCCCACAGCGAGTAGTCGTCGACGTCCTCAAAGTCGCCGTTGTCGGGGATGGTGCGGTCGCCGCAGCTGGCGACGAATGCCTTGTAGCCCACGACGCCACCGTCGGCGAGCTCCTGGATGCCGCCGTCGAGGTTGTAGGGGGTCAGGCCGCCCAGAGAAGCGACGTCGACGCGGAGCTTACCAGCGCCAGCAGCCTCCTTGATAGCGAGGCGCTCGCCGTTGGTGGTGGCGGGAACCTGGTTGAGGGGCATCTCGACGATAGAGGTGATGCCGCCCTTGGCGCATGCAGCGGTGCCGGTGAGGTAGCCCTCCCAGCCGTCGCGATAGCCGCCGCCGGGGTCGGTGATGTGGGCGTGGCCGTCGATCATGCCCGGGCTCACAACGAGGCCGGTGGCATCGATGGTCTCGGTGCCCTCAAGATCGGCGCCGATAGCGGCGATCTTGCCATCGGTTACAGCAACGTCGGTTACGGTCTCGCCGTCTTCGAGGATGACGGTACCGCCTTTAATTACGAGGTCGTACATTGTTCCTCCCTTAGGTAGGGTGTCTGCATTCTTAACAGACGTTGTGGAAAGGACCTTTACAGGGACGCGCCGTTTGCGCGCCAGCAGCGCGTCCCTGGCGAGGTTGAAGATGGGGCGGAGCGTGCGCTCCTGCAGGCGAGGGCCTGCGTGGTTGCTTTACTCGGCCTTGGCCTGTGCCTTAGACGAGGAAAGCTTGTGAATGGCGAGGTAGATTACGAAGGCCGAGATGGAGCCTGCGAACCAAGAGACGCCTGAGATAAACGAGAGCGCGGGGATAAACTGGCCCGAGAGCGAGATGACGAGCGCCGCGATGGTCGCGATGTAGGCCGGAACGTTGACGCCCTGATAGGGGTTGGACTTGTCCTGGTCGTTCATGTCCATGTAGAGCGCGTCGAGGTCGATCTGGCGCTTGGCGACAAAGTAGTAGTGGGCGATCATAACGCCGGCGACGGGACCGAGCACGGCGCCGATGGTGTTCAGGAACAGGTAGATGGAGCTGGAGTTTTCCATGAGCTTCCAAGGCATGATGGCAAAGCTGATGACGCTTGCGATCACAACGCCGCTACGATAGGTAAGCTTCTTGGGGAACAGGGCTGCCAGCTGATAACCAGCCGGGATGATGTTGCCCGTGGCGTTGGTGGAGATGGTGGTGAGCAAAAAGACTCCCGTGGCGCAGACGACGAGGGGAATGGAATCCCAAGAGTCGATGACCGTGGTGATGTCCCAGTGCTGCGTGCCGGTGGCAAGCGAGGCGCCGATAAGGATGACGACGCTGCAGAAGGCAAAGACCACGTAGGCGACGAGCAGGGAGAGGGTCTGGCCGCGACGCTGGGTTGCGGTGGACGTGGCGTTCTGGGTAAAGTCGGAGACGCTGGCGCCCGGAGCTGCCCAAACGGCGATGACGGAGTTCAGGATCATCAAGAAGACGAACACGGGGTTGAAGTCCTCGGCTGCCTGGGGGCTAAAGGCAAGGATGTTGCCCAGACCGCCGGCAGCACTGATTGCCCAGACGGTCATACCGATGACGACGACGTAGATGAGCGGGGAAAGGATGGCGGTGAACTTGTTGAGGATACCGCCACCGCCCAGGCCGATTGCCACGTTGAGGACCCAAAAGATGGTAAACGAGATGAGCTGCGGAATGCCGATACCCAGGATTTGCGCACCGTCGCCGATCTCCAAGAAACCGGGGAAGATCTTGCCCAGGATAATGGTGAGGGCAAGGGAGCCGGTGTAGGTCTGAAGGCCGAACCAGGCGATAGCGGCAACGCAGCCACGCAGGAAGCCGGGCAGCTTGGCGCCCAGGTTGCCATAGGTGGAGCGCAGGTGCATGGCAAAGGGGATGCCGTACTTGGATCCTGCCTCGCCGTTGATCACCATAAAGGCTGCGACCAACAGGGCGCTAACCACAAGGGCAAACATAACGTTGATGGGGGAGAGACCTAGGAAAAGGAATCCGCCCACCGCAGCGTAGTTGGGGATGTTGTGGACGGAGCCCATCCACAGGGTGAAGTAGTTCTTGACCCCCATGTTGCGCTTTTCGGCGGTCTTGGGGAGCATGTCGTCGTTGTAGCCGCGGGCGCGGTAACGCTCGACTTCCTCGTCGGTTACCTGGTAATCGACGGATTGAGGGTTAGGCATGACGCCTCCCTTCGTAAGGGCATAGAGCCGCTAGTAGGCAAGGTTGTAGAGGGCGGCGCCGAGCATGTCGATGCCGGCCTTGAGGTCTTCGCCCTCGGTGTATTCGGCCGGGTTGTGGCTGATGCCCTTAACGCTGGGGACAAAGAGCATGCCGGTCGGAACATGCGGGGCGATAACCTGGGAGTCGTGGCCGGCGCCGGAGTGCATCATGCGGTAGTTGGCGCCGGAGTCTTTAGCGACCTGCTCGATCTTGGCGACGAGCTCGGCGTTCATGGGAACGGGGTCCTCGTCCATCCAGCGGTCGATCTCGATCTCCACACCGTGCTCGGCAGCGATACGGGCCATGTCGGCCTCGATTTCCTCGGAGAAGCGGACGAGCGTGTCCTTGTCGGTGTGACGGCAGTCCATGGTGAACATGGCATCGCCGGGAACGACGTTGACGGTGTTGGGGGTAACCTCGATGTGACCGAAGGTGAGTACCAGTGGATCGCCCTCGGCATTAGCCTTCGCGATGGACTCGGTCACAATCTGGGAGAAGACCTGGACCACGTCGTGGCGATAGCACATGCGGGTCGTGCCGGCGTGGTTAGCCTCGCCGTGCAGGCGGATGTTGTAGCGACGCTGGCCGGTGATGGCGGTGACGACGCCCACCTTCTTGCCTTCCATCTCGAGGGTGTTGCCCTGCTCGATGTGGAGCTCCAGGAATGCCTTGACGTTGTCGAGCGGGCTCGTGTGGGCGGTGCGAACGCCAAAGCCGCAGTTCTTCATAGCCTCGGTAAAGGTGACGCCGTCGTTATCGGCAACGCCTTCGAGTGCAGACTCGGGAACGGTGCCGACCATGTTCTTGCTGCCCCAGAAGACGAAGGGGAAGCGGCTGCCCTCTTCCTCGGCCATAGAGATGACGCGGAGGGACTTCTTGGGGGCGCCGTGGGTCTCGACTAGATCCTTAATGGCCAGGTAGCCACCGAAGATGCCGAGGGCGCCGTCGAGCTTGCCGCCGTGAACGACGGTGTCGACGTGGCTACCGCAGGCGATGACGTCATCGGTGCCGTCGGTGCCAGGATAGGTGCCCACGAGGTTGCCGACCTCATCGAACTCGGCAACCATGCCCATATCCTCAAACTTCTGCTTGAGGGCGAGCTGGGCGTCGAGCCATTCGGGCGTAAAGAGCAGGCGGGTCATGCCACCGGTCTTATCGGTACCGAAGGATGCGAGCCAGTCGCGAACCGATTCCACATCTTGTACGGAGGTGCTCATATCTACACTCCTTATAAATTGGTTGAGGATCGGCGAGGCGCGTGGTGCAACGTCGATTCCGTGCGTTGGCTTACACAATACTGACTAAGGAAAACACCAACAATGTCCACTGTGGATAAAGTCGAGTCCAAATCGCTAGACACTCAAGATAATGAATGGAACCTTGGTGCATGGTTTACTGTCATCAGACGCTCGTTGCCGTTACGGCCTACAGCGTGACGGTACACCCACCGAGACATATAGAAAGTCGGCGATGCAGATGCTTTATACGGTTGTAAAGCAAAACTCGTATCAGGACTCCATCAACCTGATGCTGCTCACCAATAAGATCAACGCCATGCCTGGCGTGGTCCAGAGCCAGATCATGATGGGCACCGATGCCAACAAGGACATCTATGATGCTGCAGGCCTTTTGACGCCCGAGGCCGCCGCTGCCAACCCCAGCGACATGGTGATCGTCGTCGAGGCCGATGACGAGAAGATCGTGGACGAGGTGCTCTCCGAGACCGAGGCCTTCCTCGACGACCTTTCGGTTAAGAAGGCTGCCGATGGCGGCAACACCACCGCTACCTCCTGGGAGGAGGCCGTGGCGGCGCTCCCCGACGCCAACCTGGCACTCTTTTCCATTCCCGGCGAGTATGCTGCTCCCGAGCTTGAGCGCGCACTCGACCTTGGCCTCAACGTGTTCTCCTTTACCGATAACGTTGCCCTGGAGGACGAGGTTCGTCTAAAGCAGAAGGCGCACGAGAAGGGCCTGCTCTTTATGGGCCCCGACTGCGGCACCGGCGTAATCAGCTCCGTGCCCGTGGCCTTTACCAACGTGATTAACCCCGGCAACATCGGTATCGTCGGCGCTTCGGGCACCGGCATCCAGGAAGTCACCTGCGCCATCGACCGTATGGGTGGCGGCTGCGTGCATGCCATCGGCACCGGCGGCCGCGACCTTAACGCCAAGGTCGGCGCTGTGACCGTTAAGGACGCCATCGTGGCGCTCGAGAACCATGACGCCACCGACGTTATCTGCGTTATCTCCAAGCCGCCCGCGCCCGAGGTCCGCGACGAGGTCATCGACCTGCTCGAGAAGTGCGAGAAGCCGGTCGTCGCCATCTTTATTGGCGAGAAGCCCGAGGCCCATCTGGGTCACGTGCATCTGGCCCACACCCTGGAGGAGTGCGCGCAGATTGCCGTGGATCTGGCTGCCGGCCGCGAGGTCAAGGCAAACTACTGTGAGCCCGTCGACGTTACGGTCGCCGAGCCCCTCGCCGAGGACAAGACCGTCGTGGGTCTCTACTCCGGCGGCACCCTTGCCGGCGAGGCCGCGATGATGATTACCGAGGCGCTCGAGCTCGGTCACATCATCAAAGAAGACGGCTACATGCTGCGTCACGGCGGCTATGACGTTATCGACCTGGGCGACGACGTGTACACCCAGGGCCGTCCGCACCCCATGATCGACCCCGAGGTCCGCGTCAAGATGATGCGCGAGTACGCCGCCAAGCCCACCACGGGCGTCATCGTCTTCGACTGCGTGCTCGGCTATGGTTGCCATCCCGATATGGCCGCCGAGCTTGCTCCGGTCATCACCGAGTGCATCGAGACCGCCCGTGCCGACGGCCGCGAGCTCCACTTTGTGGGCACCGTTGTGGGCACCAGCCACGATCCGCAGGATTACGACCGCTCCGTCAAGCTGCTGGCCGATGCCGGCGCCGTCATGGAGTCGAGCAATGCCCGCGCCGTTCGTGCCGCGCTTGCCTTCAAGGGTATCGACTACACCGAGGCCGACCGTCCGACCGTCGACTACGCCGTCAAGGACAACTCTCCGCTCCCCGAGCCTTCCGAGGCCGTGATGGAGCTCCTCACCACCAAGCCGCGCGTTATCAACGTCGGTGTCGAGAGCTTTGTCGATCCGCTCGTCAAGTACGGCGCCAAGGCCGTCCAGTATGCCTGGAAGCCCATGGCAGGCGGCAACAAGCGCATGATTCATCTTCTGACCGAGCTCGCCAAGCACGACGAGATCGATGAGCAGAACGGCAACATCGTCGAGCGCTTCCGCGCTTCCCAGCCCTTCCTGGTTGACGTCCGTCCGGCCAAGGACCTCATCCCCGAGATCAACGGCAAGGTCATCCTGCACGCCGGTCCTCCGATTGAGTACAGCCACATGACCGACCCCATGCAGGGCTCCTGCGTCGGTGCCGTCCTCTTTGAGGAGTGGGCCGACAACGAGGCCGACGCCCGCAAGCTGCTCGAGAGCGGCGAGGTCAAGTTCATTCCGTGCCACCACGTCCGCGCCGTGGGCCCCATGGGCGGCATCACCTCGCAGAACATGCCGCTCGTCGTGGTCGAGAACCGCGTTGACGGCACCGTGGGCTACTGCACCATGAACGAGGGCATCGGCAAGGTGCTGCGCTTTGGCGCCTACTCCGAGGAAGTCGTCAACCGCCTGCGCTGGATGCGCGACGTGCTCGGCCCCGTCCTCTCTGCGGCTCTCAAGCTCAAGGAGGATGGCATCAACCTCAACGTTCTCGTTGCCAAGGCCATTACCATGGGCGACGAGTTCCACCAGCGCAACATCGCCGCTTCCCTGTGCTTCCTTAAGGAGGTCGCACCCCTCATCACCCGCATGGAGTGGGACGCCAAGGAGAAGGAAGAGGTCATTCAGTTCCTGGCCGATACCGACCAGTTCTTCCTCAACATCATGATGGCCATGGGCAAGTCCATCGTCGACTACGTCCGCAAGGATCACGAGGGCTGCGTCGTCACCACCATGTGCCGCAACGGCGAGAACTTTGGCGTGCGCATCTCCTCGCTCGGTGACGAGTGGTTCACCGCTCCCGTCAACACGCCCAACGGCCTGTACTTTACCGGCTTTGCCCCCGAGGATGCCAACCCCGATATCGGCGACTCCGCAATCACCGAGACCGTGGGCGTGGGCGCCATGGCTATGATCGCCGCCCCCGGCGTCACCCGCTTCGTCGGTGCCGGCGGTTTTGAGGACGCTCTTGCCACCTCCAACGAGATGGAGAAGATCTGCGTCACCCACAACCCCGCCTGGACCATCCCCACGTGGGACTTCAAGGGTACCTGCCAGGCCATCGACATCCGCAAGGTTGTCGCCACCGGCATCACGCCGCTCATCAACACCGGCATTGCCCACAAGAAGGCAGGCGTCGGCCAGATCGGTGCCGGCACTGTGCGCGCCCCGCTCGGCTGCTTTGAGAAGGCACTCGAGGCCTACTGCGCAAGCTTGGGAATCGAGTAACACCATGGAACTCACGGCCGTCCAGATTTCGCCCTATGCTCTCGAGGGGCTCCGCGCTCCCTTGATGGGCCATGTGCACAGCGTGTTCAACACGAGCTTCAATATCGAGCTCGAGGACGCCCTGGTGCATGTGGGGCGCGATGCCGATGCATTCTCGTGCACGAGCATCACCATTCCCGCAGGCGAGATGTCGCTTGTGCTGGACGGCCTCAAGCCCGGTCAGGTCGTCACCGTACGCAACGGATATCTGCGCCTGTATCGCCCCGACGGCACCGTGTCGATTGATTTGCAGGGGGCGGAGCCCGTTAACTGCTCCGTCCCGGCCCTGTTCGATGTCGAATCGGCGCGATGGGCTCTTTCCTGGTTGGGGGAGCGCCGTCTGCGTGAGCGCTCGGGGCTTCCTCCCAGCACGGAAACGATGCGTGCGCTCACGGGCCTTCGCGAGGGCCCGTCGCCCAAGCGTATCGCCGATCACGTGCACTATCTGTGCGGCAGGGGTCTTGGCCTTACGCCCTCGGGAGACGACGTGCTCCTGGGCTATGCCTGCGCCCGCAGCGCTTTTGGCCAGACGGACGGGCTCGTCGATCTTCTTGCCAAGGAGTCGGTAGGACGCACCACGCCGGTTGCCTGCTCCTATGTCGCCGCGTTCTCTCGCGGCGGCGTGAACCCCGTGTACCGCGACTTGCTGCTCGCGACGCGCGATCGTGATGCTGACGCCTTTGACGATGCCGCGACGACGATCGAGCAGATCGGCAGTACGTCGGGTGTCGACGCCCTGCTGGGGCTTTCGATCGGCTTTTCCTACGTGGCAACGCACGCGGCGAGTCCCGTGCATACAGCGGCGTAGCGTATCACTGTCGTCGGATTCGTTATTTGATTTGTTTAAAACCCGAGGCAAGCGCCTAACCTTGCCTCAAGTAGACCATAGGAGGTCACCATGCTCGTCAAGCGCGAAGAACTCAAGACCCTCATGAAGAACAAGTTTATGGCTGCCGGCCTTTCGGAGGAGCATGCCGAGAAGACCGCCGAGGTGCTCACCTGGTCGTCCGAGCGCGGCCTGCACAGCCACGGCGAGGTTCGTGTCGAGTACTACACCGAGCGCATTTCCAAGGGCGGCATTACCACCGATCCCAAGTGGACCTGGACCCAGACCGGCCCCTGCACCGGCATCGTCGACGGCGACAACGGCTGCGGCTATCCCTTCGCTATCCTGGGCCTCGAGAAGGCCATGGAGCTCGCCAAGGAGAACGGCATCGGCGTCGTGGGCGTCAAGCGCGTCTCCCACACCGGCGCTCTGGGCTACTACACCGAGATGGCCGCCAAGAACGACCTGTGCTGCCTCACCATGTGCCAGTCCGACCCCATGGTCATCCCTTACGGCGGCGCTGAGCCCTTCTACGGCACCAACCCCATCGCCTTCGGTGCCCCCACGGCCGACGATCGTTTCGTGAACTTCGATATGGCCACCACCGTTCAGGCTTGGGGCAAGATCCTCGACGCCAAGAGCGCCGGTCGTTCCATCCCCGACGGCTGGGCGGTCGACGTCGACGGTAACCCCACCACCGACCCGCACCAGGTCAACGCTCTGCGCGCCATCGCCGGCCCCAAGGGCTATGGCCTCATGATGGTCGTCGACATCCTCTCCGGCATCCTGCTGGGCGTGCCGGCTGGCCAGAACGTCTCCTCCATGTACCACGACCTCTCCGAGGGCCGCGAGCTTGGTCACCTGCACATCGTCATCGACCCGAGCCGTTTCTGCGGTCTTGACGAGTTCAAGCAGCACATGTCCAAGACCCTCGACGAGCTGGGCGCCGTCAAGCCCGCTCCCGGCTACGACAAGGTGTACTACCCCGGCGAGCGCGCCCTTATCCGCAAGGCCAAGTGCGACGCTGCCGGCGGTATCGAGATCGTCGACGACATCTACGATTACCTGGTCTCCGACAAGCTGTACATCAACAGCTGGGACCACAAGAACCGCTTCGCCGAGTAGCAGGTTTCTCGGCGCGTCACCTGTACGGCGCGTCGCTTGATTTCTGGGGCCGGTCAGCTCGATCGGCCCCAGGGTTTTATTTGACATCATTTTTGAAGGAGGCCATCTATGGCTGAGCGTATCGTTATCGCTCTGGGCGGCAACGCCATCCTCACCGACGATCCCACCGCGCAGGCTCAGATGAAGGCGCTGGACGCCACGTGCGACTACATCGTGCCGCTCATCGCTGCCGGCGACGAGGTCATCATCACCCACGGCAACGGCCCGCAGGTTGGCAATCTTCTGCTGCAGCAGGAGGCCGCCAACTCCGAGAAGAACCCGGCCATGCCGCTCGACACCTGCGTTGCCATGACCCAGGGCTCCATCGGCTACTGGACCATGCTCGCCATGCGTGGCGCCCTTAAGCGCGCCGGCATCAAGAAGCTCGTCCAGGTGCTCGCCATGACGGCGACCGTGAGTCCGGACGACCCGGCGTTCAAGAATCCCACCAAGCCCATCGGCCCGTTCTATTCCGAGGGGCAGGCTCGCGAGCTTATGGCTGCCAACCCCAACGAGACCTACATCGAGGACGCCGGTCGCGGTTGGCGTCGCGTGGTGCCCTCGCCGGAGCCCATGGAGCTTCCCGGCTGCGCTGGCATCAATGCGCTTGCCGATGCCGGTATCGTGGTCATCTGCACCGGTGGCGGCGGCATCCCCGTGCTCGAGGATGACAAGGGCGTCTATGGCGTCGAGGGCGTTATCGATAAGGACCTTACGGCCGAGAAGATCGCCGAGACCGTCGATGCCGATCACCTGGTGATCTGCACGGGCGTGGACAACGTCTGCGTCGACTTTGGCAAGCCCACGCAGCGTGCGCTTTCGACGATCTCTATCGCCGAGGCCGAGCAGTACATCGAGGAGGGCCAGTTCCCCGCAGGCTCGATGCTGCCCAAGGTTCGCGGCTGCATGCGCTTTGTGCAGTCCGGCGAGGGCCGTCGCGCCACGATCACCTCGCTCGAGTGCCTGGCTAAGCTCAACGAGGGCGCCGGCACCACGATCGTGCGCTAAATACTTGGTACTTACGCAGCTCTGGGAGGCACGGGCAGCGTTGGTATAGATGGGCACCTGCGACAGGCTGACAGTCGCAGGTGCTTTTTAATAGAAAAGAGGCGAATTATGTCCCAAGAGGCAAAACGCAAGTTTACGTATAACCCGACAACGGCCATGGCTATCGCCACGGTTGCCGGTATTGTCGCGGGCGTCGTATTTGGCTCCGTAATGACAGATATTAAATTTATCGGTGATATCTTCTTTAGGCTTATCCAGATGGGCATCGTGCCGTTTGTGATGTGCCTGATCGTCGAAGCTATCGGCTCTCTGTCGCTTCGACAGCTTTCGAACATCGGTCTTAAGGCAGTCTTGCTGTTCCTTTTGACGTCTTTCCTGGCGGCCGTATTTGGCATGCTGCTCGGCGTGGTATTCCATCCCGGCGCGGGGCTTTCCAACAGCGCGCTCGTGCTCAACGCCACTACAGATGTCCAAGCGACGCAGACGAGCTGGCAGGAAACCCTCACCAACTTCTTCCCGAGCAATATCATTAGTTCCGTTGCTCAGGGCTCCGTTGTCCAGTGCATCGTCTTCTCGGTGTTCTTGGGTGTCGCCATCGTGCTTCATCGCGAGAAGACGGGCAAGGACGGTGTGGTGTTCTCCTGGGTTTGCGAGTTTTCGCAGCTCTTGCTGGGAATCATCAAGATCGTGATGAACGCTGCTCCTATCGGCATCTTTGCTTACGTTTCCGCTTCAATTGGTGCACTTGGCTTTGACATGCTCATCCCTATCGCCAAGTACATTGTGGTTCTTGCATTTGGCGTCGCAGCGTTCTTGCTGGTATTCTTCTTCATCACCGCATTCATCTGCCGTCTCTCTCCGTTCAAGCTCATCAAAAAGATGGGCCGCACGATGCTGTTTGCCGCTACGACCATTTCTTCGGCCGTTACGCTTCCCATCGAAATGGAAGATTGCAAGGAAAAGGTCGGTCTCGACCGCGAGGTTGCAAATTTGGTTCTGCCCCTCGGCGTGTCCCTGAACTCCAACGGTTCTGCTCTCCATATGGCACTGACGGCCATGTTCGTTTCTCAGATGTATGGCATGGACTTCTCGGGTGCGTCGCTGATCACGGTCGTGCTCATTTCGTTCGCGCTGTCCATGGCGACTGCCGCCGCTCCCGGAGCGAGCCTTATCTCGCTTACGATGCTTATTCCGGCGCTGGGTCTTCCTTTGGATGCCATTGCAATCCTTGGCGGTCTTGAGTACCTCGTCGCCTCCACGCGCACGACGCTCAATGTCGTTGGCGATGCGCTCTGCGCGCTCATTGTCGCTAAGAGCCAAGACGGCATCGACTATGACGTCTTTAACGGTAGCGATGTAGATGCAAAGCAGCTCGATGGCGAAGTAGCTTAAGGGTTATTGCATCTGGCAGAAACAAAGAGGGCCGCGACTCGTTTGAGTCGCGGCCCTCTTTTGTGCGTATGGGAAGCGGAAAGATTACGCGGCGTAGACGGCCTCCGCGGCGGCGACACCGGCGGTGATGTCCACCTGCACGCCAGCGTCGAGCAGAGCCGAGCCCAGGGCGAGCAGGGTGGTCATGATGCAGTCCTTGCGGGCGTTGCAGCCCATGACGCCCACGCGCCAGATGCGACCCTTGAGCGGGCCGAAGGAGCTGGCGATCTCGACGGCATAGTTCTCGAGCAGCGCGGCGCGCACGGCGTCGGTTGCGCCCTCGGGGATGACGATGCCGATGACGTCGTTCATGCGCGTGGACTGGTCACCGTAGAGCTCGAGGCCCATGCCGGCAACGCCGGCGGCCATGGCGGCACCGTTCAGGCGGTGGCGCTCAATATCCTCGTCGATGCCCTCCTCACAGATGAGGCGCAGCGTCTCGTGCGCGGCGTAGAGCATGTGCGTGGCCTCGGTGTGGTGGTTGATGCGGCGCGGGCCCCAGTAATCGACGAGCTGCGGGAAGTCGAAGTAGTTGGAGCGGATGCGCTGGTCCACGGGCAGAACGTCCTCGGGGGAGTCGGCAATGCCCTCCTCGATGGACTTGCGCGCGACCATGACCTTAAATGCCTCGGGCGAGACGACGATGGGGGAGATGCCAGCCGGGCCGCCCATGCACTTCTGCATGCCAGCGGTGGCGATATCGATGCCCCACTCGGCGCAGCGCAGGTCGTTGCCGGCGAAGGAAGCCGTGGCGTCGGTCATGAGGAAGGCGCCGGCGGCGTGGCAGATGTCGCCCAGGCCCTCAAGCGGCTGCAGCATGGTGGTAGAGGTGTCGCCCGCGACGGTGCAGACGAGCTTGGGCTGCACCTTGTCGATGGCTGCCTTGATCTCGGCGAGCTCAAAGACGTGGCCCCACTCCTTGGTGATGACGGTGACGTCGCCGCCCACACGCGTGGCGATCTCGGCCAGCAGCGAGCCAAAGCGGCCGGCGGAGCAGACGAGCACCTTGTCGCCGGGGGCGATGATGGAAACCAGCGCGCACTCGATGGCGGCACGCGAGGAGCCGTCGACCATCAGGGCCTCGTAGCCGGGAGCCTTAAAGGTGTAGCGCAGCATGTCCTGCACCTCGCCCATGATCTTGAGCATATAAGGGTCGAACTGGCCCACGGTGGGCGTGGCCATCGCCGAGAGGATACGCGGGTCGACGGTGGTGGGGCCGGGCGCCATGAGCAGGCGGTGCGGCGGGTTGATGCGCTCGATATGGCGCACGTCGGTTGCGGTCTGGTCCATAATCTGTCTCCCAAGATTTAGGTATGTTGACGTCAAAAGGTTAGTGCAACACAAGGTGCAAGATACGATAAGAAGTGATGTCAAATTTTATCCAGTTGAGCCATTGACAGACGTTGATCTCGATGGGTTTAAACGACTTTCGCCTTTGGTTTCCATCAAAGGTGCTCTGCATGTAATTTGGCCGAGGTGCGAGCTGTTAGCGTATCATTATCTATCGCTTGTTTGCACTGCTCAGGGAGGGGCCGCGCATGGCGCAGGAACACGATCTGTTTGATGACATTATCGAGATCAGCAAGGGTTTCGATTTCCTTAAAAACCCGCTTGGCGGCGTGACCGACGCACTCGATCCGTCGGCGCCGCAGTGGAATCCTGCCGATTATAAGGAGCGTCCGCGCGGAAACACCATTCCGTGCCTGGCCTGCAAAAACGAGAAGAGCGGTTGCACCGCGTGCATGGACGTGTGCCCGGTCAACGCTATCGAGGTCGAGGAAGACGCTATCGAGATTCTCGACACCTGCCGCAAGTGCGGTCTGTGCGCCGCTGCCTGCCCGACCGAGGCGATTATCTCGCCGCGCCTGGCGCCCAAAAACCTCTACGACGATATTGTCTCGGCTGCCACGAGCCACGAGACCGCCTACGTTACCTGCACGCGCGCGTTGAAGCGCATGCCGCGCGAGAACGAGGTCGTCGTCGCCTGCGTAGGCGATATCACGGCCGAGACTTGGTTCTCGGTACTGGCCGACTATCCCAACGTGAGCGTCTACCTGCCGCTGGGCGTGTGCGATAAATGCCGCAACACCGGTGGCGAGGACATTCTGGGTGAGGCCATCGCCACTGCCGAGGAGTGGGCCGGTACGGGCATGGGGCTGGAGGTCGACCCCAAGAGCCTCAAATGCCATAAGCTTCGCGAGTATGAGCGCAAGGAGTACATGGAAAAGATTGCCCGCACCACGGGCCTGACCGTGACCAAGCTCAACCCGGCGACGGCGGCGTTGGCTTCGGTGACGCAAAAGCTGAAGGCTCACCGTCACCAGATTACTCAGCTCGAGCGTACGCTCAACACCATGTGTGGTACCACGACGGCCAAGCGCCGCCGTACGCTGACGCACGGCCGCCAGCTGGTGCTCTCGACGCTGCAGAGCCACCCCGAGCTTGCCCAGAATATGCAGGTGAACACGCCGGAGTGCGATTTTGACAAGTGCACGTCGTGCGGCGAGTGCGTCAACGTGTGCCCCACGTTTGCCTGCGATCTGGTGGGAAGCGGCCGCTTTGCACTGGAGTCCACGTATTGCCTTGGTTGCGGAGCCTGCGTCAAGGTGTGTCCCGAGCATGCGCTCAAGCTCGTTGAACACGATGCATCCAACCTGGTCGTCGTCGATCCCGAAGCCGAGGAAAAGGCCGCCCAGAAGGCCAAGGCCCACGAAGAGGCCCAGAAGGTCAAGGCCGAGGCAAAGGCGAAGCTCGATAAGATGCTCGACCAAGTGGAGAAGCTCGCAGACTAGCTAGCGACCCGAATCTCTGCTTCATTTGCGCCGCCGTGGTGTCTGGGTTCGCCCAGATGCTGCGGCGGCGCTATACTTATGCAGTTTGAAATACTTGTACCAAAAGGAGCTGTCGTGTCCCTTTCCATCGGTATCGTGGGCCTGCCCAACGTGGGCAAGTCGACGCTATTCACTGCGCTTACCAAAAAGACCGGCCTTGCCGCCAACTACCCGTTTGCCACAATCGACCCTAACGTGGGTATCGTTGATGTGCCCGATAGCCGTTTGCAAAAGCTCGCCGACATCGTCAACCCCGGCCGCATTGTGCCGGCTACGGTCGAGTTTGTCGACATCGCTGGCCTGGTGAAGGGCGCCAATGAGGGCGAGGGCCTGGGCAACCAGTTCTTGGCAAACATCCGCGAGACCGACGCCATCTGCGAGGTCGTGCGCTACTTTAAGGACCCCAACGTCATGCGTGAGGTGGGCCGCACGGGCGAGTTCGTCGATCCCGCCGGCGATGCCGACACCATCATGACCGAGCTCATCCTGGCCGACATGGGCACGCTCGAGAAGCAGCTGCCTAAGCTCGAGAAGGAGGCCAAGCGCGACAAGGAACTCATGCCCAAGTTCGAGGTCGCCAAGCGTCTGCTTGCCTGGCTCAACGAGGGCAAGCGCGCTGCGTCTATGGAGATGACCGACGAGGAGCGCGCCGCCGCCAAGGGCCTGTTCCTGCTCACCATGAAGCCCATCCTGTATGTGGCCAACGTGGACGAGGACATGCTCAACGAGGACCTGGCGCCCATCGACGGTGTCAAGCCGCTGCCGATTTGCGCCAAGATCGAGGCCGAGCTTTCCGAGCTCGATCCCGAGGATGCGGCCGACTACCTGGAGAGCTTGGGTCTGGAGCAGCCCGGTCTGGACGTGCTCGCGCAGGCTGCCTACAAGCTGCTCGGCCTGCAGTCGTTCTTTACGGCCGGCGAGATGGAGGTCAAGGCCTGGACGGTGCGTCAGGGTGCGACCGCCCCGCAGGCCGCCGGCGTCATCCACACTGACTTTGAGCGCGGCTTTATTAAGGCCGAGGTCATTGGCTATGACGACTACATCGAGCTCGGCGGCGAGCAGGGCGCCAAGGCTGCCGGAAAGCTGCGCATCGAGGGCAAGGACTATGTCATGGCCGATGGCGACGTCGTGCACTTCCGCTTTAATGTGTAAGGACGACGTGCATGTTCAAATATGGTAAAAAAGCCGGCTACATGGGTATCGCACTGCTCGTGCTTGCGGTGCTTCCGCTCGTGGTTGCGGCATGTGTCCTTCCCAACATTGGACCCGAGGTGGCAACGAAGTTCAACGCCGCCGGCGAGGCGACGCGCTGGGGCAAGAGCTACGAGCTGCTGGCGTTGCCGGTGCTCAATCTGCTGCTGAGTGTTGCGACGTACTTTACGGCAGGGCGCCAGGCAAAGAACAACGAAGACTCCGCTGTGATGGCGCGACTTACGTGCGAGCGCTATTTGCGCAACGGCTGCGTCACGGGCGTGTTCCTCAATGTGATCAACGTCTACTTTATGTATTCGGCGATCACTGGAACGGGCTTTGGGCTGGGATTCTAGCTTGTCCCTTTAGGCGACGAGCCTGCAAGCATATTCGATGGCTGCTGCGAGGCCGCCGCTCGATCGTGGTTTAAAGACCACGTCGGCGGCGGCCTCGTTTTCGTATCCCGCACCGCGTAGCGTGAGGGCGACGGCAGCCTCTAACAGCAACGGAAGGCCGTGCTGTGTGGTGGCGATGACGGTGGCCTGGTCGAATGCGCAGCCGCGCTGTCGGCAGAGGGCTGCAAATTCGACCTGCTTTGGGTTGGGGAGAAGTGCCGTGTCGACGCGACTCGATAATAGCGTGAAGGCCGTGCGCTCGTCGGGCGTGAGCTGGTCGGCCTCGATAACGACAAGAGCAATCGGCGTGTCGCGTCGGCGGCAATCTGCGCGCCGTACGTAAATCGAAGAACCCGACATAGAAAACTCCTGTGTATTCGGCAAAACGTAAACTATAGTTTACGTTTTTGTTCGGCTCCATTTCAAACTCGGCTGCATGGACGAACGTGCGAAACAGATTCTTGGCAAGCGAGTCGAGCAGACGCGCAGGGACCTTGGTATCTCCAAGGTCGATTTTTGTGTGGCAGCAGGAATCAGCCGTCCCTATCTCGACAGAATCGAAGATGGAACGGCAAATTTCACACTCAAGATTCTTTTTAAAATCGCGCCCGCCCTCGGCATGACGGTGTCAGAGCTTCTCGAGGGCATTGAATAGGGGATACCGATCGATATCTGATTACGCCATCGGGATGCGGTCGTGGTTGACTTGGCTGTAGAACAGGCGCTGAATCTCTGCCGCATCGCGTGACTGGCCGAGTGCCCACATGGTCTTGGCCACGAGCGTCTCGGTGGTCATGTCGTCGCCGCGCAAAATACCCGGATGATCGGCGTAAGCACGGCCGACCTCATAAACGCCCAGATCGAGGCCCTCTTCGGGGACCTGCGTGGTCATAACGACGGTGCGGCCCGAATCGACCCAGCGGAAAATTGCCTCTTGGAACGACTCGCCCGACTCACCAAACTCGGGGATACCGCCAATGCCAAAGGTCTCCAGAATCACGGCGTCGTAGCTATCGGCAAGGGCGTCCAGGATGCCCGGGTTTACGCCGGGCGTAAGCTTGAGTACAAATACGCGCGGGTCGATGCTGTCGTAGAAACGCACCGGGTTTTCGCCCTGATGAGTGCCGTGGAGCCCGTTGCGCACGATGCGGTCGTTGCGGATGTAGGCAATGGGCGGATAGTTGACGCTAATGAACGCGTTAAAGCTCATGGTGCGCTGCTTGCGGGCGCGCGTGCCGGCAATGGCGACGCCGCCAAACACAATCGAGACATCGTGCGAGTGCTCGTCGAGCGCATAGAGCAGGCTCTGGTACAGGTTGAGCTTGGCGTCGGTAAATGGATTGCCCATGGGCTTTTGCGAGCCGGTGAGCACGATGGGCTTGGGGCTGTCCTGAATCAGGTAGGAAAGCGCTGCCGCGGTGTAGCTCATGGTGTCGGTGCCGTGCAGAATCACGAAACCGTCGTGGTCGGCATAACCCTCGACGATGACGTCGCGGATACGCATCCAGTCACTGGGGCGCATGTTGGTGCTGTCGATGTTCATGGGCTGCACGACGTCGAGCTCGCAGAGCCCCGAGATCTCGGGGACGCTCTGAGCGAGCTCCTCACCGGTCAGGGCGGGGGAGAGGCCGTTGCCGTCCTCGGTCGATGCGATGGTGCCGCCCGTGGCGATGAGAAGGATGCGCTTCATGCTGGTATTCCTATCGTATTTGCCGCCGCAGAGGCGGAGTCGTTCGGCAGTATTGTGGCACAGGGCGTCCAATGTTCAAACGTATTACATCATCTGTAACGTTTGCCAACACTTCAATCGCCGTCAAATAGGGCCCAGGTCGTGCGTTTGCCGTGCGCTGATGGCTGCGAGGGACGAGAAACCCCATATAACGTGTACACTATGAAAGTTGTTTTCGTTTATTCGTGCGGGTGAGCACCGGCTCCCCGCCAACAAGAGGGGGAAACCATGGATCAAAAGGCTTCCGCAAAGGTCCTCGTACTCGACTTTGGTGCGCAGTACGGTCAGCTCATTGCCCGTCGCGTCCGCGACCTCAACGTGTATTCCGAGATCGTTCCCTGCGACATCTCGGCCGACGAGATTCGCGAGATGAACGCCTCTGCGCTCATCCTTTCCGGCGGTCCGGCCTCCGTGTATGCCGAGGACGCTCCGTCCATCGACCCCGCCATCTTTGACCTGGGCCTTCCCGTCTTGGGCTTTTGCTACGGCCATCAGATCACAGCCGTGACGCTCGGCGGCAAGGTCGGTCACTCCGAGGTGGGCGAGTACGGCCGCGCCACCATCACGCGTACGGCCGGCGCCAAGCTCTTTAACTCCACGCCTATGGAGCAGACCGTGTGGATGAGCCATCGCGACGCCGTCTCCGAGGTGCCCGAGGGCTTTACCGTTACCGCCAGCACCGACGTGTGCCCGGTTGCCGCCATGGAGTGCGTCGAGCGCAAGATTTTCACCACGCAGTTCCACCCCGAGGTCAAGCACTCCGAGTACGGTCAGCAGCTGCTGAGCAACTTCCTGTTTGAGATCTGCGGCCTGGAGCCCAACTGGAGCATGGACAACCTGGTCGAGACCATGACGGCCGAGTTCCGCAAGAAGGTCGGCGACGACCGCGTGATTCTGGCCCTGTCTGGCGGCGTCGACTCCTCCGTCGTGGCTGCGCTGGGCGCCCGCGCCGTGGGCAAGCAGATGACCTGCGTGTTCATCAACCACGGTCTGCTGCGCAAGGGCGAGCCCGAGCAGGTGGAGGAGGTCTTCACCAAGCAGTTTGACGTCGACTTTATCCATGTTCACGCCGAGGACCGCTATGCCGAGCTTCTGGCTGGCGTGACCGAGCCCGAGGAGAAGCGCCGCATCATCGGTACGCAGTTCTGGAAAGAGTTCTTCGCCGTGGCGCAGCAGCTCGAGACCGATGGCAAGCCGGTCAAGTACCTGGCTCAGGGCACCATCTACCCCGACATCATCGAGTCTGGCGCTCGCAAGACGGGCGGCAAGACGGCCACCATCAAGAGCCACCACAACCTGATCCCGTTCCCCGAGGGCGTGCACTTCGACCTTATCGAGCCGCTCGATCACTTCTTTAAGGACGAGGTCCGTGCGCTTGGTCTGGCGCTCGGCCTGCCGGGTCACATCGTGTTCCGCCAGCCCTTCCCGGGCCCGGGTCTTGCCATCCGCATCATCGGCGCGGTCGACAAGGAGAAGCTCGAGATCCTCAAGAACGCCGACGCTATCGTGCGCGAGGAGCTGGACGCCTATAACCAGCGTCTGTTTGAGCAGACCGGTGAGCGCAACTCCGAGCACAGCTGCTGGCAGTACTTTGCGGTCCTGCCCGACATCAAGTCTGTCGGCGTTATGGGTGACGAGCGCACCTACCAGCGCCCGATCATCCTGCGCGCCGTCGAGTCCAGCGATGCCATGACCGCCGACTGGGCCAAGCTGCCCTACGACGTGCTGGCCCGCATCTCCGGCCGCATCGTTGCCGAGGTTCCCGGCGCCAACCGCGTGTGCTACGACATCACGTCCAAGCCGCCCGCGACCATCGAGTGGGAGTAGTTGATATCTAGCGTTTCCGAGCCCCTGACCTGCACAAACAGGTCAGGGGCTTTTCGTTTGGCAACCGCTGGACAACCTTTATGGTTTCGCGCCCCGTGAACAGGGAACGTAGCACTGTTCACGTCTGGGCCGATGTCGGCACCAATCATTGCCCGCGCTGCTTCTGCTTGCGCTTCAGCTTCCGCTGCTCGAAGCGCGTCGCCCGGAGTTCCCCGCCAGGGGAGAGCTGACCGTTCCTTGCGAAACCGCGAGATCAGCTATATCCGCTTGCTGCGGGCTTGCTTGAGCCAGTTCCTCTTGAAAGAGCCTATACCTCCGAAGAACTTGTTGTACGTCTCACCGTTCTCCTTGGCTCCGTACTTGACCAAGGCAAGTTCGATAGTGCAGAGGTAATCCGCCACTTGCTCGAGGCGGTAGTCGGTCATCGAGGTCTTGCGGCGTCGGACGACCCCTTTTGAGAGGACCTTGCCCACCGAGCCGTCTCGCCCACGGAACAGAAGGAGCGCATCCTCGCAACCTTCGGCGACCTGTGCTGCGAGATGGAGGGCTGCACCATCGCGCAGGCCGCCTATCTCAACGGCGTGCCCCTCGTCGTCGTGCGCGCCATCAGCGACAAGCCCTGCGCCGAGGGCCAGGTCGTCGACTACAACACCTTCGAGAAGAAGGCCGCCTGCGACTGCGCCCGCATCGCCGCGCGCATGGTTAAGCTTTAGGTCCTGCGCGCCGGGGCCCTTCTTTATGTTGGGACCCCGGCGCGCAGGGCCCTTTCCAAAGCGAAGTGTCGAGCCGAAGTGTTGAGCGTCGGCCCTGAATGTTCAATGGCCGTTGTTTTCTGCCCCTCAAGTGGTGGACTTTTCCTCGGAGCTGTTGATTCCCCCACGCGCCCTCTTCCGTTCTCTGTTCTCCCCTTATACTCCTTGTACGAGGAGGTAAGAAGTCATGGACAAGACCACACAGGACAGCTTGGCAAAGAAACCCGTCGACATGAGGGACAGGATTCTCGAGCATCTCGAGGCCCTCACCTCTGCCGTCTCGCTCGACGACCTTGCCCGTCTGTCCACCTCCGACATCGCCGAGACGCTCATCATCTCCAGGAGCCTGGCGAGCCAGTACCTCAACGACCTTGTTCGCGCCGGCCTTGTGGTTAAGGTGGCGGGCAGGCCTGTCCGTTATTTTCATCGCCGCGCGTTCCAGAAGCGTTTTCAGGTAAAGCTCTCTGCAAGCGAGTACGCCTCGCTCGCCGACCTCATCCAGGCGACGGGAATCGCCGATCACCGCGACTTCGCGCGCGCCGTGGGCTTCGACCTGAGCCTCAGCTCCGTTGTCGAGCAGTGCAAGGCTGCGGTTCAGTACCCTCCGTTTGGCCTACCCATCCTCTTGAGCGGCGGCGTGGGTGTCGGTAAGTCTTTCCTTTCTCGCCTTGTGTACGAGTACGGTAAGAACCAGGGCTTGCTGTCCCGCGACTCCTCCTATGTGCGCATCGACTGCGCCGGGGTCCCGGACGCCGCCTCGTTCAACGGGCTTCTTGACGAGTCGATCGCGAAAGCGCGCGGGGGTGTGGTCTTTGTCAACGGCATCGAGGCACTCTCTCCCTCTGCGATGGAGCACTGCCTTGCGACGGCCCTCGGGCTCGATGCCTCCCAGGATGCGCCGCGCGCTCGCCTCGTTCTTTCGACGACGCTTTCCGCCGATGACCTGAAGGTTTCCTCGGCCTACAGCAAAATGCCCATCTGTGCCCGCGTCCCCTCACTCAAGGAGCGGACCCCCGAGGAGCGCGAGGATCTCATCTTGAGCTTCCTGCGCAGCGAGGGGTGCCGAATCGGTTCTGATGTGAAGATCAGCCGCGGCGCATACCGTTGCCTCGTGAACGCGGACTTTTCCGATAACATCGCCGGCTTGCGCGCCTGCGTGACGAACTGCTGCGCCAAAGCGTTCCTCAATCGCGAGGGCGACTACGTCGTCGTTCGCCCGTATCTTCTTCCCAGCGGGCTCCTCTCCTCCGCGCAGATCGATCAACAGCCCGACGATGGCGTTCTGATCGACGCGTCCCTGGATGCCGCCGAGAGCACAGGGCCGGTCGAGCAGGCGCTCGATGCCCTGTGCTCTCTCGATGAGCGATTCTGCGCCGGGGAGCTCTCTGTCTCCGAGCTCGTCTCGCAAGCTGTCTCCGCTGTGCGCGGCGTTGAGGATCACTTGATCTTCGGCCGCGGCGTTACCTCCTCGAGGTCGCGCGCCTTCGAGCGCATCGTGGGCGCGGTCCTTGCCGACGCAGGCTCTTCTTATGGCATCGAGCTTTCGAGGAAGGTCGCTTTTCTACTGGCCCAGGAGATTTGCCTGCAGTTGTGGCCGGGCATCGGCCTGGCTAAGCGAAAGTCTGCCTGTGCGGAGCAAATCTCCCATCTCCTCGGTGCCGTGACCTCCGAATTATCGTTTGCCTCGAGCGTCTCCGATCAGGTCGCCGCAGACGTGGAAGGGGCGCTGGGAATCTCGCTCGATCACTTCACGAAGACGCTTCTGACGCTGTGCGTCGCATCGGAGTCTCGCGACGCGAAGGCCCTTCGAACGCTCTGCGTCATCTTGTCCCACGGCTATTCAACGGCGACGAGCATCGCCGACGCGGCGAACCGTATGCTCGGCATGCATGTGTACGAGGCGGTCGACATGCCCTACGACCAGCAGCTGAAGGATATCGTCGGTCCGCTCCAGCGCCTCGTCGACCGCCATTCCTACTGCACCGGGGTCGTGTTCCTCGTCGACATGGGCTCCTTGGAGGAGGCCTATAAGGCCCTCGAGAACGTTACCGACTCCACTATCGGCGTGGTGAACAACGTCTCTACCGGTCTTGCGCTCGAGATCGGGGTCGGGCTGCTCGGCGGCAAGTCCATCGCCGAGGTTCTTGGCGATGCGACCGCCGCGTGCGTGACACACTGCAAGGTGATCGAGCGCGTCAACCGTGAGGACGCCATCGTCTTCTGCTCCGAGTCCGGGGTCGACGCCGCGGAGAGGATACGCCAGCTCGTCTCGCAGAGCCTCCCGCGCACCATAGGCGCGCGCCTGCTCACGAGGCCCTTCAAGCAGCTCGTCGCGAACGGGTCGAACGACGCCGTTTTCTCCGAGCACCGCGTCTGCGCCGTCATCGGCACGGGAGACCCCGGGATCGCCTCCGTCCCCTTCGTCGCCCTCGAGGACATCATGTCGACGGCGTCCGCCTCTAAGGTCGATGCCGTGTTCGGCAGGTGGCTTGACGCTTCCGAGCTCTCTTCTTTCCACGAGAAGCTGCTCTCGAACATGACGCTGCAGAACGTCATCCGCTCCATCACCATTCTCGACCCGGAGCGGCTATTCCACGAGATCGAGAGCGCCGTGCACGAGCTTCAGCGCAGGACAGGCGAGAAGATCGGCAGCAACGCCATCATTGGGCTCTACGTCCACCTCTGCTGTCTCGTCGAGCGCCTTGTTACCAGAAACCCCATTGAGACCTACGTTGGCCAGGACCGCTTCGAGGAGGAGCGTGCCGATTTCATCGAGTCCTTCAGGCAGAGTTTCTCGAGCATCTCGACGCGCTATCGCGTAGAGGTTCCCGTAAGCGAGATCGCATATGTCTTCGACTACATAAGCGTGAGCGCCGCCCCGGCGCGAGAAGAGCGCCTCGGCTCCTCGGACCTCCTGCTCGACGAGTGACCTTCCCCGCGCCGCCGCAAGCTGACCGCGCGTCCTCAATAATCCGATAACCCCTTGCCCGGCGCGAATCCGGATAGCGCCGAGGCAGTACCGAACGTAAAACTTCATTTGATAGGAGCAAACATGAGTGTTGTTATGGCACGAATCGACAATCGCCTGCTTCACGGCATCATCGTGACGCAGTGGGCCCCGGTGTCGGGCGCGACCCGAGTCATGGTCATCGACGACAAGGTCGCCGGCGACGAGGTCCTGAAGTCTACTATGAGAATGGCGCGCCCCGCGGGCATGGCCGTCTCGATCATCTCCGAGCAGACCGCGCTCAAGAACTTCGCCGCGGGCAAGTACGACCGCGAGAAGGTCTTCGTCATCGCCAAGGAGCCTGAGACGATGCTTCGCCTGGTCGAGTCGGGCGTCGAGCTCCCGTCGCTGGTCGTCGGCGGCTCGCTCGTCAAGGAGGGCGGCGTCCAGCTCACCCAGCGCGCCTATGCCTCCGCCGAGAACGTCCAGAGCTACAAGGCGCTCATCGCCCGCGGCGTCAAGGTGACGGCACAGTTCGTGCCCGCCGACAAGCCCGTCTCCGTCGCCGACCTCATCTAAGGAGGGATCATGGTCAACTTCACTATCCTGCAGGTCGTCCTTTTGACCCTGCTGGCCTTCATCAAGCACGTGGACTACTACGGCATCCCGATGATCTTCGTCAACTATGCCGTCTTCTGGGGCCTTATCACTGGCGTCGTCATGGGCGACTGGCAGACCGGCCTCGTCATCGGCGGCACCATCCAGCTCATGCAGCTCGGCGTCGCGGGCTTCGGCGGCTCGTCGATTCCCGACTACGGCACGATGGCCATCATCGCCACAGCCTACGGCGTGACCCTGGGCGCGGACACGGGCCTCGCCATCGGCCTGCCGGTCGGCATGCTCGGCATCCAGCTCGACGTCATCGTCAAGATCCTCAACGGCTTCGTCGTCGAGAAGTCCCAGAAGTTCTGCGACGAGGGCAAGTTCAAGCAGATGAACGCCATCCTGTGGGTCTGCCCCGTGCTCTTCGGCCTGTGCGCCGCCCTGCCCGTCTTTGTCTCCGTGACCCTCGGCCAGCCCGCCGTCAACTGGCTCCTCGAGGTTATGCCCCAGTGGTTCCTTTCCGGCCTCACCCTCGCCGGCAAGATGCTCCCGGCTGTCGGAATCGCGATGCTGCTGCGTTACATGCCCACCGGCAAGTACTTCCAGTACCTGCTCGCCGGCTTCTTCCTCTCGGCCTTCCTGAACGTGCCCATCATCGGCGCCGCCATCGTCGGCTTTGCCCTCGCGATTGCGTTCTACCAGCGCGCCGAGAGGGACACCGAGCTCGCCGCCCACGCTTCCGCAGACGCCTTCATCGGAGAGGATGAGTAACCATGGAAAACGAGAACATCACCGCCGTCGCCAAGGGCAAGCCCTCCGGCTACAAGGTCACCAAGAAGGACCTGCGCAACGCGAACTGGCGCTGGCTCATGAGCGTGTGCACCTTCAACTACCAGACCCAGCAGGGCGCCTCAGTCGCCTACGCCCTCTCGCCGGTCCTGAGGAAGATCTACACGAACGACGAGGACTATAAGCAAGCGCTCAACAACCACTTCCGCTACTACAACACCCAGCCTTGGCTCGCCGCCATCATCCTTGGCGCCTGCGTGGCTATGGAGGAGCGCGACGGCCTAGCGGCGGCGGACGCCGTCCAAGACCTGAAGATCGGCACCATGGGACCGCTCGCCGGCGTCGGCGACTCCCTGCTCATGACCATGATCCCGACCATCATGGGCTCCATCGCCGCCTACATGGCCATCGAGGGCAACCCCGTGGGAGCCGGCATCTGGTTCGCGCTCATCCTGGCCATCTTCTGGGTCCGCATGCACGCCCTCGAGTTCGGCTACAAGCAGGGCGTGAAGCTCGTCACCGACTTCAGCGAGAAGCTTCCCAACCTCACTGCCGCCGCCTCCGTGCTCGGCCTCACCGTGGTCGGCTGCCTCATCGCCTCGGTCATCGGCGTCACCTGCCCGATTAGCTTCAGCTTCGGCGACGTCGCGATGGAGATTCAGCCGCTGCTCGACAAGATCCTGCCTGCCATGATCCCCGCCGCCATCACGGGAAGCGCGTATTACCTTCTTACCAAGAAGAACGCGAGCATGACGGCCCTCATCCTCGTGGTGATTGTCCTCGCGATGGTCGCCTCCGCCGCCGGCATCCTCGCTTAGCTTCGACCCAAGAGATTGGTGAATCAATGAGAAAGATAGTTGTGGCGAGCCATTCCCTTCTCGCCCAGGGCTTCAAGGACACCCTCGAGTTCCTTACGGGTAAGGGCGACGCCGTCAACGCCGTGTGCGCCTACGTGAACGACAACGGCGAGGGGCTCGACGCGGCGGTCGAGGCGGCTCTTTCGGGCACTGACGAGGTCGTCGTCCTTACCGACGCGTTCGGCGGTAGCGTGAACCAGCGCTTCTCCCGCTTCGCCTCCGACCGGATTCACGTGATCGCGGGTGTCAACCTCCCGCTCGCCATGACGGTCGCGCTCGCGCGCCCCGACGAGAAACTCGACTTCGACGCCCTCGTCAACGAGGCGCGCCAGCAGATCATCTACGTGAACGGTGCCAGTTCCGCCGAGTGCGACGACGACGAATAGAGGAGGTCGACGATGAGAGAGTTCCTTAAGGACGTGTGGATGCACGGCGGTGAGGAAAGCCGCGCCATCACCCCCGAGAACATCACGGGCGAGAAGGGCCGCGCCGCCATGTCGGCCAGCCACCTCGGCGTCGGCCGCAAGGGCTCGTGCTGCGTGCCCCTTGAGTCCGGCGAGACCATCACGCTCGCGGACATCGAGGGCCCCGGCATCATCCGCCACATCTGGATGACCGTCCCCGACAAGACCGCCGCCGGCAGCTTCGTCATGCGCGACCTCGTGCTGCGCTTCTACTGGGACGACGAGGAGACCCCCTCGGTCGAGTGCCCTGTCGGCGACTTCTTCTGCAACGGCTTCGGTGAGCGCGCCATCGTCAATTCGATGCCCATCTGCGTGAACCCGACGGGTGGCATGAACTGCTACTTCGAGATGCCCTTCAGGAAGCACGCCAAGGTCACGCTTACGAGCGAGCACCCCGGGTTCATTAAGTACATCTTCTACACGTTCAACTACGCGCTCACCGACGTGCCGGACGACGCCATGTACTTCCACGCCCGCTTTAACCGCGAGCGCAGCACCCGCAGGGGCGTCGACTACACCGTGCTCGACGGCGTGCGCGGCAAGGGCTACTACGTCGGCACCTACATGGCCCTGTGCGCCCTGGAGCGCTATTGGTGGGGCGAGGGCGAGATGAAGTTCTTCCTCGACGGCGACGAGGAGTTCCCCACGGTCACCTCGACGGGAACCGAGGACTACTTCGGCGGTGCCTGGGCCTTCCTCGACAGGCCGCCCCACGCGCTGCCCGAGGCGCAGTGCTTCAACACGCTGTTCGCCGGCTACCCGTACCGCTCGACGCGCGACGCCACGCGCGACCGCTTCAGCGCGGGCAAGCCGAACCCGAACCCGATGCTCGCGACCAACGACGACGCGCTGCCCAGGCACGGCCTCTACAGGTGGCACCTTCCCGACCCGATCTCGTTCAAGGAGGACCTGCGCGTGACGTTCCAGGACCTCGGCAACGACGACATCAAGCTCTACGAGCGCGAGGACGACATCTCCACCGTCGCCTACTGGTACCAAAGCGAGCCGCACGCCGTGCTCGCCCCGTTTGCCGCAAGGCAGGACCGCGTGCCCAGGTAGGGTCGCCTCGAAACAAGCCAACGTTATGGGCACCCGCGGTTGACCATGACTGCGGGCGTCTCTTTGTAAGGAGGATCACATGAGCGAAAAGCAAATGAGGCTCGGCGCCCTCGAGGCCGGCGGGACCAAGATGGTCTGTGCCGTGGTGTCCGGCGACGGTGAGGTCCTCGACCGTATGGAGACCCCGACGCTTACGCCCGCCGAGACCGTCCCGCAAATGGTCGAGTGGTTCACCGCCCGCGATGTGGACGCGTTGGGCATCGGCGCCTTCGGACCGACCTGCGTCGACCCCAACGACGAGCGCTACGGCTCCATCCTCCAGACGCCCAAGCTCGCGTGGCGAGGCTATGGTCTTCGCGCCGCGTTCGCCGACGCCCTCGGGATTCCGGTGGCCTACGACACGGACGTGAACGTTGCCTGCCTCGGCGAAGTGGTCTTCGGCTGCTGCAAGGGGCTCGAGGACGCCGTCTACGTTACCATCGGCACCGGCGTGGGCGCGGGCGTCATGTGCGCGGGCAGGCTCCTTCACGGCATGCTGCACCCCGAGGCCGGCCACATGCTGGTAAGGACCCGCCCCACCGAGGAGGGACGCTGCGTCTGCCCGAGCCACGCGAGCTGTCTCGAGGGCCTCGCCTCCGGCCCCGCCATCGCCGCGCGCTGGGGAAAGCCCGCGGCCGAGCTCGCGGACAACGATGAGGTGTGGGCGCTCGAGGGGGATTATCTGGGGCAGATGTGCGCGAACCTCGTGCTCATGTACTCGCCTCGCCGCATCGTCCTCGGCGGCGGCGTGATGCACCAGGAGCAGCTCTACGGTATCGTCCGCAAGAAGACCCTCGAATATCTGGGTGGCTACATCCAGACCGCCGAGCTTAAGGACATGGAGAGCTACATCTGCGCCCCGGGCTGCGGCGGCGACCAAGGAATCCTCGGCGCGGCCGAGCTGGCAAGAAGGACGCTCACGTAACTTGCGCTCTCTCCGCCATACAACACGTTAAGAAAAGACGAGCGCTTCTTGCCAATTGGGCGGCAAGAAGCGCTCGTCTTTTGCATTTTTGTCTCTCAAAATCTTATTTTCACGATTTGCATTTTCATCCCGTTGTCACCGACCCTTGCGAGAAACCGGAAAAAGCCGCTGACAGAAGGGTCTCTCAAATCGTTGTAGCCCAGCATATAGCCGCGACTTGTGACCTGCAGACGGCTGTCCCACGTGCCGATTTCCTTGGCGGCATCCGAAACCGCAAAATATGCCCCCACATCCTTGATTTTTGCAGTCTTAAGCCATGTTTTTGCGATCATCTTTACTGCTGTCCGATTGGCAGCATCAAAGACCAGCACACCGCCGGGGAAAGCGTCCGCCATCTCCCGCACCAGTTCCCGGACCTGCTGGGTCAGAAAGTAATAGAACACCCCGGAGGCAAAGAACACCGCCCCGCCGGAGGCATCGATTT
>CALDCF010000006.1 GCA_937937635.1 uncultured Collinsella sp.
GAATCCTATACGCCGCACCAATTGAAATTGAAAGCCTCCGGCAACGGGGGCTTTTCTTTTATGGCAACACCGCATGGATTCGAACCTCGGTCGAGGCACGAACAACTTAATTATCACTCCGTAAAATTTTTTCTAATTGTCGCTTGACCCATCGGGGGCTCGCGTGCATAATAATCCGTGCGTTGCGGCGTTACCTCAGCTGGATAGAGGGTCTGACTACGAATCAGAACGTCATAGGTTCGAATCCTATACGCCGCACCAACTGAACTTTAAAGCCTCCGGTAACGGAGGCTTTTCTTATATGTCGACATACTTGAGGAGTTGCTTTCGCCGTGTTTGAAAGTATCGAGTCGATCGACTGCATCAAATGAGTAAAAATCAAATTCAATAACTTTTTTTGAAAAACGCTTGACGATTATTCAGTCCATGTGCATAATAATCAACAAGTCGCGGCGTTACCTCAGCTGGATAGAGGGTCTGACTACGAATCAGAACGTCATAGGTTCGAATCCTATACGCCGCACCATTTGAGATTAAAGCTCCCGGCAACGGGGGCTTTTCTTTTACGTAAGCACCGCATGGATTCGAACCTCGGTCGAGGTGCGGGCGTAAAGCGGACGATTTCCTGTCGACTCGTGTAAGATTCCGAGTAGATGTCGCGACTTATTCGCGACCACTCCTTCTCTCAACGACCGATCAGGGTGATACTTCGTGGCAGAGCGTCCGACATACAAGCTCAGGTTTCTCGATCCCAAGAAGCGCTTTCCGGCGATGCCCGAGCAGCCAGCGGGACGCTCATATGGCGTGGTCTGGAAACTCTTTGGCGAGGATCGGCATGAATCTTGTTATGTCGTCGAATTCGTTGGCAAAAGCCATGTGTCGCTTTTGGGCTACGTAAGCGTTTCGGGTGAGGTGTACAAGGTGGACCGCCCCGTTAGCGAGGCTCCGCTGCCCAACGATCCCGACATGGAGCTGGTCCTTGACGAGTCGGACTCCGGTATTGGTGAGATTATGGTGAGGGGAGCAAACGGCACGATGCGCGCGTGCGCGCGAACCGTCGGCTCTCCCGAAGGTCCCATGCGCGAACAGTCCGATCACGAGACATGGAATTCGACCCGCTCCCTTCCTTACGGTGAGTTCATGGCATCGATGTTCCTGCGCTGCGTGATATTCGCTGACTCCGAAAATACCATTGCGAGCACGGCGGACGCCGACGGACTCGACGAGGGTATGCAAAACGTTGTCGACAAGATCAAGCTCGTAAAGTTGCCCGAGCCGGTCGAGGTGTTTTTGGGCTTTAACACGGCACCGCTACCTGACGCTATCGAGACGCTGCTCTACCGCGTTGACCATGCCGAGAATCCGAGCGGTATCGAGCGCTATGCCGCCGCCCTTATGAGTGAAATTGACTTGCCCCGCTTGCGCACCATCGCCGCTAAGTCCGAGATGAGCCTGGCTCGCATCGATCGCTCAAAGCTTTTCTATCTCAATTTTGATCGCAGCCTGCTGGACCAGGACGAGATTGACATGCTGCTTGCCATCGAATGCCGTCTTAACCGTCTCTCCGGCATCCTTGAGCGCATCGGGGCCGGATTGGCCCCCGCAGCCTCGTCGCCGAGCCTTGAGGGCTGTGCACTCTTTGACTCGTGGCATATCGCTAAAACGACCAACGATGTCCCCCGGTTGCTCGAAACGCTGTCGAGCGACAACCCGTGGGCCAAGCCGGGGACGGTTGCGTGCCAGCCTGGTGGCGAGTGGGACGTGCGCACCCGCTTTGCGCGAATTGTCGAGGCGCTTAACGTGGTCACACGGCTTGACTATACCTATCGAGTGAACGTTGCCGAGGGGATTATGCTCGTCCAGTTTGGGCGCTCTGTCGTTGATGCCATGCCGCAACGTGAATACGATGCTCAGGATGACGCCTGGCGCGAGCTGGACGAGGGTGTGCGCGAGATCTGGGCCGCGGAGCACGACGCGCGCGTAGCGCTCACGCTTGCGGCGGCTTGCTTTGCCGCAGGTGCCTGCATCACGCGCTGCTACGTGCAGATTGAGGCTCCCGACAGTGAGCAGGGCGAGCGCGTTGTCGCAACGTATTTCTTTGGGCGCGCGGCCTATCTGGCCGATTGCGTGCCTGTCGCCAAGGATCTTGAGAGCATGGATATGGACGGTATGCCTTGCAAGCGTGTGCTTGAGGCGTATGAGTCAACCGCTCCGGAGACGATTGAACCGGCGGAGGTTCATGCTCGTCCGCGTGATGACCATCGCATGCTGCCGCCGGCGCTGCGCGATCTGCTGCTTGCCGATACGGCTGACGAGCTGGAGGTCATGGAAGAGGACGACGACCCATACGTGGCCCGTGTTGTTGAATTGCGCGAGCAGGCAAAAGTCGACCGTACAGGTGCTTTTGAAGGCTTTTCCCGTCTTGTTGAGGAGTTGGAGGCTAAGTGCGCCGTCGCCGAGCTTTTGGCGACAGGTCCGGTTCAAACGCAGTTTTGCGATAACCAGTTGGTGCGCATGGTGCTACCGGTGTTGGAAGAAGACCGCTCTGTGCGAATCCTTCGTGCGCCCGATGCGCTGTACTTTGCCCAGCACGAGATCTGCAGCTTTTACGCCGAGCAGGAAGATTTTGAGCGCGCTCTGCCCGAGGTTCGTCGCCTTTACGATTTGGCGCGCTCGTCTATGCAATCGCATTTTGCGTTGATTAACGTGCTGGCGCGTTTGGAGCGGTTTGACGAGGTTATCGAGGTAGCCCGTCACGGTTTGCGCATCGCGAGCGATCGTCCCTCGATCGGCTACCTGTTTTACCGTTTGGCATTTGCGTACTGGAACTGCGATCAGCTCGACCTGGCGCTGGCTTGTTACCGTCTGGTGCCGCGCGGCGAGGAGTCGGGCAGCAGCGCGCTGGAAGAAATGCAGGGCCTTATGAACGAGATGGGCGTCAGCGAGCCTCCGACGTTCGAGGAAGCGGTCGAGACCATCCACAAGGCTGGACTAGAGCTGCCGCCAGTGTCCGCCGTGACGAATCAGCTGGCAGATGCCGCTGTGCAACTGGTCGACAACGGTTTCTTTTTCCTGGCGCGCGGTTGTATCTTCCAAATGTGGCGCACCATGGGCAATGACGAGCTCGGCTCCCTCAACCGCTCGCTGGGGTAGGGGCGGCATAGAGGGGCTGCGCCGTGCTATTTGTATCGGCGTGGGCGAGAGGACCCGACAGGGTCGGTAAGGCATAAAGCATAAAGCCACCGAGCCTGCTAAAACTGTTAAACTCTGCTAAAGTTGCTAAACTTTGTTAAAGTTGTTAAAACTAGCAGAGGAGGGCCGAATGTCTAAAGCTATTAATCCTTTTAAGCCAACGGCGGGAATGAATCCGCCTGAGCTTATCGGACGCGATGCTGTTTTGGATGACTTTGCCGAGGCTCTGGAGAACGGTCCCGGCGCCCCCGATCGGCTCATGCGTATCTCTGGTGTTCGTGGCACGGGTAAAACGGTGCTCCTTAACGCATTGGGTGATCTTGCGCGCAAAAAAGGATTCGAAGTCGTTGACGTCGCCTCAAATACCGGTTTTTGCAATAGAATTCTCGAGGCTCTGCAGCGAAATGTTCGTCTTGAATCAATGTCGATTTCTCCGTCGATTCTAGGAGTCAGCCTTGGCTCCGTGGAGGTGTCGAAGTCGGCGTCCCATCTGGGCGAGGCGATGTACGAAGCCGCGAAGCGCGGCGGCTTGCTCATTACGCTCGATGAGATTCAGGACGCCTCAACTGAGGAAATGCGAGAGCTGGGCAATGAAATGCAGCTCTTGATTCGCCAAGGGGCGAATGTCGCCTTTGCATTCGCTGGTTTGCCAACGTCGGTGGATGGCGTGGTGGTGGATGATACGTTGACGTTCCTTCAGAGGGCGAAGCATATTGAACTTACGCGGCTTTCAGATTTTGAAGTCGGCGGATCGTTTGAGGATACGATGAGGCGTGCGGGCAAGGAACTCGACGAAGGCGTTGCTGAGCTTTTAACAAAGGCTTCGGCGGGCTATCCCTTTATGGTCCAGCTGGTCGGATATTACGCTTGGCAGGTTGCTGCGCGTAGCGGGGCAGAGAGCGTGGACGAAGAGGCAGCTCGCAAGGGTATCCAGGCGGCTCTTGATAGTTTTAATGCTATGGTGATTGCCCCTGCGTTGCGCAGGGTGTCGGAGCGGCAGTTTCAGTATCTCGCGGCGATGGCGCAATGTGAGGGCGATGAGATTGCGAACGGCGATATCGCCAAAAAGATGGGCTTGCCGGCGAACAAAGTCGGGTCGTATCGCAAGCGCCTGATCGATGCGGGACTGATTGAACCTGCAGGCTACGGCTGTGTTTCGTTCGCAATTCCGTACATGCGCGATTATCTGTTGGAAATCGTTCGAAAGGGCTAATAAAGACTGGGAGCATCGGTGCCGCCGCTGGGGCAGCCCTCGTATCTTTGTCTCGATTTGTAACATCTGGAGGAGATTACGGCCTGTAGATGTTACAGATTGAGACGTTATGTTTCGAGGGGCTGGTTTGTCTCGATCTGTAGCATTTGCGGGTCGATTTGGTCGATAACTGTTACAGATTGAGATGATTGGCTGAGACGTCTACTGACAAAATGGAATCTGCCTAAAATTTCCCCTTGCCCATAATCGACTGTTTGGTTACTATAGAACGGCTGTTACGGAGAGCTGACCGAGAGGCCGAAGGTGCTCGCCTGCTAAGCGAGTATGCCCCAAAAGGGCATCTGGGGTTCGAATCCCCAGCTCTCCGCCAGTATGAATTGAAAGAAGGGTCCCGTTTGGGGCCCTTTTTTATTTAGGAGAATGTTAACTGGGGATTCGAACCCGAGAGGGCACGGGCGTTAAGCAAACGCGAAAGCGTTTGTAGCCCGTGGGCGAAAAGCCGCAAGGCTTTGAAGCCGGAGGGCATGCGAAGCATGCCCGGACATCCCCAGCTCTCCGCCAGTATGAATTGAAAGAAGGGTCCCGTTTGGGGCCCTTTTTTAATATCAGCTACGTTAGCTGGGGATTCGAACCCCAAAAAAGGAGGCGTTCTTTCGGACACCTCCTTTCAGTGAGCGTTTTGTTTCTCTGGCCCCTATACCTCGGGCGCCTTGGCCACGGTTTCGCTTTCGGCCGTGAGCGGACGGTTGTCGATGCGGCGGCCCAGGCGGTCAAGCTTTACAAACAACCACTCAATGGGATTCGGCCCTGAGCCTTCCTCGTCGGCAACCAAATCCATGACGGCGATCTTGGTGCCGTCCTGCTTGAGCGTAACGCTACCCACCTTGTCGCCCACGTGCACCGTGCCCGAAAGGTCGTCGTAGGTAACCTTTTCGGTCACCTCGCCGGCAAGGGAAAACACGGTCGCTTGCGCCGTGGGATCGGCGAGTGTGGCGTCGATCGTCTTATCCGTCCAGTCGGTTTGGCCAATGCGCGCCATAAGCGGGTTGCCGTTGGCGGTCTTTTCCTGTGTGTTGGCGATTGCGACCGTAACCTTGTGGCCGTAGTACCAGTTGGCAAGGGTGGCGGTATCGGTAAAGCGCTGGTCGGTGGTGGTGGAGTTCAAAACGACAGTGTAGATCTCGTCGCCATCGCGGTTATAGGCTCCCGCAAAGCAATAGCCGGCATCGTCGGTCGTGCCGGTCTTGCCGCCGATGTTGCCATCCTGGCCCAGTAGATAGTTATGCGTATCCATGGAATGCGAATGGTCGGAACCGTCGGCACCTGTGACCTCAATCAGAGAATCCTCGCTCGCCACGACCTCGCGGATTGTGTCGTTCTTCATGGCTTCCTGCATCATCAGCGCCACGTCGTGTGCAGTCGAGTGCATGTCGCCGGCCCACTCATCAAAGTCCAGGCCATGCGGGTTCTCAAAGACCGTGCCGGTGCAGCCGAGCTTCTTGGCGCGCTCGTTCATGGCCTTAACAAACGTCGCCTCGGCGTCCTTGGTCTTGGGGTCGACCTTTTTGCCCACGTACTCGGCAAGCACGATGGCGGCGTCGTTGCCCGAGGGGATCATCAAGCCGCGCAGGGCCTGCTCCACGGTGAGCTCATCGCCTTCGAGCAGGCCGGCAGTCGAGTTGCCTACGGTGGCCGCGGCGTTGCTCACCGTCACCTTCTCGTCCATCTTGCAGTTCTCGACGGTCAGGATTGCGGTCATTACCTTGGTGATCGAGGCAATCTTGACCTGTTTGTCGGCATCGCGGGCATAGTAGACGGTGCCGTCTTTGCCCATGACGAGGGCGTTGGTCGCATCGATATCGGGTAGGTTCTCGGCCGTGATGCCGCGCGCATCGGCGGTTTTGCCACACACGTTGTCGGTCGTGAGCACCTGGGCGCCGGCAACGGTGGGTACGCCAAGAGCAAGGGCAACGGCACAGGCAAAGCCAGCGGCAAGCTGGGTAGAGCGCTTTGCAAAAGAGGTGAGGGACTTCACAGATTTCGCTTTCGACGGGACGGTCTCTTCTGGCTCTAAAGTATATCGTTTGCCGGCGCTGACGATCATCGCGCGCGTGCACGGCCCGCATCCGTGCTCGAACGGGCGCATGGGTGCTTAAGGTCGGCTTAATCGCCCACGCTTGTTGTGTGTGCTGAGCGTCCCCTCGGGCATAATGGAGCGCGAGAGGAGCACGCATGAACGAGCGCATTTTGGTGGTTGACGATGAGAAGGCCATCGCCGACCTGGTTGGCATCTACCTTACAAAAGAGGGCTTTGATGTTCAGATCGCCTACAGCGGAGCCGATGCGGCCAAGGCGATCTTGGAGCAAGAGTTCGATCTGGCGCTGTTAGATGTCATGCTGCCCGATATCGATGGCTTTGAGCTGTTGCGCACGATTCGCACCAGCCATACCTATCCCGTGATTATGCTGACGGCACGCGATGCCCAACAAGACAAGATTGAGGGACTTTCGCTCGGCGCGGACGATTACGTTGTCAAACCGTTTCGCCCGCTGGAGCTCATCGCGCGCGTGCGTGCCCAGCTGCGCCGTTACACCAGCTACGGCAGCCGCGCGCAAGCGACCGAGTCCCCGCTCATTCAGCTCGACGGCCTCGAGATCAACCGTGACGCCCGTGCCGTGGCGGTGGACGGCGGGCAGGTGCGCCTGACGCCCATCGAGTATTCCATCCTGCTGTATCTGGTCGAGCATCGCGGCAGCGTAGTGCCCGTGGAGGACCTGTTCCGCGCGGTATGGAACGAGGACTTTATGCCCGGCTCCAACAACACAGTGATGGTGCACATTCGCCATCTGCGCGAAAAGATCGGCGATGATGCCCAAAAGCCGCGCTTTATCAAGAACGTCTGGGGCGTCGGCTACATCATCGAATAAAGCCTTTGTTTGTGAGGAAAACGGATATGACAAATAGCAACGGGCAGGCGTTTGAGGTACCCGATCGACTTTTTGAGCATGTAAGGTCAGTTGTCGACAATCGCGCGCTCGCGACGGTGCTGCTCTTTTTACTGAGCCTGCTGCTGATCGGCATTGACAACATCGTCGGCATTCTGGTGGTGCTGCTTGTCGGCTTTTTGCTGATCGATCGATTTGAAATCGTACGCCGCTGCGTGGTGATTGGCGGTGCCGCGTGGGCCATGACGTTGGCGATTGGCGCCATGGCACTCGGCGGCATCGAAGGGCCGGTGCTGTTCGATGCCGGCTTTGTGTTCAACATGCTCGGCTTTGTGCTGGCACTTGCCGTGTGCGTCCTGTTCTTTTGCGGCCGCGCTCTGTACTACCAGGGCTATGAACAGGGGGAACAGCATGCCGACCGTGTGCTTGCCGCCCGTATCCAGGATCGCCTGATCGATCACCCCGACGCGTGGGACAACATCGACGGAGACTTTCTTGAGGTCGAGGGCGCACTCAACCGTGTGCATGATCGCGAGCGCAAGGTGCAACAGGCCTTGCGTGACGAGTCGCATCGCAAGGACGATCTGGTCACGTACTTGGCACATGACCTACGCACGCCGCTTGCCAGCGTGGTGGGCTACCTTTCACTGCTGCAGGAGGCGCCCGAGCTTCCGGTTGAGCAACGTACTCGATTTACGGGCGTGGCGCTCGACAAAGCGCATCGGCTCGATGCGCTCATCGAGGAGTTCTTCGACATTACGCGCTTCGACTTCCACGACATCGTGCTCACGCGCGGTTACGTCGACTTGGGGTTGTTGCTGGCACAGGTGGCCGACGAGTTCTACCCCATCCTCAACGAGCAGCGCAAGGAGGCCCAGGTTGATATTCGCGAGGACCTGACGGTGCTCGTGGATGGCGACAAGATGGCCCGCGTTTTCAACAACATTATGAAAAACGCCGTCGCCTATAGTTACGAAGGTTCGACGATCACGATTGAGGCCAGGCGCCAAGACGATGGCGGCGTGCGCGTGCGCTTTATCAACCAGGGCGATCCTATTCCTGCGGCAAAGCTCAAAGTGATCTTTGAGAAGTTCTATCGCTTGGATGCGGCGCGTGCGACCAACCGCGGCGGCGCTGGACTGGGGCTTGCCATCGCCAAGGAGATTGTTACAGCGCACGGCGGCAGTATCGCATGCGAATCGACGCCCGAGCATACGATGTTCACCATCGAGCTGCCCGCTGCATAGCTAAGGTGCCCTTACAAACACTTGACAATGCGCTCACGTGCGTATGAGCCGCGATTCCTACTATCGATACTGCTGAATTGATATCGATATGGAGGTATGCGGTATGACGGCTGCTGCGGCTATGGAGCCCACGGAGCTTGAGGAACTCATGGAGGCGCAGGCCGAGGCCGCGCACGAGCGCGAAGTTGGGGATGCGACTCGCCCCACGGCAGAGGACCTTGCGGCCTCGCCGACGCGCATCGATGTGGAGGGCCTCGACCTGTTCTATGGCGACCACCATGCGCTCAAGGACGTGAACATCAAAATCCGCGACAAGCAGATTACCTCGTTTATCGGGCCTTCTGGTTGTGGCAAGTCGACGCTGCTGCGCTGCTTTAACCGCATGAACGATAGCATCAAGGATTGCCGTATCGAGGGCAAGATCGCGCTCGACGGTCAGGATATCCTGGGCGATTACGATATTTGCCGCCTGCGTCAGCGCGTGGGCATGGTGTTCCAGCGCCCCAATCCGTTTCCCATGAGCATCTACGATAATGTCGCCTACGGCCCTCGCGGCATGGGCGTGCGCGACCGCGTTGTGCTTGACGAGCTGGTCGAGGACTCCCTGCGCCGCGCCGCATTGTGGGACGAGGTCAAGGACAAGCTCAAGGAGTCGGGCCTGGGCCTTTCGGGCGGACAGCAGCAGCGCCTGTGCATCGCCCGCGCACTTGCCGTGCAGCCCGACATTCTGCTGATGGACGAGCCGACCTCGGCGCTCGATCCCGTGTCGACGCTCGTAGTGGAGCAGCTGGCCTGCGAGCTCAAGGAAACGTGCACGCTGGTGGTCGTTACGCACAACATGCAGCAGGCCGCGCGCATTTCCGACTCGGTCGCGTTCTTTTTGCTGGGCGAGCTGGTGGAGCATGCGCCTACCGCGCAGCTCTTTAAGAATCCGACCGATCCGCGTACGGCGGATTATTTGACGGGCCGTTTTGGCTGATACTATCTAGTACAGGCGCCTTTAGGGTTAAGATGCGGTCATACCGGCCGCAAAGGGGTTCAACATGATCTATTACGTCGAGGACGATGACAACATCAGGGATCTGACGGTCTATGCACTGCGCAAGCAGGGGATCGAGGCCGAGGGCTTTTCGTGCGATGGCGAATTTAAGGCTGCCGTGGCGCGACGGGTGCCCGATGCCGTGCTGCTCGACATCATGCTGCCCGACACCGATGGCCTGGCGATTATGCGTCGCCTGCGCGCCGACCGCCTGACGGCGACGGTGCCCATCATGATGCTCACCGCCAAGGACACCGAGCTCGACAAGGTCATGGCACTCGACGGCGGTGCCGACGACTATCTGACCAAGCCGTTTTCGCTCATGGAGCTCGCGAGCCGCTGTCGTGCGCTGCTGCGTCGTGGCGGCATGGTCAAGCAGGCGAGCGATGTACTGAGCGTGGGCGATATCGTGCTCTCGCCCAGCCATCGCGAGGTGACCGTTGCCGGCGAGCCACTCAAGCTCACCCTGCGCGAGTTCGACCTGCTCGAGTATCTCATGCGCAAGCCCGGCGTGGTCTTTACCCGCGAGTCGTTGCTGCAGAGCGTGTGGGGCTGGGACTTCGACGGCGGTTCGCGCACCGTCGACGTGCACGTGCAGACGCTTCGCCAAAAACTGGGCGAGCATGCCAGCGCCATCGAGACCGTGCGCGGCGTGGGCTACCGCTTGGCCGAGCCTTCTGCCGGTGATGGTGCCGAAGGCGACGACACCGCGGCCACCGCATCGGAGGAGTAACCCGTGGTCTTCGCCCCCCAGGGAAAACATACGCTGTCGCACCGCGTTTTTGTGACGATCTTTGTCTGTGCCATGGCGGTTATCGTGGCGTTTACGGTGCTGGGTGCGTTCTTTGTGCAAAACACTTTGGCGGATGCCACGAGTGCCAATCTGGCGCAGGAAACCGAGCTCATTGCTGCCGCCCTCGACGAGCAGCAGGAGCCCATTCCATTCTTGCGAAGCCTCGATCGCGAGGATCTTCGTATCACGCTGATCAATAAGGACGGATCTGTTGCCTACGACAACGAGGCGTCGCCTTCCACACTGCCCAACCATGGCGATCGCCCCGAGGTCATCGAGGCCTTTGAGAGTGGTTCGGGTTCCGCGGAGCGCGCAAGCTCTACACTCGACGAGATTATGCTGTATCGCGCCGTCACCCTTGATAACGGCCAGGTCGTCCGCTTGGCGCAGGCCCAGCCTGGTGTTGCGGCGATTTTGCTGTCGATGCTGGCGCCGATGCTGCTTATCGCAGCAGCGGGTGCAGTACTCTCGTTTTTTATGGCGCGCCGTGAGTCCCGTGCCATCATCGCGCCGTTGCAAGAGGTGGATTTGGATCACCCACGCCGTAGCTATGAGCACGCCTATGCCGAGATGGTCCCCATGCTTGAGCGTATCGAGTCGCAGCGCCAGGAACTCAAGCGCCAAATGGCGGTGCTAGCGGACAACGACCGTATGCGCCGCGAGTTCACGGCGAATATCACCCATGAGCTCAAGACGCCGCTTACGGCGATTTCGGGCTATGCCGAGCTCATCGCAAACGGCATGGTCGAGGGCGAGGACGACCTGCACAACTTTGGCGGTCGCATCTATCGTGAGGCGGGCCGCTTGGCAGCGCTTGTCAACGACATCCTTACGCTGTCTAACTTGGACGAGGCCGAACGTGCAACTGAAGGCGAGGCAGTGCCCATTGGGTCCACGGAGCCTATTGAGCTCTCGCGTGCGATTTACGCGGTTGAGCAACGTCTTGAACAGGTCGCCCGTCAGGCAAATGTGACGATAGGCCATGAGTCACAGCCCGTGGTCATCGAAGGCGTATCGCGTCTGATTGACGAGCTCATCTATAACCTGGCGAGCAACGCCATCCGCTATAACCGACCCGGTGGTACGGTGACACTTACGTGCGGCACCAACGACGAAGGCCATCCGTTCCTCGCTGTCGCCGACACGGGAATCGGTATCGCGCCTGAAGAACAGGGCAAGGTATTTGAGCGGTTCTATCGCGTGGACAAGAGTAGGTCCAAGGCACGCGGCGGAACCGGCCTGGGGCTTGCCATTGTCAAGCATGCGGCCCTGTATCATCACGCCACGCTCGATCTGTCGAGCGAGTTGGGCGTGGGAACCACCATTACGGTGACGTTTCCCATACAGCAGGACGAGCCATTCGCATAGCGATACAACATAGATATTGATGTAGACGCCGCATTTGACTTTCGGGTGCGGCGTTGTTGTGCAATTTTACGATTGCTTCCGACATTTTTACAGGAGAGCCTGTTTCTTATGTATAGAGTTTGGTCTCGGTAAAAAGATGCGATAACATACGGACAGTTTTGTCAATCCGAACTGGGGAAATGAAAGGCAAGCTGCATGACCCTTCTCGAACTGTTCCAGCTGCTGAAGAAGCACCTCAAGCTGGTCATCACCCTTCCGGTGGTCTGCGCGATCGCCATGGGCATCGTGTCCTTCGTTGCGATGGACAACACCTATACCGCGACGACGAGCATGTACATTCTCGCCAAGACCGACGATAGCGGTCAGATGAGCTACAACGATCTCTCGGCGAGCCAGATGCTTTCCAACGATATCGCCACGCTGCTGGATAGCGATAGCGTTAAGAGCGGCGCCGCCAAAGAACTGGGCCTCACCGATCTGGATGACTACAAGGTGTCTGTTTCCTCCGAGACCACCACGCGTGTCATTACGCTTTCGGTTACCGGCACCGATGCCAAGGAGACGGCTGAGGTCGCAAAGGCCATTGCCAGCTCGGTGAGTACGGTCGCTCAGAACGTCGGCGCTGCCCAGAGCATCAACGTTATCGACGAGGCTAAGACCCCCGAAGCCCCCAGCGGCCCCAAGCGCACGCTGTATATTGCCGTCGCGTTCCTCGCCGGTATCTTTATCGCAGTTGCCTATGTCGTTTTGGCAGACATGCTCAATACCCGCATCCGCGGTGCCGAAGAGGCAGAAGAGCTCCTGGGTATTCCCGTTGTTGGCCGAATTCCGGCTATGAAAGGTGGTAAATAGGCATGGCTAAGGCAAAGAACACCGATAAGCTCGTTGTGCAGAATGCCGCCAAGACCCTTCTGGCCAACATCCGCTTTGCGAGCGTGGACGACCCCATTCGCACCATCACCGTTACCTCCTCGATTCCCAACGAGGGCAAGTCTACGGTTTCCATTAATCTTGCTCAGGCAATCGCCACGAGCGGCAAGAGTGTCCTGCTGGTCGAGGCTGATATGCGTCGCAGGTCCCTTGCCGATATGCTCGGCGTCCGCTCCCGCGGCGGACTCTATGCAGTCCTGTCCGAGCAGGTTTCTATCGACCAGGCGATTGTCGAGACAGGTCAGAAGAATTTCTACTTCCTCGATGCCGAGCCGCATATTCCCAATCCTGCCGACATCATCGTCTCCCATCGCTTTGCCAAGCTGGTCAAGGCACTGTCTGCTAAGTTCCAGTACGTCATCTTCGATGCTCCTCCGGTCGGCACCTTCATCGATGCTGCCGAGATTGCCAGCCTGACCGACGGTGCGCTGTTCGTGGTGCGCGAGGACTTTACCAAGCGCGAAGAGGCGCTCAACGCTATCGCCCAGCTTAAGAAGTCCGAGAAGGTCAAGCTCATCGGTACCGTCATGAATTACTGTGAGACCGAGACCAGCGAGTACTATTATTCTTACTACACCAAGGACGGTAAGAAGGTTAAGAAGGGCTCCGACGATCAGGGCACTTCCAAAAAGGGCATCTTCACCAACCGAGCAAACGTTTAGTTGATTAAGGCTGACCTATGCGTGACATTCATTGCCATATCTTGCCGGGTGTAGACGACGGCGCCGCCGATCTCGAAGAGAGCTTGGCGATGCTCGAGGCTGCCAAGCGGGCCGGTGTAACCAGAATCGTTTGCACTCCTCACTGCCGTGATCCCTATTTTGATTACGACAAGATGTGGGATGCCTTTGAGCTGCTGCGCGATAACGCTGACGGTTTTCCGCTCCAGATGGGCTTCGAGGTCAACCATCGAAAGCTCGTTGAGCTTGGTATCGATGCCGCGGATCACTTGCATTTCGATGGGACCAACGAGTTTCTGCTCGAGCTTTCGACGCATGCCGATGCGTATGCGTTTAGAGAGTACGAGAACACGATTTACGATTTGCAGTGCCGTGGCTACCAGGTGATCATCGCTCATCCTGAGCGCTATCGTGCGGTTCAAAAGGATGTAAGCGTGGCGGAGCGCCTGGTCGATATGGGCTGCAAGCTGCAGGCTTCGGCGGACTTTATTGCCGGCGGTCGCTTTGGTCGCGAGAAAAAGCCGGCACAGCGCCTGTTCGATCAGAACCTGTACAGCTTCATCGCGAGCGATGCCCATAACGTGGGTCATTACGACTGCCTGGCGAAGGCTCGCGCGAAGTTTAGCGTGCGCGGAGCTCACTTTCGCTAAAATCTGTCCCTAACGTTCGCATTGAATGAAAGGGCAGCCATGGATATCCAACTTAAGACGGGATGCTTTGATGACGCGGCGTTGGTGCGCCGCGTCGTTTTTATGGACGAGCAGGGCTACGAGAATGAGTTTGACGCTATCGACGAGGATCCGAACTGCATTCATGTGACGCTCTATGTAGACGGCGAGCTTGCCGGCTGCTCGCGCGTGTTTCCCGAGGAACTGGAGCGCGCGGCTGACGCAGAGGCTCCGGTGTCGCCGGCGTGCGACTTGGACGAAGGCGTCGCGGCGGGGAAGACCTACATTATGGGGCGCGTGGCCGTGCTGCCGAGCATGCGCCGTCGCGGTTTGGCGAGCAAGATTGTCGAGGCCAGTGATACGTGCGCGCGTGATGCCGGCGCCAAGCTCATTAAGCTGCATGCGCAGGAATACGTGCTGCCGCTCTATATAAAGGCGGGCTACACGCAAATTGCCCCGGTAGACTACGAAGACGAGGGCCAGCCCCATGTCTGGATGGCCAAGCGCGTAGATGGCAGATAGGGACGTTCCTTTCCTGCCGGCAGTTGGGGACACTCCTTGGTAATCGGTGCATCGGAGCGCTTAGACATACAGTTTTTCGATTCCGTATGTATATATGCGCGCTAATGGGTTATAAAATCTAAGTCTGAACATAGCAGGTCTGCGATGCGGCTCGGGCAACCGGGCCGTTTTTGCGGACGGGGGTAGCGCGAAAGGACTGCACATGCGTCAATTTAAGACCGAGAGCAAAAAACTGCTCGACCTCATGATTAACTCCATCTACACCAATAAGGAAATCTTCCTGCGCGAGCTTATCTCCAACGCGAGCGATGCCGTCGACAAGCTCAACTTTAAGAGCCTGCAGGATCCGAGTGTCAAGCTCGACCAGGGCGACCTGGCCATCCGTGTTTCCTTTGATAAAGATGCCCGTACCATCACCATTTCGGATAACGGTATCGGCATGACCGCCGAGGAGCTCGAGCGCAATCTGGGCACCATCGCCCATTCCGGCTCCGAGGAGTTTAAGACTGAGAACGCCGAGCAGCAGGGTTCCGATGTCGACATCATCGGTCAGTTTGGCGTGGGTTTCTACTCCGCCTTTATGGTCGCCAGCCACGTGAAGGTCGTCAGCCGCGCTTATGGCGAGGATATCGCCCACGTTTGGGAGTCCGACGGTCTTGAGGGCTACACCATCGAGGATGGCGAGCGTGCTGAGCACGGCACCGATGTCATCCTGACGCTGCGCGAGAACGAGAAGCTCGACGCCGACGGCGAGGCCGAGACCTACGATCGCTTCCTGACCGAGTGGGGCCTCAAGAGCCTGATTCAGCAGTACAGCAACTATGTGCGCTACCCGATTCAGATGATGGTGAGCAAGAGCCGCCAGAAACCCAAGCCCGAGGACGCCGGCGACGACTACAAGCCCGAGTACGAGGACTACCAGGAGCTCGAGACCATCAACTCCATGACGCCGATTTGGAAAAAGCGCAGCTCCGACGTTGAGCAGAAGGATTACAACGAGTTCTACAAGTCCACGTTCCACGACTTTGACGATCCCGCGCGCACTATCAGCTTCCATGCCGAGGGTACGCTTGAGTACGATGCGCTGCTGTTTGTGCCGGGCCGCGCGCCGTTCGATCTGTACAGCAAGGACTACGAGAAGGGCCTGGCGCTCTACAGCTCCAACGTTCTGATTATGGAGAAGTGCGACGACCTGCTGCCCGACTACTACAACTTTGTCCGCGGCGTCGTGGATTCTGCCGACGTGTCGCTCAACATCTCGCGTGAGACGCTGCAGCAGAACCGTCAGCTCAAGGCCATCGCCAAGCGCGTGGAGAAGAAGATTACCGCCGATCTTGAGGATATGCGCGACAACGACCGCGAGGCCTACGAGAAGTTCTTTGAGAACTTTGGCCGCGGCCTTAAGTACGGCATCTACTCGAGCTATGGCATGAAGGCCGATGAGCTCGCCGACCTGCTACTGTTCTGGTCTGCCAAGGAGCAGAAGATGATTACCCTGGCCGAGTATGCCAAGGGCATGCCCGAGGATCAGAAGGCCATCTACTACGCCGCCGGCGACTCGCGTGAGCGCTTGGCCAAGATGCCCGTGGTAAAGGGCGTGCTCGAGCGCGGCTATGACGTGCTGTTGCTGACGCAGGATGTGGATGAGTTCACGTTCCAGGCTATGCGTGAGTACGTTGCCGCCGATATGCCTAAGATCTACGAAGACGACGCCGCCCGCGAGGCTGCCGAGAAGGCCGTTGCCGACGGTGCCGAGCCCGAGGTCGAGGATCGTCACCTGGAGCTCAAGAACGTCGCGACTGGCGATCTTGATCTGGCGACCGAGGACGAGAAGAAGGAGGCCGAGGACGCCACCAAGGAAAACGAGGACCTCTTTAGCGCTATGAAGGAGGCGCTCGGTGACAAGGTCGAGAAAGTTGCCGTCTCCGCGCGCCTGACCGATGCCCCCGCTTGCATCACCACCGAGGGTCCGCTTTCGCTCGAGATGGAGAAGGTGCTCCAGAAGGGGCCCGAGGGCGCGCCCGACGGCATGCCCAAGAGCCAGCGCGTGCTCGAGCTCAACGCCAAGCACCCGGTCTTTGACAAGCTTGTCGCTGCCCAGAAGGCAGGCGACGCCGACAAGATCAAGCAGTACTCCGGCCTGCTCTACGATCAGGCCCTGCTGGTCGAGGGCATCCTCCCCGAGGACCCCGTTGCCTTCGCGGCGGCTGTCTGCGAACTTATGTAGTTTGGTAGTTACGCGGTTCTACGAACCGCGTAACTACTCGACGCTGCCCTTCGTTCCGCCGTTCTAACGAACGGCGGACCAGCCGACGCTGCGCGGGCACCAGAGCGACAGCTTGTCATTCAAAGAGGACGGCATGACCAGAAGGTCTATGCCGTCCTCTTTTCATGCCAATTTGTTCGCTCTGGTGACCGCTCGCTGGCATTACCAAAACATCGACGGTCCAATAATGATCCCTTGGGGACGGAGAAAAAGTGGTCGTTGGGGACGTTCTTGTTTGACTGGTAGTTTAAGAACGCCCCCGATGACTATTCGGATTGCTAATTTGTGCGGGTTGTGGTTTTGTGACCTGCTGAAATTTGAGATACCGTACAACTGTACGTTAACTAATCTTCGTAGTATATTGCTACCCGCAAAACTCAATACCATTGTGCTTCGAGACGCTAAAGCGCCTACGTACAATGGTTTTGATAGTACGATTTGATTCAACGACAGGATGGATGGTCCAAGCGTGAGTCTCGGCAGCAAACTATCCAACGCAAAGGTCTCCTTTGCGATATTTAAGCGCGACATTAAGCGACTGCTTGTGAACCCCGTCGCCTTGGTGGTTACCCTTGGCGTGTGCGTTATCCCCTCGCTGTATGCCTGGTACAACATCGTGGCAAACTGGGATCCGTACGGAAACACCCAAGGTATCAAGATTGCCATCGCCAACAACGATCAGGGCACTCAGAACGACCTAGTGGGCGAGCTCAACGCGGGCGATAAGGTGGTCGACCAGCTCAAGGAAAACGATCAGCTGGGCTGGACCTTCGTCGACTCGGCTGCCGATGCCAAAGAGGGTGTCGAGAGCGGGGAATACTACGCTGCGATCGTAATCCCCAAGAACTTCTCCGACAATCTTGTCTCGATGCTCGATGGCAATTACCATCAGCCGAAGCTCACCTATTACGTCAATGAGAAGAAGAGCGCCATTGCGCCCAAGGTCACCGATACCGGTGCCAACACCATCGAGGAGCAGATCAACTCGGAGTTTGTCTCCACGGTGGGCGAGACTGTTGCCAGTATCGCCAAGGATGCCGGTGTCGATTTAAAGGACAAGGCAACCCAGACTCAGGACTCGCTGACAAGTTCGGTGTCCGAGGCATCCGACACCTTGGGTGAGGTGCGCGATTCGATTGGCGATATGAATGCCGCCATCGATAAGACGAGTGGCGCTATCGCCTCGGCTGATGCGGCGCTTGCCGGCTTGCAAGGTCAGGCACCGTCGCTGACGCAGGCAATCTCCCAGGGCAACGACCTGCTGGGCGAGGCTCGCGCCACGGCGGGCAACTCTATCACCTCGCTCTCCAAGGCACTCTCGGAAGGTAGCCTTGCACTCACCAAGACGTCAGCCTCCGCGAACGCTGCGATTGGCAAGCTAACGGGTACGGTCACATCTACGACCACCCGCATCGACAACTCGCTCGAGTCTCTCCAAGCGACGATCGATCACAATAAGGCCGTTATCGGGCACTTGGAGATTCTCGTTAATGACACGTCGACAGGTTCCGAGGAAATTGACGCGCGCATTGTATCGACCATCGATTCGCTTCGCGAGCAAAACCAGAAGCTGCAGAGCATCAAGGATGGCCTTTCTGCACAGTCGAGCGCCATGGCAAACGACGCTACGGCAATCTCGAACGCGAGCAACGCACTCAACGCGGCAATTCAGACCGGTACGGCTAACCTCGGTCAGGCTCAGACCGATCTGGGTCAGAACGCACTTCCGAAGGCTTCGAGCGCGCTTGACTCCTTTGCCGCCGTTTCGGGCGATTTGACCGGCATTGTGTCGGGTATGACCCCCACGATAGCGAGCGCGCGCGGCACGCTGGCGCAGCTCGATGCCACGCTCAAGCAGGCAAAGACCACGCTGTCCCAAACCGACGCCTCCCTTGCCAAGGTTCAGGACAAGCTCGCGACCGCCGCCAATGACATTGCGGCGCTGCAGACCTCTGAGTCTATGGGCGAGTTAGCCGACCTCATGGACGTCGACGTCAATGACGTGGCAGATTTCATGGCATCTCCGGTTGAGCTGACGTCCAAGTCAATCTATCCGGTCAAGAGCTTTGGCTCGGGCATCGCGCCCTTCTACACCAATCTGGCGCTGTGGGTAGGCGGCTATGTGCTCATCGCTATCTATAAACTCGAGGTCGACCGCGAGGGCATCGGTAGCTTTACGGCGCGTCAGGGCTACTTTGGCCGCTGGCTGCTGCTGGTGATCCTGGGCGCGTTCCAGGCCATTATCGTTACGGTGGGCGACCTGGTCATTGGCGTTCAGTGCGTCAATCCGCTGCTCTTTGTACTGGGCGGCATCGCTATTTCGTTCACCTACGTCAACATCATCTATGCGCTGTCCACCACGTTTAAGCATATCGGTAAAGCCATTGGCGTCATCCTCGTCATTGTGCAGATCCCCGGCTCGTCGGGCATGTATCCCATCGAGATGATGCCCGGCTTCTTCCAATGGCTGCATCCGCTGCTGCCCTTCACCTATGGCATCAACCTGCTGCGCGAGACCGTCGGTGGCATGTATTCGTTCAACTACCTGTTCAACCTGTGCATCCTGGGCGTGTTCCTTGCCATCGCACTCTTTATTGGCTTGCAGCTGCGTCCGCTGCTGCTCAACCTCAACCTGCTCTTTGACAAGCAGCTTTCCACGACGGGCCTCATGATCTGCGAGTCCAACGACCTGCCGCGCCAGCGCTATTCGCTGCGCACGGCCATGCGCGTCATGCTCGATTCGGATTCGTACCGTCGCGAGCTGCTCGATCATGCCGTGGCGTTTGAGCATCGCTACCCGTACTACATCAAGGGCGGTTTTGCCGCCGTGGTAGGCGTGCAGGTTCTGCTCTTTGTGCTTTCGACGGTGCTCGATATCGACAATAACGGCAAGATCATCCTGCTCGTTATCTGGATCATTTCGGTTATCGCCATCTGCGGCTGGCTCATCAACATCGAATACATCCGTGCGAGCCTCAATACCCAGATGCGTATCTCGGCGCTTTCGGACGAGGACCTTCGCCGCGAGATGCGCGAGCACACGGCTGCCATCCCTGCCGCCCGTCGCATGTTTGGTCTCAACGCCAGCGAGCGTGGCGCCAAGGGAGGCGAACAGCCTACGAGCCGTCTGTCGCATATCGGTGCGCATCGTAAGGCTCAAGATGCCGACGGCGCTGACAACGTAAACGGAAACGACGGGGACACCACCTCGCTTGGCAAGCACTCTAAAGGAGGTGAGGCATAAATGAAAAACATCCTGCACCTGTTTAAGCGCGATGTCCAAAACGTGTCTCGCTCCGTGATCGGCATGGTCGTCGTGATGGGCCTGATCATCGTGCCATGTCTCTATGCATGGTTTAACATCGCCGGAAGCTGGGATCCCTACGGCAATACCGGCAACCTTAAGATTGCAGTGGTCAACACCGATGAGGGTTACGAGAGCGATCTGATTCCCGTCGAGGTCAACGTGGGCGAAAACGTAACCGCCACCCTGCGCGGCAACGAGAACTTCGACTGGGTCGTCCTCAACGACCGCGATAAGGCGATTGAGGGCGTTAAGTCGGGCGCGTACTACGCTGCCGTCGTTATCCCTAAAACGTTTAGCGCTGACATGATGACGCTTTTCTCGACCGAGGTGAAGCACGCCGATATCGAGTTCTATGAGAACCAGAAGGCCAACGCCATCGCACAGATCGTGACTGAAAAGGGTTCGAGCGCCGTCCAGAGTCAGGTCAACGAGACCTTTACCAAGACCATCACGACCATCGGCCTTAAGACCGTGTCCAGCCTGCTCGACTATATGAGTACCGACCGGGTGAGCAACTTTATCGCCAATCTGTCCTCGACGCTGGGCGATTCGGTCGAGGACCTGCAGGACGTTCAGGCGAGTGCGACGTCGCTCGCGGGCATTTTGAGCTCCACGTCCGATTCACTGACATCGGCGGGCGGCATGCTCAAGCAGACGGGCACCGTTGATGAGTCGACGAAGCAGCTGATGGAGCACGCCAAGAGCGGCATCAATGATTCCAAGGAAGCGCTCAAGGCCGCCAACGATGCCGTTGACGCAGCGATTGACGGAAGCGCGGGCTCGTTCGACAACGTGTCCGCCGAGCTTGCGAAGGCATTCGATGCCGCGAATCAGCATGTTTACCTTACGGTGTCTCAGCTCAACGAAGCCGCAGCGGCGCTCAATACGCGTGCTGACGATATCGATGCGATGGCCGATCAGCTCCGCAACCTTGCCGACCAGGTGAGTGATGACAAGCTCAAAGACGGTCTCGAGTCCGCTGCGACGTCGCTGGGCAGAATTGCCGTGGAGTACCGCAACAATGCGAAGGACCTGACGGCGACCGCAAAGTCCCTTTCGGACGGCATGGCGGAGGTCAACAACTCGCGTGCCGAGGTCGACCAGGCCATCGCCGATGCCAAGGCGGGTATCTCGGGAGCCAAGTCCGACTACGATTCCACGTTCTCGGTTAAGGCCAAGGAGCTCAAGAAGACCATTTCGGGCGTTCTGGATTCCCTGAACGGTATCTCGGGTGACTTGGATAGCGCCGTGAGCGGTCTGACCGACGCCTCTGGTTCGCTCGCGAAGGGTCTCTCCAAGGCTGCAGGGCTCGTCAACAAGGCTTCTGACCAGCTGGGTGAGGCATCGGACAAGATCAGCGCGTTCAAGGACGAGCTCGACGGCGCCCTGATGTCGGGTGACCTGGCGACGATCAAGACGATGATCGGCAACGACCCCGAGGGTTTGGCCGTGTCGCTTTCCGGTCCCGTCGCGCTCGATCGTAAGCCGGTCTATCCAATCCGCAATTACGGTTCGGCCATGGCGCCGTTCTATACGATCCTGTCGCTGTGGGTCGGCTCGATCGTGCTGGCGGCCATGATGAAGGTCTCGGTTGACGATGAGCTCATCAACGAGCTCATCCCCGTGCGCCTGCACGAGATCTACCTGGGCCGCTACCTGTTCTTTGGAGGTCTGGCCCTGCTGCAGGCGACACTCGTGTGCGCGGGCGACATCCTGTTCTTTGGCATCCAATGCGACAACCCGCTGCAGTTTGTACTTGCCGGCTGGGTCGCGAGTCTCGTGTTCTCCAATATCGTCTACACGCTCACCGTGTCGTTTGGCGATATCGGCAAGGCGCTCGCCGTCGTGCTGCTGGTCATGCAGGTCGGCGGTTCGGGCGGCACGTTCCCCATCGAGATGACCGGTCCCGTGTTCCAGGCGATATATCCGTTCCTGCCGTTTACCCACGGCATCAACGCCATGCATGCCGCCATGGCCGGCGCCTACCATATGGAGTACTGGATTGAGCTGGGTATCTTGGCGAGCTACCTGATTCCGTCGCTGGCCCTGGGCGTCGTCTTCCGCCGTCCGGTCATCAAAGCCAACGACTGGATTATCGAAAAGCTGGAATCAACAAAGCTTATTTAGTTACGCGGTTTTACCAAACCGCGTAACGGCTCGACGCTGCAAACGTCCCTAAGCGGCAATCTGACGTTCAATTTCAAGGGCGCGACCAGAAGGTCAGCGCCCTTTCATTTCACGTCACCTTGCTCGCTTGGGGGCGTTTTCGCTGACGTTGCCGGAACATTGAGGTTTTCTGTACCGACGCTTTAGCGTAGTGAATTGCGTGGGTTGCGTGGTTGTTGCTACAGTAGCGGGGCGTGCCGGGGGTCCGGCGCGTCCCGTTTTTATTTGACCATGAGGCGGCACGCAGCCATACGCGTGCGGACACCACGCCCAGTTTGAGTGTGAGGATGTTCCATGGCCCAATACGCTGCCAACGAAATTGAAAACATGCCCGATAGCCCTGTTGCTCGCGAGGACCTGGGTGCGGGCGGCACCTCCCGTGGTGCCGGTGCTCGTTCGCCGCTGTTCTGGAAAGTTCTACTGCTTTCGGTGGCGATTATCTGGGGCTACTCCTTTACCACTATGAAGGACGCGCTCGACACCATCCCGGTGTTCGAACTGCTCTATATTCGTTTTCTTCCCGCAGCGCTGGTCATGCTTGTTATCTTTCGCAAGCGCATCGCCGCCCACCTTAACGCCCGCAACCTGATTGTTGGACTGGGCATGGGCGCGCTCATGTGGGCAGCCTATGCCTTGCAGACGGTCGGTCTGGCTCAGACCACGGCGGGTAAGAACGCTTTTTTGACGGGCACCTATTGCATCCTGGTCCCGTTCGCGAGCTATTTCCTAAGCGGCGAAAAGCTCACTCGTTACAACTTGGGCGCCGCATTGCTCTGTCTGGCGGGCATTGGCCTGGTGGCGCTCGATAGCGTCGAGTTCAACATCGGTGATGCCATCACGCTGGGCGGTGCGGTTTTCTTTGCCATTCAGATGTCGGTGACGGCCAAGTACGGTCGCAAAATGGACATCAACGTCATCACGTTTTGGATGTTTGTGGGCAATGGCGTCTTGAGCCTTATCTCGTCGTTGTTGTTCGAGACCCAAGCGCCTGCGTCCGTGTGGACGCCGAGCTTTATCGGCGTGATGGCCTTTCTCTCGGTGGGCTGCACGTGCGTGGCGCTGCTCATCCAAAACGTCGGCTTGGCGCACGTCCCGGCCTCGATGGGCTCATTGCTCCTATCGATGGAGTCCCCTTCGGGCGTGTTGTTTTCGGTGCTGCTGATGGGGGAGGCGCTCACCTCGCGTCTGCTCGCCGGCTTCGTCCTCATCTTCTTGTCGATCATCTTGAGCGAGACACATTTCGATTTTTTGCGCCGAAATAATTGCGCGCAATTGTAAACAACTTGTTGCGCCGCCCTCCTGGGGCGGCGTTTTTTATGTAACGCCCTTACAGTTATACCTTGCACTTTAGACCATCAAAGTGTTTGCTGCACAAATAATACTGGAGGGCATCTATGGCACCAGCTCAGTCCGATTTTCAACCGCAACCAGCGCCCAAGGCCACCCCGGCAGCGCAAGCCGCTATCGGTGACGGTCTTGTTGCCGAGGCTCAAGCTTTTGCAGACAAGCTTGCTACGTGGCGCCACGATCTGCATCAGACGCCCGAGTTGGGTAATCGCCTTCCGCAAACCTCTGCGTATATCCAGGCACGTCTGACCGAGATGGGCATCCCGTTCGCCACGCTCGTCGACGGCTCCTGTGTTGTGGGCCTCATCGGTGCCGGTGCGGCCGTGGCGGCCCAGGGCAACGGTACGTGCACGGACGATCAGGCCGGCACGGTCATCATGCTGCGCGGTGACATGGATGCCCTTCCCGTCGCGGAAGAGTCGGGCGAGCCTTTTGCCTCTGTCAACGGCTGCATGCATGCTTGCGGCCACGATATGCATGCGACGGCCCTGCTTGGTGCCGCCCGCCTGCTCAAGTCTCGCGAGGCAGAGCTTGTCGATGCCAATGCCACGGTTAAGCTGCTGTTCCAGCCGGGCGAGGAAACCTTTGAGGGTGCCCGCGCCGCCATCGCCGACGGTCTGCTGCAGAACCCACGTCCCCAGGCCGCCTTTGCCATGCATGTCAATAGCCAGTCGCCGCTTGGCCTGGTGCTCTATGGAAGCCCGGCGCTTTCGGGCGTGTACGGTTTCCGCATTACACTGCAGGGCAAGGGCGGCCATGGCTCGAGCCCCGAGATCTGCATCGACCCCATCACGGCCGGCGTCCATGTGCATTTGGCGCTTCAGGAGCTCATCTCCCGCGAGGTGCCGGCGGCCAAGGAGGTCGCGCTTACCGTGGGTAAGTTTGCCGGCGGTCAGGCCGCAAATGTCATTCCCGACACTTGTGTGCTCGAAGGAACGCTGCGCGGCTTCGACGTCGAGCTCATGGAGCACCTCAAGGCCCGCATCGCCGAGGTCGTCAACGGCGTGGCCGCAACGTATCGCACGCCGGCGACTATCGAGACGCTTTCGGACGTTCCGCCGCTCGTGCTCGACAGCGATATGACCCAGGCCTCGCTTGGCTACGTGGGCGCGGTGCTGCCCAAGGCTGCCTTCCTGCCGCTATTCCACGCCATGGCGAGCGAGGATTTCGCACTTATCTCGAGCGAGATCCCAAGTGCGTACTTTACGGTGGGCGCGGCCGTGACCGATACGGACGAGCATTTTGCCCAGCATCATCCCAAGGCGCGCTTTAACGATGCCGAGCTTCCCCTCGGCGCCGCGGCTTATGCCGCCGTCGCTCTCGGATACATTGCGGACCACAAGGAGTAATCCATGTCCCAGCAGCGTAAGTTCTTCCCCGGCTGGCTCGTGGTGGCCTCTGGCTTTGTGATCATGGCCACGTGCTACACGATTTTCGTTAACTGCATGAGCCTGTTTCAGCCGCTCATCGTAAGCGACCTGGGCATCACGCTTGCGCAGTACAACATCTCCAACGCCATCTCCACCGTGGTGAGCGTTATCGGCTCGCTTGTCATTGGCCATGTCGCCGATAAAGTAAGCGGCCGCGTTTTGGGCTCCCTCACTGTAATCGCCACCTCTGCCGTTCTTGCCGGCATGAGCTTTGTCGGTGAGCTGTGGCAGGTCTACGTGCTCTTTGCCGTCTCGGGCTGCTTTGCCGTCGCCTCGACCCGCCTGCTCATCAGCCTAGTGACCGCCAACTGGTTTACGGCCAAGCGAGGCCTTGCCATCTCCATCGCACTTTCGGGCTCGGGCTTTGGCGGCGCTATTCTGTCTCCCATCGTGAGCTCGCTCATCGTGAGCGTTGGCTGGCGTTCCGCCTTCCTGGTGCTCGCGGCTATCTGCATGGTGGCGGCGCTGCCCATCACGGCCTATTCCTTCCGCACCAAGCCTTCCGAGATCGGTCTTAAGCCGCTCGGCGAGAATCCAGGCGACCCGTCTGCTTCTGCCACGGGTGATAAGAACGAGAAGGCAGCCCCCGAGGTTAGCGTCGGCTGGTCTCGTATCAAGAAGAGCCCGGCGTTTTGGCTGCTTGTCGTCGCCTTCCTCTTTATGGGCCTGGTCAATGGCGCCATCCTGCCCAACCAAGTCACCAACATGACGAGTGTTACCGTCAACGGCGCCAAGATCGTCACGGGCGGCCACGATCCCATGTGGGCAGGTACCGTGCTTTCGGCCTACATGGTCACCGTCGTTATCGCCAAAATTTCGCTCGGTGCCATCTATGACCGCTTTGGCCTGCGCTTTGGCAATATCCTTGGATCCGTTGCGTGTATTGTCGCCTGTGTGGCGCTGTGCTTCCCGACGACGGACCTTGGTCCTATTGTCGCTGCTGTGAGCTTTGGTATCGGAACGTGCATGGGCACCATCACGCCTACCATTGCCGCGTCCAAGCAGTTTGGTATGGCCGACCTCGGCAAGGTCACGGGCACCATTACCTCGCTCGAGATGGTCGGCGGCACCGTGGGCGCCATCGTCTCGGGCGTGCTGTTCGATGCCACGAGCTCCTTTGCGAGCACCTGGATTGTATGCCTGGCGTGCTCCGTGGTCATGCTCGTGTTCCTGCTGGCATCCGAGCCCATTGCCGCCAAGCTGCGCGCGAGCGTGGCGGGGGAGTAGCGGGTCGCCGCCTATTCCTGTTTGTCTGTTCTGCCCGTGGCTGCCGTGGAAGCCGAATGGATGCTCGTACCGTCCTTCGGTTTCCAGGGCAGCCACGGGCCTACGAAATGATCCCTTTTCCTCCGTCCCCAAGGGATCACGTAATCCGAAGGGGACGGAGGAAAAGGGATCACAAACCGCGGCGGCGCGTCTGGCCGAACGAGTCCCCATACCCTCGTTCGGTCAGACACGCCGCCGCGTTGCTGCTTTGTGCCGTATAATGTCCACTACCTATGACGCGATACAAAAGAAAGGTGTTTGCCCATGCAGGCACAGAAGGCGGAGGGAACCCGCGACCTTATCGGCGCCGAGATGCGCGCCTGGCAAAAGATGCAGCAGATTGCGGCCGGCGTGTTCGAGCCGTTTGGCTTTAAGCCCATCGAGACGCCCGCGATCGAGCAGGTGGACGTCTTTGTCCACGGCATCGGCCAGTCGACCGACGTCGTTCGCAAGGAGATGTTCCGCGTCTTTAGCGGCGCCAACCTGGAGCGCGTCTTTACCGAGGGCACCGACACCAAGCTCAAGCCCAAGCAGCGCCTGGCGCTTCGCCCCGAGGGCACGGCTGGTGTGGTGCGCGCCGTCGTGGAGAACAATCTGGTGCCCCAGGGCTCCACGCCGTTTAAGGCGTACTACGCCGAGGCCATGTTCCGCGGCGAGCGTCCCCAGAAGGGTCGCCTGCGCCAGTTCCACCAGGTAGGCATCGAGTGGCTCGGCGCTCCCGATCCGGCGGCAGACGCCGAGTGCATCATTATGCTCATGGAGTTCTACAAGCGCCTGGGCTTCGATCTTTCCAAGCTCCGTCTGCTCATTAACTCGATGGGCGATGCCCAGTGCCGTCCGGCCTATCGCGAGCAGGTCAAGCAGTTCATTCTCGATCACGCCGACGAGATGTGTGACGAGTGCCGCGAGCGCGCCGAGCTCAACCCGCTGCGCGCCTTCGACTGCAAGAACGACCATTGCCGCGAGATCATGGCCGACGCCCCGCTGATGGGCGACAACCTGTGCGACGAGTGCCGCGAGCACTACGAGCAGGTCAAGCGCTATCTGGATGCGGCGGGTATCGAGTATGTCGAGGACCCCACCTTGGTGCGTGGCCTGGACTACTACACCCGTACCGTCTTTGAGGTCGAGGCTCCCGGTGCCGGTGTCGGCTCCATCGGTGGCGGCGGTCGCTACGACGGCTTGGTCGAGCTCGAGGGCGGCAAGCCTACGGCCGGCGTCGGCTTCGCCGTCGGTTTTGAGCGCGCCCTGCTGGCCCTGCAAGCCTTTGGCAGCGATTTGGGTGCCGATGAGGCCCCGTGTGTCTACGTCGCCAATGCCGGCAAGGAGCTGCGCCAGAACGTCTTTGCTATCACGCAGGAGCTTCGCGCCGCAGGCATCGTGACCGAGGCCGACTACCAGGGTCGTTCGCTCAAGGCTCAGTTTAAGCAGGCCGATAAGGTGGGCGCCAAGCTCATTTTGGTCCTGGGTGGCGACGAGCTTGCCGCCGGCAAGGTCAAGGTGCGCGACATGGAGAGCCATGAAGAGGTCCTTGCCGATCTGGCCAACGTCGTCGAGGCGGTTCGCGAGCGCCTGTAGCGCATCATTTTGAGCTGCGGGTCCGCTTGAGTGTCTCGTCCATTGCGAGCGATTGTTACGGGGGTGTTTCGCATTTATGCGGAATGCCCCCGTTTGTGTATGCCGTCCACCGAGAAATACGACCATTTAGAGCAAAAACCCTTGCAATGCAGAAAATACTTTTGTGTGGTAAAGCGCAATCAGTGTCGAAAGTATTTCGCAAGCGCCTATAATGAATACCGCATGTTACGTGCATAGAAGGAGGAATGGGAGGAAACGTGGCTGAGAACCTAAGCAACCAGTCTGTACCCGAAGCCGCGGCGCGCGTCGCTGCCGTGGTCAACCGCCTCGTTAACCGAATCGGCTCGAATGCCGAATCCAAGGAGCGTCTCGCTGAGATCGAGATCCCCGAGGAGCTGCGCGACAATCTGGCGCTGTTCTTGCGCCTGGAGCGCCGTGTGCTTAGCGAGTATGATCCCGAGATCGCGGACCTGTTCGACAAGATTTTGACAGCCGAGATTGTGGCCAACGCCGGAAACCCCGGCACCCGTGCTGCCGACGAGTCCGTCGACGAGCAGGGCGTGCCCACTGCCGACGAGCCCACCGCCGTGGCGTTTCGCGAGGTCGTTGATCTGATCGACAGTCTGCCGCTCGATAAGCAGCAGGTTATCGTTCGCGCCTTTACGAGCTTCTTCCATCTGGCAAACCTGTCGGAGGAGAACTACCGCGTGGCGCAGCTGCGCGAGCGCGAGGCCGGCGCATCGACCGATACCGAGGTCGATCCCGCCAACGAGCTCACCGTCGCCTATCACCAGTTGGTAAACGAGATGGGTGTCGAGGGCGCCAACGAGCTGCTCGACAAGCTGGAGTTCCACCCTGTCTTTACCGCACATCCCACCGAGGCCCGTCGCAAGGCCGTCGAGGGCAAGATTCGCCGTATTTCCAACCTGCTGGAGGAGCGTCCGCGCCTGGGCGGCTCCGACCTGGTGGAGAACGAGCGCCATATGCTGCAGGAAATCGACGCCCTGGTACGCACGAGCCCCATCGCGTTGAAGAAGCCCACGCCGGTCGAGGAAGCCGATACCATCATCGACATCTTCGATAACACGCTGTTCGACGTCATCCCCGTTATCTATCGTCGTTTTGACGACTGGGTGCTGGGCGACAAGGCCGGTACCGTGCCGCCGCTGTGCCCGGCGTTCTTCCATCCCGGCAGCTGGATCGGTTCCGATCGCGACGGTAATCCCAACGTCACCGCCAAGGTGAGCCGCGAGGTCGCCGCCAAGTACTTCACTCACATGGTGCTCAAGCTCGAGGACAAGTGCCGCCGCATCGGCCGCAACCTGACGCTCGAGGCCACCTACAGCAAGCCGTCTGCCGAGCTCATCAACCTGTGGAACCATCAGGTCGAGATGAGCACCCAGTACACCGCACGCGCTGAGCTGATCTCCGAGCACGAGCCGCATCGCGCCGTCATGCTCGTCATGGCAGACCGACTCAACGCCACCGTGCGTCGCATCACCGACACCATGTATCACAGCGCCGATGAGTTCTTGGATGACCTGCGTGTCGTTCAGCGCTCCCTGGCCGCCTGCGGTGCCGTCCGTGCCGCCTACGGCCCGGTGCAGACCATCATCTGGCAGGTCGAGTCCTTCGGCTTCCATATGGTCGAGATGGAGTTCCGTCAGCACTCCGTGGTGCATGCCCGCGCCCTCAAGGATATCCACGAGAACGGTATCCATGGCGACCTGCAGCCCATGACGCGCGAGGTCATCGACACCTTCCGCGCTATCGGCTCCATCCAAAAGCGTTACGGCAAGAAGATGGCGCACCGCTACATCATCTCGTTCACCAAGAGTGCCCAGCATGTGGCCGACGTCTTCGAGCTTGCCCACCTGTCCTTCGCACACGAGGAGGATGTCCCCGAGCTCGACGTGATCCCGCTGTTTGAGCAGCTCGAGGACCTCGAGGGCTGCGTCGACGTGCTCGACCAGATGCTTACGCTGCCCGTGGTGCAGAAGCGCCTTGCCCAGACCAACCGCCGTATGGAGGTCATGCTGGGCTATTCCGACTCCTCCAAGGATGCCGGTCCTACCACGGCCATGCTCGCGCTGCACTCCGCGCAGGAGCGCATTGCCAAGTGGGCCGAGAAGAACGATATCGACTTGGTGCTCATGCACGGTCGCGGCGGTGCCGTGGGCCGTGGCGGCGGCCCGGCCAACAAGGCCGTGCTGGCGCAGCCCAAGGGTTCGGTCAACTGCTTCTTTAAGCTCACCGAGCAGGGCGAGGTCATCTTTGCCCGTTACGGCAACCGTACGCTGGCTCAGCGCCATGTTGAGTCCGTTGCCGCCGCAACGCTTTTGCAGTCGGCCCCGAGCGTCGAGAAGACCAACACCGAGACCACGCAGAAGTTCTGGGATATGGCCGAGAAGCTCAACGCCGTAAGCCACGAGCGCTATCTGGACCTGCTGAACACCGAGGACTTTACACCGTGGTTCTCGACCGTGACGCCGCTGACCGAGGTCGGTCTGCTGCCGATCGGCTCGCGTCCCGCCAAGCGCGGTTTGGGTGCCAAGTCGCTCGACGACCTGCGTACCATTCCGTGGATCTTCAGCTGGAGCCAGGCGCGCATCAATTTGGCCGCTTGGTACGGCCTGGGTACCGCCTGCGAGCAGTTTGGCGATCTTGACCAGCTCAAGGCTGCCTACCAGGAGTGGCCGTTCTTCCGCACCTTTATCGACAACATCGAGATGTCGATCGCCAAGACCGACCAGCGCATCGCCAAGATGTACCTGCACCTGGGCGATCGCCAGGATTTGTCCGAGAAGGTCTTCACCGAGATGCAGCTCACGCGTAAGTGGGTTCTTGCCATCGTCGGTGACGAATGGCCGCTGCAGCGCCGCCGTGTGCTCGGCTGCGCCGTCCGTGTGCGTAATCCCTACGTCGACGCCCTGTCCATCGCCCAGGTCCGCGCCCTTCGCGAGGTGCGTATGAACCAGGACGAGATGGCCGAGGAGAAGAAGGCCGAGTACATGAGCCTGATTCTTTCGACTGTGACCGGCGTCTCGGCAGGTTTGCAGAACACGGGGTAATCGATAGCCCTGTAGTCGCTGTCCGGGGCCGCCGTATGTTTGCTTTCCGGCGCGTCCTCGGACATGCAAGAAGCCCTCGCTGCGCACTTCGTGCGGCGAGGGCTTCTTGCGTCCTGCGGAGTGCGCCGGAAAGCAAACATACGGCGGCCCCTGCGATGTCCGGTCTTCGGCGGATTACTGGCTGGGGAAAAGATGGCGCGCTTCGCGCACTTTGATGGGGCTTCGTGCTGCGGAATGCATTCAGAGGGAAACCCTTCGGGTCCCTTCGTCCTCGGTCTTCAGGGATTGGAGCTGATGAGAATAAAGTACGCTTCGCGCCTCGCGTCTTATCGATCGGGATTGAGATGCATTTGGCGCTTCTCGCCTTACGACTGTAGCGGCCGCGGTCTCGTTTGGGATCGCGGCCGTTTTATTGTGGGTCAAATATGAACGTTGTGTTAATGAGTCGGTGGACGGTGGTGTTTTTCGGTGAGCGGCGTATCCTTCCAACGGTTTATCTAGTGTGTCAGTTGAAAGGAAGAGGGCGCTCATCATTGTTTGAATGTGAACTGCCGTTTGACCACAAGACGTTGCATCTGGAGCTCGAGGATAAGAACTTCGCGGGTGTGATGGAAGGTCATCAAAACGAGTTTAAGACTACAAAATCTCAGGAAGAGCTGGTAGAGGAGTCACTTGCCAACCCTTATGGCTCGCCTTCGCTCGAGGAGCTTTGTGCTGGCAAGAAGGATATCGTCATCATTAGCTCCGACCATACGCGTCCCGTTCCCTCGCGTGTGACGATGCCTATTCTGCTGCATCACATCCACGCTGCCGCTCCCGAGGCACGTGTACGCATCCTGGTCGCGACCGGCATGCATCGCCCCTCGACGCACGAGGAACTCGTTAACAAGTACGGCGAGGAGATCGTCGCTAACGAGGAGATCGTCATGCATGTCGCGACCGACGACAGCATGATGAAAAAGATCGGTACCCTGCCTTCTGGTGGCGAGTGCATCATCAACAAGATTGCTGCCGATTGCGATCTGCTGCTTGCCGAGGGCTTCATTGAGCCGCATTTCTTTGCCGGTTTCTCTGGTAGCCGCAAGTCCGTCCTGCCTGGCATCGCCAGCTACAAGACCATCATGTACAACCACAACGGTCAGTTTGTGAACGATTCCCACTCGCGTGCCGGCAACCTGTGCCACAACCACGTGAGCGAGGACATGTTCGCCGCCGCCGAGATGGCTCACCTTGCCTTTGTGCTCAACGTGGTGCTCAACGGCAAGCACGAGGTCATCGGTTCTTTTGCCGGCGACATCCATAAGGCCCATGAGGTTGGCTGCGAGTTCGTGAAGAGCCTTGCCGGCGTCGAGCCTGTCGAGTGCGAGATTGCCATCACCACCAATGGCGGCTACCCGCTCGACCAGAACATCTACCAGGCCGTGAAGGGCATGTGCGCTGCCGAGGCCACACTTCCCGAGGGCGGCGTGATCATCGACGTTGCCGGTTGTGCCGACGGCCACGGTGGCGAGGGCTTCTACCACAACATCGCCGATAACGATCCGGCTGAGTTCGAGCGCGCCTGCATCGACCGTCCCAAGGACGAGACCCTGCCCGATCAGTGGACGAGCCAGATCTTCGCCCGTATCCTGGCACATCACCCCGTGATCATGGTTACCGACCTGTGCGATCACCAGATGATCAAGGACATGCACATGACGCCGGTCAACACCCTCGAGGAGGCGCTCAAGCTCGCCTTTGAGATGAAGGGTGCCGATGCCAAGGTTGCCGTCATTCCCGATGGCCTGGGCGTTGTTGTTGCGCAGCACTAGTGCGCGGCCTAAACGAATCGTTTTTAACTGACAAGAAAGATAAGGTTTTATGCTTACCAAACTCCTCTGCGAATTCGGCGCAACTGCCCTCATGATCATCTTTGGCGTGGGCGTGCACTGCGATACCGTGCTCAAGGGCACCAAGTATCAGGGCTCCGGCCATATGTTTGCCATCACCACCTGGTCTTTTGGCATCTCGGTCTGCCTGTTTGTCTTTGGCGGCGCCGTGTGCATGAACCCCGCCATGGTGCTTGCCCAGTGCATCGTCGGCTTGGTGCCGTGGGGCAGCTGCATCCCCTTCATGATTGCCGATATGCTCGGCGGCTTTGTGGGTGCCGTAATCGCCTGGTTTATGTATGCCGATGAGTTCAAGGCTTCCGAGGGCGTCGTCGACCCCATTGCCCAGCGCAACATTTTCTCGACCAACCCCACCACCGAGGGTACGAACTATGCCCGTAACTTCTTCTGCGAGGCTATCTGCACTTTTGTGTTCATCAGCGCCATCCTTGCTGCCGCTAGCCGCGCCGGCGAGAACGTTCTGATGCTCGCAATCTGCGTCGGCCTGATCGTTTGGGCCGTTGGCATGGGCATGGGCGGCATCACCGGCTTCGCCATGAACCAGGCGCGTGACCTTGGTCCTCGCATGGCCTATCAGGTGCTGCCGATCAAGAACAAGGCTGACAACAACTGGAAGTACGGCCTGCTTGTTCCTGGCATCGCTCCGTTTGTCGGTGCCGCTCTGGCCGCACTGTTTGTGCACGGTTTCTTGGGCATGTTCTAGTCCGAGGCTACATAGTTGTCCGCTGGCCGCATGGGGTAACTTCCCAGCGCGTCCTCGGACATGAAAGAACCCCCGCTGCGCACTTCGTGCGGCGGGGGTTCTTTCGTCCTGCGGAATGCGCTGGGAAGTTACCCCATGCGGACAGCTGCGGGGTCTTTGTTGCGTTCGTACAAGCAACCCAACATATATCTGAATTTGGATGGGAGGGGCTTGTTGCTGGTATGGATGTTGAAGCGCGAATGACACTTTGGGATGCGTGGCGGCTTGGGTTGGGGCGATGCTTTGGGATGAGCTTCTTACTTAGTTGAAGAGGGGTTTTATGGCTGATAGGTAGTCTTTGGCTACGTCCTCTTTTGGGGCTTGGAAGTTATGCCAGGCCCACCATTGGACCATTCCTACGAAGCTTGAGGCTATGTGGTGTAGTAGGAAGCTTCGGTCCATGGTGCCGGCGGGCCCTTGGGGGCCGTTGGGGACGGTTTCGGCTGCTCGTGACATGATGGTCTTGCGTAAGCAGTCGGCGAAGACGCGTGAGCCGGCGCCGGCTACGAGGGCTCGTACGCCCTGGCGGCGTTCCCAGAGGTTGTTGAGGATATGCTCGACTTGTACGAGCGGATCATCGAGCGGTGTGCCATCGTCGTCGAGGGCGTGGGTGCAGATGTCGCTCACGAGTTCGGACAGTAGGTCATCCTTGCTCTTGAAGAGGCCGTAGAATGTCGCGCGGCCTACGTGAGCGCGCGCGATGATGTCGCCGACGGTGATCTTGCCGTAGTCCTCCTCGCGAAGGAGCTCGGAAAACGCCGTGACAATAGCGGCGCGGCTTTTGGTTTTGCGGGCATCCATGGCTATGCATCCACATGAACAAGCAGGCAACGGAGCGTGCCGGAGCAGCCCTCGTAGGGGCGCTTACCGGCGCCGTAGCCGACGGCCTCGATGCGGTAGCGGGCCGGCAGGTGCTCGGACGTGCGCAGTGCGGCGACGATGGCGGCGCCCGTGGGCGTCACAAGCTCGCCGGCGACTGGTGCGGGCGTGAGGACGATATTGCCCGCCTGGCACAGGTTGACGACAGCGGGGACGGGAATGGGCATGAGACCGTGGGCACAACGGATGGTACCGTGACCCTCGGAGAGCGACTCGACCACGATGTCCTCAATACCCAGGTCATCGAGGCAGATGGCGACAGAGCAGACGTCGACGATGGAATCGACGGCGCCCACCTCGTGGAACATGACGGTCTCGGGCGTTTTGCCGTGAGCCTTGGCCTCGGCAGCGGCGAGCGCGGTAAAGATGGCGAGGGCGCGACGCTTGGCGCCATCGCTTAACTGCGAGCCATCGATGATGGCGGTAACGTCCGCCAAAGAACGGTGGTGATGGTGGTGGGCGTGATGATGGTCCTCGTGGCCATGGTCGTGGGCCTCATGATCATGCTCGTGGCAGTGCTCGTGTTCGTGCTCGCCATGATCATGATGGTGGTGCTCATGCTCGTGCGTGTGCTCGGCAGCTGCTTCGTTGCCGTAGAGCCAGACCATATCGTGATCGTGGTTCTCGAGCTCCTCTGCAAGCTGGACGTCGAAATCGCAGGCGTCGATGCCATGCTTGTTTACGCGCGTCACGGCGATCGAAAAGCCGTCGACCGGCAGCGTGGCGAGCTGCTCGCGCAGGTGCTCCTCGCTGGCGCCAAGGTCGAGCAGGGCCGCGACGGTCATATCGCCGCTGATGCCCGAGGTGCCGTCAATGATAAGCGTGTGCTGATGGTTAGACATGGAATGCTCCTTAACGGGCGCAGGGCGTGCCGGCGCTCAGATGATTGATAAGACTTGCCTGGTAGGCGGCACCAAAGCCGTTGTCGATATTGACGACCGAAACGCCGCTGGCGCAGGAATTGAGCATGGCGAGCAGCGCGGCCACGCCACCAAAACTTGCGCCGTAGCCCACGCTGGTGGGAACGGCGATGACCGGACAGCTCACCAGGCCGCCGATAACGCTTGCCAGAGCGCCCTCCATGCCGGCGATGGCAATGACCACCTGCGCCTGGGCAAGTTCCTCGGCATGCGCGAGCAGGCGGTGCAGGCCGGCGACGCCAACATCGTAGAGGCGGTCGACTTCGTTGCCATAGAACTCGGCCGTCAACGCGGCTTCCTCGGCGACGGGCAAGTCGCTCGTGCCGGCGCAGGCGACGACGATGCGCCCGTTGCCGGTAGGGGAGGGCTTGCCGCCCACGAGGGCGAGCTGTGCGTCCGGGACATATCCCAGGTCGATGCCGTTGCCAAGAAGCTTAGCGGTGCGCGCGGCTTTTTCGGCATCCAGGCGCGTGACCAGGATGCGCTCCTGGCTGGCATCGCGCAGTGCTTCGATAATGGCGGCAATCTGATCGGCGGTTTTACCGGCCCCGTAGACAACCTCGCCGGCTCCCTGGCGCACCCCGCGCGAAAGATCGAGCTGCGCAAAGCCTAAATCGGCGGTCGGAGCCGTCTGGATGCGCGTGAGGGCGTCGGCAGGGGTGACTGCTCCGCCGGCAACATCGCTCAGCAATTGCTCAAGATCTCGCTTGTCCATATATGTTCCCTTCAACGGCGCAAAGTCTAGCACTCAAAGAGCATTTTTCCGAACACTAAGACAAAATTGTTCGGAAACTATAGGACAGACTGATTCAATTGTTAGACGGATCGACTAGTCGCGCAGGATGATGTCCATGGCGAGCATCAGGTTGCGCTCATCGATGGCAAACGGGGCGGCTTCGCGCGTCTTGGGCTTGGCGCAAAACGCGATGCCCGTGCCCGCGGCCTGGATCATGGGGATGTCGTTTGCCCCGTCGCCAATAGCGACCGTGTGGGCCATGTCGACGCCGCACTCAACTGCCCAGTCCAGCAGCTGGATGAGCTTGGACTCCTTGGTCACGATGTCTGCCGCCAGCTTACCCGTGAGCTTGCCGTCCACGACCTCCAGGCGGTTAGCCAGGCAAAAATCGATGCCCGCGGCGGTCACGATCTTATCGGCGACCTCGTGAAAGCCGCCGCTTACCACGCCGACCTTCCAGCCCTTGCTGTGCGCCGAGCGCACAAGCTCCAGCGCGCCGGGGGTAAACGTCACACGCTCAAAGGTGCGCTCGAACACGCTCTCGTCCAGGCCGGCGAGCAGCCCCACGCGCTCCTCGAGTGCCTGCTTAAAGTCAAGCTCGCCGCGCATGGCGCGCTCAGTGATCTGTGCCACCTGCTCGCCTACGCCGGCCTCCTCGCCCAACAGGTCGATGACCTCCTGGTTGATGAGCGTGGAGTCGATATCCATAACGATGAGGCGTGCGGTCATGACGGGCCTTTCCGAGTGCAGTTGTATTGGGGCACATTGTCGCACGTGACGAGCGCGGGCGGGTGCCGCGGCGCGTCAATTGTTTCGTCTCCGTCAAGTCTTTGGGCAGGAGCTACTTTTCCGCGGCACATCAGCACAGGTGCGATAAGATAGAACGCCATGTCTGGCTGCGCGGTTTACGCAGGCCGGGCAAATCTGTACGACGCCGCCCGGAACGACACGGGGCGGCACAGATCCATAAAGGAGGATCACTGGTATGAGCCAGACCCGTCCCATCGACGAGCATTCCATGCACACCCGTACCTGCGGCGAGCTTCGCCGCGAGAACGTGGGCGAAGAGGTCACCCTCACCGGTTGGGTGAGCCGTCGCCGCGACCACGGCGGCCTTATCTTCTGCGACCTTCGCGACCGCGAGGGCATCACGCAGCTCACCTTCGACCCCGAGCACTCCGACGGCGACGCCTTTAAGATCGCCGAGACCATGCGTCCCGAGTGGCCCATCAAGATTCACGGCGTCGTGCGCGCCCGTGGCGAGGAGACCACCAACACCAAGCTCGCGACCGGCGAGATCGAGGTCCTGACCGACCACGCCGAGGTGCTCAACACGTCCGTCACCCCGCCGTTCCAAATCGAGGACGGCATCGAGACCAGCGAGGACACCCGCCTGCGCTATCGCTATCTGGACCTTCGTCGTCCCGAGATGATGGCCAACCTCAAGCTGCGCTCCGACTTTACCTTTGCCATTCGCGAGGCGCTGCACAACCGTGAGTTCATGGAGGTCGAGACGCCCTCCCTGTTCAAGTCTACGCCCGAGGGCGCCCGCGACTTCATCGTCCCCAGCCGCATCCAGCCGGGCAACTTCTACGCCCTGCCGCAGTCCCCGCAGCTCCTGAAGCAGCTGCTTATGGTCGGTGGCGTCGAGCGCTACTACCAGGTTGCCAAGTGCTTCCGCGACGAGGACTTGCGTGCCGACCGTCAGCCCGAGTTCACCCAGGTCGATATCGAGATGTCCTTCGTGGACCAGAATGACGTCATGAGCGCGCTCGAAGAGGTCCTGGCCGATGCCTTCGGCCGCATGGGTGTCGAGATGCCCACGCCGCTGCGTCGCATGGACTACTGGGAGGCCATGGACACCTATGGCTCCGACAAGCCCGATACCCGCTATGGCATGCACTTGGTCGACCTGACCGACATCTTCGCCAACTCCAAGTTCAAGGTCTTTGCGACTGCCGCAAACGAGGAGGGCTCTGTCGTCAAGGCTATCAACGCCAAGGGCGCCGGTGCCTGGGCACGTGCCAAGATCGATAAGCTCGCCGGCGTGGCCTCCACGTTTGGCGCCAAGGGCCTGGCCTGGATCGCCTTCCGCGAGGACGGCTCCATTAACAGCCCCATCGTCAAGTTCTTCTCGGACGAGGAGATGGCCGCTCTGCGCGAGCGCATGGACGTCGAGCCCGGCGACCTTGTGATGTTCGCCGCCGGCCCGCGCCTGCTCTCCGACGAGATCCTGGGCGGCATGCGTTCCCACATGGCCAACGCGCTCGAGATCAAGCGCGAGGGCCACGACTTCCTGTGGGTCGTCAACTTCCCGCTGTTCCACTGGGATGAGGACCGCAAGGCCTACGCTGCCGAGCACCAGCCCTTCACCCTGCCGACCGAGACCGACATCGCCAAGATCGAGGCCGACCCGCTGGCAGCCGGTTCGTGCACCTACGACTTTGTCATGGACGGCTTTGAGGCCGGCGGCGGCGGTATGCGTATCCACAACGCCGAGATGCAGATGTCCATGCTCAAGCTCCTGGGCTTTACCGAGGAGCGTGCCGAGTCGCAGTTCGGCTTCCTCATGGAGGCGCTCAAGTTTGGTGCGCCCCCGATGGGCGGTTTTGCTCTGGGCCTGGACCGCGTGTGCATGCTGCTCACCGGTTCCGACTCCATCCGCGACGTCATGGCGTTCCCCAAGACGGCCAGCGGCTCCGACCTCATGTCGGGCGCCCCGAGTGCCGTTTCCGGCGCCCAGCTCAAGGACGTCAGCCTGCGCTTGATGTAGGCAAGCGGCCACAAATTGCTTGCAACGAGGGAAGGACGCGTGCCTTCCCTCGTTTTTTATACGCCGAGATTGTGAGGGCATGGGGTGACCGGACGTCGCGGAAACTGCGACCCGGAATCTGTGTCCAGAACGGGTCGCGCTTTCCCAAAGGGAATCCTCTGGGAAAGCGCGACCCAGAATTCGGCAAAATAATGGGACACAGTTTCCGGTTGAGCTGTCTAACGGAAACTGTGCCCCAGAATGAGCGCTCAAAACGGGCCGGGCTTTCCACAACAACTGTCTGGCGGAAAGCCCGGCCCAGTTTCCTACAGCGAGTCTCTCTGGATTAGCTGCATGTGCATGACGGTGGTGGTGGGCTCGGCACCCTTGATCATGTCGAGCGCAATGTTGGCGGCCATGTGGCCTTCTTCGCGCAGGGGCTGGCGGACGGTCGTGAGTGCGGGGACGCAGCGCGTCGCAATCTCGTGATCGTCGAAGCCGACGACAGAAACTTCCGCCGGAACAGATAGGCCTGCCTCGTTGAGTGCGGTGATGACGCCAGCCGCGATACGGTCCGATCCGCAGAGCACGCCATCGAAAGCAATCTTGCGCGCGAGGATCTGGCGCATGGCCTGATAGCCGTCTCCGCTGTTCCAGCCGGTATAGATAACGTTTGCGTCTGGGAGGTCTTCGCCCAAGACGGCGCGGTAGCCGCGCAGGCGGTCGACAACAGCGGGGTTGTCTTGCGGTCCCAACACGGCGACGATATCTTTGCGCCCGCGCTCTTTCATAGCGAGTGCCGCAAAGCGTCCACCCTCTTCGTCGTCAGAGTAGACTGTCGAGAACACATCGCGATAGGGGTGGCCCTCGAGCTGGCCGCACAACACGGTGGGTACGCCCAGCTCGCGCAGCACCTCGAGCAGCTCGCTGCCCTTGTAGGGGGAGACGTCGATCACGGCGTCGAACGAGCGGCGCTCAAAGTGCTCGCGTGCGCGGTTGCGCTCATGCGTAGAAGACGCCTGCAAGATAACGGGCAGATAGGACGACTCCGACAGTTCCTCGGTAATGCCGCTCAAAAATTCGCTATAGGTGGGGTCGCTGAAGAGCTCACTCAGGGGCTCGGTCACGAGCACGGCGATGATTTCCGTGCGCCCGACAGCGAGCGCTCGGCCGCGAGCGTTGGGGACAAAATTGACTTCCTTGGCCGCTGCGCGGACGCGTTTTTTGGTTTCCTCGCTAATGCGGGGCGAATCGTTGAGGGCGCGTGAGGCCGTGGAGCGCGACACGCCGGCAGCTGCGGCAACCTCGGCAAGCGTAGGTGCGGTGCGAACTGGTTGGGTCATGGCGTCTCCTGGAAAATGCGGTCGATGTTGTCACTGATACGGGCTGGTGCGGATACAGCTTACTATAGTGCACCTGAACAGCGTTCATGATATCCGGTGACAGGTGTCGTTTTGCAACCAAGCCGCAATCGAATACGTCTCGTGTGGGTGAGATATCAGCGGGCGTGGCGGTTGCCTACGAGCTTAAGAACGATGTTTTGCGTTGAGTTTCGATACTCAGGGTGACATAAGTGAGGCGGTTGTACAACCGGTTGCACCGTTAATCCGGCAGAATCGACCGTTCAGCGGACAACCGGTTGCACAGGTTTTTGCATCGCCCGTAAGATAAGGACAACCGGTTGCACAAGAATCACTACGATGACGAAGGAGCATCACCATGGACGCCATTAACGATTGGGAAAACCAAGCGCTCACCCACAGGAACCGCCTGGCACTCCATGCGTACTTTATGGGTTACGAGACCGCCGATCTCGCCGCTACGTACAGCCGCGAGCTGTCGCGCGGGTTTGTCCAGCTGTCCGGCTCGTGGCAGTTCCACCTCTTTGAGGGGCCTGCTGCCGTTTCCAACGAGGAGCTCTCCACGTACAAGTCCGAGTGGGATCACGTGGAGGTTCCGCACCTGTGGCAGGTAGACGGCTATGGCAACCTTGCCTACACCGACGAGGGTTTCCCGTTTCCGGTGGATCAGCCGTTCGTTCCCTCCGACGACCCCACGGGCGTCTACCAGCGCATCGTCAACCTTCCCGCCGTTCCTGCCGGCGCCCGCGAGATCATTCGCTTCGACGGCATCGAGAGCTATGGCGAGCTGTACGTCAACGGCCAGTTTATCGGCATGACCAAGGGTTCGCGCCTGTCTGCCGAGTTCGACGTGACCGACGCGCTCGTCGAGGGCGACAACCTGTTTGCGGTCAAGGTTCTGCAGTACAGCGATGGCAGCTATATCGAAGATCAGGACATGTGGTGGGCCTCGGGCATTTTCCGCGATGTGTACCTTATGCAGCGTCCCGCCGCGCACCTGGTCGACTTTAGGTTCCGCACGCACCGCGAGGGCGATGCCGCTCTGATCACGCTCGATACGGTGGCCGAGGGCGCTACCCGCGTCGTGTTTACGCTCAGCGATGGCGAGAGCGTGGTCGCTACGGGCGAGTGCGTCGACGGCCATGCCGAGTGCAGCGTTGCCGATGCCCACTTCTGGAACCCCGAGGACCCCTTCCTCTATGACCTTACGTTTGAGGTCTACGACGGTGACGAGGTCAGCGAGTACGTTCCGCATCGCCAGGGCCTTGCCGAGGTGACGGTCGAGGGCAATCATATCTACCTCAACGGCACTTACTTTAAGATGCATGGCGTCAACCGCCACGATCACGACGATCACAAGGGCCGCGCCGTGGGCCTCGATCGCATGCGCCGCGACCTGGAGCTCATGAAGCAGCACAACATAAACGCGGTGCGCACCTCTCACTATGCCAATGACCCTCGCTTCTACGAGCTGTGCGATGAGTATGGCATCATGCTGGTCGCCGAGACCGATATGGAGAGCCACGGCTTCGAGAATATCGGCAATATCGCCCTGGTCACCGACGACCCGGCATGGGAGCCGGCCTACGTCGACCGCATTGAGCGCCTGGTGATGCAGGAACGCAACCATGCCTGCATCATTATGTGGTCGATGGGCAACGAGAGCGGCTATGGCTGCAACATCCGCGCGATGTACGCCAAGGCTCACGAGCTCGATGATCGTCCGGTCCATTACGAGGAGGACCGCAACGCCGATACCGTCGACGTCATTTCCACGATGTACTCCCGTGTGTCGCAGATGAACGACTTTGGTGAGCATCCGTTCCCCAAGCCGCGCATCAACTGCGAGTACGGCCACTCCATGGGCAATGGCCCCGGAGGCCTGTCCGAGTACCAGGAGGTCTTCGATCGCTGGGATTGCATCCAAGGCCAGTTTATCTGGGAATGGTGCGACCACGGTTTGGCTGCTGTGACCGAGGACGGCGTTGCCTACGATATGTATGGTGGCGACAACGGCGATTACCCCAACAACAGCAACTTCTGCATCGATGGCATGGTGTTCCCCTGGCAGCAGCCGAGCCCGGGCCTTACCGAGTACGGCCAGGTCATCTGCCCGATTCGCATGGCTTATGACGCCGAGGCAGGCGAGCTGACCGTTACCAACAAGCGTTGGTTCACCACCCTCGAGGATGTCTGCCTGTCGGCCGAGACCCTGGTGGACGGCGACGTGGTCTGTCGCAAGACGCTCATGCCCGGTGCGGTTGCCTCCGGCGAGTCCGTCCAGCTTCCGCTGGTGATTCGCGAGGCCGCGGTAGGCGAGACCCTGCTGACCGTGCGCGCCTACACCATGGCCGCTCACGTCTGGTGCGAGCCGATGTTCCAGCTGGGCGCTAGCCAGTTTGCCATCGCAAACCATCCGGCGCCGGCCATCGTGGCCCCCGCTCGTCCTGAGCTTACGGTTGAGGAGACCGAGCAGGAGATCCGCATCCACTCCCTCAACGGCGAGCTGACCTTCAGCAAAGTCAACGGTACCGTGAGCGAGTGGAAGGCATCCGGCCGCGACGTCATGGCCTCTGGTCCCCAGGTTGGTTTTTGGCATCCGCTCGTCGATAACCATGCCCAGGAGTATGACTCACTGTGGAAGGACAACTTCATCGATGTGATGCAGACGTCTACCCGCAAGGTTTCTTGGAAGCAGGATGGCAATGCGGTCGTCGTTACCGTGAGCCAGCGTATCGCTCCTCCCGTCCGCGCGTTCGGCATGCGCGTCGAGCTCGTCTACACCGTGCTTCCGAGCGGTCGCGTCGACCTCAAGGTTTCCGGCGAGCCCTACGGCGATTACTCGGATATCATCCCGCGCATCGGCATCTCCTTCGAGGTCCCCGGTTGCGATCGTGCCGTCGAGTGGTATGGCCACGGCCCGGGCGAGAACTATCCGGACTCGCTGCGCGCCAACCCGGTCGGTCATTACCGCACTACGGTCGACGACATGTTCACGCCCTACGTTATGCCTCAGGATTGTGCTAACCGCGAGGGCGCCCGTTGGGTCGCCCTGCGCTCTAGCCACGGTGACGGTCTGGTCGTGACGCGTCCGAGCGACGCCGCCTCCAACCCGTTCTCGTTCTCGGCATGGCCCTATAGCTGCGAGGCTATAGATAACGCCAAGCACGTCTACGACCTTGTCAAGGGCGACACGGTTACGGTCAATATCAACGACCAGCTGCTCGGCCTTGGTTCGAACTCTTGGGGTTCCGAGGTGCTCGATTCCTACCGCACCCGTTTTGAGAGCTTCAGCTTTGAGGTGTCCCTGCGACCGCTGACGTCTGCCGATCTGGCTCAGGCGCTGGCACCCATTAAGGAGGCATAAGTCATGCAGGTCTTTAACTCGCGCGCCGATTTCGACGCTCAGATGAAGTCCGTCAAGAAGTGGATGCGCACCGGTCAGGCGCTCGATGGCGTTGCCGACCTGCAGCACGACGTGGCTTACTCCATCGGCGACTCGTTGGTGTACTGGTGGGTCTATGCCCGCGAGGCCGCTACCGCCGATCTGGTCGGTCACCGTCGCTACCATGCCGTGCTCGCTCCGCTCGACGGCGACCTGACCGTCGAGGTTGCCCCCAAGGCAGACCTCACCTGCATCCGTGCTTACAGCGATATCGATGATCGCGAGCGCTTTGAGGGTGCGGGGGAGACCGTGACGATTCCCGCCGGCGGCGTTGCCGTCGTCGAAATTGACGAGGCCTACCGTGTCGTGGCCGATGCCGCGGATTCCCGCGTCGTGGTACTGCACGTGACGGTTGAAGGTTATTCCTTCCCCAACAAGTAGTATTCGTCCGTTTGGACGTTTGCTTCGCGCCGTTAAGGGGGATGGCTTTGTTGACTCCCTTTTCCCCATTCCCCTTAGCAGGTGCGCCGTCCACGATTGCGCTTGCAGTCCGGACGGTTTTAGATGAGATATAACGGATGATTGGGAGGGCTTATGAGCTCTGAAAAACGAGGAACGATTGGTTCGTTCGCTCTGCTGGGCATGACGGTCGCCGCCGTGTTCGGTATCAAGAACATCATCAACAACAACGCGGCCATCGGCTTGGCAGCTGCGCCGTCGTTCTTTTTCGCTACGCTTTTGTACTTTGTCCCCTATACCCTGGTTACCGCCGAATTCGTCGGCCTTAACAAGGACTCCGAGTCGGGCGTGTACGCCTGGGTCAAGACCTCGATGGGCGGTCGCTGGGCATTCCTGACGGCATTTAGCTACTGGTTCGTCAACCTGTTCTACTTTGCGTCTGTACTGCCCAATGTCATCATTTACGCGAGCTACGTGTTCTTTGGTGCCAATGCCGAGCTTTCGCAGCTGTGGATTACCATTATCGAGATCGTCGTCTTTGCTATCGCCACGTGGGTTTCGACCAAGGGCGCTAAGTGGATCGGTTCCATTTCCTCCTTCGGCTCGACCGCGGCTCTCGGCCTGACTGCCGTGTTCATCTTGCTGTCCCTGGCTGCTGCCTTTGGCGGCGTCGAGTTCGCTACGGCTCCTACCCCCGCTAACATGGCTCCCGACACGAGCAACTTCGCAACTATGTGGGGCTTCTTCGGTACGCTTGCCTGGATCATCCAGGGCGTTGGCGGCGCTGAGTCTGTCGGCGTGTTCCTTAACGACCTTAAGGGTGGCGTCAAGGTCTTCGTGCGCACCGTCGTTATCGCCGGCCTGACCATCGGCCTTCTGTATGCAGGCGCTTCGCTGCTGGTCAACCTGTTCATTCCCGAGGGCGGCGTTGCCATCTCCACCGGTATCTTCGACGTATTCGGCGCTGTCTTTGCCCACTTTGGCATTCCCATGGAAGTGTCCACGCGCGTCATTGGCCTGATCCTTCTTGCCGCCACGCTGGGCTCCCTCATGATGTGGACCTCTGCTCCCATCAAGGTTTTCTTCACCGAGATCCCCAAGGGTGTCTTTGGTAGCAAGATCGTCGAGCTCAACGAGCATGGTATTCCCGCCCGCGCTGCCTGGCTGCAGTTCGCTATCGTCGTCCCCATCCTGATTATCCCGGCCCTGGGCTCTGGTAACCTCGACGACCTGCTCATGATCGTCACCAACATGACGGCTGCCACCGCTCTGCTCCCGCCGCTGCTGATCCTGCTTGCCTACTTTATGCTGCGCAAGAACTTCGACGCTGCTCCCCGTGGCTTCCGCATGGGTTCGCGTACCTTTGGCCTGGCCATTGCTGCATTCCTGCTTGTGGTCTTCTGCTTCGTGCTTATCTGCGGCACCATTCCGCTCGATCAGCCTCTGTGGCTGACGCTGGTCTACAACGTCGGCGGCGTGGTTGTCTTCCTGGGCCTTGCCGTGATGTGGTACAACCGCTACATCAACCGCCTGCGCGAGACCGATCCCGAGGCTGCCGAGAGCGAGCTTCGCCCCTCCGTCCTCGACATGATGGAGTAGCGGCTAGGATTAATCTGCGGCTGTGGAATAAATCGATTCCCTTTCCTAAGGAGGGGCCTTACGAGGCCCCTCCTTTTGTGTTTTGGGACATGGTTTTGGACCCCGTGGTCAAAAAAAGCCAAATATGAGTACTGTTGCAAAAGAGGTGTCATATTTTTCGGCCCGTTCTGAGCGAAAATGGGCTCAAAATCAATTTATCTAACCCCCTTTAAAGGGCGTTTGACGGCTTTCAACCTCTTCGAATCGCTCAAAGTAGGCACTTTGCTCTCGATTTTGCTGCTACTAAATTGGTGACAGTACTCATATTTGCCACTTTTTGCCCACGAGGTGTTCAGAGGAGCTCTCGACAAGCATCTAACGCTACAATAACTACCACGTGGCTGGGTTTGCCGGCCGAATGTGCGACGTCGTGGGAGGGGACATGGTCGAGTTTACAAAGACGATTAAAGATCCGTTGGGATTGCATGCCCGCCCGGTTGCGCTGCTCTATGACATTATTGCCAAGCATCGTAGTAACGTATCGGTCAGCATCGGCGATCGCCATACCGACGGCCGCGATGTGATGGGGCTCATGGCTCTCTACGGCGAATGTGGCGAAGACATCGTGTTCCGCGTTTCGGGCGTGGATGAGGCCTCCTGCGTCACATCGATCAGAAACCTCTCGTTCTAACCTCAACAATGTGACAAGGGGACAGGCCCCTTTGTTGCATAAATTGGTATGACAAGGCACCGCAAAGAGATGGTCTTTGCGGTGCCTCTTTTGTTTCATATAGGAAACTTTTCCGAAAACTGAATAGGGACCCTTTCCAAAAAGTTAACCACGTGCTAGTTTACTATAGCGAACATAGACGTGGTTAACTTTTGCTGCGTCGATGTTGAGGACGAACTGACGTTAGGAGCTCACTCATGTCTTGCGGACCGCAGATGCCGGCTATGCCGCTTTCGATGGTAAAAGCGGGCGAAACCGTGCGCGTGTCTCGCGTAAAGGGCAATGAGGATATGAAGCACCATCTCAAGGACCTCGGCTTTGTCGAGGGCAACGAGATCCACGTGGTGAGCTCGAGTGGCGCCAATATCATCGTCACGGTGCTGGGTGCACGCTTTGGTATCGATTCCAAGGTTGCCATGCACATCATGACCATCGGTTAGTCCGCAGCATTTAAAAACTGAAAGGGGGACAAGTAAATGAAGACGTTGGGTGACGTTAAGGTGGGCGAGAGCTCCACGATTGTCAAGCTTCACGGTGAGGGCGCGCTGCGCCGCCACCTTATGGACCTGGGCCTCATCAAGGGCACGTCGTTTAAGGTCGTAAAGGTTGCACCGCTCGGTGATCCGGTCGAGATCAACGTGCGCGGCTACGAGCTTTCCATCCGCAAGGAGGAGGCGGCCGTCGTCGAGGTCCAGTAAGGGCTTGCGGCGTATATTTCTGCAGATAAAGTTAGGTTTTTCTAACTTAATGCAGCATCTTTGAAGCACATTATCCAGCCCGCGCGGAGAAAGCAGCGCAGGCACACAAGGAAGAAGGATTGAATGGCGGATTCTCAGATCCATGTCGCGCTGGCGGGTAACCCCAACTGCGGCAAGACCACGCTTTTCAACCTGATCACCGGCGCCAACGGCTATGTTGGCAACTGGCCCGGTGTCACGGTTGAGAAAAAGGAGGCCAAGCTCCTGAGTGACAAGAGCGTCACGATTACGGACCTCCCCGGCATCTACTCGCTTTCCCCCTACAGCCCCGAGGAGCAGTGCTCGCGCGATTACCTCATGAGCGGCGAGCCCGATGTCGTCGTCCAGGTAGTCGACGCCACCAACCTCGAGCGCAACCTGTACCTGGCGCTTCAGGTCATCGAGACCGGTCTGCCCGTGGTCGTCGCCCTCAACATGGCCGACCTGGTCGAGAAGAACGGCGACAAGATCGACACCGACAAGCTTTCCAAGAAGCTCGGCTGCCCGGTCATGATGATCTCGGCTCTTAAGAACAAGGGCATCACGGAGCTGTTTGATCAAGTCAAGAAGTCCGCTGCCACCAAGGGCCAGGTGCCGGAGCATAAGTTCGACTCTTCCATCGAGGACGTTCTGACCCACATCGAGAACAACCTGCCGGCGAGCGTCCCTGCCAACAAGCGCCGCTACTACGCCGTCAAGCTGTTCGAGCGCGATGCGGACGCCTGCAAGCTCATCAACCTCACCAAGGAGAAGGCCGCTCGCGTGGAGCAGCTGGTCGCCCAGTGCGAGCAGGACTGCGACGACGATGCCGAGTCCATCATTACCGGCGAGCGCTACGGCGTGATTGCCCACATCATCGACGAGTGCCTCACCAAGGCTCCGGCCAAGATGAGCACTTCCGAGAAGATTGACCGTGTGGTTACCAACCGTATCCTGGGCCTGCCGATCTTTGTGGTCATCATGTTCTGCGTGTACTACATCGCCGTTTCCACTCTGGGCGGCACGGTGACCGACTTCACCAACGACCAGCTTTTCGGTACCGACGGTTGGTACGTGCTCGGTCAGGGCCGCGATGCCTACGACGCGGCCGTCGAGGCTGCGGGCGACAATGCCGACTCGGTCGACCCGGCACAGTACGGCCCCTATGTCCCGGGTATTACCACCGTGGTGCACGACGCCCTCGTGGCGGGCGGTACTGAGGACGGCGGTCTGGTCGACTCGCTCGTCTGTGACGGTATCGTCGGCGGCCTGGGTGCCATCTTCGGCTTCGTGCCGCAGATGTTCCTGCTCTTTGTGATGCTGTCCTTCCTGGAGGACTGCGGCTACATGGCCCGCGTCGCCTTCATCATGGACCGCGTGTTCCGCCGCTTTGGCCTGTCCGGTAAGTCCTTCATCCCCATGCTCGTGTCCTCGGGCTGCGGCGTCCCCGGTGTCATGGCCACCAAGACCATCGAGAACGAGAAGGACCGCCGCATGACGGTCATGACCACCACGTTCATCCCCTGTGGCGCTAAGCTGCCGATCATCGCTCTGCTTATGGGTTCCATCATCGGCGACTCTTCCACCACCGCTGCGTGGATCAGCCCGCTCTTCTACTTCCTGGGCGTCTTTGCCGTCATCGGTTCGGGCCTGATGCTCAAGAAGACCAAGCTTTTCGCCGGCCGTCCCACGCCGTTTGTCATGGAGCTGCCTGCCTACCACTTCCCGGCGATCCGTTCTTGGGCGCTGCATGTGTGGGAGCGCTGCTGGGCCTTTATCAAGAAGGCCGGCACGGTTATCTTCGCTTCTACCGTCGTGGTTTGGTTCCTGTCCAACTTCGGCAGCTACAACGGCGCTTTTGGCTTCCTGCCTGCCATGGACGGTATTCCCGAGGAGTTTATGGACTACTCCGTGCTCGCCATGCTCGGCAACCTGGTCGCTTGGATCTTCGCCCCGCTCGGCTTTAGCACCTGGCAAGCAACCGCGCTGACCGTCTCGGGCCTCGTTGCCAAGGAGAACGTTGTCGCTACCGCCGGCTCGCTGCTGTCCGTTGCCGACGCTGCCGAGACCGACCCGAGCCTGTGGACCGCGTTCGCCGGCATGTTCCCGACCATGGGTGCCTGCGTCGCCTTTGGTGCCTTCAACCTGCTGTGCGCTCCGTGCTTTGCCGCTATGGGTACCATCCGCAACCAGATGGACTCCGGTAAGTGGACCGCGATCGCCATCGGTTACGAGTGCGCCTTCGCTTGGGTGATCGGCCTGTTCATCAACCAGTTCTACAACCTGTTCGTTCTTGGACAGTTTGGTGTCTGGACGGTTGTCGCCATCGTGCTGCTGGTTGCGATGCTCTTCCAGATCTTCCGTCCCATGCCCAAGCACGCTTGGACCGACGAGGACGAGACCAACACTGCTTCCGCCGCAGTTTCCGCTTAAGTCCGAATAAGGATTAGCCCCTTTCCACGAGCCCGGGTGTCCCAGCGACACTCGGGCTTTTTGGTGAGGGAGATGTGGCGTTTCCGCAGATAAAACCGACCAAAATATACCTGTCCCTTTTTGGCAGGTGGAGAATGGGGTAAAGTAAGTGGTGGTTAACTAGAGGAGGCTTGCTATGGCACCTATCGATATTGTTGTACTGGCTGTTATCGGCATTGCGTTTGTCGCCGTGTGCGTGCGCATTTATCGCAAGGGCACCTGCGCCGACTGCGCTCAAGGTGGCGTTTGCACAGGACATTGCTCCAACAAAAAGACCTGCGCCGCACTTAAGGGCGTGGACAAAATCGCCGAAGACCTGGGTCGCGGTATCAAATAAGGTCCAGGCATCCAGGCGCCCCGTGAGCATCCGTTCGCGGGGCGCTTTGCACATTTGGCGGCGAGCGCGGCGAGTTGAAGGGTGATTTTGGGGTATCGTTACCTGTACTGTTAATTGGCAACTTATCTATAACGGAGTAACCCCATGAGCGCTCGCGTAACCATGAAGGACATAGCCGCCGAGCTTGGCGTTTCCATCAATACCGTGCACAAGGCCCTGACGGGTAAGGCCGGCGTGAGCGAATCCGTGCGCTCCAAGGTGAATGCCAAGGCCGAGGCAATGGGTTACCACCGCAACACAAGTGCCTCGAGCCTGCGCCGCAAGGATATCAACCTGGTGTTTTGCCTGCCCCGCGCATCGTGCGAGGGGGCGTACTTTTTCCGTTACCTTTGGGAAGGCTGCAACCGCTTTGAGCAGGAGGTCATCGACCGGGGCATTACGGTTGAGCGCGTTGAATTTGGCGTGGGTGGCTACGCCGATGCGCTCGAGCAGATTGATGAGCGCCTGCAGGTAGGGGAGAAAATCGACGGTCTGCTTGCCTATGTTCCGGGCGATGACCGCGCGACCGAGCTTTTGAGGCAGATCGCCGAGGCAGGCGTGGCGATTGAGCTCGTCGATGGCGACCGTCCGCATCTCGACCGCCTGGGGGCCAGCTTGGCCGATTATTCAACGGCGGGTAGCCTAATGGCCGAGCAGGCGGCCAACCTGGTTCATGCCGCTGGTGCCGATGCCCGCGTTCTACTCTTGGCGGGCGATCCCTATACCGATTCGCACTACCTGACCGCCCGCGCCTTCCATACGTACCTGCGCGAGCATAATGTTCCCTGGCAGGTCGAGGATCTTACCGGTGCGCACGCCCAGGTCAAGCAGCTCGAGCGCGAGCTCAAGAACCGTCTCAATGGCCCGGATGCCCCAGAGCTCATCTGCAGCGTGTTCGCCGTGGGCTCCGAGCTGGTGGCCGATGCGCTCATTTCGGCGGGCAAAGCGGGCGAGGTCATGGTAATCGGCAACGACCTGTTCCCCGAGAGCGCGCTTGCCCTGCGTCACGGCATATTTACCAATATTGTCTACAAGGACCCGGTGGGTTTGGCCTACCGCGGTGCCAAGACGCTCGGCGATTACTTGCTGTGGGGTAAAGCGCCTGCGGATCCCGTGCAAAATGGTGCCGTGGAGATGGTGTTTGCCAGCAACGTCGATCGTTACTGCAAGCTCGCGGGCATCTAACCGGTCTGGGCAGGTACCCCCGCTAGCGACGTGCATTTTTGAGAGTATTCAACAACGTTGAGTCCCGAAGAGGGACATTACGACTGTTTTGAGGGCCTTTGGTGGCGGATTTTGCCATCAAAGGCCCTTATTTGTGCCGATCAGGGATCGCGCGTTTGGGAAACTGTGTCCCGGAATCGGGGCTCAGAGTGGGACACACTTTCCCAATGGAGCTCTAGCGGAAATTGTGTCCCAGAATCAGCGCTCAGAACGGGATACAGTTTCCCGAAGACAACCGTTAAACCCCCAAAATCTACCGTTCACCCCGTGATGGTTAGGTGAACGTTCACCTAACACGTCATTTTGCACTACTATAGTGAACGTTCACCTAGAGGATAACGAGCGCATTGTGCGCCCGCTCCGCCAACAAAGGGGTTGTTTGATGAAAAACTTCATGGACGATCAGGATTTCCTGCTGAGCACCAAAACCGGCGAGGAGCTGTTCCACAACTTTGCCGAGGACATGCCCATCGTCGATTACCACTGCCACATCTCTCCCAAGGAGATCTGGGACGACAAGCGTTTTGAGAACATCACCGAGGTTTGGCTGGGCGGCGACCACTACAAGTGGCGTCTGATGCGCGCCAACGGCGTCGACGAGCGCTTCATCACCGGCGATGCCCCCGCTCGCGAGAAGTTCCAGAAGTGGGCCGAGACCCTGGGTCGTTGCGTGGGCAACCCCGTCTTTGAGTGGAGCCACCTGGAGCTCAAGCGTTTCTTTGGCTATGAGGGTGTCCTCAACGGCAATACCGCCCAGGAGGTCTGGGACCTTGCCAACGCTAAGCTCGCCGAGGCCAGCTTCACCTGCCGCAACCTGATCAAGCAGTCCAACGTCCGCATGATCTGCACCACCGACGACCCCGCCGACAGCTTTGAGTGGCACAAGAAGATTGCCGCCGACGAGAGCTTCGATGTCCAGGTCGTCCCGGCCATGCGTCCCGACGCCGCTCTGCGCATCGAGCGCGGCCAAGAGTTCGCCGACTACTGCAAGCATCTCTCCGAGGTCGCCGGTGTTGAGGTCAACGACTTCGAGGGCATGAAGGCCGCTATTTCCAAGCGCTACGACGTTGCCCACGAGCTGGGCTGCCGTGCCTCCGACCACGCACTCGACTACGTCATGTATGTCCCGGCTTCTGCCAACGAGATCGAGGCTATCTTTGCCAAGGGTTTGGCCGCCGAGCCGCTCACCGAGGAAGAGGTCCTCAAGTACAAGACCGCCTTTATGCAGTTTGTCGCCGGCGAGTATGTCCGCCTGGGCTGGGCCATGCAGCTGCACTTTGGCTGCAAGCGCGACAACAACCGTGCCATGTTCGCCAAGCTGGGCCCCGACACCGGTTACGACTGCATCTCCAACTACACGCCGTCTGACCAGCTCGCCGATTTCCTTAACTCCATCCAGGAGACCTGCGGCCTGCCCAAGACCATCCTGTACAGCCTGAACCCCATCGACAACACCATGATCGACACCGTTATGGGCTGCTTCCAGGAGGCCCCGACTGCCGGCAAGATCCAGAACGGTTCCGCTTGGTGGTTCAACGACAACGAGGTCGGCATGCGCGAGCAGCTCACGGCCCTTGCCAACGAGGGCGTTCTGGGCAACTTCGTCGGCATGCTCACCGACTCCCGTTCCTTCCTGTCCTATCCGCGTCACGAGTACTTCCGCCGCGTGCTGTGCAGTGTGATCGGCGAGTGGGTCGAGCAGGGCAAGTACCCCGCCGACATGGAGCTGCTGGGCACCATCGTGCGCGACATCAGCTACAACAACTCCGTCCGCTACTTCGGTTTTGACCTGGACACCGTCGAGGCCTAAATCCGCACCGAATCACATCGAACTCGGGAGCGCCGTTGCCACACGCGGCGCCCCCGTTTTGCCTGCACGCTAACAAACGCCTAAGGAGAAACATAGATGGAGAACATCAGCTACGAGACGCTCGAGAAGATTGGCTACGAGGGCTACGTGCTGCCCAAGGACGCCCCCGAGAAGGTCCTGCAGTTTGGCGAGGGCAACTTCCTGCGCGCCTTCGTGGACCGCTTCTTTGACATGGGCAACGAGGCTACCGGCTGGAACGGCAAGGTCGTCATGGTGCAGCCCATCAGCGGCGCCTTTGGCTTTGCCGACGGCATCAATGCCCAGGACGACCTGTACACCGTGTTGGTTCGCGGTAAGGAGAACGGCAACACGGTCGATGAGTCCCGCGTGATCAGCGCTTGCAGCCGCTGCCTCAACCCGTACCGCGAGGACGACTACCGCGCCATGATGGAGGTCGCCGTCTCCGATGACCTGGAGATCATTGTCTCCAACACCACCGAGGCCGGCATCGCCTACGACCCGTCCTGCAAGGCCGACGACATGCCGCCCGCGAGCTTCCCTGCCAAGCTTGCCCAGGTACTCCACACCCGCTGGGCTGCCGGCAAGCCGGGCGTCATCGTGCTCGCCTGCGAGCTCATCGACCACAACGGCGAGGAGCTGCTGCGCATCATGAACCAGTACGTGAGCGACTGGGGCTGGGAGGACGAGTTCTCGCAGTGGATGGCCAATGACTGCACCGTCTGCACCACGCTCGTCGACACCATCGTTCCCGGCCGCATCCGCGACCCCAAGGAGGCCGCTGCGGTTGCCGAGCGTCTGGGCTACGAGGATCCCTTCCTGGCCGTGCGCGAGCCCTTCCAGATGTGGGGCATCCAGGGCGACGAGTCGCTCAAGGAGCGTCTGCCCTTCTTGAAGGCCGGCCTGCCGGGCGTCTTTGTGACCCCCGATGTCACCCCGTACAAGAAGCGCAAGGTCCGCATCCTCAACGGCGCCCACACCGCCTTTGTTCCGGGCTCTTGGGTTGCTGGCTTTGACATCGTGCGCGACTGCATGCACGACGAGACCGTCCGCGGCTTTATGAACACCATGCTCTACGACGAGGTCATCCCGACGCTTGCCGCCGACCTGGATGTCGAGGACTGCAAGGCCTTTGCTGCCGCCGTCGAGAACCGTTTCGATAACCCGTTTATCGATCATGCACTGCTCTCCATCTGCCTTAACTCCACCGCCAAGTGGCGCGCCCGCGACCTGCCCACGCTCAAGGACTACGTTGCCGAGACCGGCAACCTGCCCAAGTGCCTGTCCACGAGCCTGGCTACGCTCATTGCGTTCTACACGCAGGAGCTCGTTGCCCGCGAGGGCGACGGCCTGCACCTGCGTCGCGCCGACGGCACCGAGTACACCGCTCAGGACGACGCTTTCGTGCTCGACTTCTACGCCGCCCACGCCGGCGCCGACGATGCCGAGTTGGTGCACGACGTGCTCAGCAACGAGCAGATGTGGGGCGAGGACCTGACGCAGATCGCCGGCCTTGAGGAGTTTGTCGTCAACGCGCTCGCTATCGTGCGTGCCGAGGGCGTCAAGCAGGCATTCGCCAACGCCCAGGCCTAAATCCTTTTGTGCGCCCGCCGGCCAACCGGTGGGCGCCACTCGATTTTTGCTCAACCTGTAGGGTTAGGACTCTTTGTAATGAACACTATCCAGATCAATCCGGCCGATAACGTGATTGTTGCGCTGTCGCCGCTCGCCAAGGGTGCCGCCGTCGCGGTCCCCGGTGTGGGCGAGGTCGTGGCCGCGGAGGATATCCCGCAGGGCCACAAGATGGCCGTGCGCGCGATTGCCGCGGGGGAGGACGTCATCAAGTACGGCCTGCCCATCGGACACGTGACGAGCGACATCCAGCCCGGTCAGTGGCTCCATACGCACAATGTGAAGACCAACCTTTCGGGTGAGGTCGAGTACACCTACAACCCCACGCATCCGGTCGTGGATTCCGTTGAGCCCGAGACTTTTATGGGCTTCCGCCGCGCCGACGGCCGTGCCGCCACGCGCAACGAGCTGTGGATCATCCCCACGGTCGGCTGTGTCAACGAGGTCGCGCGCGCCATGTGCGAGCAGGCTCAGGATTTGGTCGAGGGTTCGCTCGAGGGCGTCTATTACTTCCCACATCCCTTCGGCTGCTCGCAGACCGGTGCCGACCACGCCCAGACGCGTCGTCTGCTGGTGGCGCTCTCGCGTCACCCCAATGCCGCCGGCGTGCTGTTCCTGTCGCTCGGTTGCGAAAACTGCACGCATCAGCAGGTGCTCGACGAGCTCGGTGACTTCGATCACGAGCGCGTCCGTTTCCTCACCTGCCAGGACGTTGCCGACGAGCAGGTCGAGGGCCACAAGATCCTGGCCGAGCTGGCCGACCTCGCCAAGCAGGCCAAGCGCGAGCCCATTCCGGCTTCCGAGTTGGTCATCGGTCTTAAGTGCGGCGGCTCCGACGGTCTTTCGGGCATTACCGCCAACCCCACGATCGGTCGCGTGAGCGATATGGTCGTCGCGCGCGGCGGCACGTCGGTACTGACCGAGGTGCCTGAGATGTTTGGCGCCGAGAGCATCCTGCTCGACCGCTGCGAGAACGAGCAGGTCTTTAACGCCGCCTCCGACATGCTCAACGGCTTTAAGGACTACTTCATCAGCCACGGTGAGGTGGTCTACGAGAATCCGAGCCCTGGTAACAAGGACGGCGGCATTACCACGCTCGAGGACAAGAGCTGCGGTTGCGTGCAAAAGGGCGGCTCCGCGCCCATCGTCGACGTGCTGCCGTACGCCGGCCAGGCCACCAAGCATGGCCTGAACATGCTGTGCGGCCCGGGCAACGATATGGTGTCGACCACGGCGCTCACCGCCGCCGGTTGCCATGTGATCCTGTTCTCGACCGGTCGCGGTACGCCGTTTGGCGCGCCGGCGCCCACCCTCAAGGTATTCACCAACCAGCGCCTGTGCGACCACAAGGCCAACTGGATGGACTTTAACGCTGGTGTGGTGGCTACGGGCGAGCGTACGCTCGATGAGGCTGCCGGTGACCTGTATCAGCTGGTGCTGGACACGGCGAGCGGCAAGCTCACAAGTGCCGAGCGTCGCGGCTGCCACGAGATCAGCATCTGGAAGGACGGCGTCTGCCTGTAGGGGCAAGCGCATCCGAGCATAGTTCCTATATAACGGTCCCGTCGGGAGTAGTCCCGGCGGGACCGTTTTGCTTACGGTGTGCATGAAAAAGGGAATCATAATAAACGTTCACCTTTTTCTATTTGTCCAATATGACATCTTTACCAGCAAAAAATAGGGCCATGGGCCTCAAATGTGTCCGTTCGGCGGTAAAAATCGACCGTTCGGGGATAATATGCAAGTGAACGTTCACCTCACGTAAGGAATCGCGCATAATCTAGCTAAACGTTCACCCTGAACGACATGCAGACAGACGTCGGTGTGGACTTCAATGTCTTGTTCAAAGACAATCGAGAAGAGAGAGGGAGCTCGATGACTAACAAGATCGGCAAAAAGCGCAAGATCACATTCTGGACGCGCCTGGGCTTTGGTATGGGCGGTATGCTCAACTCCGGTGCCTTGAGCTTTACGCACAGCTACATGGTGCTGTTCCTGTCCACGGAGTGCGGCCTGTCCGCAGGCGAGGCTGCTCTGATCAGCTCGTTCGCCATTTACCTCAACGCCATCCTTTGCCCGCTGATGGGCTTCGTGGCCGATAACTTCTACGCCACCAAGATCGGCCGTATCTTCGGTCGTCGCCGTTTCTGGATTCTGCTGGCTATCCCGATGATGATCGCCGAGCCGCTTATCTTCGTCGCCACGCCGTTTGGCTTCCCGTACTACTTCGCGCTGTACCTGATCTACAACGTCGCGTACACGTTCTGCACCGCCAACCTGTCGCCGCTGACCATCGAGATGACCGACGACTTCAAGGAGCGTACGTACCTCACCGGCTACAAGCACCTCTTTGGTAACGCCGCCGGCTTCCTGATGGCCGCACTCGTCGGCTTCGGCTTTGGCACCTTCGGCGAGACCAACCCGTTCAGCTACTTCATCATCGCTACGATCAACGCTTCGGTCATGGCAATCTCGCTGCTGTGCGTGTACCTGTCCACGTGGGAGCACACCCCCGAGGAGGTGGCTCAGGAGAAGATCGAGAGCGTCGGCGAGGGTATCAAGAAGTTCTTCATCGACGTTGTCTCCACCTTCCGCAACAAGTCCTTCCGCAAGGTCCTGTATGCACAGGTCTCCACGAAGCTCGCTGCTGCCTGCTGGTCTGCCTGCCTGTCCTTCTTCATCGTCTACTGCCTGCAGATTCCTAAGTCCTACGAGTCCGTGATGGAGATGCCCGGCAAGGTCGTCGCTATCGTCTGCACCGCTATCTGGGTTGCTCTCATGGCCAAGAAGGGCTTCCACAAGTCTTGGTACCTGGCCAACGTCGGTTGCGCCGCGTGCATCATCGCGTACAACTACTTCGCCTTTGGTCAGATCAACGGCACCTCCACGGTCGCCATCGCTATGATCGCCTACCCCATCATCTTCGCCATCTGGAAGTTCTTCTACGTTGGCTTCCAGTATCTGCCCGACGTCCTGCTCAACTACATCCCCGATGTCGATGAGCTCATCACCCTGCGTCGCCGCGAGGGCATCTACAGCTCCGCTCAGCAGCTCTGCCAGCAGATCGCCCAGGCTGTCGCCGTCAACGCATGGGCTATCGTCCTCGCTGCCTCCGGCTTCATTCAGACCGCCGGCAACAGCGACGCCGTGACCCAGCCCGCAACCGTGCCTCTGTACATCTGCGGCTACATGCTCATCGGCTGCGCCGGCTTCTTCCTGCTCGCAGCTGTCCTTGCCCGCGGCATCAAGATCGACAAGGAGCAGTGCGACATCCTCTGCGACGAGATCAAGCGCGTCAAGGAGGGCGGCAAGATGGCCGACGTCCAGCCCGAGGTCAAGGCGCTCTGCGAGGAGCTCTCCGGCTTCAAGTATGAGGATTGCTTCGCTCACAACAACGTTGGCTTCCAGGACGGCAGCGTGACGCCCGCCGAGTAGGGCTAGCCTATCGTCCAAACCACAGGGCCGTGCCACCGGATATCCGCCGGCAGGTACGGCCCTTTTTTGCAACAGCGTACAATTAACTTTTAGAGAATCTTTTTGAGGGAGAAATCCATGGAGACGAACGTTATCTGGCGTAACGCACGCGCGGCCGTGATCGAGCTCGACGACGGCGGCTACTTTACCTGCGCCGATACGTGGGAGATCTTTGTCAACGATGAGCCCGCCGGCACCACGAACACGGTCGAGACCTATGTCGACGGCCTGGTTCCCGGCAAGCGCAACTTGGTCCGCTTTGTTTGCGGCGAGCGCGAGCTGAGCGTGGGCGTCACCACACCGGCAGAGCCTTTTACCATTAACGTTCGCGACTGCGGCGCCAAGGGCGATGCTAAGCACGACGACACCACCAACATCCAGGCCGCCATCATGGCCTGTCCCAAGGGTGGTCGCGTGCTGATTCCCGCCGGCAACTACCGCATCAAGTCGCTCTTCCTCAAGAGCCATATCAACATCGAGCTTGCCGAGGGTGCCGTGTTGTTGGCCCGCCACGACCGCGCGGCGCTTGCCTACATCCCCGGTACGGTCAAGGGCGACGAGGGTGCCGGTTACGCCGGTACCGACATGACCCCGCTGGGCCGTTGGGAGGGCGAGAGCTTTGCAACCTATTGCTCCACCTTTACGGGCTTAAGCGTGCACGACGTGTGCATCTATGGCCGCGGTGCAATTGACGGCCAGACCGATTTTGCCGAGGACAACTGGTGGAACAAGGACTTTAAGAATATCTTCCGTCCCGAGGAGGGCCGCGAGGTCGCCCGTCCGCGCATGATTTTCCTATCCGAGTGCGAGAACGTGAGCCTGGCCGGCTTCACCGTCCGCAACAGCCCGGCATGGAACATCCACCCCATTCTGTGCGAGCACGTCGATGCGCTCTGCCTGTCCATCGAGGGCCCCAAGAACTCCCACAACACCGACGGCTTCGACCCCGAGAGCTGCGGCTTTGTTCGCATCCTGGGCTGCCAGTTCTCGGTGGGCGACGACTGCATCGCCATCAAGAGCGGCAAGCTGGGCATTGAGCCCGAGCTTCGCCCCGCAACGCACGACGTGCTGATCTCGCACTGCTACATGCACGATGGCCACGGCGCCGTGGTCCTGGGTTCCGAGGCCGCCGGTGGCATCAAGGACCTTACCGTGAGCAAGTGCCTGTTCGAGCGCACGGATCGCGGCCTGCGCGTCAAGACCCGTCGCGGTCGCGGCAAGGACGCCGTCAACGAGGGCATCACCTTCGAGCACATTCGCATGGACGAGGTCCTCACGCCCTTCGTGGTCAACTCGTTCTACTTCTGTGACAAGGACGGCAAGACCGACTACGTCCAGAACCGCGAGGCGCTGCCCGTCGACGACCGCACGCCCGGCTTTGGCGCCACGACGTTCCGCGATATCGAGGCCACCAACTGCCATGCCGCCGCGGCCTACATCACGGGCCTGCCCGAGAGCAAGGTGACGCGCCTGACGTTCCAGGATGTCCACGTGACCTTCGCGGCGGATGCCGAGCCCTTTGTCCCGGCTATGGCTTGCGGCGTTGAGCCCATGGTGCGCCAGGGCATCATCGCGCAGAACGTCAAGGTGCTCGATCTGCAAAATGTGAGCATCGAGGGCCAGGGCGGCGAGGAACTGCAACTCCAAAACGTCGACAAGGTTGTGCGCGCGTAAGCGTCTGCTCTTAAACAATCGAATCCGGCATGTTGTGACGTGCGATGGACGGGGCCTTCCCGACCCATCGCACGCGCTCTTTATATGCCGGAACTGCAGCGTAGGCGATCCGCGACGAAAGGGCGTGGCGACTGATGATGATTGAAGAACAAGTTTTTGAAGTATCGACCGAGCGTGAGGGGGCATACCGCAGTATCTCCGAAGCCTTGGAGGCAGCCGATCAGCTCTATCCGGATACTGAGCGGCCGGTGACGATTCATGTCGATCCGGGCGAGTATCGCGAGCGGGTCGAGATTCGTCGGCCGCATGTGACGCTGGTGGGCGAGACGGCTGACAGCGTGCGTATCGTGGGCAGCCTGGGTGCCAAGATGCCCTCGAAGGATGGTTCGGGTGTCGACGGCACGCTTGGCACGTTTAGGACCTATACCGTTTTGGTCGATGCCGATGACGTGCGGCTCGAGAACCTCACGATCGTCAACGATGCCGGAGACGGTCGCGAGGTGGGGCAGGCGATTGCCCTGTACGCCGACGGCGACCGTTTGGTGGTCGACGCCTGCTGCATTACGGGCCACCAGGACACGCTGTTTTTGGGCCCGTTGCCGCCACGCGAAGTCAAACCGGGCGGGTTCATAGGACCCAAGCAGTTTGCGCCGCGCCGGGTGGGCCGCCAGTATTTCCGACGCTGCCGGATCGAGGGCGACGTCGACTTTATCTTTGGCGGCGCGCGTGCCTATTTTGAGGGGTGCGAGATCCGCTCGCTCAACCGAAATATGGACGTGAACGGCTACGTGACGGCGGCATCGACGCCCGAGGGGGAGCCGTACGGTTTTGTGTTCCACGGCTGCTCGTTTACGGCTCCGCAGGACGTGGCGCCGGATTCGGTCTACCTGGGTCGTCCTTGGCGCGAGTGGGCCCAGACCGTGCTGATCGATTGCTGGCTGGGACAGCACATCAAGCGTGAAGGCTGGTGGGATTGGAATAAGCCGGCGGCGCACGAGAGGGCATGCTACGCCGGCGCAATCCTGCATGGCCCAGCAGGCGATGTTGCTGGCTGGGTGCCATGGGCCCGCGAGCTTGATGCTGCAGCCACTGCCCGATATACCCGCGAGCAGATGCTTGCCGGTGCGGACGGCTGGGACCCCGAGGGCGGCTCGGGCGACAACGTGGAGACCGCTGGCCTTTCCGATAACGGTCGCACGGTGCATATCGACACCTATTACGAAGATGAGCCGGCGCTTCGCGACCGTCTTAAGCGAGAGGGCCGTTCCGCCGCGTTTAAGGGCGCGACGCCCGGTGACTTTGAGGTATGGCAGATTGCGACGAGGGCTCGGTTGTTTGACCTGTTGGGCTTATCGCTTATGGATCGCGCACCGATTAAGGTACGCGAGCTCGATCGGGTGCGGATTGCCGGCGGTATCGTGCGCACCCATGCGATGCTGCAGGTGGAGCGTGACGTTTGGATGCCGTTTTATCTGCTGGAGCCGCAGGTGCCCAAGCTCGATGCGCACGGCCGCAAGCGCTGCTATATCTGCCCGCATGGCCACCAGGGCGCCGGAGCCGCAAGTGTTGCGGGTGTGACGGGCGTGCCGGCGGTCGACGACGCCGTGCGTAAGTTCAACTACGACTACGGTCTGCGTCTGGCACGCATGGGCTATGTGACCGTCTGCCCCGACGCCCGCGGCTGGGGATACCGTCGCGACTGGAAGGGTCAGGGCGACGACGAGAATAGCTTCCTGCACGGCACGTGCCTGAACCAGGCGCGCATGGCCGAGCCGCTGGGCCTTACGGTCGCGGGCCTCAACGCCTGGGACAACATGCGTCTGATCGATTACCTGGAGGCGCGCGGCGACATTGCCATGGACGACCTGGGTTGTTTTGGCTTTTCGGGCGGCGGATACATGACGCTGTACCTGGCGGCGCTCGACCCGCGCGTGCGCAAGGCGTTTGTCTCGGGCTATCTGTACGGTGTCGACGATTCTCTGCTGCACCTCAACGGCAACTGCAGCTGCAACTATGTGCCGGGGCTGTGGCGCCTGCTCGATATGGGTGACATCGCCTCGCTTATCGCTCCGCGCCCGCTGTTGGTGCAGAGCTGCGAAGGCGATCATCTTAACGGTGCCCGTGGGCTTGCGAACGTGGACGAGCAGCTCGATATCGTTCGCGATGCCTATAAGCTCGTGGGGCATGCCGACGGCCTGTCGCACGAGGTTTGCCCGGGCGGGCACCATTTGGGCGTTGCGCATCTTGCCGAGGACATCGAGTGGCTCGACGAGCATGCTGCCGGGGTTTGTTCGTAGACCATGGGCAATGCACGAGCAAACGGTAATGACTGATAAGACCAAAGACCGCCGTTTGGGCGGGGAGGAGTATAAACATGAAACCGACGAAGACCTTGAGCGAATCGACCATCTGCTGCTTTGGCGATTCGACCACTTGGGGTGACAACGGATGCGGCGCAGGCGGCAACGACATCTCCTGGACCACGCACCTGGGCGCGCTGCTGGGCGGTGCGACCGTCGAAAACTTTGGCATCAAGGGCTCGCGCATCGCCATCAAGGCCGACCGTACCGATTCGTTTGTCGAGCGTCTGGACGGTATCGACGACGCAGCCGATGTCTATGTCGTCTTTGGCGGCGTCAACGACTTTAGCCGCAACGTGCCGCTCGGCGAGCTGGGCAGCACCGATGTGCATGAGTTCTATGGTGCCGTCGATTATCTGATCCGTACCATCACGGCGCGCTCGCCCCAGGCAAAGCTCGTGTTTATGACGCCGTGCAAGACGAGCGGCAAGCACGAGAAGGATATTCCAGCGACCAATGAGCTCAACCATCTGGGTCTGACGCAGGGCGCGTACGTGCAGGCAATGCTCGAGGTCTGCGACCGTTACTCGGTGCCGGTGATCGACCTGTACGCGCAAAGCGGCATCAGTCCGTTTTTGCCCGAGCACCGAGAGCTCTACATGCCGGACGGCCTACACTACAGCCCGGCCGGCTATGAGCGCCTGGCACATCGAATTGCTGCGGGCCTTGTTGCCGTTTGCCGCTAAAAGCCTGCCGTTCGCGGGGATTATAGGGTTAACGTTCACCCTATAATCCCCCGTTCGCGTTACACTAGAGTTAACGTTCACCCATCACCAACGTCAGAGGGGACAGCAATGGGTTGCAATCAGATTCTGGATAGCTACATCGAGCAGTTGATCGAGACATCGACGCCGCAGGCACCCGCTTGGAACATCGAAAAGCTCCGTGCCGGCAAGGAGAACACCTGGAACTACATCGATGGCTGCATGATCAAGGCGCTCATCGAGCTGTATGAGATTACGGGTGAGCAGCGCTACCTGACGTTTGCCGACGATTACATCGACTTCTTTGTCCAGGAAGACGGCACCATCAAGCATTACAAGCCCGAGGAGTACAACCTCGACAACGTCAATGCGGGCAAGACCCTCTACAAGCTCTATGACCTGGTGGGCAAGCCCAAGTACCGCGCCGCCATGGACACGATCTATCGTCAGCTCGAGACCCAGCCGCGCACCAAAGAGGGCGTGTTTTGGCATAAGGCCGTCTACCCCAACCAGATCTGGCTCGACGGCATGTACATGGCCCAGCCGTTCTACATGCAGTACGAGCTGAGTTTCCACAACCGTCGCGCCTGCTCGGACAGCTTCCATATGTTCCAGGTCGTGCACGATCTTATGCGCAACCCGCTCAACGGTCTGTACTATCACGCCTACGACGCGAGCCGCAAGCAGTTCTGGTGCGATCCGGTCACCGGCCTTTCGGCCAACTTTTGGCTGCGCGCCGAGGGTTGGTTTGCCATGGCGCTCATCGATACCTGGGAGCTCATGCCGCCTTCGATGTCGGCCGAGAAGGACGAGATCCGCAAGATGTTCCACGACCTGATCGACGCCATGCTGCCGTACCAGGACGAGAAGACCGGCATGTGGCACCAGGTCATCAACCTGCCCAACATCGCCCCCAACTACCTGGAGGAGTCGGGCAGCGCCATCTTTGCCAACGCTATCATGAAGGGCGTGCGCCTGGGCGTGCTGGGCGAGCGCTATTACCAGTATGGCCGCCGCGCCTTCGACGGCATCTGCGAGACCTGCCTGTCCGAGCACGATGGGCAGTTGGCGCTCGATAACATTTGCCTGGTCGCCGGCCTGGGCAACACCGCGCACCGCGAGGGCACCTTTGGCTACTACATGAGCGAGCCCATCGTCAAAAACGACGCGAAGGGCGTGGCGCCGCTGGTGCTCGCCTATATCGAGACTATGCATCATGACAAGTTGGCCGGTAAGCGCGATCCGCTCGCCCCTTCGGGCGTGTGCTCCATCGATGACCCGTTTGGCGGCTACACGCCGGGCATCAATGCTCATAAGGGGCGTGAATAGCGTGGGGGCCATTACTCCGGGCGTGCGTTTACACGACCTTCCGCAGGGGACCGTCGAGGAACGCATTCGCATGGCAGGAGAGCTGGGCTTTTCGTGCATTCAGCTGCCGAGCAAGGTGCTCTACGCATCAATGGGAATCGATCGATGCGGTCTGACCCGCGAGCTCGCCGAGCATTTGCGTGCGGTGCTCGATGAGGCGGGCGTTTCGGTCGCCGTGCTCGGCTGTTATAAGAATCTGGCGACGCCCGATCGACAACAGCTCACGGATAACTTTGCCGAGTACGAGGCGTGCTTGAACTTTGCTCAGATGCTCGGCGGCTGTCCGGTTGGCACCGAGACCGGTCGTCCCAATGCGCAGAACTGCGTTGCTGACGACCGTATGACCGACGAGGCACTCGATGCGTTTATGGATGGACTCGCGCGCGTCTGCGAGTGCGCCGAGGCCGTGGGTGGGCAAATACTGATCGAGCCCGGCTGGAACGAGACGGTCAACACGCCAGATCGCTGCCGTGAGGTGCTGGAGCGCGTCCCGAGCCCGGCGCTCGGCGTGATCTACGACCCGGTGTCGCTGCTGCATCCCAGCGTCGTTGGCGAGGCGCAGGAAATCACCGCGCGTATGCTCTACTTATGCGGCAGTAAGATTCGCGTGCTGCACGCCAAGGATTTTGAGGTCGTCGACAACGAGGACGAAGCCGGCTGGTGCGACGGTACGGGTTCTCGCCTGGCGTGCCACGGCGTGGGCGAGACGGGCCGCTATGACTTTGAGCCCGTGGTGGCCTGGGCGGCTGCCGCCTGCACGGGGATTCCCTGCGTGGTCGAGAACAGCGTGCCGGCGACGGCGGCTGGCTGCCTGGCGACACTCGAGCGCATGTCCGCTCGCTGCGGGGCTTCGCATCGCGAGATATAGCATCGGCTCTTGCCGTGGCGGTCGATTGAGTTTGTTTTACTCGGGCGACGATGAAGGGTCTTTATCGTCGCCCTATTGGATTACATCAAAAAGGGGAGTTGCGTGGCTATCCACATTGTCGAAGAGGCAAATCGTTGCCTAGGTTGCAAGAAGGCGTTCTGCCAGATTAAGGGCTGCCCGGTTCAGACGCCCATTCCGCAGGTTATCGACCTGTTTAAGCAGCGTCGTCTGGAAGAGGCGGGCGAGCTGCTGTTCCAGAACAATCCCATGAGCGCGGTCTGCTCCATGGTGTGCAACCATTCGGGCCAGTGCGAGGGCTCGTGCATCCAAGGCCGCAAGGGCACGCCGGTGCATTTTTCGAGCATCGAGAACTATATCTCGACGGCGTATTTGGACCGTAAGGAGTGGAAGCCCGCGCCGTCGTGCGGCAAGCAGATCGCCGTGGTCGGTTCCGGTCCTGCCGGCATTACCGTGGCCATTAAGATGGCCCAGCTGGGCTGTGCCGTCACGGTGTTTGAGCAGCGCCCCGAGATCGGCGGAGTGTTGGAGTACGGTATCCCCGAGTTCCGCCTGCCGCGCTCGCTGGTGCAAAAGTACCGCCATGTGATGTGCTCGCTCGGCGTGCGCGTTCGCCCCTCGACCACTATCGGCGGTGCGCTGCATATCGACGATCTGCTGCGTGACGGCTACGACGCGGTCTTTGTGGGCACCGGTACCTGGCGTGCCCGTAAACTGGGCATTCCCGGCGAGTCGCGCGGCAACGTGCTGTTTGGAATCGATTACCTGGTCGATCCCGCAAGCGTCGCGATCGGTCAGAACGTGGCGGTCATCGGCGCCGGCAACGTGGCCATGGATGTCGCCCGCACGGCCCTGCGCTCGGGTGCCCGCAAGGTTACCGTGTATGCCCGTTCGCGCCATATCTCGGCTATCGATGACGAGGTCGAGCTGACCGAGCTCGACGGTGCCGAGATCGTGTGCGGCAAGGCAATCTGTGCAATCGACGATAACGGCCCGGTGTTCGAGACGGCTATCTTTGACGAGGACAACAACGTGGTGGGCTACGAGGAAGAGCTCGACCATGCGTCAGCCGACACGGTTGTGATCGCGGCTTCACAGGTGCCCAAGGACAAGCTCGTGCTGACGACGGGCGGTCTGGAGACTGATCATCGCGGCCTTCTTTCGGTCGATGAGCATGGCATGACGACGGTGCCGGGCGTTTTTGCCGCCGGCGATGTGGTCAACGGACCGCTCACCGTGGTCCATGCCGTGGCCGGCGCCAAGCTCGCCGTCGAAGGCATGACCACCTACCTGGGCCTTTAACCCATCCCACCCATCAGTTGCGGTGAAATACGGACTGTTTTGGCTGTCAAAGGCCTTATCTACTCCGTATTCCACCGCAACTTTTTTGTGGGTCGAGTAAAAGCCGGGGGAGCGTGCGCGGTCGGGTACGGCGCGGTTACTGCTACGATAGGTAAGTTAGCAACTGCCGCCGAGCGGCTCAAACGAAAGGAAGTCTGCATGGAGTCCTCTGCCTACCCGATGCTCTTTAGCCCGATCAAGGTCGGTACGACCGAGGTCAAGAACCGCGTCTTTATGCCGCCGGTGTCCACCAACCTGGCCGACCACGGCTATGTGACCGACGATCTGGTCGACCATTACCGCGCCCGTGCCAAGGGCGGCGTGGGCCTGATCATCACCGAGGTCGTAACGGTTGAGCCCACCTATACCTATCTGCCGGGCGACATGTGCTGCTACGACGACACGTTTATCCCCGGCTGGGAAAAGCTCGCCGCGGCCGTCCACGAGTATGGCTGCAAGATCATGCCGCAGCTCTTCCATCCCGCATACATGGCCTTTAACATTCCGGGTACGCCGCGCCTGATCGCTCCGTCCTTTGTGGGGCCGTCCTATGCCCGCGAGGCGCCGCGCCCCATCACGGTCGACGAGATCCATACGCTCACGCATCAGTTCGGCGACGCTGCCGTGCGCATGCAGAAGGCCGGCGTCGATGGCGTCGAGGTCCATGCGGCGCACGCCCACGGCATGCTCGGCGGCTTTTTGACCCCGCTCTATAACAAGCGTACCGACGAGTACGGTGGCTCGCTCGACGCCCGTATGCGCTTCTTGCTCGAGGTCATCGCCGAGATTCGCGAGCGCTGCGGCAAGGACTTTATCATCGATGTCCGTATCTCGGGCGACGAGTACACCGATGGCGGCCTGACCCTCAACGACATGATCTATGTCTCGCGTCGTCTGGAGAAGGCCGGCGTCGATATGATCCATGTGTCGGGCGGCACCACTATCAAGCGCGGCTCTGCGATTCCCGCCGCCGGCACGCAGCAGGCCTCGCATGCCGCATGCTCGCGCGAGATCAAAAAGCACGTGAACATTCCCGTCGCCACCGTCGGCCGTATCAATGAGGCATGGATTGCCGAAGAGCTGATCGAGGACGGTGCTGCCGACATCTGCATGATGGGCCGCGCCAACCTGTGCGATGCCGAGTTCTGCAACAAGGCAGCCGCCGGCAACGCCGACGACATCCGCCCCTGCATTGGCTGCCTGCGCTGCCTGAACGGCATTATGTTCGGCAAGCGCATCTCCTGCACCGTCAACCCGGACGTGGAGCGCGACGAGGCCGGCTATGAGCCCGCCGCCGAGGCCAAGAACGTGCTCGTTGTGGGCGCTGGTCCTGCGGGCATGGAGGCAGCCTACATTGCCGCCAAGCGCGGCCACAACGTGGTGCTCGTGGATAAGCAGGACGAACCGGGCGGCGAGATGCGCATCGCGGCCGTTCCGCCGGCAAAGCAGGAACTCACCCGCGTGATCAAGTATCAGTACCGTCGCTTGGCTGAGGCAGGCGTCACGTGCGTCTTTGGCGCCGAGCTCTCGGCCGAGGACATCCAGCGCGACTACGCGGGTTACGAGGTTGTCCTGGCCTATGGCGCCGAGCCCATCGCTCCGGCATTCATGCAGGGCTTTAAGCAGGTTATGACGGCTGACGACCTGCTGGGTGGCAAGGCTTTCCCGGGTAAGAAGATCGTCATTGTGGGCGGCGGCACCGTTGGCTGCGAGACGGCCGATTACCTGGCCCCGTTGGTCAACGACCTTTCGCCGGCCAATCGCGATGTCACCGTCATCGAGATGACCAAGACGCTCGCCGCCAACGAGGGCGGCGCCGGTCGCGCGGTGCTCATCACGCGCATGCTCTCCAAGGGCGTTCACGTGCTGACCGAGGCCAAGGTGACCGAGATCACCGAGGACGCTATCAGCTACGAGAAGGACGGCGAGGTCCACACCATCGCCGATGCCGATACGCTGGTGCTTGCCATGGGCTACCGCCCCAATACCAAGCTGGCCGACGACCTTGCCGCTGCCGGCGTTGCCACCCACGTGCTGGGCGATGCCCAGAAGTGCGGCAACATCCGTGATGCCATCGGCGACGGCTACAAGGTCGCCTGCGAGCTGTAGGCTCTTGGCAAATAGGGGAGCGGCCGCCTTGCGGTTACTCAAGCGATAGCCAATCTAAAAAGGCGCCGCGACACATAGATCGTCGCGGCGCCTTTTGTCTGGCGGTTTGTTGGGGGTCGGTGCGCCCCGTGGGCCTTATTACAGGCTCAAGATCTCCTTGACCTTGGCGATGATGGCCTCGTCGGTGGCGTTGGCGAAGAAGTACTCCTGGAAGTGCTCGCCAGCCAGGGCGCCCTTGACCAGATCCTGGTCGATCTCGCCCAGGACGTCGACGAGCGGACGCATGGTCACAGCGCGGACGCCGTCGAGGATCTTCTTGTTGCGCTGCTCGGGCTCAACACGCTCGGCAGGATAGCCGTTGCCCGAGCCAAAGCCAAAGAGCTTCTCAAAGGTGTACTCGAGGTTGAGCTCCTGGCCCCAGCCGTTCTTGAGGGCGAAGGGCATGGCGACGGCGTTACCGTCGTTGACCTGGGCGAAGGTGTATGCGTCCAGCGGGTCGGCGACGTGGCCGCAGAGCACGCCGGGGAAGGAGTTGCAGGCGAGCATGGCGCCCTCGCCGGTGCCGCAGCCGGTCACGACATAGTCGGCAGCACCGGAGTTGAGCAGCACGGCGGCAAGGATGCCGTTCTGAACGTAGGTGAGCGGCTTGGAGTCGGCATCGGCATACATACCGTAGTTAAAGACGGTGTGGCCCATGGGCTCGACGACCTTCCTAAGGGCAGCCTCGATCATAGGGTTCTTGGAGTTCTGAGAATTCTCGTTGATTAGAGCGATCTTCATTTGAGTTAACCTTTCAACCAAATGTTTCCATTTTTTTGTTTCTGTATGCGAGCGGCGGCTAATCCAACCCGCGATGAGCCATGCGGGCGGTCGGCAGTTAAGTCTGTCGCGAGTTCCGCACAAACCGAAGCGCCTGTGTTGGCTGGTGCGTGACGGTGGCGAGGGCGCGCGGAGTGCGGCAGATTGGCGTGAAAGAGGAGCGAAGCGTACTTCGGTACGCGAGCGACGGTTTGAGCGCCAAGGTGCCGTGCTCCGCGCGGCCGCAGCCTATTGCGGCTGTTTGCCGATGTAGGCGAGGATGCCGCCGTCGACGTAGAGGATGTGGCCGTTGACGAAGTTCGAGGCGTCGGAGGCCAGGAACACGGCGGGGCCCTTCAGGTCCTCGGGCGTGCCCCAACGGGCGGCCGGGGTCTTGGCGATGATGAACTGGTCAAACGGGTGACGGCTGCCGTCGGGCTGCGTCTCGCGCAGCGGCGCGGTCTGCGGCGTGGCGATATAACCAGGCCCAATGCCGTTGCACTGGATGTTGGCCTCGCCAAACTCGGAGCAGATGTTCTTGGTGAGCATCTTCAGACCGCCCTTGGCAGCGGCGTAGCCAGCGATGGTCTCGCGGCCGAGCTCGCTCATCATCGAGCAGATGTTGATGATCTTGCCGTGACCCTTGGCGATCATGCCGGGCAGGCAGGCCTTGGAGACGATGAACGGGGCGTTAAGGTCGATGTCGACGACGCGACGGAAGTCCTCGGCGCTCATGTCGAGCATGGGGGTGCGCTGGATAACGCCGGCATTGTTGACCAGGATGTCGGGCGTGGTGCCAAAATCGGCCTCGATCTTGGCGACGAGCTCGGCGACGACGGTCTCGTCGGTGACGTCGGCCACGTAGCCGTGAGCCTCAAAGCCCAGCTCGCGGTAGTGCTTCTCGGCCTCGGCGACCTTGTCGGCGTGACGCGCGTTAAAGGCGATCTTGGCGCCGGCCTCGCCGAGCGCTTCGGCAATGGCCATGCCAATGCCATAGGTGGCGCCGGTTACGAGCGCGACCTTGCCATCCAGGCGGAAGCTGTCCATAAGATCAGACATAGTGATCCTTTCAAAAGAAACGTTCATCTATATAAGTCTTGCTTCTAATACAAGCTCAGTATAGGAGAAGTTAAGGAATTAACGCCCCGATTCTCCTAAAAATAGGTGAACGTTCACTTTTAAAAGGTGAACGGTTGCAATCGGTTGTTGCGATGCCCTCTACTCGCTTTTCGCCTGTGCGCCTTCCGCGATCATGTTGCGGTTGTAGACCAGGTGCAGATACATCGCATCGTGCGCGGCGGTGGGGTTGCGCGCCTCGATGGCGTCGGCCACGCCGCGGTGTGTGCGGATGGTCTCCTCGACGAGCTTTTTGCCCGTAACGTCGATAAAGAGGGGAACGGATGCCTTGAGCACGCCCATCAGGCGGGGAACGACGAGGTTGCCGCAGCTCTCGGCAATGGCGTTGTGGAATGCGGTGTCGGCGGCGGAGTAGTCCTTGCCGGCTTCTGCCAGGCGCTGGGACTCGTCGCAGAGCTCGCGGATGCACATAATCTGATCTTCGGTCGCGTGCTCGGCGGCCATGCTCGCCATCTGCGGCTCAATCATAAAACGCACCTCGAGCAGGTCGCGCGCCAGGCGCTGCTTGTCGCCGATAAAGGTAAAGCCCAGCGGGTCGTCGGCAACGCCGGGGTTCGATGCCACATACGTGCCCGAACCCTGCTTGATGCGCACGATGTTGCGCGACTGCAGCAGCTTCATGGCCTCGCGCACGGTGCTCCTGCCGGCGCCCAGACGCTCGACGAGTACGGCCTCCTTGGGCAGGCGGTCGCCTTGCTCAAGGTGCTCATCAAGAATCAATTGAATGATTTTCTCGGAAATCTGCTCGGGGAGTCCCAATTCGGCGCGGGCCATAGCTCTACCTCTCATTACAAAATTCATCTGAGCTATTTTAGCGCACCAAGGGCATGGTATTGGCCGTTGAACCCGAATCGGGCGGCCCAGATATACCGTTCGCAGCGCAAATGCGACCGTTCGCCAAATACATCAGATGTATTTCGAACAAATTTCAAAATGAAACATCAGACCTTTTAGAAACACGCTATAGTTCTAATCGAATTCAAAAGGTCTGATGAATTGGAGGAAAGATGTCAGACCCAACGTTTATGGCAGACCCCACCAGGCTCGTCATCGCCGCCATCGTGGGCATTGCGCTGCTGCTTGCGCTCATCATTAAGTTCAAGCTGCACCCCGTGCTGTCGATGATGGTCTCGGCGCTCGCGATCGGCATCGGTGCGGGTATGCCGCTCGACCTGGTTGCGGACACCGTCACCAAGGGCGTGGGCACCACGCTGCAAAACATCGCCCTGCTCATTGGTCTGGGTTCGATGTTTGGCCAGATTCTGGAGGAGAGCGGCGGCGCCAAGAAGATCGCCCAGACCTTTATCGACACCTTCGGTCAGGGTCACTCCAGCTGGGCGCTGGGCATCACCGGTCTGGTCATCGGCACCACGGTGTTCTTTGAGGCCGGCGTGGTCGTTTTGATCCCGCTCGCGTTTAGCGTGGCATCGCAGACCAAAAAGTCGACCCTCTACTATGGCATTGCCCTGCTCGCGGGACTGGCAGCCGGCTATGCCTTCGTGCCGCCTTCGGCCGGCTCGGTTCTGGTCGCCGGCACGCTCGGTGTCGACCTGGGCACCATGATTCTCGTCGGCATCCCCACCGCCTTTATCGCCATGGCTGTCGCCGGTGTCGTCTGGGGCCGCAACGTGGGCGGCCGTATCTTCACGGACGTTCCCGAGCACTTCACCTCCGCCGAGGGCGCGAGCGACGATAAGGAGCTTCCCTCCTTTGGCATGGTTCTCGCCATCGTGCTCACCCCGCTGTGCCTGATCCTGCTGGGCACGCTGTCCTCGTATATCCCCATGCCCGCCGAGGTCGCCTCGATTCTCGCTTTCCTGGGCAAGCCGTTCGTCGCGCTCACCATCGCCACGCTTGTCGCCATGTACCTGCTGGGCGCTCGCCGCGGCTACACCGGCGCTGAGCTCAAGGCCCTGCTCGACCGTTCGCTCAAGCCCGTCGGCATGATCTTGCTGGTCATCGCCTGCGGAGGCGTCATCCGCTGGATGCTGCAGGACTGCGGTCTGGGCCAGGTTATCGGCCCCGTGCTCGAGAGCTGCCCGCTGCCCCTCGTGGTCGTCGGCTTCCTCATCGCCGCGCTCGTCCGCGCTTCGGTCGGTAGCTCCATCGTGTCCATGACCATGGCTTCGGGCATTATGGCCGCCATGCCTGCGGTCGCCGGCGCCTCGGTGCTCATGCGCGCCGCCATCTGCCTTGCCATCTGCGGTGGCGCCACGGCACTCTCGCACGTCAACGATGCCGGCTTCTGGATGTGCTCTTCGTTCCTCGAGATCGACGAGAAGACCACCCTCAAGTCCTGGACCATCATGGAGACGATCATCGGTCTTTCGGGCCTTGCCTGTGCCCTGGTGATCTCGTTCTTCGCCTAATCGCAAGCCAGCGCTTCACATCGGCACATCACATCAATCGATACCAAACCAAGTAAGCCTTAAACCAAAGGAGTACACCATGGACGAGAAGACCAAAGAGCAGATTCAGCAGGAGGCCGCCGAGCTGGTCGCCAAGCTGCAGCCGCGTTCCGGCAAGTTCCGCACCATCAGCCCCGAGATGGACCCGCTGCGTCTGGGCTCTGGCTGGAGCATCGAGGACCTGGACAAGCCGCAGGTTATCATCGAGTCGACGTTCGGCGACTCGCACCCGGGTTCCGCCGGTCTGTTTGAGCTGGTCGAGGAGGTCCGTGCCGGCGTTGCCGAGGCTGGTGGCCACGGCGCCCGTTACTTCTGCACCGATATCTGCGACGGCGAGGCACAGGGCCACGACGGCATCAACTACTCGCTGCCCAGCCGCGACATGATCGCCAACATGATTGAGATCCACGCCAAGGCTACCCCGTTCGACGCCGGTGTCTTTGTCGCCAGCTGCGATAAGGGCCTGCCCGCGAACCTCATGGCCATGGGCCGCATCAACATCCCCTCCATCGTCGTCACCGGCGGCGTCATGGATGCCGGCCCCGACTTGCTGACCCTGGAGCAGCTCGGCGCTATCTCGGCCCGCTACGAGCGCGGCGAGATCTCCCGCGAGGAGCTCGAGTTCGCTAAGCACAACGCCTGCCCCAGCTGCGGTGCCTGCTCCTTTATGGGCACTGCCTCGACCATGCAGGTCACGGCCGAGGCCCTGGGCCTCATGCTTCCTGGCACGGCTCTGCTGCCCGCCGCCAGCTCCGACCTGCGCGAGTTCGCCCGCGAGGCTGGCCGTCAGTCCGTGTGGCTCTCCGAGCACAACCTGTGCCCGCGCGACATCGTGACCAAGGAGTCCTTCGAGAACCTCATCATGGTCCACGGCGCCATCTCCGGCTCCACCAACTCGCTGCTGCACATTCCCGCGATCGCCCGTGAGTTTGGCATCGAGATGTCCGCCGACGACTTCGATCGTCTGCACCGTGGCGCCCACTACCTGCTCAACGTTCGTCCCGCAGGCGAGTGGCCGGCGCAGTTCTTCTACTATGCGGGCGGCGTGCCGCGCATCATGGAGGAGATCAAGTCGATGCTCCACCTCGACGTCATGACCGTCACCGGCAAGACCCTCGGCGAGAACCTCGAGGATCTCAAGAACAACGGCTACTACGAGAAGTGCGGCCGTTACCTGGAGAAGTGGGACCTCAAGCGCGAGGACATCATCCGTCCGTTCGACCAGGCTTTCGGTACCGACGGCTCCATCGCCATCCTTCACGGCAACCTTGCCCCCGAGGGCGCCGTCGTTAAGCACACCGTCGTTCCGCGTGAGATGTTCCAGGCCACGCTCAAGGCCCGTCCGTTCGACTGCGAGGAGGACGCCATCCATGCCGTCCTGACGCACGAGGTCAAGCCCGGCGACGCCGTCATCATTCGCTACGAGGGCCCCAAGGGTTCCGGCATGCCCGAGATGTTCTACACCACCGAGGCCATCGCCAGCGATCCCGAGCTCGGTGCCTCCATTGCCCTGATCACCGACGGCCGCTTCTCCGGCGCCTCCAAGGGCCCGGCTATCGGTCACGTTTCGCCCGAGGCTGCCGTGGGCGGCCCGATTGCCCTGATCGAAGAGGGCGACCTTATCCAGATCAACATCCCCGAGCGCTCGTTGTCCATCGTGGGCATCGCCGGCAAGGAGATGGAGCCGGCCGAGGTTGACGCCGTCCTGGCCGAGCGCCGCGCCGCTTGGAAGCCCAAGGCTAACCGCTATACCTCCGGCACGCTCAAGTTCTTTACCGAGCATGCAGTCTCCGCCATTCAGGGTGGCTACATGGAGTAGCGCCCGTACGCATCGAATTTTTCCTCTCATAGATGCGTGGCACAAAGGGCCCCGAGTTCATACGAGCTCGGGGCCCTTTTCGTCTTGCAGGGCGGTTGCCGCTTCTACAGTTCAACTTCCAGTTCGGCTTTGTGTTCGTTGAGGTAGTCGCGCATGTAGGGGATGGCAAACGATATCTTGCCGTACGAAGGTGCCTCGATAATCGACTCTCTGAGCAGTCGGCTACGGACGGAGCTCACCTGCTGAGGCGTCTTGTTTAAGTCATCGGCAACCATGCTGGTCGAGCTCGTCTGCCCCAAAGATGCCATGCTCAGCAGATAAGCGATGCACGTGGGTGGAATGCGCTGCAGCGCGGGCTCAATCACCATGGCGCAGAAGCGTTCGCGCGCTGTTGCGATGCCTCGCCTTGCCTCTTCCTCTCCAATAACAGTTGTATGGGCGCGTCTTGCCAGCTGCCATGCGTAATATCCAACGAGTTGGATCATGAAAGGATAGCCCTGCGTTGCCTCGGCAAGCTGCCCGGCAATACCTGGCTGTAGCTCCATGCCAGACGCTTCAATGGTTTCCTCGAGGGAGTACGACACTTCGGTTACTGCCACAGCCTTCAGGTCAAAGGGGAGGGCGCGGCGCAAAAACGTAAGTGTCTTTCCGTTGATGACACTTTCGATCATCGAAGGCAGCCCCGCAAAAACAAAGGCGATATCAAGGTCTTCGCCGATAACCTGCTGAATCGCAATGGAGAGTGTTCGGACCTCTTCGAGCTCTGCGTCTTGAACCTCGTCGAGGGTGATGAGCAGGCCATTTCCATCCTTGGATATAGCCTGCCTCATGGCGTCGCGCAGCGATGGACCGATTCGCTCAATGTCTATGCTGCCGATGGATATGCCAGCTACGGTGGGCTCAAATCTGGCGTGTTTGGCCTGGAATTTGGGCTGCAGCTGTTCGAGAATGCGCTGGCAAAGCCCCTCAGTTGCGACCTCTTTTATGACCGTCCAACCATGGCTTTGCGCCAAACGTGAGCACTCGTCAAGGAGGACTGTCTTGCCCGTTCCACGGACGCCGGCTATGCGCATAAGGCGCCCCGGGGCACCAGGCCCGTTGACGAGGCCTTCATTGAATTCCTCGAGTACATCTTCGCGGCCGATAATCGTGGGAGGTGTTTTGCCTGCCGTGGGCTTAAAAGGGTTTGTTTGCATGTGAGCCACCTTTGCTCAAGATATAGCAAGTTATAGCAAGTTATAGCAAAGTATAGCAAGATATAGCAACGTATAGTGAGATATAGCAACGTATAGCGCTGCTCGCGGGTTCTTGCGGTGGTGCTATTTTCCGAATGCCGCGCGGATAAAGCGCTTCGCGAACAGCTTGTTGGCAACGTTGATGACGTGCCCCAGGAACAGCGCCGAGATCGCGGTGGTTACGCCAAAGCCGCCCAGGTTGTGCATGAGCGCGAGCGATAGGGCGAGGGACGCCGCGACGTGCGAGCAGTCAAAAACAACCTTGATGTCACCAAAGCGGCGCTTGAGCTTTTCGGCAATTACCTGCACCAGGCCATCCGGCGCGTTGGGCACGACACCCATGTTGACGACCAGGCTTACGCCAAACGCGGTGACGGCAAGCGAAAGCAGCATGGTCGCGACCTGCGCGGGAAGCGTGGCAGGGTGCAACGGATTGACCGCCATAAAGAAATCGGTGAAGCCGCCGATGAGCGTAGAGAAAAAGAGCTCGAGCAGAATGCGCGGCTGAAACTCTCGGCGAAGAATAGCCAATTGGGCTGCAATGTAAGCGACATAGGTCACAGTGATCCAAAACCCGAGCGTCTTGCCGGTGAGCATTGACAGGGTCGTGGCAAAGCAGGTGAGTGCGGCCACGCCAAGTCCCGAGGCCGTCTGTAGGCTCATGCCGAGTGCCAAAATGGCAACGCCGACCAGGTACATGAGCATCCTGATCGCGGTGTGGCACCAATCGATGTTCTCGCCATTCATTACGATGAGCGGTCGCATGTTGCTGCCGTCCTTTCGGTTGTAAGGAATTGGGCTGACCTGGGCCGGCAAAAGAGGGTTATCGGAGGCACTGCTGTAAAAGCAGAAAAGCCGGCCCCTGGTCAGTCTTGTAGGAATGCCTTGCGTTGCCGGAATGGGACTGAAGGGCTCGGCAAGGCGGGAGGAAAGCAAAGAAGCTGCGTGCGCATCAAGATGCCAAGATGGTAGGGTGCGTCTTAGCATCTTATTGCACACGCTTAACGAAATCGGTTTCGTTGCTGCCTAGTATACTCATCCGCGAACATTTGCAAATATAATTTCAAAAGAAAAGGTGAACGTTCACCTAATTGCAACAACTCGTTGGCGGTATCATGGCAAGGACATACTCGAAACCGATTTCGCAACGGTTGGAGAGCGCATCGTGTGTTCGTCGTGGACTGCCGGGCAGCTTGGTTGCGCCCGTCGGTCGCATTGCGGCGAACGCTTTCACCCGGATCGAAAGGACCACCATGGAACAGCACACCGATTGCTCGTACTGCATGTGCGGGACCGACAACACGCTCGTCGATGCCTTTGGCATCCCCATGCTCGACCTGCCCGCCAGCAAGCTCATCTTGTTTAAGGAGCAGAGCCACAAGGGCCGCGTCATCGTGGCCTCCAAGCAGCACGTCGATGACATCTCCTGCATGTCCGAGGAGGACGCCGCCGCCTTTATGGCCGATGTCCGCCACGTCGCAGCTGCGCTGCACAAGGCGTTCAGCCCCGACAAGATCAACTTTGGTGCTTATGGCGACACCATGCATCACCTGCATGTGCATATCGTCCCCAAGTACAAGAACGACCCGTTTGAGTTTGGCGACGTGTTTGCCATGAACCCCGGTCGCGTCACGCTCGAGCCGGCTCAGTACGACGAGGTCGCCCAGGCAATCATCGCCAACTTGTAAAACCCCTTCGTCCCTCATAGGCTGCGGTGAAATACGGACTGTTTAGCGGCTCCGGCGGCGCCATCAGTCCCAATTTCACCGCAACTTATAGTGGGCCTGGGGTGCCAATTTGGGATGGAATAGTGCTGTGCCACGAAAATGGGCTATCTACTACGTTTAAGCCGTAGGGGTCAACCATAGCCGGCTTTTTTGAAAATCGGCAAGCCGTCTACCTGCGGTTTTGTTTTCTCATTTTTCGGCATGGTCGGGGCTATCCGCGTTAACGTAGTAGATGGGCCCCTTTTGTGGCAAGGGGGCCGATCTGCGGGCCAGGGTAGCTAAAAGAGCCCCGTCCCAAAAAGACTGCCCCAAAAAGACTGCCTGATTTTGCTGCTGAAGGCTGCGAGCAGGAACTATTTCACCGCAACTTATGGGGGCGGGGGATGCGATAGTATTGCATGGTGGTATTCGACTAACCGAGGGCTTTATGGAACAGCACCAGCATTATCAGAGTCTGCAAGACCAGGCATACAACGCATTGCGCTCCAAGATCATCTATGCCGAGCTCAAGCCCGGCACGCGCCTTTCGGCGATTGGTCTGGAAAAGGAGACGGGGATCGGTCGCACGCCCATCCGCGAGTCCTTTGTGCGCCTGCGCGAGCAGGAGCTGGTGGAAACGCGCCCTAAAAGCGGTACCTATGTCTCAAAAATTAGCATGGAACGCGCCGAGAACGCCTGTTTTCTGCGTGAGAAGCTCGAGAGAAGCGTGCTCATTAAATGCTGCTCTGCCGCCACGCCCGAGCAAAAGCATCGGCTCGAGCAGATTCTTGCCGAGTCCGAGTCGCTCGACCACAGCGAAACGCGTCGCTTTTTTGATCTGGACAACCTGTTCCATGAGACGTGTTTTGAGATTGCCGGCCGCCACATGTTGTGGGATTGGATGAAGAGCGTCAACACGCATTTCGAGCGATACAACTGGTTGCGTATGGTGTCGCAGGATCTGGACTGGGAGCCGATCCGTGGGCAGCATCGCCGGATTCTCGAGGCCATTAAGAAGGGCGATACCGACACGGCGAGCTATCTGGCAGAGACGCACCTGCATCTGATGCCCGAGGAACAGGGCCCGGTTATCGCCTTGCATCCCGACTATTTCGAGCTGCCCAAAGGCCCGGCCATCTAACTCGTTCCCTTACTTAGTTGCGGTGAAATACGGACTGTTTTGCGGCTCTGGTGGCGTAAACAGTCCGTATTTCACCGCAAGTGCGGGGGGGTGCAATCGGGGCATGAAAAAGCTGCGGCGCCGCTTGGAGGAAAAGACCGGAAGCAAGGGTCCATTCCTCCAGACGGCGCCGCAGCTGTTTTGGTGGACTGGCTTTTGTCGAGGTGGCTCAGCTGAGCGCGACTGCCAGCCGAGTAGACAAAGCGGCTCGGGGGCGTGTCGCTTCCGTCACGTTCTATCAGCATACAAGACGGTTTCGGTTCTTGTCCGTGACGGAAACGGCACGCTTCCGAGCCGCTTCAAAAATGGGGGCGCGGTCTGGGCGCCCCCAACGATAGAGAGCTAAACCTAGCCGCGGACCTTCTTGACGACGTCCATGGCCTCGCGGGCAATCTGCTCGACCTTGGAGAAGTCGCCGTCGGCGAACAGGGCGGGCTTGACCATCCAGGTGCCACCGCAGGCGATGATGGCGGAGGAGCTCAGGTACTCCTCGACGTTGGCGGTGCTCACGCCGCCGGTGGGCATAAAGCGGTGACCGACAAACGGAGCGGCGAGGGCCTTGATGGTGTTGAGGCCGCCGTACTGGGCTGCCGGGAAGAACTTGGTGACCTTGAGGCCCAGGTTGACGGCAGCGGTGACCTCGGAGGGGGTCACGGTGCCGGGCAGCACGGGCAGGTCGATGTCGATGCAGTGCTTGACGACGTCCTCGTTGTAGCCCGGGGAGACGATGAACTTGGCACCGGCGGCGCGGGCCTGCTCAACCTGCTCGACGGTCAGGACGGTGCCGGCGCCCACGCACATCTCGGGCTCGGCCTCGGCCATGGCGGCGATGCACTCGGCGGCGCAAGCGGTGCGGAAGGTGACCTCGGCGGACTTCATGCCGGCGGCCATCAGGGCGTGAGCGAGCGGAGCGGCGTCCTCGACCTTGTCGAGCACGACGACCGGCACGATGCCCAGGGACTCAAGCGTGGTGTAGAACTGATCGAACATTATGTTCCTTTCGATGTGCGGCGCGCGGATGCGCGTAATTGCTAAAAGGGCTGGTCATGAGCCGGTTTTGAACTGGTTATCGGAGGCACTGCTTGGGGTCACAAGCAATTCCAAAACCGGCTGCGCGACCAGTCGTGTAGGGAATGCCAGGCAAAACCGGAATGGGACTGGTGGTTTTGCCCGACCGAAGGAATCGGGGAGCGGGCTGCAGAGGTATGGGTATGGGAAACTGCAGCCCGCGGAATGGGGAACGAATTAACGGGCGACGCGGGTGCCACCGTCGGCGGCGTTGGCCACGGCGGCGATCTCGTCGGCGGTCACCAGGTTGGAATCGCCCTTGATGGTGAGCTTGAGAATCGAGGCCGCGATGGCGTAGTTGACGGCGTCCTGCGGGTCGAAGTCGTTGATGAGGGCATGGACGAGGCCGGCGTTGAAAGCGTCGCCGGCGGCAACGCCCTCGAGCACGTGCACGTCGTGAGCGGGGGAGAACCAGTGCTCACCGCTCTCGGCGTCATAGAGCATGCCCATCCAGATGGAGCGCTCGACGCAGGAGATGTTGCGGACGACGGAGGCGACCTTCTTGCAGCCGTACTCGGCGCAGATCTGACGGGCCATCTCGACGTAGGTGTCGCGCTCCTCGATGCCGTGGGCAAGGGAGCCGGAGACGCAGGTCATGCCGAGGCCGGCGGGTGCGTCCTCGTCGTTGGCGATGCAGATGTCGACGAGCGGCAGGAGCTCCTTCATGGTTGCCTGCGACTTCTCGGGCGACCACATCTTGCCGCGGTAGTTAACGTCGCACACGGTGGTGATGCCCTTGGCGCGGCAAGCGGTGAGAGCGTCCTTGCAGGCGGCGGCCATCTCGTCGGAGACGGCGGGCGTCACGCCAGAGAAGTAGAAGACGTCGATGCCCTTGAGGATCTCGTCCCAGTCAAAGACGTCGCGCTTGGCCATGTTGATGGCCGAGTACTTGCGGTCGTAGACGCAGCCGTTGCCGCGCTGCGAGGCGCCGACCTCAAACACGTAGGAGCCAAGACGGTCGCCCTGACGCACGACGCGCGTGGTGTCGACGTCGTAGACCTTCAGCGAGCGCAGCGCGCACTCGCCCAGGCGGTTGGCCGGAACGACGGAAACGTAAGCGGCCTTGTCGCCCTGGTAGGCCAGGGAAAGCGCGGTGTTGGCCTCGGCGCCGCCGTAGCGGACGTCGAACTCGGTGGCCTGCTCAATACGCAGGTGATCTTTGGGCGAGAGCCTCATCATGATCTCGCCGAAGGTAAGAACCGTTTTACCCATGGTCGCGTAGCTCCTTCTTGTCTGTGCGTACACCTTTGCTATGGCGTTGGCACGGAGGTGCCAAGACGGTAGGGTGCATCTTTGCACCTCCGTGCCAACGCATGCCGAAATCGGTTTACGAAATCGGTTTCGTTTCGAGTTGTAGTATACTCACCTACAACGTTTTGCAAGCGAGATTTTTAAAAAAATGCCTAAAATGGCTAAGATTGCCGACACATGGGAAACGGGGTGCGCCATGGCGCAGATGAGAATCAAAGACATTGCCGCCGAGGCGGGCGTGAGCCCGGCCACCGTTTCGCGCTACCTCAACAACCGTCCCGGTCAGATGACCGAGGAGACCCGCGCCCGCATCGCCGAGGTCATCGAGCGCACGGGCTATCGTCCCCGCGCCGCCGCACGCAACCTGCGCAGCTCGCGCACCAACCTTATCGGCGTGATCCTGGCCGACATCGCCAACCCGTTCTCGAGCGCCATGCTCGAGGGCCTTTCCGCCAGCGCCGCCGCGCGCGGCTGCTCGCTTATGACGGCCATCAGCGGCAACGACCCCGCCAAGGAGGCCGAGTCGCTCACCAGGCTCATCGACGCGGGCGTGGACGGCTTGGTCGTTAACACCTGCGGCGGCAACGACGGGGCGATCGCCGCGGCTGCGGGACGCCTGCCGGTCGTGCTGCTCGACCGCGACATCGAGGACGGCGGCATCGATCTGGTGACATCTAACAACCGTGAGCTGGTCGCCGGCCTGGTAGACGCCTTGGCTGCCGCGGGCAGCGAGCGCCTGTGCCTGCTCACCGAGGCAAGCGACGACAGCCCCGTGCGCCGTGAGCGTGCCGAGGCCTTTACCGACGAGCTCTCGCACCGTGGTCTTGCCGGCGAGGTCGTCACGCTGGCCGACGGTGGCGTCGAGGGCATCAGCCGCCTGGATGAGACCATCCGCGATTACGCAGGTAAAAAGCTCGGCCTTATCGCCGTCAACGGCTTGGTCTTCTTGCGCCTGACCGAGGCGCTGGCCCAGCTTGGCCCCTCGTTGCCGGCTGGCCTCAAGATTGCGACGTTTGACGATTACCCCTGGAACCACGTGCTCTTTGGCGGTGTGACCACGGCCGCGCAAGACACCCTTACCATTGCCGAGCGCGTAGTCGAGCGTCTGTCCGAGCGCATCGACGTCGTTACCACTACGGTGGGCGATGCCGCAAAGCTCGTCCCCAAGCGCATCGAGATACCCGGCCACATCGAGTCCCGAGTCTCCACTTCGCGCTAGTCTGTATGATATTATATAGACAATGTCATACAGGAGGTATCCATGGCTGCGTCTGTACTGAGTGTACGAGTGGACTCGTCAATTAAAGATTCATTTGCCGAGCTATGCGAAGAACTCGGCATGACTTCGTCTGTTGCGGTCAATATGTTTATGAGGCAGATGCTGCGCGAGCGCTCGCTGCCGTTTGTTCCTTCACTTGGTAAAAACTCTGCAAGCGAAAACGTTGCCGCAGACATTTTGGATATTGCTCAGATTGAGTCCGCCGTCCGCGAGGCGGCCAGCCCGATTCCCGCCATCAAAACCGTGGTCCTTTTTGGCTCGTATGCCCGTGGTGAGGCGCGTGTCGATAGTGATATCGATTTGCGTCTCGAAGTCGATCGCGAGCATGGCTTTGGTCTTTTCGCGTTGTCGGCGTTTGGCGAAGCGGTGCGTAAGGAGACCGGGAAGCAGGTTGACCTCGTCTCGAGCGACCATCTTGATGGCGATCTTGCCGCGGTAATCGAGCGCGAAGGAGTGATCGTTTATGATCGCGCGTAAGTCAGACAGCCTTCGCGCGCACGTTTTTTGAGCGCTTGATACGCTTTAACCCTGCGGAAACATTTTTCTGCGATAGTATCTGCGATATAGACCAGTCGAAACCCGCCCGAAAGAAAGGGGAGCGACATGAACCAGCAGAACATCGATTACGTACTCCGCTCTGTAGAGCAGCGTGACATCCGCTTTGTGCGTCTGTGGTTTGTCGACATTCTCGGCCGCCTCAAGAACTTTGCCATCAGCCCCGAGGACCTCGAGGTCGCTTTTGAGGAGGGTATCGGCTTTGACGGCTCGGCCATCGAAGGCTTTGCCACGCCCGAGGAAGCCGACATGCTGGCGTTCCCCGATGCTTCGACCTTCCAGATCCTGCCGTGGCGCCCGAGCCACAACGGCGTCGCCCGCGTGTTCTGCGACGTGTGCACTCCCGATCGCAAGCCGTTCGCCGGCGACCCGCGCGATGCCCTGCGCCGCATGTTCCGCAAGGCCGAGAAGGCTGGCTATCTGCTCAACGTGGGTGCCGAGCTGGAGTATTACTACTTCCCCGACGAGCACACCCCCGAGCCGCTCGACAACGTGGGCTACTTCGATCTTTCGGTGAGCGACGCCGCCCGCGACCTGCGCCGTAACACGGTCCTCACGCTCGAGAAGATGTCCGTGCCCGTGGAGTACACCTTCCACGCCGCCGGCCGCTCGCAGCACGGCATGAGCCTGCGCCACGCCGAGGCCCTGAGCATGTCCGACGCCATCACCACGGCCAAACTCATCATTAAGCAGCAGGCCTACGAGAGCGGTTGCCACGCCTCCTTTATGCCCAAGCCGTTGGCGGGCGAGGACGGCAGTGCCATGTTCCTGTGCCAGTCGCTATTCGACCACGACGGCAACAACGTGTTTTGGGGCGAGGACGACGAGAAGTACCATCTCTCCGACGTCGCCAAGCACTATATGGCTGGCATTCTGGCGCATGCCCGCGAGATCAGCGCCATCACCAACCCCACCGTCAACTCGTACAAGCGCATCACCACGGGCGGCGACTCCGTGCCGCAGTACGCCACGTGGGGCCTGCGCAACCGCGCGAGTATGGTCCGCATTCCGGTCTACAAGCCCGGCAAGCAGCTGTCCACGCGCATCGAGCTTCGCAGCCCCGACCCCATGGCCAATCCGTACCTGGTCAACGCCGTCACGCTGGCGGCTGGACTCGACGGCATCGAACGCAAGCTGGAGCTCCCGCCCGAGGCCACGGCCGAGACGCTCAAGCTTACCGACCGTCAGATGGTCGAGGCCGGCTACGCGCCGCTGCCGCGCTCGCTCAAAGAGGCGCTCGACGTGTTTGAGGACTCGCAGTTTATGAAGGATGCTCTTGGCGAGCACATCCACAGCTTCTTTCTCAAAAAGAAGCGCGACGAGTGGCATAAGTTTGAGTCTACGATCACCGAGTGGGAGATCAAGCACTACCTGGCGAACTCCTAATCGCGCTGGCTTGTTCCAGTACGATTGAGCTCATTTCTTTGGAGGCCGATATGTCCGAAAAGAGTGCCCTGTTCATGGCGCGCACGACGCGCTTCCACGAGTTTGCCCGCAGCCTGACGACCACCCTGGGTGTCGAGGTGAGCCTGGCCACCCCCGATTCGCCGACTGCGGCACACGACTTTGACCTGCTGATCCTCGATTCCGACGGCATCCGGAGCGACCGTATCGATCAGATTGCCAAGTGGCTTGACGATCGCGGCGGCGTCCCCATGTTGGTGATCGTCGACGACGAGGCGCTCGGCACCTTGCGTCTGCCGAATCATTCGCATGCCGACTTTGTATGCCCCACGGCGACGCCCAACGAGCTCAAGGCTCGTGCGCAGCGCCTCATGGGCGAGGAGGAGACCGTCACCGCCGATGACGTGCTCAACATCGATAACCTCGAGATCAACCTGGCTACCTATCAGGTGACGCTCGACGATGAGCCCATCGACCTGACACTGATGGAGTACTCGCTGCTGAGCTTTTTGGCGACGCATCCCAACCGCGCCTACAGCCGCGAAGTGCTGCTGCATCGCGTGTGGGGCTTCGAGTACTGCGGCGGCACACGCACCGTCGACGTGCACATCCGTCGTATCCGCTCCAAGGTGGGCCCGCAGATTGCGGCGCACATCACCACCGTCCGCGGCGTGGGCTATCTGTTTAAGGACTAGGGATAACCAGAAGACGATACGGGGCACCGGAGTTTTTTGGTGCCCTTTTCTCGCTTGTGGCAAGAATCATACCTTTTACCGACTGAAAGTGCGTCAGTAAAAACAATATCAAGCGTATAGCACTATCTAGCGAATAACATTTAGTTACCTGCCATGGATTTGTATAAATGGGATTACGTTGTTGATGCGAGCAAAACGATTTCGGGAATGATAACGCCAACGCAGGCGAAAGTTATCAAAGAGGCGAAAACCTACGCATGCGCGTTTCGGCAATGTTTTCTCTGGGAGGCTCCGGTCAAATGGCAGCGGGCACGCAATGGCAGTTGTGGGCTATGTGGCAATGCATAACACATACTCAAATGCCAAGAAGTACCTGCTTGTGGTTTGGAACGGATAGACAAACCGGCTGCAGTTTCTTCCATATGACGTATCAATTTACACGGCTCACGACGGAACATATTGCAAGGGGTGATTGTACTCGTGAACGGCGACAAGTTCATTCGAAGGGCAATACCCCTATTGGTTCTTTTCCTTGCCTTGGTCGCTGAAGTGAGTTTGTCCCTGCTAGGGGCGACTAATGGGGGAGAAAACGACACGGTCGTTGCGATCGAAGTTCGCACTCTATCGGATGTTCATAACGGGCAATTTGAGGCGTTGATGCCAAGTGGTTGCCGTAAAAAGATCGATATGCGTCGCAAGTCAAGTTCCGGATATGTTGCAGGGTTGAAGGCAGGTGAAAAATGGATTCTAGTTTTTGTGGAAGATAAGGAACTTGACGGGACTGTTCTATATCCCCATTCAGCCGAGAAAGCCAAATCAAGTAGACAAGGGGAATGAAGAATGATTGATGAGGAGCAGTTCTTAGGCCTGATGGCAGGAGTTCCCATTTTGATGCGAGCTGGGATGGCGGAAGCCTTGGAGCTGCTGGACGTTCGGAAGCGATTGACGCTCGTGGTTGACACGGTGGTCAGAGATGAAAATGGCAATGAAAAAACGCGAACAAGAAGCAGAGAGACTATTTTCACGCCAGAGAGCGAAGCCGTGAGTTTTGCTATCGACTGTTATATCGAATAGACATGACGGCATAAAACGAATTGGCCTATAAACATGTCATTACTTAAGCAAAGCTGAAATCTTGGCATCTAGTGCTCGGGAGTGCCCAGCTTGGGGTACAACTCAACGTGAACAATGATGGCCCGCCACATGTTTGGCGGGCCTTTGGTTATTTAACGAAAGGATCGCAGCTATGAGCGAGAACGATTCTCAGCGTCCCCAGGACGCGGGCAACGCCGGCGAGACTCAGCAGCAGCCACGCGTGCAGGTGGAGTCGACGCCTGCCGGCGGTAACATTCCCTACGTGCAGGCCTACGACACGCAGACCGGCCAGCCCCTGGGTGGCCAGCAGGTCGTGAACAAGCACACGGTGGTCAAGACCAAGACCAAAAAGCTGCCGATCTTCATTACGGCACTCGCCGGCTGCGCATGCGGCGCCCTGCTGGTCATCGCACTTATCATGAGCGGTACGCTCAATATCGGCGGCGGCAAGAATGCCGTGACGGCGGGCGCTTCGGGTTCGTCGGCGCAAAAGATCACCATCGACTCCGAGGACACCACGCTGGCCGAGGCTGTCTCCGCCAAGGCGCTGCCCTCCGTCGTTTCCATCACCGCCACTTCGAGTGGCAGCCAGGGCAGCTCGCTTTCGCAGTCTGCCGACGAGTCGGACAGCTCGGGTAGCGTCGGTTCGGGCGTGGTGCTCGATACCGAGGGCCACATCCTCACCAACAACCATGTGGTCGACGGTTACGACCAGTACGTGGTGACTATGGACGACGGCACCACCTATGAGGCCGAGTTCGTGGGTAACGATGCCTCGAGCGACTTGGCGGTCATTAAGCTGAAGGACGCCGATGCCTCTAAGCTCACGCCGATCGAGATCGGCGATTCCTCCAAGCTTAACGTGGGCGAGTGGGTTATGGCGATCGGCTCGCCGTTTGGCAACGAGCAGTCTGTCTCCACGGGTATCGTTTCGGCGCTCTATCGCTCCACGGCCATGAGCTCTACCGGTGGTAACACCATCTATGCCAACATGATCCAGACCGATGCCGCTATCAACCCGGGCAACTCCGGCGGCGCGCTCGTCAACGACAACGGCGAGCTCGTGGGTATCAACTCGCTCATCGAGAGCTACTCGGGCTCTAGCTCGGGCGTGGGCTTTGCCATTCCGGTCAACTATGCCAAGAACATTGCCGACCAGATCATCGACGGCAAGACGCCGGTTCATCCGTACCTGGGCGCCACACTTTCGAGCGTCAACGCACTCAACGCCCGTACCAACAAGCTGAGCACCGATAGCGGCGCGTATGTGGCGAGCGTCGTTGAGGACGGTCCCGCCGCCAAGGCCGGCATTCAGGAGGGTGACGTCATCACCAAGCTGGGTGACGACGAGATCACGAGCGCCGACGGCCTGATCATCGCGCTGCGCAGCCACGAGGTGGGCGAGAAGGTCGAGATCACGCTCATGCGCGGCAAGGACGAGAAGAAGGTTACCGTCGAGCTGGGTTCCGACGAGGAGCTGCAGAACCAGCAGCAGGACGACAGCGCGACCGACACCGGCAACGGCAGCATCACCGACGAGCAGCTGCGCCAGTACCTGGAGGAGCTGCTCGGCCAGCAGGGCCAGGGTCAGGGTCAAGGCTACGGCCAGGGCTACTAACGGGCCGTTTCACATAGCTTGAAGCCAGAGGGGCTGTCCCGCCAACGCAGGACAGCCCCTCTTTCAATAATGATCTCCCAGGGACGGAGGAAAACGGATCACTTTGAGCTGGCAAGGAGCTCGGTTCGGAATGGTCTGGACAGTTAGTTCAGATACGTATAAATCTGGGGCAGTCTGGAATGCGTTTCGAGCTGTTTTGGGATGGAAATGAGGTTCGGATGGGTGCTCGGAAGGAGAAATAAGCCGATCGGGCCGCTCCGAGACGACCAAATGGGGTGAAATAGCGCCATTTAGGCTCGATTCGGTTCGCAGATTTATACGTATCTGAACTAACTGTCCACCCCGGCCTGGCGGCTGCCGATTCGGTGCGGTTTGAGACCACCATTCGGCCCCATCGTGACCGGTGGTACTCTTGTATCCGTTTGAAATCGAGCGAAGGAGTGCCGCTATGGAGCAATCGAGCCTGTTTGGTGACGGCGTGGACATCGATGCCGAAACGTCCGCGAGCGCGGATGCCACCGCGCCGACCGATGCCCGTGCCCGGGCGGCAGCGCGTGCAGCCGAGCTGCGTCACGAGCTCGATTACCATGCCTACCGCTATTACATGCTCGATGCGCCCGAGATCACGGATGCCGCTTTCGACAAAATGCTCGTTGAGCTGCAAGAAATCGAGGAAACCTACCCCGACCTGGTGACGCCCGACAGCTATACCCAGCGCGTGGGCGGCTACGTGAGCGAGCAGTTTACGCCCGTCACGCACATGGCACGCATGTATTCCATGGACGACGCCATGGATCTTGATGAGCTCGACGCATGGCTCCAGCGTACCGAGGATGCACTCGGTGCCGGCAGCGTCACCTATACCTGCGAGCTCAAGATCGACGGCTTGGGCGTGGCGCTTACCTACCAGAACGGCACCTTCGTGCGTGCGGCGACGCGTGGCGACGGCACTACGGGTGAGGACGTGTCGCTCAACGTGCGTACCATCAAGGACGTGCCCATGCACCTATCCGAGCTGGCGCTCGCTCATATGGGCGCCGACCGCGAGCGTACCATCGAGGTCCGCGGCGAGGTCTACATGCCCAAGGGCAGCTTTGTTCGTCTGAACGATGAGGCCGATGCCGAGGGCCGCGACCCCTTCGCCAACCCGCGCAACGCCGCCGCAGGATCCCTGCGCCAAAAGGACCCCAAGGTCACGGCACGTCGCGACCTCGCTACCTTTATCTATGCCATCGCCGATACCGATCCGCTGCACGTCCACAGCCAGCGTGAGTTCCTCGATTGGCTGCGCAGCGCCGGCTTTAGCGTCAACCCCAACGTAGCCCGTTGTGCCACGCCAGCTGAGGTCCACGAGTTCTGCGCCCAGGCGCTCGAGCATCGCGGTGACCTGGACTACGACATCGACGGCGTGGTCGTGAAGGTCGACAGCTTCCAACAACAGCTCGACCTGGGCTTTACCGCCCGCGCGCCGCGTTGGGCTATCGCCTTTAAGTTTCCGCCCGAGGAAAAGCAGACCATCCTGCGTGAGATCCGCATCCAGGTGGGCCGCACAGGCGTGCTGACGCCGGTCGCGGAGTTCGATCCGGTGACGGTCGCCGGTTCCACCATCGCGCGCGCCACGCTGCACAACATCGACGAGATCCGCCGCAAAAACGTGCGTGAGGGCGACACCATCATCGTGCACAAGGCGGGCGACGTGATTCCCGAGGTCGTGGGCCCGGTGCTCGACAAGCGCCCGGCTGATTCGGTCGACTGGCACATGCCCGAGGTCTGCCCTGTGTGCGGTAGCCCCGTGGTCCACGAGGATGGCGAGGTCGCCTATCGCTGTGTGTCCATCGACTGCCCGGCGCAGCTCAAGGAGCGCCTGCTTCACTGGGTGAGCCGCGGTTGCATGGATGTTGACGGCCTGGGCGACGAGATCGTCGACAAGATGATCGCCGCTGGGCTGATCCATGATGTCGCGGACTTCTACCAGCTCACGGTTGACGACATCGCCGGACTGGACACAGGGCGCACCTATGCCAGCTCCAATAGCAAAAAGGGCGTTAAGAAGGGCGACCCCATTCCGGTAGGCCTCAAGACGGCCGAGAAGATCATCGCCGAGCTTAACAAGTCCAAGAGTCAGCCGCTCGGGCGCGTACTGTTTGCCCTGGGTATCCGCCATGTGGGCAAAAGCGTGGGCGAGGTCATCGCCGAGCGATTCTTATCGATCGACAAGCTCATCCTGGCGAGCGAAGAGGACATCGCCGAGTGCGAGGGCATCGGTCCTAAGATCGCGGCGAGCGTCAAGCAGTTCCTGGCCGTGCCCGAGAACCTCGCCGTACTGGAGCGTCTGCGTCAGGCGGGCTTGTCGCTCGAAGTCGACCTGGGCGCCGCACATGCGCAGGCTGCAGTCGATGCCGGCGTAGCAGGCGAGCTCGCCGACGCGCAGCCGCTCGCGGGCCTGACGTTTGTACTGACCGGTACGCTCGTCAACCGCACGCGCGATGAGGCAGGTGCCGCGCTCAAGGTGCTCGGCGCCAAGGTTTCGGGCAGCGTGTCGAAGAAGACGAGCTACTTGGTCGCCGGTCCCAAGGCGGGCTCCAAGCTCACCAAGGCCGAGCAGTTGGGTGTGCCCGTGCTGGATGAGGACGCGCTCGAGCAGATCCTCGCTACCGGTCAGGTGCCGGAGGCTTAAGGCATTGATGGCCAAATTGAAGAACCGCCCGGAAAGTATGATGCCTTCCGGGCGGTTCTTACTTTGCTGGGGAGACGGGCACCGTGATCTGCGTCACGTAGGTCGTGGGGTCGTCGCTGATGATGTCGTCGATGAGGGCGATCTCGCGTGAGGGACCGGTGGGCGTCAGGCCGTGCTCGCGCATATAGCAGAGCAACTGCTCGTAACGTGAAGCCGCCTGCCCGTGCGTGCCACGGAAGCAGACGGTCAGGCACCGCGCGGCGGGCCGAACCTCGACGTCTCCCAGGTAGTCATCCGTGTCATCGAGCAGCAGAAAGACCTCGTCGTAGCCATCAAAGTCACCGGTGACAATGCGCTCGGGCGCGATGCCCACACCCAGATTGCCAAGGAAGACGAAGGTCTCGTGCTGGCCCTTCTGCAGCTGGCGAATCTGCCACTCCAGCGCATAGGCATCGGTGGGGTTGACGCGTTCGCGCAGCACGGCGCAACGAAGTTTGGGCGCGTTGACCTCGTAGATGGTATCGAGCTCAGCATCCAATGCGCCTCGCAACAAAGCAAGCCGGTTGTCGATCTTGCGTGAGACGCGTTCCAGCTCACGGCGTTTACGTTCGATAAGCTTCTGCTGCTGGGCGAGTTGGCGCTGCATGAGGTCCACGTCGCGCGTGGTCACAAATTCGCGAATCTGAGCCAACGGCAAATCGAGAACGCGCAGGTGGCTGATGGTGTTGAGGGTAGAAAGCTGCCGCGCGCCGTAGTAGCGGTAGCCACTTGCCGCATCGACATACGCCGGCTCCAACAAGCCCATCTGCTCGTAGCGCCGCAGCGTGCCAACGCTCAGGTTAAACAGGCGCGC
>CALDCF010000007.1 GCA_937937635.1 uncultured Collinsella sp.
AGGGGTCGGGGTTAAACGTAGTAGATGGGCCGGTTTCGTGGCGGCGGCATCGCAGACAGCCAACCGAGGGTGCCCGGAAATGAGCAAGGCACCCGTCTAACGACCGATTTCCAGCCAGTTGCATAGTACGTTGGCTCGTAACTCCATTTCCGTCGTCTTTTGCGCCTTAGTTTTGCACCTATAGCGTAATTCCAAGCGCGAGCAAAGACTTCTCACGATCGCATCAAGCTGCTCGGCATCGTTAAGCATGTCGTGCGTAACCAGGAAGACGTCATACCCCATACTTTGCAGCGCTGTCATGCGTTTGGCATCGTGGTCCAGCACGGCGCCTGATCCGTGGATGACCTCCCCCTGAATCTCCACGATGCCTGCTTTCATTATGGTTGGATTCACGATCACGATATCCCCGTAGCAGACTCTTTGCCCTGCAATGCTCTGCGCCGATGCGGTAAGCGGCGTAAGGTCGTTAACGTAAACGCTTCGAAAGCCGGCACCGCCTCGAGAGCGAGGAAGCGATAGCAATAAAACTCCTGCAACTTCAAGCGGAGAAGCTGCTATACCTGTCACCAGCTGCGCGGCGTTGTAAAACTTTGTACCCCACTTTCGTCTTTTCATCTTACTGGCGTACTCATGAAGCTCGTGTAATTCGATGAGCGGCTTCCTCATCCAGAGCGACGTGCCCTTTAGCCTTGTGACCTGCTTCGTTTTCTTTTGTCCGTTGGGCTCCTTCGTGTTTACCTTTTCTTTGACTTTTATGCGCGCATAAACGCGTTTCCATTGTGGTTCGTCTTGGCTTTCATCGAGGTCAAAGAGGGATTCGGTGGTGGTCTCCTGTGCGGCGCCTTCGGCTTTGAGTAATTCTGCTTCGGCTGCAGCGGTGGGCTCAAAGACGGAGAACCAGCCGCAGAATTCGTACATGGCAAGGACAAGATCGATTGGAGAAACATAGCGCGCCATGGTAAATAGCGTCGCAAGTGGATTAGTCACCCTGAAGCCTATCTCGGTTTCCAGTGTATTGTTCATCGCAGAAGCATCTTCGCAGTGAATTGTTGTCCGCAGCCCCGAATGGTAGTTAACGCCGCCGGGTGCTGTCGTGGTAATGATCGGGGTCTTGAGGACGTCGGTTACGAATGGGGCTTGGGATAGAGCCCGCCAGCCTTCTTCGGAGTTGGGCAGGCGCGGGTAGAGATCGCGCACCTGCGGTGGGCAGCGCCAATAGCGGAATGCAGTGTTTGCGCAGACGATTTCGTCCATTTGCGCCTCCCCTGGTTTCGGCCGTGGGCCGTGCGGATTGCGGGTAAGGTCGATTATCTACTGGCGCATCATGCGGGTAAGTACGGGAAGCTGACCAAACGCTGACCAAATGCTTGACGAGTTCTGCCGAAAAACCGTCGTGTGATAGAAATCCGCTGGAAGGTGCTCTGAGCGTGTGGTCTCTGTCTCCAAATTTGCGCTCGGATCACATGGGGAATTCAATGAAATTACGCATGCGTTTTATATAAAACGAGCAATGACGTCAGCAAAAAAGGTGCGATAAAAAACGACGCCTTAGACAACTACGATTATCCTTGGTGTCAAAAAGAAAAAGGTCAGAGGCTTAACACCTCTGACCTACTCTTTTGATGGTGGGCGATACAAGATTCGAACTTGTGACCCCATCCGTGTGAAGGATATGCTCTACCCCTGAGCCAATCGCCCGTCGCCTTTCGGCAAAAGAGATACTAACATAGCCGTGCGTGGTTTACCAAGAACTTTTTGCCCTCGATTTTAAATTCGTGGGTGCTAGCCAAGCCAAAACAACCAAGGCAATCGGCAAAACCGCAGCTAAACCACCCTTTATCGTTTAATCCACGAGGTCTCGGGGCGGCAGATTAGTCGAGCGTTGTTGTAAGCCATGTCGAGCGTGAGGCAGGTGCGTGCGGCGTAGAAGCCGTCCTCGCGCTGGATGGTCAGCGCCAACTCGGGCTTGTCGCCGGTCAGGCACAGCGGCAAGAGCAGCTGGATCCGGCCGCCGTAGAACTGCGGCACCGCGAGCGTGTAGTTGGCTGCGGCGCGGCGGGCGGCCTCGACGACGGATCCCTCAAAGGCGCGGCGCAGCAGCAGGGAGTTGCCCTCCCCCATCAGGCTGGCAGGAATGCGCGTCAGGTTCTCCTCGTCGCCCAGAATATGGTCGATGTTGGAGCGGATGGGAAGGCGGTAGTCAAAGACCAGCTCGGAGGGGTCCTCGGCAAAGCGCACGCGGCACGGCAGGTACTCAAACGAGACCAGCATGGGGTCGCTCTCCTTAAAGAAGCCCTTCAAAAACCAGCGCTGGCGCGCGTCGGGCTTGGTGTTGGGCTCAAACAGGCCGTAGACGGTCTCGTAGCGACGCGTGTACAGGCCGGTGTTGAACAGGCAGCGGTTCTCGTCGAACACCAACGGCAAGTTGGACGGGGCGGTCTTGTCCACGTCACGCTCGGTCAGGAACACCGCGCGGCTAAACGAGAACGACAGGTAGTTCTTGAGGATGCGGTTGCTGGGACCCCAGTCCTCGGGGTCGGCGAGATCGGCCAGGCGGTCGTAGCAGGGCTCGGGGCAAAACGCAAAGTCGTACACATTGCTGCACAGGGTGCTAGGGAGTTCCATGTGGCGTCCAATCCATTCAATAACCGGCATGCGGATGCTTAGATTCTATAAGAGCGACAGATCGCCCGTGCCCGCAACGAATCCGCAGCGCAGCTCTTCGGCTAGCTCACTGTTCGTGCGGCGACTGGAAACGAGGTCCTGGATCCAGGCGTAGTACTGGTTGTCTTTGGGCTCGGGGCTGTCGATTAGCTCGACCGGAGTGCCGGCGAACCTTAAGACGGACAACGTAAAGACAAGGCTGGTTCGTTTGTTACCGTCTTCAAAGATGTGGTCCTTGACCATGTGCTCGGCCACGTAGGTGACCTGGTCAAAGGTGTCTGCGAAGCGATCGGCCGGCAATTGACCGAATATCGTACAGAATGCACCCGCAAGCACGGACTCGACGCGTCCAAGCTCAAGCGCAGCCCGGTCGCCTGTGGCGTCGGTTGTATAGCAGCGCCCGACCGTCATCAGCGTGCTGTGCAGGCGCATCACGGCCGCGGCCATAGCTTCGAGCGAACCGGCATCATCGAGCACGAGCGGCGCGAACGGATGCGCGCCCCGCTTCGTGTCCGCCATCATGAGTTCTCCAAGAGCCTGAGCGCGTTGGGCATGTTCGAAATGGTCAGCCGAATAGCTTCGTCGATTGACGTGGCGCCGCCGAGCAAAATCGGTGATGCTGAATTTGCCACGTGCGCAGTTGAATGATCTTCTTGAGCAACGCAATCAGCGCCGTCATCTTGTTGAACATAGCTCCAAGGCATGTCTGACTCCTCTATAGCTTTACAGACGAAATAGCCTGCGAGTCGTACTCCAGAGCAATCGGTTGCCAGACGAGGTCTTCGATGGTGCAGTTTAGGGTGTCTGCAAGCGCCAATGCCGAGGAAACCGAGGCGCGGCGTAGGTCGAGCTGGTTCTGCTCGTAGAGTTGTATGGTGCGAAGCTTAACCCCCGATTGGGCGGCGAGCTGTTTTTGCGTTAGTCCGGCAGCCTTTCGTGCCGCCTTGAGGCCCTTTTTGTCTGCCTGGGCGTTGTTCCATTTTTCGATGACAATCTGGGCGAATTTATCTTCGGAGGCCTCGTGGAGTGGATGGTACGAGCCGATGATCCAATCGAGCGGAGCGACTTCGAGTAGCTTATTAAAGCCCAAGCTGCTCATCCATTGCGTATAGGCCATAACCCACCCCGCCCAATACTGAGGCGAACGGTCGAACGGATAGGTCTCCCTGCATTTGACGGGGGTCAGTCCCGCATGGGCGATAATATCGCGCGCGAGCTCGTCGCCCGCCATGCCGCAGACGACGCGAGGCATACCGCGCTCAAACTGTTTCATCTCAAGAGCGTTCGACAGGATCGCCGTCAACTCGGCTGGAGTCAGCCCTTGGTCACAGAGAGCAAAATCGACCGCCTCGCCCAGCGTTCTCATTGCATCCTCGAGATACATCTCACTGTAGGCGTGGGTCATCGCCCGTCATCCCCTCTCGAATGATATCGACGATACGTATTCCCTCAAACGGGTTTTCGGGAAGGAGCTCCCGATACTGCGCCCTTGCCGCTTCATCTCGTTCCTTGGCCAATGGACCATACAGAGCTTGCTGCGCACGTTCAAATCCAGCAAAACGAATGCTCTTAAACGCACGCTCGCTTTTGAGCACAATCTGCTCCCCCAGGTTACCGAGCCTCATAGATCGTCCAAGCTGATCGACGGTGATCGTATTGTTTACAAAAGCTCTGGCATAGCTAAAGTACGAGTCGTCCGCACGCCACCCCCTTATTACGTCGCAAGTGCTCGTCTGAGGTAGAAAGTGATCATGGAGATATTCGCACGCCCCCGCGGCAATGGCGGTATCTTTGCGAAAAGAACGATGCTCAACGAGCAACGCTATCCAATGCAGGACGCAATATTGCGGCGATAGCAAGTCGAGAACTTTGAGATCGGCTATATCGAGTTCATAGCGATTCGCAAAGCCATCGGCATCGCGCGAGCATGCCCATTCCCTTGCAAGGTCGAGGCTCTCTGTGCAATAGAATCCCTGTCCATAGTCGTTATGGATTTTCCCCAGGCCAAGCTGGGGAGTCTCAATGATTTTCTGAGAACCATGCCACAGTTCCACGCGAGTCTCCTAACAGGTATCGCTCTAGCGATAGTATAACATACTATCGCTAGAGCGATACCTGTATTCAAATAGCAAGAGGGTGTCTGGAACCGAGTTTGAGTTCAATACTGGCTTCTAAGGCTCGCCGAGTCCGGAAGTATGCGACAAAATTCAGACTTGCTGATCACGCCGGAGCACACTAACGCCTCGTCCTGCTTACAGAGCTTCATAGACACGCACCTCATCTTGCTCGATGCTTTTGCGGAAGGCCGGGCGCATGTGCTCTGGTGGGTTGGTGACGATATCAACCTTTCGCCCAAGTTCCCTCTCGAGCTCATGGGAGAGTTCGTAAAGCGTGCCGAACGTCATGGTGTTGCCGCAAACTAGACGCAAGTCAATATCGCTATCGGGCGTTTGCTCGCCTCGGGCAAACGAGCCAAATAAATAGGCTTCGCAGACGTCGTATTGAGCCAGCACGCGGGTGACGGCAGTGGATATGTCGGTAGGCGAAATCATGAGTTAATTACCGTTCAACAGTTGAGCGTCAGGGGGCCAGCGCCGATGCCGCCGGTCCGGCTTTTTGCCGTTCGGCGAGCTCGAAGATAAACTATGATCCGTTTCGTGGTTCATGTTGGATAGATCCTAAGCCATTTTGCTTTTAGGTGGGTCGATCTTAAATTTTATACCTGGTTATCTTCTTCCATTCGGCTGGGAAACCCATGGCCTCAAGGAGGCGCTCCTCGCCGATGCTCTCATCCAATGACAAGTATCCGTTAACGCACTTGACGAGTTTAGCCTTGAATGCTTTGAACTCGTCGTCGCGCAGGAGGTATCGAAGGGTGATCACTGCCGAGAAGACGTCTACCTTGCCGCAAACGTAATCCGGTCCAATCTTTTCAATGCCGAGCTTGGAGTGCAAGGCCGTGTCAGGAATCTCAACGTGGCACCTATGGGAGAAGAGGCGCTCGCCATGCGCGCAGACGTTCCTGTAGAGGGCGAGCACGCGGATAAACGAAGAGAGTTCCTTTGGATTTCCGACCCCGAATCTCTTGGCGATCTTGGCCTTCTCGTTGTCCCTAAGTGCCGTGAGCATTTTCGAAATCTGTCCGAAGGTCATAGCGTTCACAGCGACCCACAGCGGCACGTTCTTATATGCCCTGCGGTAGTAGGCGAGGTATTCATGGCTGGTATCCTTGTTGGCGATATAATCAAGCATGTTCAGCAGCTTTGGGAGAACACGCTTCGCGCCCTTCGATGTCGCGTAGCAGCGGGCGTCTAGATACTTACTCTGGGACTCGCCATATGCAGCGCAGAACTCGTAGGCCAGCGCCGACCTGATCTTCGCCTCGACCTTGAGCAGTGCATCGAGCATTATCTCCCTGAGCTCTACGTCGAACTCGTAAAGCGCTAGGATGTCTCCAAAAGTGGCGCCTTCGCGGTATACCCGGGTGCTCGGGTCGCGGAAAACGACTGGTAACCGTTCACGACCGGGAAATAGCCGATGTCCGCAAGGACCCTCCGGCAAACCTCTTCGTCCTCGATTCTGAGGCCGGAGCTTCTGAGCTTCTCCATCTGCTGCTGGTAGGTGAGGAATTCTTTGGGCATCGTCGCTCTTCCCGAAAAATTAAAGGGGAACCCGCAGGCTCCCCTCCGGTTCCAGGCATCGAAAGTTTCTGGACCCTAATCACTAGTCTGATATTATTCGCACATTTGGTCCTCGTCAAGTCCAGCCTCTAACTATCCACCAGCACATATGGCTAGCACGTCAGACATTGCATGCACGAAAAAGGCTACGCTCCCTTTCCGAAAGCGTTGCCTTTAAAGCTCCCCCCCACAGAGCACTTGTGTCGCAGTCAGGTATGTCATGCCGCCCTAGCAGCGACATACGGCAGCTAGAAGCACTGCACCAAGCAGGAAAAGCATCACGGAAGCGACGACCCAGTTGTTGTCGCCGGTCTTGGGGAGTGCCGCAGATGTCGCGGTTGCAGCCTTGGGCTTGGCCGTCTTGGCAACCGTGGTCTTGGTTACTGTCGTTGTTGCCTTGGTTGTCGTGGCCGCGGGTTTCAGCGTGGGATTTGCCGTGGGCTCTGTGGTGGGCTCTCCGGCAGCGGGGTTTGCGTCGGCGGGAGACTTGTCCGCGCTATCGCTCGGTACCTCGTTCCTGTCGGTCTCCCCCGCCGGAGGCGTAGCGCCCTCGGGCTCAACCACCACATGCGGTGCCACGACCCCTGCGGCATCCAACACGCCGCTAGCACCAAAGGCCCCTCCGGCAGGCGTCACAAACCGCGCGGACACAAGCGACCCACCCAGGCAAGCAACCCCGCCATCTGCACCGGCCGCATCGAGCCACGAGGCGTCGACGGAAAGCCGACAGCCGGCCGCGCCATCGCCAAGGCCCGCATCCTGCAGATACATACCGTAAGCGCGCACGCCCGTCCCGGACCCTGTGCCCTCGGCAACGACGCGTCCGCCGCCGCGCACGGTCATGTCGCCTGCGATCACGCCGGCGACCGCCTCGTCCGTTATATCGGCCCCGTCCGCCCGGGCATCGACGGTGCATCCGTCCACCACAAGCGCCTGCGAGATGTGGATCCCGCACTGCGAGCCCGTCGCCGCCAGGGTCCCGGTACCGTGAAGCGTCAGGTTGCCCCACACCTCCATGCCGCACAGCGTGATGTCCGCATCGGGCGCATACGACTCCGTCACGGAGTTCTGCCCGGCAAGCGCCAGCACCAGGTCGCCTTCGGCGCCGATGGCCTCGCCCGCGTAGCCGTTAAGCTCCAGGTGGTCGGCATCGGTCCAAGCCCAGCCGGGGCCTGACACGCCCGGCTCGTAGTACGTCGCGCCCGAGATGATGAGGCTCTCCGCGCCCGCGGCATAAGAAGGCCCGCCCAGCAAAACGCATAGGCAGGCCATGGCAACAATCGCAATGTAATGACGGCTGGTGTAGGACTCGGCAGCAAACATACCCGCTCCGATCTTCGCGGGAGCCAATAGAATATGCACCAGAAAATGCCCTGGTGGCAGCACTTATTAGTTTAGCGAGATCGATGCAGGAGCAAAGAGAAATCGCGTGGGCAACTCCCACAATTAGGTGTAAATCGTTTTGCCAGTCGGTGAAAGGAAGAATCGGCTTACAACCTCCGTTTCGATTCTTCAAAAGCGCAGGTAGCATCCTTCAAATTGACAGCATGATACTCCGAAGTGAATCTGAACTTGCGTCAAGACATCTCAAGCAATCTGAATTTCGTAATGTAGATGCGATGCAATAAGAACATATATTCGTTATGTTTGGGTGTTGATGATGGAGGGCTGCGTCGCGATTGAACTGCTCTTTCGGGCCTTCTCTACGAATTCGCTGATCCAAGATCTTGTTGTGTTCTTGAGGATCCGGATGTTTTCGGTCGCTTCAATGTCGATTTCCATCATTGCCCTGTCGGCGATGTCGTCCGGCAATGTCGGCAAGCCACTGGGAGCAGTCTCCCTGTACTTCTTGGCAAACATGGATACGTATCTTTCGACAAAGAACTTTTTGTCGCTTACGCTTAGCTTGGAGAAGTGGCTCATCAAATTGAAGCGGGAGAGGAGTTCTGCCGGGAAAGTTTCATTGATCTTCCCGAGGGGGCAGTTTGTCGTGAATACGATGATGAACCCGCGGAGATCGTGCTCCATCCCTTGGGAGTCCGTGAACGATCCTGTCTCGAGGAGATCGAGGAAGAAGTTCCAGACGGCGGGTTCAGCTTTCTCGAACTCATCCACCAGGAGAATTCCGGCATCGGACGAGTCGATCTTCTTTCCCAGCTCGCCTTCTTCGCTTCCCATGTATCCTCTCGGGCTGCCAATCAGGGAGTTTAGAGAGTCCTTGCTGCTGTAGTTCCCAAGATTGACTTTAGGGAGGGGCTGGCATGGCGCGATTGCCTCGCAGAGAATCTTGGCGACTTCTGTTTTCCCGACACCCGAAGGGCCAAGAAGGAGCAACGAGAACACCGGCTGCTCGTCGAGCGCGTTGAAGAGCCTGAAGCTGCGCGATCGGGATTCGAAGGAGCGTTTGAATTCGATCTGGCCTATGAGCTCGCTTTCGAGGGTGGTGAGGACCTGTTTGAATTCGAGTTCGTCGAGGGATACGAGTGTTCTCTTTACTCTTTTGTCCTTCTGGGCGTCCTTATCGATCTCGATGTCGCATTCTATAATGTCGTCGAACATGGTTCTCAATTGGTATGCTCCTTCGTTCACGGTTTTATCGTCTCCGATGAAGAGGGTGCCAAAGGGTAGCTGGTGGACGAGGAGCTCGAATTTCGATGCCAGCTGAAGATCGCCCGAGAGTAACCCCACAAGTGATGAAACGTCCACGACGAGCTTTTTCTCGGAGAGGAGCTCGGAGATTTGGTCGCTTCCGTGTAGTTCGAGAAGCGACATCAACTTGAAGCCGCCGTCTCCGAGCTGGTCGATCAGGGCTTTATACTGGGATTTGTTGTATGTGACGAGTTTACGCATGGCGTTGCCTATCAAGCCTCGAAGGACACTGCCTGAATGACAGCAAGGATGTCTATGTAATAGCCCTGTTCTACCCGATTGCCGCCGCCGGTCATGGCGGTGGGTGACGGGTTCTTTCCGCATATAACAATGTCGTTCTGCGGCGTGCGTTTCGGGTCGTCTGGCTGTTGGAAGTAATCGAGGGGGCTCTTCATCTGGGCCGGGGTGATTTTCCCTTTGCATATCCCGACGATGCCGACCTTTCCGATGAGCAGGTCGTCGATTGTGTACCCGCTTTCGAACATTTCTTCTCCATCGAGGGGAATCTTCGCGTACAGCGGCGTTCTTCTTCTTGCGCGGTTTCCTCTGAGCTTGAAGGCTGCGCCGTCTCCTATGAAGGATTGCATCATGTGGCCTATGTCGAGGTCTCCGGCATCGGGGACGGTGATTCCGTCGAAGGTCCCGCTCATGATCGCCATGATGCCTCGAATCTCCTCCTCATTGATGAGCTCCAGCGAGACATCGCCGATGTATGCGAGGTCGCCTTCTGCAAGCGTTGTTCCGCTTTCGGGGGCTTTGCAATGCTCCATTATGTCGGCGAGCATCCGGCTATTTGTGTTCACGTATTCGAGGGTGTCCACGATCTTCTCTTGTTTTTCGTGCCTGACGCTTCCTTCGAGTTTTGCCCTGAGTTTCGTCAGAAAGGGAGGGTTGAGCTCCGCTTCGGCGTTCAATGATGCTCTCTTTATCGTCCCGTTCTGGTTTTCCTTGGAGCTTGTAGTCTTGAGTTTGTTGTCCAGGAGCATCCTCGTCTCGAACACCTTCTGCTGATTCATGTAGTAGACGGTGAAGAGGCCTGGTATTTTATTTTCTGGCATAGTTCCTCCGCTCCTTTCCTTTAGCGTGGGGCTGTCGTTGTTTCCGCCCCTCGTTATCCGCGTACCATCCGTTTCACTCCATACGTATCATTGCCACTCCGAAAAAGCAATCGGACCCACCATGCAGCCGAGACGGACAGAAGACCGTGAGCACAGCGAAGAAGACGTGACTGGCGCATCCTTCAATCTATGCAATAAATGAAATCAAGCCGGCACCGCGCAAGCGCAAAACAAGACCGCTGGCACTGAAGCGCACGGCAAGTGGAGCATCGGTGCTACTTCTGTACGGGATACCCAAATCGGCTCTCAAGCTCCTCCAGATTTCTCAAGAACAAACGCCTTCTCATTGATCCAGTTTTCGTTTCAACGTTCGTTTCTTCCAGTGCAGTCTTTATCTCAAGTATCCATTCAACTAAATCCGCCGATGGCACCCCACCCGGAATCCAAACGTTATGAAGATGCACAAAGAACTTGCGAAGCGCCTCTTGATTCGCCGCATCTTCTCTACAAAATGACTCGACAATGACTCTCGGACTAGCATTAACCAACACTTTGACATCGCGTTCTGCAGCATCGTTGAGAAGTCGAGCAATCTCCCTGCCCGTCAGTCCCTCCGCTCCCTCAGATATCATCAACTGACTCGACATCTTTTTATTCAGCTCTGTCCGAGCATAACGCTCAAGTTCTTCGGCGAGCGCCCGTCTTTTCCGCCTTTCGTCTGCACTAAATACTGGTCCAGAGAGGAGCTCAGAAGCTTTGTCTAGATCGGCATCGATCACTTTCTTGCAATATTTGATAAAGTCATTTTGCGAAAATGGACATTCCCATTTGAGGTCAGATAGCAGGTAATAAACCTCGAGCACGTCGTGCAAACAATCGACTGAATAATGTGCTCTAGTAACTAAATCATAGTAACGCTGCGCGAGGCCATCTACATTATCGTCATCAAGATCGTAAGCGCACCGCATACTTTTAGCGATCTCCCTAACTTCGAGGGTATCGCGGTTGCTCGGGTACCGTTTCCAAATGTATGTTTTAAACCCTTGTTCGAGATCTTCAATATCTACATCGCCTGAAGGGTCGAATGCCTTACCTATCACGGAGAAATCAGAGTATTGCTCGTAAAGAGACACTCTGCGATCGTATTCCAGCGCCTCCGGACTGAGCCATTCCTCTGGCTTTCCGTTTTGTGGCATGGAAGGTGCGTTCCCCATGGAGGTCAACAAAGCAAAATGGACTGCGTCCCGTAGAGCGTAAAACCGGTTTTGAAGTGCAATTCCTGTATTTTGAAGCACCTCAAGGCTGCAAATTCTTCTGATTAGCTCATGAGCACGAATCATTGCCCGAGCATTTACGCATCCGCTGGCCTCTACCCCCGCAAGTATGGCGCTATGCATATCAAGGTCTTCCGATGGGCGACAATCTCCCATGAGAATTTCTTTGGCCAATGCAGACGGGCACGGCTTGAAAGGATAGACTTTCCAAATTAGCTTTTCGCGTACGTCCCTATCGAACTCTCGCATCGATTGCACATCACTTCCTTCCCAGGCATTTGAAACCAGCATGACCTTCAATCCAAGTCTTTCGACAAGATCGTTCATCGTTCCGAATAGCGCCAAATCGTCGCTATGTTTAGAACGCCTCTCCACATCATCGAATACAAGAAAGTGCTTCTTTTTGAGCATTAGGCAGGCAACGGATTGTATCCCGACGGCGAGATTCACCGATAATCCCGTTCTTTTAATTAAAGCCCTCGAAATACCGTTGAGGGCGCCCCCTATAGTTTTGGCAGCAGCTTGCGCCTTCATACCTTTATCGCTAAGGTGTACAAGCGCCATCACAATACGTTCGTATAGATCATCAGCAGTGGCAATTCCGAACATGGAAACGCGGACAAGGTTGTATTCGCCCTTTTCGAGATACTCGTTGAGTTTCCCTTCGATGAATCGGGTCTTTCCCGATCCCCAATCTCCCTCAAGTGCAATTGCATATTGATTGTCCTTATCCTTGAGATAGGAATCAATATGATCGATGAGCTGATCAGCAGGCTCTTTTGACCGTCATGTCTCCATTATTCCCTCCTGCATCAACTTAGAGCGAAAGATTTCTTTCACTGCGCTATATCAACCCGCAACCGAGGTCGCCCCGTTCACAACAATGATGGCATAAGCTTGATTGAAAGCTGGCGGTCGAACCATGCTCAGTCCACGTTATGTGTTTTGAGGCGACGCCGATGCGAAAGTCCGACCCATGGACTCAGGAATCTCGACTATAGATGCGCCCAACTCCAAAGACAACTTCGAAGTTCTAGATTTAGCTACAGCTTTACTGCCACTTACAGTACCTAAGCCAGCATCAGCTCCTACCCGTTGCCAAGGCACGCTTCGTGCCATCTGGATTGTTCTGAAAAGAAAACGCTTCTTGCGGGCGCGTAGAGGTTCTTAGTGTCAATGTGTATCAGCCTACCGTGGAGCTCGTGCCAGTGCGGCATGGAACGGCATACCAAAACTGATGCAATAATCAGCGAATAATCACAAGACCGGAATGGGGTCATGGCGACCTTCCTCGAAAGAGAAGGTCGCCATGACAAGTCACAATTCAACTTGGGGATTACTGAGCTCTTCGGAGAGAGAGTCTACATTCCAAAGACCTAAGGTATCAGTTCGTTAATGTGACCCTTGGAAACTTTCAAGAATTGTTCAACACAGTAGACAGGTTACTCGACAAGAGAGGCATCGTTTTGTCTGCCTAATACTATCTATTGCTTTGTATGTAGCAGAACGGCCATCAGACAATTATGCACGATGGCCGTCCCTTCTATTAACTCCTTGCCTCAAGACGCGGCTCAATCCTAAGCTTGATTGGCTGCAAGTTGCGATACTCCTGGAGCGTACTGTTGTAAAGACTGCCATTGTAGCCTGGAGCATCGACCGTCACGACAGCATAGTAACGAGTGAGCGCATCGGGATCGTTATTGTTACGGAATATGGATTGGAGCGTCAGCTTCGGGTCATACAATGAGCTTGATTTCATGCGTTGTGTCCTGCTGATGACACTGTCCCACTTCATGTCGTTGGCTCGTAACTCTGACTCTTCCCAGTACTTCTTTGCAGGCTTGCTCACCGGCAAGGTTGATGAGGTGTAGCCCTGTAGTTCAAGCTCAGCCGCCTTGATACGCCCCTCCTCGGTGGCGAGATTCACCGTATGCCTATAGCTTGTACCTTTGAGCGAGTACGTGAATTTGTTGGCGTGGGGAATGAGGGTATCTACTATGCAGCTTGAGGTGTAGGCATCCGAATCGTTGGGATTCGTTTTGCAGACTGCAACGATGGTCCAACTGATTGTGATAAGCCCCTTCGCCGACTCGATGCCGGGGGCAAATATCGGCAGCGAGACAAGCTGCTTGGGTCTGAGCGTGCCTTGATATAGCGTGGTGACACGGTTGTCGTCACAGTTCAGACAAGTCGATGGATCATCTGGAGCAATGCCGAAACCGTACTCCTCTCGAACAAAGCTATCACTGTGCTCCGAATTGTGGAGGGCCAGAGCCCGGGCGAGATGCTGTGTGATATCCTCACTTCGCGACATCATTCTGCCAAGCTTGTGGACGAGTAAGGGGGATGCAAAGCTGGTACCTGCGCTTGCGCCTAAAGCATTGCCGCTTGAGGCAACCACCACGAATGGCTTGTTGATGTCCCCTCCAAACTCAAGGAGGTCGGGCTTGATTTTGGCACCCTCTCTTCCCGGACCAACACAGCTATATGGAGCGCGTGCCTTCGTACCATCAGGCAATATACAAAACGCGCCAACTCCGATGCCGTTGACCAGATCAGCTGGTGACTGCACACGATTATCTGGGCTTGGCAAATCACCGTCATTGCCGGCCGCAATGCAAAAGAGGGGCGGCTCGGCATCGCAGTTGTACGACAGCACATCAAGCGCATAAGTAAAGCGGCTGATGTCATCGTCGAGAATGGGGCCAGTGGGGCCAAACGAGAGATTATACAGGTGGATGTCAGGATAGTGCCCGACTACGTACTCGATAGCATCAATCGATTCGTAGAGGTCAATGTCGACGGGATCGCTCGGCGGCAGCACTCGAAAGCTCTCAACCTTCACCTCAGGTGCAGGGAGGACGTCACTAGCCCCCTTACCGGAAAGCTCGCCATGCAGCACGGCTCCGCAGACACCCGTTCCATGATCGATGCAGTTTTGTTCGGGCAGTGATGCAACGGCATCATGCGCATTGACATAACCGGCGAGGAGCGGGACATTGGGATTGCATCCGCCATCGAAGACGCCGACGGTCACGGGTGGGACATTCTGGGCTGCAGCAACCTGCGGTGCTGGCGCGCTCATCGCGCTCCGTATCGGCTCAAAGACGATTCTTCCCATCGGGTGAACCGTGCGCAACGGGTTGATTCTCGCTGCTGCCATAGTGGCTTCCCTGCTCAACTTTGCGGCGATGAATGTAACGCCGTCTTTGTATGTCCGAACCTCGATTTTGTCACGACCGAGACCTGCTGCCTTGCAGAACAGGTCTATGGCATCCTCGGCGCTTTCTTGGAGCGGATGAAGCACGGCCTCGACCAGTCCCTCTTTCCATTCCGCATCGAAGCCTAGTATCTTCTCGCCAGGGTCAAGCAGGTCGAAGGAGCGGATGGACATTACCTCGTTGCGCCATGCATCCGATGCGTTTGACCCGGTGCGAAGCGCGTTCTCAAAATCGGCGATGCCCTTTGAGGTCGTGCGCAGGAAGTAGAGCTTCGCGAACTCGGGCTGCTCTCCCGCGTCTTCGTCATCACTGTTCTTCTGAGGTTGCACGTTGCCTGTCTTGTATCTCCTGCCGCCGATGATTTGCAACTCGTCCGAAGAGGTGAGCACCGATGAGGGTGCATAGGACTTTGCTTCGAACTTGGGCTCCATACGTATACAGACCACCTTTTCCTCGAGATAGGAATCGGGGTCGGTCTGTATCTGCCTGGACACAGTGCCGATATTAGCAAGGAGGCGGTTCCTGGCCTCTTCGTACTCGTGTGGCCGTGGCCTGGGACCTCCACCGGTTTTCTTCTGAACTGGCTGAGCATACGATTCGCCGTGGGCAAGAATTGGCAGCGGGTCGGACATGGCTTATGCCTCCTTCATGTAACGGGAGACCGTCGAGGCGCCGACTCCGACGATTCGCGCAATGTCTCGCACGGTAAGAGCTGGGTTAATTTCTTTGAGTTTTATGCATGCCTCACTCTTCTCCTGCTTCGTTTGAGGTTTGCATTTGGAGCACAGCTCGCTCAGAGAAATGATCTCTATGCTCTCGCCCGGGTTCATCACTGATTGGCGCTTAATATGCTCGCAAAGCTTGCAAATATCTGCGGCGCTCATGCCCGCGCTCTTCTCGACCATGAAGAAGAGCACCTCTGGCGAGAGCGTGAAGCGGTTGCTGGGCAGGTGTCTCTCGAAGAGTCGCATGCGTTCGTTCTCCTTGGGAAGCGGCACCTCTACAACTCTGTCGAAGCGCCGCCAAATCGCCCTATCCAGCAACTCCGGATGATTTGTCGCTGCAAGCACGATGCTGCCCTTAGGGCATGTCTCGATTTCTTTGAGAAGAACGTTCACCAGGCGCTTCAATTCGCCGAGGTCACCCTCGTCATCACGCCGCTTCGCAATTGCGTCAAACTCGTCCAGGAAGAGCACAGCAGGCTGTGCGCGGACATAGTCGAAGACGCTCTTGATGTTTTGCCCGGATCGACCGAGATAGCTGGATATCGAGGTTGCGAGGTCGAGCGTTATGAGTGGAAGAGCGAGCTTGTATGCAAGCCAGTTGGCCGTGTATGTCTTACCCACGCCCGGAGCGCCAATGAAGAGTATGCTGTTCGAGGGTTCGATCCCATCCTCGAAAAACCGCTGAATCAGACCTCTCTCCTTGAGAAAGTCGGCAAGCTCTTTTGTAGTTGCGGCATCGAGAATGGGATCCGGTAGCTCGGTTGGCTCTATGAGCTCTACCAGGGAGAAGCGGGTCTCTCGGTCGATAGGTAGCGGGTTTATCTCGGCTGCGCGGGTAGCCTCGCTTCTCATGTCAGATGCGGCAAGAGCCCCAGCGACCTCCGAAGCGAGATCGGGACGATCACGTCTCAGCTTGCGGGATACCGTGAGCGAGACTGATTCTACGAGTCTTCTGTCATTCTCTAAACAGGCTCTCACCAGCCTAGGTATGTAGTCTATTGCCTCCATATACCATTACCTCTCTGTTGCAGAAAAATGGAACATGCTTAAGATAGCATATTTACAGCAGATATTTTATATACTGTGCTAAGGGTTTTGAATGGTTAGAGAGTGGCACAATATTTCATGTGATTTGGCGCGAGCTGTCTTCGAACTGGCGACAGAGAAATACCCTGCTCCTGACTTGCATTCGAGCGGACATCTGCCTGCTTGATTCACGAAGGCAGGCTGAGATTCAGTCAGCTCCTCCTCCTACATGAACCGGAAAACTGCCTTGAAGAGGAGCCACTCAAACGAGTTGATGCCGTTAATCAATATCTTCATCTATCAATCCCTCCATCCAATAATTATCAGTGTCGTCAACCTCGTCGTCTGAGGGCTGCACATTCATAGTCAGTGCCTGCAGCTTGGTGACGAGTGTGTAGCTGCAGTCGTATTTCCTTGTGATCTCCTCGCAATCGGTATCTTCTACTGACAGTCAGCCCTTCATTGCGTTATACAGCGCCACAATGCGCTGGCCGATGCTGTACCCGTGAGAATTCCCGAGCATGATACTGGCGTTATCATTCGGGGTCGCGGAGCTTGCGCTCGTTGTAGCGGATGAACGAGCGGATCATGCGCGAGGCAGTCGCACGCGGGGCCTTCGACTCGCCCCTGAGGGCGATGTCGGCCGAGAGCAGTGCCCTGTCGGATGCGCACCGGTTGATCGGCTTCTCCGGATGCTTGCCGAACCCGTCGCTCAGGAAGTAGGTCCTGGGAAGCTCAGAGTCGCGCACTCCCTTGCCACGGAACAGTTTCATGTCGAGGGTTTTGAGCCTGTAGAGGGACGCGAACACGACGGTCAGGATACGTTCGGTGGTTAACATGGCGGGGCCAAGTCTGTGCTCATGCTGGTCGCCGCCAGGCTAAAGCACATCGCCGAGAACGAGTGGGGCAGCAGGCGCTACCTGGATGCATCGATGCTCAAGGAGGTTGAGGCGTAGGAAACATCGCCGTTGCGCCGATGGCTTGCATGGGTGCGGCTGAATTTGCGAAAGATTATTGACGGTATGGCGGAGCCTAGCTGCGAGCGGGATATAAAAGAAGCGGCACTGCCAATAGTAGCGCCGCTTGCATCATCAAAGAAGAATCGTTATCGATCGTCTCTGGGTCTTTTCGTTCAAAACCAGAGCGTGTCGATTACCATTCATCGAAGTCCATCCACTCTACAGGCAGCATCAGACCGTAATAATCGACGGGCGTTTTGAATCGAATCCTGCACAAATGACCGTCAATCTTCCGCACCCAACTGTGTCCGTAACGATCGGTGAAAGCCACCTCGCAGCCGAGGGCCTTATGCATCGAACAATCGAGATACCCGATGCGCCTCACGGTTTTGCCCGGAGCAACGGACGAGAGAAAAACTCTGCCGCCACACCCCTCGACGTCCCTCCCGTCTTGAGGCCCGGCACCCTGGACGAGCACAGCAGTGAGGATAACTTGGTAAACGACGTCGTTGCTATTGTTCATCACTTCTAGTCCGAACTGCGGCCCGAAATCAACCCTGCACCTGCCAACCGTGGCCGTCTCCCCCTCGGGCATCCTGACCACACGGGCACAGATGGCCGAGGCCTGGCTCCGCGCGGCCGCCCGGCGGCCCCGTACCAGCGAGACAATCCACTGGAGGAGAGTGAGCGCCAACGAGAGGAAAGCAACAGCCGTGCCGAAATCGATTTGACCGTTGAAACTAATTACAACGCTATCTGGGAACATTTGGTCAACCCATCCGCCAGCGCCGCCGCCTCAAGGAGAGGCTTCCGGTCAACGGGCCCCACTTGGCGAACGCTCGCTGCTCCCGCCGCACATCCCGCATTCTGTCCGCAGACCTCTCGTGAAGCCCGGGGTAAAAGAGCACGCGGTAGAGCTCGTAAAACCCTTCTCCAGGCATATCATCATCGGAGCGCACGATATCACCGTCTCCTTCCTCTACAGATTCCGCCTTATGGAGACCCTACACCAACAATCGCGACACTACCTTCGCCATCGGCTCGTCGGCGTCCAAGCGCCACCTCCAATCAATCTCGCCCCGCCGCGAAAAGCAGGAAGCCGACCCGAAGGACGGCTCCCCAGTGTCCCGTGCGGCGGAGGATGACCGCACGGCTATGTTCCTAGACGTGTCGCCATGCCGAGGGCCGCCCCGGAGGACGGCCCTCGGCATGGCGTTCGGGCTACAGCCCGATGAGCCCCCTGAGTCCAGGGTGGGAGAGCGCCATCATCGCAGCCATGATGGCCACGAGGACGACGTCTGCGGCGATCAGACAGTTCCTCGGCCATTTTCCCAGCTCGACATTCCGATGGTTGAAGGACATCTTCCAGATGAAGACCAGCAGGATGCAGACCGTGTTGATGAGCACGAAGCCCACGAGCGCGGCGAGGAGCACGATGGCGCGTATGCCGCCGTCGATGCCGAGCGCGCCCATCGCGGAGGTCGAGAACCCGACGCCGCCGTTGAAGGCGAGCACGACCGCCGCGAACACGCCGAGGATCGCGATGTACTCCATCCTCGTCTTGTCGAGGCGCTCGTCGAACTCCCTTTCCAGCTCTGCGCGTTTCTGGTCCGCCTCGTCCCTTTCCGCTTTCACTTCGGCGATTGCCGCTTTGAATGTGCGCATGGCCTGCTGCTGTTCGATGTCGTGGCTCAGCCTCGTCTTTTCCAGGTCGATGTGGTCGGCGAGTTTGAGGACACTTTTCGCCTGGTCACAAAATCCATGTTTCGTCAGGTTGTCATGGATGATGCGAATGTTCTCGGCGAGGCAGTTGACCGAATAGGGGACCCCTTCGTCCAAGTCCCCAGGGGACTGCCCGAGTGCATTGAATACCAGGTCGCAGATGTCGGCATATCTATGGCGATAGGGCTCGCTCCCCCCATATAGCTTTACGAAGAAGTTCGAGGCTCGGCGGATGTCATCCTGGGAGAGCACCGCAGCATCATCCGTGCTGGCGAGGGATTCGAGCATGTCGCGGAGAGCCTTGCGTTTCTCTGCGTCGTCGCTGCCTGCGTTTATTGGGGGAACTTTCAGGGGTGGCTTCGAAAGAGTCCCAATCTTGCTGGTGAGCAGAGAGAGGGCCCTTTCGAAGTTTTCGGCCGCCTTTGCGTAGTCTTGCTCGGTCACTCAGAGACCTCGCTAGCGCACTGCATGATCAATTCATTTGGGATGATTCCCTTGTGTAGGCGCTTCTGGTTGTAGATGACGTCCCACGGAGACCCCTCGGCGTGTGAGATCCTGACGAGCTCCCATGGGGATTTCTCGGCGAGCATGTCCACCCCCGCATCCAGAAACGGGCGGATGGAATCATTTATCTCGGTGTCGAACTCGCGTTTTATCGGGAAGCCGCCGCAGTCAGAGAACTTAACGTAGACATCTCTGATGACCGGGCCGTAGGGCCATGCCTCAAACTGGTCGGCGAATAGCAGCTCGCCGGTCTCGCTCGCGTGTATGACTTGCAGGAAGTAAAGAATCTTCTGGAGCTGAAGATTGCTGATTGGCGTGTCGTGGCGATATCGCCTGCTGACGGCGTACTCGGCGATTTCCATCGCACAGTACTCTGTCCCGATTTGGACTTTCATCTGTTTCCTCCTTTTCCAAATCATACCAGTGATGTGCTTCCCATCTGCGCTTATCGTGATAAAAGCATCTCAGCTCGCCCGGACAAAAAACGGACGGTCCCTCCAGCGGGGGTTCCGGTCTCGGACGCGCCCCCTAGTCCTCCACGGCCCCAGCACCAGGGCGAACGGCACGTGCAGCAGGAACGCCATGAGCACGAGCGCCGTGACCGCAATGCCCAACGCCCATTTCACGTCTTCGCCAATCACTTCATCTCCTTCCGCTCGAACCTGCAGAAGCGCGCACATGCGCCCAAGGTCGCTACCGTGTATCTCGCGATCACCACATCCCTCGCTAATGGCGCGCGTGGCCCTGCGGTCGGCGAGCCCGGACTCGAGCACCCAGCTGACCACCGAGCAGATCGAGGGGTTCTGCCCCAAGGCGTCCGAGGCGCTCGAAGAGGCCGAGGCCGACGCGCTGGCCTACCTCGACTTCCCCTACGAGCACCACGTGAGACTTCGCACCAACAACGTGCAGTAGCGCGCCAACCGCGAGCCCAAGCGCCGCGGCTGCGTGGTGCAGGTCTTCCCCAGCAGGAAGTCGCTCATCAGGATGATGGGAGCGGTGTTCTCAGAGATGGACGAGGGCTGGGCCGGACGCCGCCAGTTCAACGAAGACCCCATCGGCAGGGCCGTCGAGGGCGCCAAGGTGAACGCGCCTGCCTACGAGGGCCCTGCCGCCGAGCACGCGGCCGGGATCATCGCACTCGTCGCGGCCGGTAACCCCGTTGTCGGCAGGAAGGCGGCGTGACATAGGCTAGAATGACGGCATTCTAGATGATTCTCGGTTCCTCGGGCAGCCTGTGGCCACCCTCGAGAACCGAGCCCTACATCATGATTCGCGACACTACCATACTGTTGATAAGCGAAAGGGGCTTGCGATGCGTAAGTCAGCAAGATACTTGGGGCGGGATGTTGGGCTTAACGCAGAGGAGGTGAATGTCTGGCTGAAGGAAGAAGGCTACCTCGAAGGCGAACCTGGAGATTATAGGGTCACCGAGAAGGGGCGTCCTTATGCCACGCAGAGGCACTGGGAAACCGGAAGCCCTAATCATGCTGGCTATGTTTCCACGTCATGGAAAGAGGAAATCCTCAATGAAATTGGCCCGCTTTCCCCGGAACGCAGACGTGAGCTTTCCGATTCGGTTGCAGCCAATCGCGCCGAAAAGAAAAGGCAGAGAGAAGAGTGGGAGGCATCGCTTGCGGCAAATGGCGATGACAGTCTTGATGACGGCCAGCGCGATGGCAATGATGCCTCCGATTCGAACGGTGGCAAGGTGGCGGCTGCTGCGATTACCGTAATTGCCGTTAGCTTTCTGGCGGTGAAAGGTGCTCAGGCGGCAAAGCCTCATGTCGAAAAATGGTGGCGTGAGACCGCGCGTCCAAAGATTGTCAAGACAAAGAAAAACGTTATGGCGAAGTTCAAGGGAGTATCTGACGAGCAGGGCGAGGAGGCTGATCCTAAGACAACGGAGAAGACAGCAGATTAACCTTTAGCGCCTTTCAGTGGCGAGGAGAAGCAGCACGCTGCGCCCTCACCCACGCAAGATGTCGTCCATAATTGCGAACCTCACTGCTTCGATCGAGTGGTCGTTGCCGTCGGGGATGCCCTCAAGCCACGTCCCGTCGCAGTCGTGGTCGTGGTCGTACTTCTTGAGCCTGGACTTCTCATGCGCCAGCGGGCAGCGCACCGGGTCGATGCAGATTTTGCGCACCCTGCCAGCACTCGTAGGAGAGCCGCATCGTGTTGCTCTTGGGCACGAGCCTCACCTGCAGCCCCACCTTGCGCGGCACATGGCCATCGACTGCTTGCATTCGGGCGTTTCGCCGCACCAGATCAGATCGCCGTGCAGGTATACGTCCCCGCCGGGCTCGTCCGCGTAGGCGTACAACTGGGTGAATAGCATCACCACAGTATTTATGGCGAGGAAGGCCACAAGCAAAGGCGCAAGAAATACAATACACGACGCACGACGCTCCACCAACCAACCGCCATTCAGGGACACATTCGGCCAACTGCGCACTAAACAAAGCGGGGTCCGGAGCGCTAGTCCGGGACCCCGCTTTGTTTCGCAAGGGCTGCTACCTCTACTGCCCCTGCGCGCGGTAGCGGGCCTCGGTGGCCTCCTTGGCCGGGCGCCACCAGGACTCGTTGGCCACGTACCAGTCGATGGTGGCCCTGAGGCCCTCGGCGAAGTCGGTGTGGGCCGGCCTCCAGCCCAGCTCGCGCTGGAGCTTCGTGCTGTCGATGGCGTAGCGGCGGTCGTGGCCGGGGCGGTCGGCGACCCTGTCAAAGTCCTCGGGGTCGCGCCCCATCGCCTCCAGGATCATGCGCAGGACCGTGGTGTTGTCCCTCTCGCCATTGGCGCCGATGAGGTAGGTCTCCCCCATGCGGCCGCGGGTCAGGATGTCCCAGACGGCGCTGGAGTGGTCCTCGGTGTGGATCCAGTCGCGGACGTTCTCGCCACGGCCGTAGAGCTTGGGGCGCACGCCGTCGACGATGTTGGTGATCTGCCTGGGGATGAACTTCTCCACGTGCTGGTAGGGGCCGTAGTTGTTGGAGCAGTTGGAGATCGTGGTGCGCAGGCCGTAGGTGCGGGTCCAGGCGCGCACGAGCATGTCGGAGCTGGCCTTGGTCGAGCTGTACGGGGAGGACGGATGATACGGCGTCTCCTCGGTGAACTTCGCCGGGTCGTCGAGCGCCAGGTCGCCGTAGACCTCGTCGGTGGAGACGTGGTGGTAGCGGATTCCGTACTTGCGCACTGCCTCCAGCAGGCTGAAGGTGCCCTCCACGTTGGTGCGCAGGAAGGGCTCCGGGTCGGCGATGGAGTTGTCGTTGTGGCTCTCGGCGGCGTAGTGGACGATGGCGTCGTGGCCGGGGACCAACCTGTCCAGCAGCTCGGCGTCGCAGATGTCGCCCACGACGAGCTCGACCCTATCCTCGGGCAGCCCGGCAATGTTCTCGGGGTTGCCGGCGTAGGTCAGCTTGTCCAGGACGGTGACGTGGACGCCGGGGTGGTTGTTGACCACGTAATGGACGAAGTTGCTGCCGATGAAGCCGCAGCCGCCCGTGACGATGATGTTCTTGGGTTCAAAAATCTCAGACATGCTTACCCTCTCTTTACCTCGTCGGCAACACTCAAAAGATACTTACCATACGCAGTCTTCTTCAACGCTTCGCCCAGTTCGTGCAACTGATCATGGCCAATGAAACCGCGGCGATAAGCGATTTCTTCCAAGCACGCAATGTAATAGCCCTGGCGGCTCTGCACGGCCTCCACGTACTCGGCGGCCTTTAAAAGACCTTCTGGCGTGCCCGTATCCAGCCACGCCATGCCCCGGCCCATCAGCTCGACCGACAGTTGACCTTGTTCTAGATAGGCATTGTTGATGCTCGTGATCTCCAGCTCGCCGCGCGCGCTTGGTTTAACGTTGGCTGCGATGTCGGAAACTTGTCCATCATAGAAATACAGACCCGGTACTGCGTAGTTCGACTTCGGAACCTTGGGCTTTTCCTCAATGCCAAGCACACGATGATTCTGATCGAACTCAACCACGCCGAAGGCCCTGGCATCCTGTACGGGGTAGCCGAACACTACGGCCCCGCCATGGTGCTCCACTTTCTCCTTTGCCCGCGTGAGCACGCGAGTGAGGTCCTGTCCATGGAACATGTTGTCACCCAGAACCAGCGCGCACGGCTCGCCGGCAAGAAAGTCGCGCCCGATGGTAAATGCTTCGGCAAGCCCGCGCGGCTCGGCCTGTTCGGCATACTCAAACCGCATGCCCAGCTCGGCGCCGTCCCCCAAAAGCTTTTTGAAAGCGGGCAGGTCACGCGGCGTGGAAATGACGAGCACCTCGCGGATGCCCGCAAGCATCAGGACGCTTAACGGATAATAGACAAGCGGCTTATCGTAAATAGGTAGCAGTTGCTTGCTGACCGCCTTTGTTATGGGATGTAGCCGGGTGCCGGACCCTCCGGCAAGGATGATGCCTTTCATGAAAATCCTTAGCTAATATGAGGCTGTGAGACCAAGCATGGCATAGAGGCGAAGTAGCCGACAGTTACCCTCGGTTGGAATGAAATTGAAAACCGATGTTAGATCTACCTGCTGCCGATATGCGATCTTAGTGAATCAGGCCATTTGCTTTAGTTTTGAAGCGAAGGGCTCAGTACGCGAGGTATTGAATTTCCCGCGTACTGAGCCCGAAAACCAGTTATTTAATGAAATGTGAACGTGCTCATACCGTCCCTAGCAAAAGATACAATTATCTTTCGATGGAAGTAACGTATTCTTCATACTTGCGAGCGGAAATGAACGGGGCGCGCAACTCGAAATCATCAATCATGCGGCCGCCGAAGCAGTCGAGATGGTTCGCGATGCAGTCGTAACCGGCAAGGTAGGAGAATTCGAGACCGGCTGAGTAACGGGGATTGCATTCGACGAAGAAATGGCGCCCGTCCTCGTGCTTAATGAACTCAAAATTCACGCAGCCGTTAACGCCGAGCTTCGCGGCGAGGGCTCGGCTTGCGTTCTCTAGCTCGGGATCGGAATAGACGTGCACGGTCGTGCCGCAGCCGTGGGGTGTACTCACGAGCTCCTGACGAGTGACACAGACGCACCTTCCCGATGACTCCTGTCGTATGACTTCAACCATTACGATGGGTCCGCTCACAAACGGCTCCACGATACTCTTCGAGCCCGAGCGCTTTTCCTTATATGTCTCCCACTCCTCGTTGGAGCCGATGTACTCTCGGCCCTGACTGGAACGACCGTCATACGGCTTCACCACGACAGGATACTCCCAGGGGAGCTTGTCCGTGGCGTCAACCATGAGAGTCGGGATACCGTTGACCTCTGGGACTTCAGATTTGATGAAGTCCTGCAGGATCTTCTTGTTACGGATGATGTCTAGCGAGCGCTTGGTCGATATGCAAAGCGTAACATTGTGTTCCTCAAACCAGGCACGGCTCTCGTTAAGGAGATCCACTTCGGGGTCGATGAGGGGGATGAAATAATCGATGCGCTCATTCTCGCAAATCTCGTGGACTTCTGAGAGGTAAGCGTCGGCGTCACTCACCAATGGAATTCTGTAGAACTCATCGACGTTGTAGGCGTCCACTACCCATTCGCGTGGGTAGATGTCGGCGCCGATGACGCGATGTCCAAGTCTCTTGAGCGACTTTATGGTTATGTCGGCGGAAACCGACCCGATGGACGTGACGAGAACGTTGCTCATGGGAATCTCCTAAATGGTCTTTCCGGTATCGAGAACGACATGGCAGATGCGGTCAACATCTTCCAATGCCAAATCGGCGTACATGGGAAGCGTGATCACCTGGGATGCCGCCTTCTTTGCCACGGGCGTGCGGTCGCTTGAGTACACGCTTCTATAGCATGCGTAATCGTTGACCAGCGGATAGAAGTATTTGCGCGCGCCGACGCCGGACTTGTCCAGGGCATCGAAAACGTCATCGCGCGTGGCGCCGAAGACACTCGGATCGAACAGCACGGGAAGGTACGCATAGTTGTGGCGGATGTTCTTGGCGGGACGGAAAACGGTCACGCCGGCTGTGCCTTCAAGGTTATCCCAATAGCGTTCCGCGACAGCCTTGCGCTTAGCGATCTCGGCGTCAAGG
>CALDCF010000008.1 GCA_937937635.1 uncultured Collinsella sp.
GTAATCTGCACCTGGTCGAGCAGGTCCTCGCCCTCGATAATCACATGCAGCGGAATCACGTAAATGCCGAGCTCTTGGGCGCGGGCGGGGGAGATGTCCGACGTGGAGTCGGTTATGATGGCAAAAGACATAATTGCACCTTTCGTTGGGGCGCGGCAGCGCCGCCTTCTGAAAGCAAAGTGCGACAAGTATAGTGGAGTCGTTCCACATTTCTAGGTTCAATTGTTGAATAGTCAACAGTTTGAAGTGTCGGTGTGGAAATCGTCAACTGGGGAAGAGGAATGCCGATGGAGGCGTTGGAGATATGCAGGCGGCCGGTCGTGCTGTTCGATTTTGACGGCACGGTGGCAGATACGGGCCGGGCGGTGATGACCTCGACACGCAAAACGTTGGCCGCGCGCGGGTTTTCGGAGGCGCAGATGGGTGACCTGCGCCGCATGATCGGGCCGCCCCTGTGGAAGAGCTTCCACGACTTTTACGACTTTACGCGCGAGGAGTCGCTCGTGGTGGCCGACGAGTACCGTGCCTATTTTGACGAGCTGGGCCCGGAGGAGTACCCCGTGTTCGACGGAATCCCCGAGCTGCTCGATGGCTTGGCGGCGCAGGGTCATCGCATGGCCGTCGCGACGTCGCGTATGGAGGCAAAGTGCATTGACATGGTGCATGAGCTGGGTCTTTCTCAGTTCGAAGCCGTGGTTGGCATGAATCCTCCGCAGGGGCGCGAGACCAAGGCCGATTCGGTTCGCGACGCGTTGGCGGCCTTGGGTGCGGCCACGGACGAGGCCGTGATGATCGGCGATCGCTTTAACGACGTCGAGGGCGCGCACGCGATGGGCGTGCCGTGCATCGGCATCTATTCGGGCGCGGCGGCGCCGGGGGAGCACGAGGCCGCGGGTGCCGATGCGGTGGTGCACTCGGTGGCCGAGCTTGCTAAACTTTTCTCTATCTAGGAACTAAATGTGAGAGGCGGGCACGCTTGCCGCTCATTGGTAAGGAGGTCGTCCATGAATCAGGTGGAGCAGAGCGTCGCCGAGTATGTCGACGAGGTCTGGGAGGATGTCGTCGCCGATATCGAGCGGCTGGTGAGTTATCCGTCCGTGGCAGTTTCTGCCGATGCGGAGCCCGGTGCGCCGTTTGGCCGCCCGGTCCGTGATGCGCTCGATTGCGCGCTCGGCATTGCGCAAAAGCTCGGCTACCAGACGAGCGATGACGAGGGCTTTGTGGGAATAGCCGATATCCCGGGCCGCGGCGATAAGCAGCTTGCGACTATCTGCCATGTGGACGTGGTACCCGCCGGCCCTGGCTGGAACACCGTCCCGTTTGCGATGGAGCGTCGCGAGGGCTGGCTGCTCGGCCGTGGCGTGATCGACGACAAGGGTCCGGCCGTGTTGTCGCTCTACGCCGGCGCTTACCTGCTCAAGCACGGCATCGTGCCGCGCTATACCTTCCGTGCGCTGCTGGGCTGCGATGAGGAAGTGGGCATGTCCGACGTTCACCATTATCTGGAGAACCATGCAGATCCCGACTTTCTGTTTACGCCCGATGCCGAGTTTCCGGTCTGCAATGCCGAGAAGGGCCAGTTTGGGGCGACGTTCGTGAGCCCCAAGATCGACGGCGGGCGCATCGTGTCGTGGAGCGGCGCCGAGGCGAGCAATGCCATTCCGTCGCAGTCCATCTGCGAGCTCGCGATTGCCGCCGATGAGCTGCCGGCGCCGGTCGAGAACGGCGACCGCCTGGAGATCACGGCGCTCGACAATGGCCATGTGCAGATTTTCGCCCACGGTATTGGCGGCCACGCTTCGATGCCTGAGGGCACCATCAACGCCGTCGGCCTGATCGTGGCGTATCTGCGCGAGGCCGAGGACGCATTTGGTGCACGCGACGAGCGCCTGCTGACGCCTGCCGAGCACGAGTTTGTCAAGTTTTTGGCCTTTGTACATGCGGACGCCTATGGCCGCGGCCTGGGTATCGACGCGACGAGCCCGGCGTTTGGCCCGCTCACCTGCAACCCCGGCGTCATCCGCGTGGTGGATGGTCACATCGAGCAGGTCATCGACGTGCGCTTCCCCGATAGCACGAGCGCCGATACCATCCGCGAACAACTCGAGCCGCTCGTGGGGCGCTTTGACGTGACGTGTCGCGTGGGTCGTGCCAAGGTGCCGTTCTCGGTCTCTGCCGACGATCCGGCCGTGAAGGCGCTTATCGATACCTATAACGAGTTTACGGGTAAGCATGCCGAGCCCTTCGCCATGGGCGGTGGCACGTACGCACGCAACTTTGCCCGCGCCGTGTCGTTTGGCCCCGAGGAGACCGGTCTGGAGCTGCCCGCGTGGGGCGGCCAGATGCACGGCCCCAACGAGTGTGCCAACGAGGACCAGCTCAAGCAGGCGCTCAAGATCTATATCGTGGCAATTCTCCGCTTAAACGAGCTGGAACTGTAGGGCTTCCCCTATATTTTGCTTGGAAATTAACTTGCATTACAAGCCCGGCGCTTCGGCCCCGGGCTTTTTTAGTTGCGGGAGGGTAGTCATTGGGGACGTTCTTAAATGACTAGTCAAACAAGAACGTCCCCAATGACTAGTCGTTTAAGAACGTCCCCAACGACTACCGTTCTGGTGTAAAAGGCGCGCCATGCTTGGGTGTGGATTGTTATTCGTTTGTAAAGGACATGCTGCGCTTGCGGTAAGGGTCTATCAGATGCCCGTAAGAAACCGCAGCTGGCGCGGCTTCCGCCCGATCGAGGTCGTATCTTTCCAAACAGCAAAGCGGGCAGGGTGCCCGCGAGTCGCATGTATGAAAGGAAGATCATGCTCGATCAGGCTTATTCTCGTCGTCAGTTCCTCGGCCTCGCTGGTGGTCTTGCCAGCATCGTCGGTCTCGGCCTCGTTGGCTGCGGTGGCTCCAACACTTCCGACGCCGCCGACAAGGGTAGCGCCGCCGCTGCTGCCGAGTCCGTCTCCGGCGAGGTGACCTACGACGGCGCCTCTTCGTTCCAGGCCCTCGTCGAGGCTGCTGCCGAGAAGTTCATGGACGCCAACCCCGACGTTTCCATCTCCGGTTCGGGCAACGGTTCGGGCAAGGGTCTGACCGCTGTCGCCGCCGGTACCGTCACCATCGGTAACTCCGACGTCTTCGCCGAGACCAAGCTCGAAGCCGACCAGGTCAAGAATCTGGTCGACCACGAGGTCGCCGTCGTGGGCATGGGCCCCGTCGTCTCCAAGAACGTCAAGGTCGACGACCTGTCCCTCGAGCAGCTCAAGGGCATCTTCTCCGGCCAGATCACCAACTGGAAGGAGGTCGGCGGCGACGATGCCACCATCGTCGTCCTCAACCGTAAGGCCGGCTCCGGCACCCGCGCCACCTTCGAGGCTGCCGTCTTTGGCGACGAGGCTGTCGACTTTAAGGGCGACGCCGAGCTTGACAAGTCCGGTGACGTCCAGACTCAGATCGCCAGCACCGACAACGCCATCTCCTACCTCGACTTCTCGCACTTCGACGACTCCAAGTTCAACGCCATCAAGGTCGAGGGCGTCGAGCCCAAGAGCAAGAACGTCACCGACGATTCCTTCAAGATCTGGGCGACCGAGCACATGTACTGCGCGAAGGATGCCGACGACGCCACCAAGGCCTTCCTGGAGTTCATGCTCTCCGACGACGTCCAGGGCAAGCTCGTCGAGGAGCAGGGCTTCATCCCCGTCTCTGCCATGAAGGTTGTCAAGGACGCCAGCGGCAAGGTTTCCTCCAAGTAATTAATCGCCCCCGGAAAGGTTTGCAATGGCAAAACAGCTGCCAAAGCGCGACCTTGAGAACGTGGGCTTGGGCGTCACGGGCGCGTGCGTAGCGCTCGTGACGCTTGTCGTTGCCGCGCTCATCTTCATGGTCGCCCAAAAGGGCCTCTCGGCTTTTGTCAAGGACGGCGTCTCGGTCGTCGAGTTTTTCACCGGTACCAAGTGGGACCTGGCCAACACGGCCGAAAACGGCCTGCCCTATACCGGCGCCCTGCCCCTGATCGTCACCTCGTTTGCGGTCATGGTGCTCTCCACGCTCATCGCGCTGCCGATCGCCATCGGCTCTGCCATCTTCGCGGTCGAGATCCAGCCTAAGTTTGGCTCCAAGGTCTTTCAGCCGCTCATTGAGCTTTTGACCGGTATCCCCTCGGTCGTCTTTGGCCTGATCGGTTTTCACGTGGTCGTCGGCCTTATGAAGAGCGTCTTCCACGTGAGCACGGGCCTGGGCATCCTGCCCGGCGCCATTGTGCTGGCCGTCATGATCCTGCCGACCATGACCACGCTTTCGGTCGACGGCCTGCGTGCCGTGCCCGATAGCTACCGTCAGGGCTCGCTCGCGCTGGGCTATACCCGCTGGCAGACCATCTGGCATGTGGTGCTCAAGTCCGCCATGCCGTCGCTCATGACCGCGGTTATCCTTGGCATGACGCGCGCCTTTGGCGAGACGCTCGCCGTGCGCATGGTCATCGGCGGTATCGAGGCCATGCCGACGTCGCTGTTGTCGCCGGCTTCGACCATCACGACCACGCTCACCACGTCCATGGCGGTCTATGCCGAGGGCTCGGCACAGGACGACGTCCTATGGGCACTCGGTCTGCTGCTGATGGGCATGAGCCTCATCTTCATCCTGATTATCCATCTCATTGGCCGCAAGGGGGCGAAGGCTCGTGGCTAGCACGCGCATCCACATCGACGAGGCGAGACTCGGGCGTGTCCAAAAACAGGACCGCATCGCCACGGGTGTGTTGACGGCAATCGTCGCCATCGTCATGCTCATCGTCGTGTCCATGGTGGCTTACATTCTGTTCGAGGGTATCTCGACGCTGTTCCAGCCGGGCTTCCTCACGGAGCCGTCGCGCGCCAACGGCACTCAGGGCGGCGTGCTCTACCAGCTGTTCGACTCGTTCTACCTGCTGCTGATCACCCTGATCATCTCGGTGCCCATCAGCCTGGGCGGCGCAGTCTTCCTGGTCGAGTACGCACCCGACGGTCCCATCCGCGACATCGCCTCCACCGCCATCGAGACGCTGTCCTCGCTGCCTTCCATCGTTGTCGGCATGTTCGGATTCCTGGTGTTCTCGGTGCAGCTGGGATGGAAGTACTCCATCATCTCCGGCGCCGTCGCGCTCACCATGTTCAACATCCCCATCCTGGTGCGCGTGATTCAGCAGGCGCTCGAGGACGTGCCGCAGGCCCAGCGCGATGCGTGCCTGGCTATGGGCCTCACCCGCTGGGAGGCCACGCTGCACATCCTGATCCCCGAGGCCATGCCTGCCATCGTGACCGGCATCGTGCTTTCGGCCGGCCGCGTGTTTGGCGAGGCCGCGGCATTGCTCTTCACCTCGGGCATGAGCTCGCCGGTTCGCCTGAACTTCTTGAGCTTTAACCTGTCGAGTCCCACCTGCGCCTGGAACGTGTTCCGCCCCGGTGAGTCGCTCGCCGTGCACATCTACAAGATCTATGGCGAGGGCAGCCCCGAGGCCCAGCAGATCGTTTGGGGCACCGCGGCACTGCTGATGATTTGCGTGCTGCTGTTTAACGTGGTCGCCCGTATCGTGGGCAAGCAACTGGCAAGGAGGATGACGGCCGAATGAGCGAGATGAATGTAACGCCCGCAACCGAGGCGGCATCGTCCGACACCCAGGACTTTTTGTCGAGCGTGGGGGAGAGCGAGAAACGTGTTCGTGTGAGCGGCAAGGCCGTGAGCGACGAGGTCGTGCTCTCCACCAAGGACGTCAACGTGTACTATGGCGACCACCATGCGCTGCACAATACGTCGCTCGACTTCCACAAGGGTGAGATCACGGCGCTCATCGGGCCTTCTGGCTGCGGCAAGTCGACCTTCTTGCGTAGCCTCAATCTCATGAACCGCGAGATTCGCGGCTGTCGCGTGGAGGGCGAGATCAACTACCGCGGCCGCAACGTGAACACCAAGACCGAGAACACCTACGAGCTGCGTCGTTCCATCGGCATGGTGTTCCAGCAGCCCAACCCGTTCCGCAAGTCCATTCGCGACAACATCACGTTTGCGCCCAAGCGCCACGGCATCACCGACCGCGACGAGCTCGATCGCATGGTCGAGGAAAGCTTGCGTGGTGCCGCGCTGTGGGACGAGGTCAAGGACAAGCTCGACAAGAGCGCCTACGCGCTTTCGGGCGGCCAACAGCAGCGCCTGTGCATCGCGCGCACGCTGGCGCTCAACCCCGACGTGATCCTGTTTGACGAGCCCTGCTCGGCGCTTGACCCCATCTCGACGTTGGCGATCGAGGACCTGATGTCATCGATCGTGGCCGACCGTGCCATCGTCATCGTGACGCACAACATGGAGCAGGCGTCGCGCGTGTCCAACCGCACGGCGTTCTTCTACATGGGCGATATGGTCGAGTACGACGAAACTGACGAGATTTTCCAACGGCCCAAGGATAAGCGGCTGAATGATTACCTCACCGGCATGTTCTCCTAGTCCGGGACATGCTTGAGGCCCGCGGCGGCCACGGTTGCCGCGGGACTGATTGGAGAGGCGGGTCATCTCTTGCGGGAGATGGCCCGCCTTTTTGCTCTGTGACCGAAACGACCACCACAAAGGGGACAGGCACCTTCGTGGTGGTTTGGGGTGGGGCTCGCTGCTATCATGGACAACGTTGAATTTCTACGAAGGAGCAGGGCATATGGCGATTCTTTTGGGATGCGATTCCGTCAGCCTAGAGTTTCCCACCAAGCATATTTTCGATAGCGTGACGCTCGGCGTGGGCGAGGGCGACCGCATTGGTATTGTCGGTAAAAACGGCGACGGCAAGTCGACGCTGCTGAGCGTGCTCGCCGGCACGCTGGAGCCCGATGACGGACGCGTGACGCACCGCCGCGGCACCACGATCGGTCTACTCGGCCAAAAGGATCAGCTTGTCGACACCGATACCGTGCATCATGCCGTTGTGGGCGACACGCCCGAGTATGAGTGGGCGTCGAGTCCGCGTACGCGCCAGATTCTGGCCGGCCTCATCAGCGATGTGCCCTGGGAGGGCACGGTGGGCGAGCTTTCGGGCGGCCAACGCCGTCGCGTGGACCTCGCGCGCCTGCTGATCGGCGACTACGACGTGCTCATGCTCGACGAGCCCACCAATCACCTGGATATGCGCACCATCAACTGGCTCGCGCGTCACTTAAAGGCCCGCTGGCAGCGCGGTCAGGGCGCCATGCTCGTGGTCACGCACGATCGCTGGTTCTTGGACGAGGTCTGCACTAGCATGTGGGAGGTCCACGACGGCCAGGTCGACCCCTTCGAGGGCGGCTATTCGGCATACATCCTGCAGCGCGTGGAACGCGACCGCATGGCCGCCGTTACCGAGGAGCGCCTTCGCAACATGGCACGTAAGGAGCTCGCGTGGCTGAGCCGCGGTGCCCAGGCGCGCTCCACCAAGCCCAAGTTTCGCGTGGATGCCGCCCGCGAGCTGATCGCCGACGTACCGCCCGTGCGCGACGAGCTGGAGCTCAAGCGCCTGGCCGTGAGCCGCCTGGGCAAGCAGGTTATCGACGTGGTCGACGTGGACGCCGGCTATGCGGATGCCGATGGCGCGCCCAAGCAGGTGCTCACCGATGTGACCTGGCTCATCGGCGCGGGCGACCGCTATGGTCTTTTGGGCGAGAACGGCGCCGGCAAGTCGACCTTGCTCGACGTGATCCAGGGCAAGATTGAGCCCACGCGCGGCCGTGTGAAGATTGGCCAGACGGTGCGCTTTGGCGTTCTGTCGCAGCAGCTCGAGGAACTCGAGCCCTACATGGGTGACACGATCCGCGAGGTGCTCGGCAACTATAAGAAGTACTACGTCATCGACGGCAAGGAGACTTCGCCCGAGAAACTTTGCGAGCGCCTGGGCTTTACGACACAGCAGCTCTGGAGTCGCATCGGCGATCTTTCGGGCGGCCAGCGCCGTCGCCTGTCGCTGCTGCTGACGATCCTGGACGAGCCCAACGTGCTTATCCTGGACGAGCCCGGCAACGACCTGGATACCGATATGCTGGCGATTGTCGAGGACCTGCTCGACGGCTGGCCCGGCACGCTGATCCTGGTGACGCACGACCGCTTCTTGATGGAGCGCGTGACCGACCAGCAGTGGGCGCTGCTCGACGGCCACCTGACGCATATGCCCGGCGGCGTGGACCAGTACCTGCGCCTGTGCAACGCCACCGCCGAGGGCGAGCCCGTGGGTGCGCCGAGCGCCAAGACCGGCACGTTCGACACCGGTGCCGCGGCTGCGACGGCCGATAAGCCCAAGGCGAGCGGCCAGCCCAATGGCCTTTCCAACGCCGAACGCCAGAAGCTTCGCCGCGAGGTGAGCTCGCTCGAGCGCAAAATGGAGACGCAGCGCGCCCGCGTGGAGGAGGCCGAGGCCGCGATGGCTCAGGTCGACCCCACCAACTACACGGCGCTGGGCGAGCAGCAGGCAAAGATTGACGAGGCCCACGCCGCCATGGACGAGTTGGAGGTGGCGTGGCTCGAGGCGAGCGAGAAGCTCGAGGGCGAGGAGTAGGCGAGGATGATCAAGGCCGCGTTTTTCGATATCGACGGCACGTTGCTGAGCTTTAAGACCCATCGGATTCCGGCGTCGGCGCAGCAGGTGCTCGACAGCTTTCATGAGCATGGGATTGCGTGCGTGATCGCCACGGGTCGCCCGACCTATCAGATGCCCGATTGGCTGTTCAATCTTGGTTGGGATGCGTACATCACGCTTTCGGGTCAGCACTGCTTTGATGCCGAGGGGGTTTACCGCAGCTGTCCGATCGATCCGGACGACGTCGCGGTGATTGTGGATCAGGTGGCTCAGGGGTGCTACGACTCGCTGTGCATGCAGGGCGAGAACTCGTTTGTGAACCGCCTGTCCGAGCGCGTGGTGACGGCAGGCAGCAACGCGGGAATCGTCTACCACGAGGAGCCGTTTGAGCACGCCTTCGATGCGCCGGTTTACCAGTTCTGCGCCTTTGTGGACCCGGCTGACCAGGGCATTGTGAATGAGGCCCTGTCGCATTCGACAACCACGCGCTGGTGCGATCTGTTCTGCGACATTATTCCGGCCGACGGCGGCAAGGACCTGGGCGTGGCGGCGACGCTCGAGCGCCTTGGTATCGACGCGAGCGAGGCGATCGCCTTTGGCGACGGCGAGAACGACCTGTCGATGTTTTCGGCCGTGGACATAAGCGTGGCCATGGGCAACGCGCAGGAGACCGTCAAGGCCGCCGCGACCTACGTAACGACCGCCGTAGACGACGACGGGATTTACAATGCCGCGAAGCACTTTGGCCTGATCTAGTTACGGGCCGGCACCCGGCACTTGGGAACGTTCCTTTTCGGCCGGCAGCTGGGGACACTCCTTGCGCGCCGTGCGCCACGCGCCGGGGTGTCGCGCCTCGCCCGTGCGTTTTGTGAAACACGGTTAACTTTTTAAACAACGTAGTAAGACATGGGCAACTTTTGCGGTAAAGTAAATCAAGTAAAAGTATCCAAAGGCTAACTAGAAGCCATCGCGAAAGGCGGCCCATGGCTCTACGTGAATCCGGAGAAGACTATCTCGAATCGATCTACGTCCTATCGGAACGTCAGGGCACCGTGCGCTCGATCGACGTTGCCGAATACTTGGGCGTAACCAAAGCAAGCGTCTCTAAAGCCATGGCGGCCTTGGAGAGCACCGGCTACGTGGAGATGGGCAAACGCGACGTGCGTCTGACGGAACGCGGTCTTGAGGTTGCCCGTCAAATGTGGGAGCGCCACTGCTTTTTCGTGCGGTTGCTCGAGGACGCAGGCGTTTCGGCAGAGGTTGCCTCGCAAGAGGGCTGCCACATGGAGCACTGCCTAAGCGAGGAGAGCTTCGAGAAGCTGAGGTCGATGCTCGCCAGGGAAGAGACGTCGAACTCAACAACGGAATCCTAACAGGTCCCCAGTAGCGCGGAGTTCGCGCAAAGCGCGAACCAGCGAAAAGGGGAGAGGGGGCTCGGACAATAACGAGCCCGACGCAGTCCAAAGTGCAGCAATCGGTGCGTGACGTCACCACAGCTGGGCTATCTCTGCGTCCCCAAAGAGGCGTGCCTCCCGCGCCGGAACGGCGCGGGACAGCGACCGGGATCAGTGGCCCCACCAACTAAGTCCAACTCAGACAAGGAACCCCGCCAGCAAGCGATGCCCAAGAACCACCAGCAACGTCACCGCAGGCCGGGACCGGGCTTGGGTTTGAAAACAATCCGCAGCGCGAGGCCCGCCTTTCCGTTGCTCCGCAGGAGCAGGAAAGGCGGGCCTCATGCGCGAGGACGTTTTCAAACCCAAGCCCGGTCCCGGCCGGAAGGACCACAGACGCTACAGGTTCTTGACACCCATCGCGCGCATGGCGTTCAGGATGGCGATGATCGCCACGCCCACGTCGCCAAAGACGGCAAGCCACATATTGGCGATGCCCAGCGCTGCCAGCACAAGGATCAGCAGCTTAATGCCCAGCGCAAAGATAATGTTCTGCCAAACAATCGTCATGGTCTTGCGCGCCACGCGAATAGCGCGGGAGATGTTGGACGGCTTGTCATCCATGAGCACAACGTCGGCGGCCTCGATCGCAGCGTCGGAGCCCATGGCGCCCATGGCAATGCCAACGTCTGCGCGGGTGAGCACGGGCGCATCGTTGATGCCATCGCCTACAAAGGCGAGCTTGCCCTTGCCGCTTTCGGCCGCGAGCAGCGCTTCAACACGTTCGACCTTGTCGCCCGGCAGCAGCTGCGCGTGGAACTCGTCGAGCCCCAGCTGTTCGGCAACGGACACAGCCACTTCCTCGCGGTCGCCTGTGAGCATAACGGTGCGCTTGACGCCGGCGGCGTGCAGGTCGCGGATCGTCTGCTCGGCATCGGCCTTAACGGTGTCTGCAATCACGATGTGGCCGGCATACACGCCGTTCACGAGCACATGAAGGATCGTGCCGACGACCTCACAGTCCGGTGCTTCAACGCCGGCCGCGGCGAGCATCTTGGCGTTGCCGACGACGACATGCTTGCCGTCGATGGTCGCCGTCACGCCGTGGCCCGCGTCATTAGTGGAATCCGTCACGCGCTTGGGATCGAGCTCGCCCTGGAAGGCGGTGCGTACCGACTGCGCGATGGGGTGGTCGGAGAATGACTCGGCAAGGGCGGCAACTTCGAGCAACGACTGCTCGGTATAGCCGGCCTCGGGGTGCACCGCGACGACCGAGAACGTGCCGTTGGTGAGGGTGCCCGTTTTGTCGAAGACGACGGTGTCCACATCGGCGAGCGTCTCGAGGTAGTTGGAGCCCTTGATGAGGACGCCCAGCTTGGATGCGCCGCCGATGCCGCCAAAGAAGCTCAGCGGCACGCTGATCACGAGCGCGCACGGGCAACTGACGACCAGGAAGGTCAGGCCGCGCAGGATCCAATCGGACCAAGCGCCAGTCACCAGGCCGCCGCCAAGCGCGAGCACCGCGGCCGCGCCGGTGACGGCGGGCGTGTAGACGCGGGCAAAGCGCGTGATGAAGTTCTCGGTGCGCGCCTTCTTTTCGCTGGCATTCTCCACGAGTTCCAGGACGCGCGCGACGGTGGACTCGCCAAAGGGCTTGGTGGTGCGCACGTGGATGAGGCCCGTCATGTTGATACAGCCGCTGATGATATCGTCGCCGGTCTTGGCGGGGCGGGGGACTGACTCGCCCGTGAGTGCGGCGGTGTCGAGCTGGGTTTCGCCCTCGACGATGACGCCGTCGATAGGCACGCGCTCGCCGGGCTTGACCACGATCACGGTGCCGACGGCGATGTCATCGGGAAAGACCTGTTCGAGCGTGCCGTCGGCTTGCTCGACGTTAGCGTAGTCGGGCGCGATGTCCATCATGGCACTGATCGACTTGCGGCTCTTGCCCACGGCGTATGCCTGGAACAGCTCGCCGACCTGGTAGAACAGCATGACGGCGGCGCCTTCGGCCATGTGCGGGTCGGTATCGGGGAAGAGCACCATGGCAAACGCGCCGATGGTCGCGACGGCCATGAGGAAGCTCTCGTCGAAGGCCTTGCCGCGGCGGATGTTATTGAATGCCTTTTGCAGTACGTCGTAGCCGGCAATCAAAAACGGCACGAGGAACAGCGCGAAGCTGGCGTAGATGTTGCCGGGCTCCCCAAATGCGATAGTGAGGGCGCCGAGCTCGTCGAGGGCATAAACAACGGCAAAAATGCCCAGTGCTACCAGGATGCGGTTGCGCTTGTGCTCAAGGGACTCTTTCTTCTTGCGCTTCTTCTTTTTCTTTTTAGGGTCGGCGGTCGCCATGATTCAAACCTCCCATTTGAATGTGTGAACACTCGCTCATATAATATCGCGAGCAAAGGCCGCGGCAAGCGCGGCCTTGCAGGAAGCACTTGTGCGGACTAGAGGATAATCTCGCAGTCGGGCTCGGCGTCGGCGGTGAACTCAACGACGCGGTCCAGGACCTCGTCGAACTCGGCGTCGTCGGCCTCGAGCGTCAGCTTCTGGGTCATAAAGTTGACCGACACGGACTTGACGCCCTCGAGCTTGGCAAGTTCGTCCTGAAGCTCGCGCGCGCAGTTGGCGCAATCGATCTCGTCAAGCTTAAACTGCTTTTTCATGGTGGGTTCCTTTCCCTGTGTTAGCGGTCTGGGTGCCGGCCGCGCTGATACCGTGGGTGATTGCTATTCGCAGATATGGCTCATGCCCTGGTTGAGCATGGTGTAGACGTGATCGTCGGCGAGCGAGTAGAGAATGTTGCGGCCGTCGCGGCGGAACTTGACCAGGTGCGACTGCTTGAGCGTGCGCAGCTGGTGCGACACCGCAGACTGCGAGGTTGCGGTCGCCTCGGCGATGTCGGCCACGCAGAGCTCGCGGCCCATGAGGGCATAGAGAATCTTGATGCGCGTGGTGTCGCTGAAGACCTTGAACAGGTCGGCAAGGTCGTAGAGAAGCTCCTCGTCGGGAAGGTCCTCGGGCGAGCAGGTGGTGGGGACGATCGGCTCGGTGGCCTCGATGCCAGTCTTTGTTTCATCAGCGTGGCTGCTCATTGCAATATCCTTTCATATGAACATGCGCTCATATAACTTACTTCCGATTATATGAGCGCATGTTCATATGTCAATACAATTTGCGATAATTTCGATGACTGCTTGCCGCCTCGGCGATTTTCTGCGGGTTGGGAGACATCGACGCAATGCTCGCCAACATATTTCGAGATGTTCGGCCAGCATGCTAAGAAAGCCACCTTGAGAAGCATTAGAACTGTTCATATTTGTACTTTATCGTGTTAAATACCGCGAGAATCAGTTCTTCCTCTACGGGAGTTCCTGCAGAATCAGTTTTATCTAAAGTTATATTGAGCATTGCTGCAGCCAATCTGGCACATCGGTGGCCGAATAAGTCGAAAAATGTAGGTGAACATCCGCAGAGATCGCCTTTAGAAGAGCGAATTCTCAATTAGATCAATAATCGTGTCGTCTTCCGTGCGGTTTTCATCGATTTTTGCGAAAATGTCGCTTTCCCAAGGCCCATTGATTTCCTCAGCAAGGGCCCCGACGTGTTGCATGTCGTCGGGTTCTGGCACATCGTTGATGCTCGGGTCATCAGCTTGCGGATATTGGCTTGCAATTTCGCGCTTGGCGGCCTCTTCTTCTTTGAGTGTCTCCAGGACGCGGCGGCCGTATTCGAAGTAGCGCCGCAAGACAAATTGACGAAGAGTTTCTTGCAGGATGGCGAAGTTATCCGGGAGTCGACCGGGCCATATCTTCTCGCGAATGCGAATCGCTTCCATGACCCGTCTAAAAGCGGACTGCTTGAAAAACGAATGACGACTAACTGTGATAACGGCATATCCCATGTTTCGCAGCGTGTTTCGGCGTTCCTCGTCAATTGATTGCTGTTCGGGCTCGTCGTGGTAAAAGCCGTTGTATTCGATATCGGTCATCGAATTTTCGAGCAGCGCGTCGAGGTAGAAAACCGTCCGTCGCGTTAGGGCGGCGTATCTTTTGGGGACTGGGATCGGATAGTCCGTTTTGATAGCGCTTATGGCTAAGCCACCCATTGACTTGGGCATTGTCAGCATCATGACAAACGCCGTTTCGAGTGGGGAGCGACAGCCTTCGCGTACATAAGAAAGTGCCTTAAGTGCTTTATTAGATCCACGATACCCCGATGCCTCTGAAAAGAAGGCTCTGAGCTCTTCAACGCTGGTTAGGGCTGGGCGCTCGCGATATTGAGTTTCGTCGGACGTTCCAAGCGCGTAGGAGCCGCAGATTTCAAAGTAATACTCAACGAGCTCCGAAAGGTTGAGGTCGGCTGCTGCTTCTAACGCGCACACCTTGATATCGACGATGTAGACGTTCGGCTCGAGTTCTAGGTAGCTTTCTGCATCAAACGTATAGCGCGTGCAGTGGCAGATGCAGCCCTTGCGGTGCCTTTTGGCATTATTGGAAAACGTCAGCACATGGATGCTTTCAGAATCGACATTCTTTCTGTTGAGCCATGCTCGCGCCGCTTCCAGGTCGGACGTGGTCGGCGCAGACACCTTGATCTTTTCCATAGGTATGGGATCGGTCGCGTAGCTTGCGAGCGAGTTGACTGTTTGGTATACAGCGCGTGCCGTGGTATGTGACAGAACGATTCCCATACGCGCATGATGGCATAGCGGACGCCATATACGCCCGAAACTTCGGGCAACGGTATTGGGGCGCGGCTTATCTTCTGCGAACGGTGGGTTTTTGAGCTGTCGTATTGAGGGGGGCAGCTTCGGCTGGGGAGGTTTCTGTCGGCTGCCCCATTTTGGTGAACTTTAGTTGCGGATTCGTAGCTTCTAAGCGTTTTTGCCGACCGCTCAGATGCCTCACCAACATAATTTGAGTTATTCGGCCTTATCCTATACGAATGGTGCGATCGCAACGTCCTATTCGAATTGATTCAGGTAGATTTATGGGGCTTGGTTGCGAAATTGGGGCGACTATAGCGCTCGATTGCGGTTCAAGGGGCCTCGACTAGTGGTTCAGCTGGCCGAACAACTCGAAAAAAGTAGGTGGGCCAACCTGCCGACTATGTGAAGCACGCGAATTTGCTCGTTTTGATGCAAACTAGGGTGCAGCCATAAGACTGCGCCCTAGTTTACTGCGTGCCGGTGCCTCCAGACGGATTGCACTGTGCCTGGCAGGCGCTCCCGCAGATGGATCGGTTATTTCGCGAATAGGTTCTTGAGGTTGAACTCGGCCTGTACCGTGCGGAGCATAAGGTCGGTGTCGTCCAGACCCAGATGCTGCTCGTTGGCGTCGGGCGCGAGGGTGCCGCGACGGCGGGCCCAGTTTTCGAGCGCGGCGGGCGCGGACTCGCGGGGGAGCGAGCGCACGTCGGCGTCCAGGCTGCGGCAGATCTGGCGCGAGTCGATGACGATGATCTTGCCGGCACGGCGTGCCTCGGCGTAACCGTCCAGGTGAATCTTGAACCAGCTGTCCTCAAAGGCGGCGTTGTGCGCCATGTACGGATACTTCTTCATAAGCTTGAGTAGCTGCTTTTGCAGCTCCTTGTTCTCGCGGAAGGGCGTTTTCCCGTCGATGTCGTCCCAGGTAATGTGGTGGATATTCGACAGCGGCACATCTTCGCCGCGGTAGATGTCAGGCAGGCCGCAGTAGTGCGCCTCGGCGTCGTGCGGGACGGCGTCGCTGGTGAGTTCCATGATCTCCCAGCCGACGTTGATGATATAACCGCGTTCGGGTGCACGGCCGGTGGTCTCGATGTCGATACCGAGCACGGTGCCCTGGATGGGCTTGCGGGCGTAGGCCACGCCGAGCGCGTCGCGGTCGCCGCGGATCTCGCGCATAACGGACGCGGCGGTGCGCTTTTGCATCTTGCCGATGGCGGCGCAGGTGTCAGCATCGGACAGGCCGCGCGAAAGCGTCGCGGGCGTCACGTTGCGCAGGCGTGCCTCGCCGATCTGGTCGCACAGGTCGCGGTTGCGGTCGGCCAGGTCGCGCACGGTGGCAAAGTCGAAGCCGGGGTTGTCCTCGGCGGTAAAGTACTCGGTCTCGAGCACCTTGAGGGCCTCTTCACCCTTCTGGCGCTCAGACTCCATGGCACCGTGATCGCCATAGATAAACATGGGGATAAACGGTTGGCGTTCGTATTCGAGTGCTTGCGAAACGTTCATAGGCTGCTCCTTGGACGGGCCGCGTCGCGCGGCTCGGGGTTACTGAGTTATGGCGAGATGATAGTTTACCATGGGCAACTATTGGCACCACGCCTAGGTCAACTACAATACCCTAGTTGACCGCTAGGACTTTTACAATGCTGCCGAAAGACACGAAAGGTTCCATCCGTCATGGATTTGCTGATTGATATTTTGCTCGACGCCGGCAAGGACACGCTGTCGCTGGTGCCGTTTTTGTTGGTGACGTATCTGGCCCTCGAGACCCTGGAACACGTCGCGGGCGACCGCGTTAACGGCGCCATCAAGCGCGCTGGTGCCGCGGGCCCCGTGGTTGGCTCGTTGTTGGGCATGGTGCCGCAGTGCGGCTTTTCGGCAATGGCGGCCACGCTGTACGCCGGTCGTGTCGTGACCTTGGGCACGTTGGTGGCGGTGTTCCTTTCGACCTCCGATGAGATGCTGCCGCTGTTGGTCGCCGAGCAGGTGCCCTTGCAGACCATGGCGATGCTTTTGGCTTCGAAGGCACTGATCGCGCTGGTTACGGGCTTTATCGTGGACGCCGCCATTCGCGGCCTGCGTCGTAACGCTCGCGCGCATGTGGCGATTCGTCGTACCGTGCTGGGAATCGCGGCCAACCCGGCCCACGTGAACTGCGCGCACGACGACCACACTGGCGGTGACATCATCGACGAGGTGGCCGAGGCGGGCGTGAGCGCCGACCACATCCACGAGTTATGCGAGCGCGACCATTGCGGTTGCGATGATGATGAAGATGAACATGAGCGCGACCACGGACACAGCCATGATCACGGTCACACGAGCGAGCATGAGCACAACCACGGCCACAGCCACGACCACTCCCACGAGGGCGCGCCCGTTCTGTCGATTATCCGCAGTGCGATCTCGCACACCATACAGGTATCGGTATTCATTTTTCTGGTGACGCTGATTCTGGTCGCCGTGCTCGAGACGTTCGGCGAATCGGCGATTGAGCAGTTCCTGCGCGGTAACGAGACGCTTGCAGTCCTGGGCTCGGCGCTTGTCGGCCTGATTCCCAACTGCTCGGCCAGCGTCGTCATCACGCAGCTGTATCTGGAAGGTGCGCTGCAGCTGGCACCGATGCTCGCCGGCACGCTTATCTCCGCCGGCGTGGGCTATCTGGTGCTGTTCCGCACCAACCGCAGCGCCCGCGAAAACGTCGTGTTCCTGATTATGATGTACGTTATCGGCGCGGGCTGGGGTCTCATCCTCTCCGCCGTTGGCCTCTAAGTAGATGTTTGGGATATGCCGTAAAAACTGGGGCATTCCGTAAAATTTGCCGCCATGACCTGGGCGTTTGATGCGCGTCAATCGCCAAAACAAAAAGGTAGATTTTTAGGCATGTCCCAAAAATCTACCTTGGTTAGCTCAACAGCTCGGTGAGGTTGCGTTTAAAGCGGGCGCGGTCTTCGCTGGTAAATGCCGCCGGTCCGCGAGTGCGTCCGCCGGCGCGGCGCACCTTCTTTTCCTCGTGGCGAATAAACAGCTGCATGTCGATGGTTGCTTTGTCGTAGACGCGCCCGCGCACACCGATAGCGGCGGCATTGCGCCCGAGCACCATGCTCGCCAAGCCAATGTCCTGCGTCACGACCACGTCGCCCGCCTGCAGGCGTTCGACAATGGCAAAGTCGGCGCTGTCGGCGCCCACGCTCACGTCGAGCGTCGTGACCCAAAAGCCGCGTCGCGCGTGCTCGGCATCGCGCGGGTCGTCGCGGCGAATGTGCCGTTCTAGGTTTTGCGTGCTGTTGCCGGCGATAACAACGGCGACGCCCGCCCGCCGCGCGCAGTCAATTGACTCGCGCGTGACTGGGCAGGCGTCGGCATCAATAAAGAGCGTTCGCGGCATCTAGTGCACCAGTTTGCCAAATTGAATAGCGCGAACAATCAGCGTTACGCCAAACACCAGCAGCGCGGCGCCGCTAAAGATGACGAGCATCTTGGCCGACCACAGCGGATAGATAAACACGAACATGCCGGCGATGATGGAAAGTGCGCCGCTCAGGATGGCGAGGGCACGGTTGGACGAAAGCTCGGACTCCAGAATGGACATGACACCTTCGACAATCCAGCCAAAGCCGGCCACGATAACCACCATCGTGGTGAGCGTCGCGGTCGAGAAGGCCTGGTTGCGCAGGATTATGACGCCGCCCAAGATAATGAGTAGGTTGGAGATGATGCTCGTCACGCGCCAGCCGGTGGGCAGCAGCGGCTCAAAAATGGCAGTGAACAGTCTGATGGCAGCAGTGATTACAAAGTAAAAACCCAGGACGGTCGTCAAAAAGACGAGGGACTTGGCGGGTGCAAAAAGCAGCGCGATACCAGCAATGAGTGCTAAGACGCCCGTGATGGCGTAGATCCAGCGTACGGCCTTGACGGCTTTGCCCGCCATGCTTTTCTCGTCAAATCCAAACTGGCTCGATTTTTGGTCATCGTTCTTAAAGATGCCCATAATGTCTCCTTTCCGTGCGGCGTAAGCCTTGATCGTTACAACCAGTATCCCCTAAGGGCGCTGACGTATGGGTCGGGGAGGGCGAAACGTAACCCAAAGGCCCCGAATTGTTTCCGTTGTTCCCCACGTCGCGATTTTCTATTCAACAGGTGTAGAACATTGCAGTCCTGTTCGTTATTGCCTACGTTTTAGGTTAGATTTTCCTAAGGACAATTGACTTGTATTGGGGGTCCCTATGAACGAAGCAGTTCCCGAGGCACCGTCGAGTGTCGAATCGATGGCAGGGCAGGGTTGCGAAAAGCTCGGTCTGGAAGCGTTTGATGCGCTGGTCCGTCGTGCCCGTACGTGCCGCCGTTTTGGCGAGTCCATGCGCGTGCCGCGCGAGTTTTTGCTCGAGCTGGCGGAACTGGCGCACCTGGCTCCCTGCGGCGCCAATGCTCAGCGTCTGCGTTTTCACGTGGTGAGCGGTGCCGAGGATTGCGCGCGTGTATTTGACGAGCTCGCATGGGCCGGCGCACTTAAGGACTGGCCGGGTCCTGCCGAGGGTGAGCGCCCGACCGGCTACATCGCGATTCTGGCCGAGCGCGCCGTTCCGGGCAAGCCTGCCGCTCCCATTACCGAGGTCGACACGGGCATTGCCGCGCAGACGATGATGCTCGCCGCCCGCAGCGCCACGCCCGAGGTGGCAGCCTGCATGTTCAAGGCCTTTACGCCCCGCGCGATCGAAGCCATGGGGCTCAATAACGACAAGTATGAGCTCAAGCTGATCATGGCGTTTGGCATTCCGGCCGAGACACAGGTGATCGATGCGATCGATTCCAACCCCGACGGCTCCATCAATTATTGGCGCGACGAGGCGCGGGTGCACCACGTACCCAAGCGTCCGCTTGCCGACGTGCTGCTGTAGTTGTGCGTCGTTGCGGTGCAATCCGGCGGCAAAATCACCACAAAGGCTCCTGTCCCCTTTGTGGTGGTACGAGGGGAGGGTGTGTGGCAGATCTGTATTTGGTGCGGCATGGGCAGACTGAGCTCAATGTGCAGAGCATTTTGCAGGGCTGGCACGATTCGCCGCTTACGGCGCGCGGGCGCGAGCAGGCGCTGACGGCGCGTACGGCGTTTGCGGCGCGTGGCGTGGCCTTTGATCATGTGTATTCCTCGCCGTTGGGCCGGGCGCGGCATACGGCCGAGCTTATCGTTGGCGAGGGCCGTTCCATTGAGCTGGTCGATGACCTGCGTGAGTGGCATTTTGGCTCGCTGGAGGGCACATCAAATCGCGAGATGCCGCCGCAGCCCTGGGGCGATTATCCGGTGGCCTTTGGCGGCGAGTCGGAAGTGCGGCTTCAGTCGCGCATGGTCGCGGCGCTGTCCCGCATCATGGCCAGGCCGCAGCACGACTGCGTGCTGGCGGTTTCCCACGGCTCAGCCTGCCAGGAGTTTCTTGAGTATGTGACTGGCGGGGGAGAGCTACCCGACAACGGCGCCGTGCTTCATTTTGGCTATTGCAACGGGGCGTTTTCGCTCTTGGGTTGGTAACAAACGAAAGGACCCCCTATGAATAAAGACCTGTATCTGGTTCGTCATGGACAGACGATATTTAACCTCAAGCGCATTATTCAGGGCTGGAGCGACTCGCCGCTTACGCAGCTGGGATGCGACCAGGCGGCGCGTGCCGGCATGTTCTTGCGTGCGCGCGGCATTGAGCCCGATCATGCCTACACCTCCACACTTCATCGCACCGAGCAGACTATCGCCAACTTGTGGCCGGGCTTGGCGTACGAGCGCCTGGACGGCCTGCGCGAGTGGTTCTTTGGCGACTTTGAGGCCGAGCGCGTGATGCTCATGCCCGAGCGCCCGTGGCACGACTTCTATTGCCAGTTTGGCGGCGAGGGCCAGATGCAGGTGCGCGAGCGCATGGTGGCGACGTTGACCGAGCTTATGCAGCGTCCGGACCATACGTGCGTGCTCGCGGTAAGCCATGGCTCGGCTATCAAGGAGTTTATGGATCACGTGAAGGGCGCGGCGGCAGACGAGCGCGACCGTGTGCCGGGCAACTGCTCGGTACTGCATTTTGCGTTTGATGATGCGACGGATACGTTTGAACTGGTTGAGATCTTTACGCAGGAAGACTACGCGCGCGAGCTGGGGCTTGAGCCGCTCGTGGCGGCAGCAGGCCCGCGGCGGGGCTAGCGCGGGCACGGCGATGCAGATTGCCGACATAATTGCTCGACCCGAAAGGGGCGGAGATGCATGCGCAGGCATTGCATCTCCGCCCCTTGTTTGTTGAGCTGCCAAGTCTTGATGCTAGGCGTTTGGGCCTTGTTAGAACCGTGCGATCTGGTGGGTGAGCAGGCCCGTTGGAACCTGCGGCGTGCCGCCTGCGACCTGTGCGGCGGGGAACAGCGCGGCGACCACAAAGTTGAACGGTTCCTTGCCCGTGTAGACGCCGGCGCTGCGGGCCTCGTCAACCAGGAGCTGCGCTGCCCCTGCCAGCGCGGCGGCATAGGCCGGATCGTCTGCGAGGACGGGCTCGGGCGCCTGGTCGAGCATGGCGCGGATGGCTCCGACAGCGTCCTCGCGCTTGACCTGCCACACGCGATGCGTGATGCCCGCGGGGTCGGTGACGGCGTAGAGTGATGCGCCCTCTTTGGCGGCGCCCAGGATGATATCCATGACGGGCGAGGCCTCGTAGGCGAGCGACACGGGACGAGGCTGTACCTTGAGGTCGGCGATCGCGTGCGCAGCGGCGAGTGCGTCGACGTTCTCGGCAGCAGCCTCGTCGCTGCCCGTCAGCACGTTAATCGGGCAAATCGCCACGACACCCGTCGCGCGCCCCGGCTCTCCTGAGCATTCGTACACGTAATACGCCGCGCCTGGATCCTTGAGCATCAGGCCGTCGGCGATGGCGCCGCGCAGGGCGTCGTTGCCGCTCAGGATACCGCCCATCGCAGGCAACGCTTCGAGCACGCGGTCCTGAGCCGGTCGGATGCAGGGAAACGGAAGAGCTTTCATGGACGGTCCTAACGCGTGAGTCGGTTTGTTCGCGGCTTATTATGCCCCAACTTGGCCGTTTGCGTCCCAGAGCGTGTTGTCAGCGAGCGCGATGAGCACGTTTTGGCAGCGAACGATATCGGTGTGGGGCACATATTCGTTGGGCTTGTGCGCGAGCGCGAGCGACCCGGGGCCGTAGCTCATACAGTTGCGGTTGCCCGTCTTGCCCGCGATGACGGCGGTGTCGGTGTAGCCGGTAAAGAAGCCGACGGTCGTGTCCGTGTCCGTCACGTCATCGGCGGTACGCTTGAGTGCCGCCAGAAGGGGAGAGCTTGGATCGCGCTCGATGGCGGGGCGGTCGCCCGTCACGGTATAGCTGCCATGGCAGCCGGGGACCGCGGCCTCGGCGCCGGCGATGGCCTGCTCTACCATGCGCGTCGCGGCGGCCGTATCGGTCGGCGGGG
>CALDCF010000009.1 GCA_937937635.1 uncultured Collinsella sp.
TCAACGGTATTATGACGCAAAAGGAGGATGCCCGCCCCACTCTTGCCGTCCTGCCCGTGGGCTCCGGCAACGATTTTGCCCAGACGCTCGGCATCGACGATTTCTCCGGCAAGGATTTTGGCGCGCTGCTCACCTGTGAGCTGCAGCGTCAGGACATCGGGCGGATTCGCTCATGGAACCCCGCAAGCGGCAGCGGCGAGGCGATCGTCGAGTATTACGACCAGACGCTCTCCGTCGGTATTGATGCCGCCATCGGCCTTGGCACCACCGAGCTGCGCAAAAAGACCGGCTTGACGGGTGCTCCGCTCTACACCCTTTCGGGACTTGAGCAGTTTGGCCTGCGCTATCGCAACTACCCCATAACAGTCAGCTTTGACGGCGCGCCCGCCGAGCGCGTGAGGGCGATCATCATGGCGATTCAGCTTGGTCCTACCTATGGCTCGGGCTATCGCATCTGCCCCGATGCCGACCCCTGCGACGGCATGCTCGACGTCTGCTACGCCTGCGGCCCCGTCCCTCGCGCGGTAGCCCTGCCTATGTTCCTTTCGGCCAAGGACGGCCACCATACCAAGTTGCCACCGGTTCGCATGCGCCGCTGCCGCCATGCCGAGCTAACTTTTGAAGAGCCCGACTACCCCATCCAGGCCGACGGCGAGCCCATCGTCGCCTCGCGCATCGAAGTCGACATCCTACCCGGCGCCCTCCAAGTCTGGCACCCAACCCGCTAACCCCACCTAAGTTGCAGTGAAATAGGGACTGTTTATGCAGCTAAAGCCGCGAAACAGTCCCTATTTCACCGCAACTTATTGAGAAGATCATTCCTCCCCGCCCGGCTTGCGACGGTTGGCCTTTTTAATCGCGTTGAAGTGCTTGTCATTGAGCCTGCGCTGGCGAGAGCGCAGAGGCACCTTAGTCTTTACGCGTCGGCGCGGTGGACGCCCGCGACGCTCCAGCTCAGCGCGCAGCTTACGCAGACAGCTCGCGCGATTCTGAAACTGACTACGGCTCTCACGCGCCGTCACGACAATCCCCGTGGGCCCATGCTTCATACGCACCGCCGAGTCCGTCGTGTTCACGCCCTGCCCGCCCGGACCCGTCGCGCGAAACACCTGCACCTCGCAATCGCGCGCCAACTCCTCGGCCGACATCTCGGCATAGCGCGCATACTCGCGCCATCCCATCTTGTTCTCATTCATATCAATACCTCCCCTCATATAAAAATGCGACAAAGGGAAGGTCCCTTTGTCGCATCGCATACCAGACGCTTGTGTTGCACGCTTAGGCGAAGGTGATCTCGCCGGTCACGCAGTCCATATCGGCGATACGGGCCAGGCTCTCAACGCGGAAGCCGCGCTCGCGGAGCTTATCGCCGCCGCCCTGGAAGCCCTTCTCCACCGCAATGCCAATACCGGACACCTCGGCACCCGCAGCCTCGCAGATCTTGATAAGACCCTCGAGCGCGCAGCCGTTGGCCAAGAAGTCGTCGATGATCAGGACCTTGTCGCCCTCGGACAGGAAACGCTTGCCAACGATGACCGGGTACTCCTTCTGCTTGGTAAAGGAGTAGATGGTCGTGGCATACTGCTCGCCGTCGAGGTTGATGGACTGGGCCTTCTTGGCAAAAACAACCGGCACGCCGCCAAAATGCTGAGCCGCGATGCAGGCCATACCAATGCCCGAAGCCTCGATCGTCAGGATCTTGTTGATCTCGACACCCTCGAACAGACGGGCCCACTCGGCACCCATGTGGTCGAACAGCTCAACGTCGCACTGGTGGTTGAGGAAGGCATCAACCTTAAGGACGTTACCGGCCTTTACGATGCCGTCATGGCGAATACGATCCTCAAGCTCCTGCATGGCGCAACCCCTTCTCGCGGCAACGATACCGCGCGATTAATAAACGTTGTTCGATAGTCTACCACGGACCGACCCCCGCCCGCCCCACAAGCCTCGTCGCACTATAAAGCCGCAAGACCAGTCTTTTTGAAACGGGGCTCTTTTAGCTACTTCCAGAGGGGCGATAGCTGCCTTTGCAAGCGGATATGCCTGCTACCGATTTAATGTCATTTCAAAACTATGCCGGTTTACGTCGATGAAACGTGGGGTCTTGACCACGCCCGAATTCTAGAAAACAAAACCGCAGGTAGACGACTTGGCATTTATCCAAAAAAGGACTCGTGGTGGCCATATGGCGAATCATCGTAGTAAACCGGCATTGTTTTAAAGAAACCATCTCCCGCAGAGCCCCGCAGAGGGCTTCATAGAGCCAAAAGCCCCGTTTTCCTCCGTCCCAGCAGACCAGTGGGAGACGCGCGCCACAAAACCGGCCCATCTACTACGTTTAACCTGCCATCCCTGTCCATAGCCCTAATTCCTTATTGCCAGCAAGCCATCTACCTGCGCTTTTGTTTTTATCGAATGCGTCATGGTTGGGATTGCGCGGTCAAACGTAGTAGATGGGCGCGAATCGTGGCAGACAGCCTCCCAACACGCTAATGGCGGGCGCGCATCCTCACCAAACGAACCATGGCGAGCGCAAAGCCCACAGCGGCCACAGCCATGAGCACGTAGAACACCGAACGGAAACCAAACAGGAAAACATCCGGACGGCCTGCAACAAAACTGGTCACGGCCTCGCCCATCGCCACGCTCATCTGTCCATACAGGATATGCGACGCCACCGTAATACCGAGTGCCATGCCGGCGTAGCGCGCCAAACTGCCCAAGCTGCCCGCAAAACCGAGCGCCTCGCGCGGGGCCGAGCCCATGTACAGAGAGTTGTTGGGACTCTGGAAAATCGACGTACCACACGACATAAACGCGACACAGCACACGATCACAGGGATGGAAGAGTGCTCGTCGAGCGTGCTTACCGCAAAAAGACCGCACACGTACACGCCCAGGCCGACCGCCGTGGGACCCTCGCAGCCAACACGGTCCGAAACCGTTCCCGAAAGCGGCCCGATAAAGGCATTCACCATCGGCAGCGCCAAAAAGAGCAATCCGGAAATGTCAGAACCAAAGCCGTGAGCGTCCTGAAAATAGAACGGCAGGATAAACTCGGATGCGCCAATGCCAACGAACACGATGAGCATGCAGGCAAGGTTGATGGTGAAGGCCGAATTTGCAAAGCAGCGACGAGCGGCCTCGATCAGGAACATGGGACGCTTGCCGGCCTCCGGCTTAACATGCGGCAGCGTGTAGAGCCCCACGATAAACGAGATGACGCCAATGGGCAGGTTGATGAGGAAGATGCTCTCCCAGGGAAAGCTTGCCACCAGCATGCCGCCGAGCACGGGGCCGCACATCATGCCGAGGGCCACGAAGGTCGCGAGAATACCCATGGCACGGCCGCGCTCACACGCCGGAAACGATTCGGTGATGATACCCATGTTGTTGGCCATGGCCGCCGCGCAACCGACGCCCTGAACGATGCGTGCCAGGATAAGAACCTCGAGCGAGGCCGAAAGGCCGCACAGCAGCGAACCGACCGAAAAGACGATGACGCCCAGCTGGAACACATTCACCTTGCCGCGCACGTCGCCCAGACGGCCAAACGGCAACATAGCCACGCATGTCGCAAGCAGATACACCGAGCTCACCAGCTGAATGCGATCGAGGCCCACGCCCAGCTCCTTTTGCATCACGGGCAGCGCCACGGTCACGACGGTCGAATCCAGACACACCATAAACGTCATGATGAGCACGGTAAACAGAATCGCCCATTTGTTCTTGCCATGGGTGTCGCCCTCTAGGGCAATGCGCTCGCGGCGCAGCTGCTCTGCAGTTTTTTCCATATCCATCCTTTCGAGTGGTGCAACGCAAAAACGGGGCCCCAATCGCCTGCGAACAGTCGCGATTGGGGTCCCGCCTACGGAATCGGAACGAAAGGTCACCGAAGCTTTCTGCTGGCATCGGCGACTTATGCGAACGCTAGCCTAGCACTGCTCGAGCGCCTGCTCAAGGTCGGCAATCAGATCGGCCGTGTCCTCGAGGCCGCACGACAGGCGCACCATGTCGGCGGAGATGCCGCAGGCGATGAGCTCCTCATCGTTCATCTGGCGATGCGTAGCGTTAGCGGGATGCAGGCAGCAAGTGCGGGCGTCGGCCACATGCGTGGCGATCTGGGCGAGCTTGAGGCTCTTCATAAAGGTCTCGGCCGCCGCGCGACCACCGTTAAAGCCAAAGCTCACAACGCCGCAAGTACCGTTGGGCATATACTTCTGAGCCAGGTCATAGTACTTATCGCCCTCCAGGCCCGGATAGCTCACGAAGCGCACCTTGGGATGGCTCTGCAGGAACTTGGCAACGGCAAAGCCGTTCTCGCAATGACGCGGCATGCGCACATGCAGGCTCTCGAGCGAGCTGTTCAAGAAGAATGCCGCCTGCGGGTTCTGCATGGGGCCGAGGTCGCGCATGAGCTGCGCGGTGGCCTTGGTAATAAAGGCGCCCTCACGGCCGAACTTCTCGGCATAGGTCACGCCGTGGTAGCTCTCGTCAGGCGTGGTGAGACCCGGGAACTTGTCCGCATGGGCCATCCAGTCAAACTGGCCGTGGTCGACAATCACGCCGCCCAGGTAGGCAGCATGTCCATCCATGTACTTGGTGGTGGAGTGCGTAACGATGTCGGCGCCCCACTCAAAGGGACGGCACATCACGGGCGTCGGGAAGGTGTTGTCGACCATCAGCGGCACGCCGTGGTCATGCGCGGCCTTGGCAAAGCGCTCAATATCGAGCACGGCAAGGGCGGGGTTGGCAATCGTCTCGCCAAAGACAAGCTTGGTATTGGGCTCAAAGGCGGCCTCCAGCTCCTCATCGGTGCAGTCGGGGGCAACGAACGTGCAAGTCACGCCCATGCGGCCCATGGTATGGGCAAGCAGGTTGTAGGTACCGCCGTAGATAGCAGAGCTCGCGACCACGTGATCACCGGCACCGGCCACGTTAAAGATCGCAAGGAAGTTCGCGGCCATGCCCGAGCTCGTGAGCATCGCAGCGGTGCCGCCCTCCATCTCGCAGATCTTGGCGGCAACCAGATCGCACGTGGGATTCTGCAGACGGCTGTAGAAGTAGCCCGACTCCTCCAGGTCAAACAGCTTGCCCATGTGCTCGGACGTGTCGTATTTCCACGTGGTGGACTGGTAGATGGGCACCTGGCGCGGCTCCGCATCTCCCGGGTGATAGCCGCCCTGAACACATGTAGTACCGATGGTCTGCTCGCTCATATCCAACTCCCTTACTTGGGTTTTGTTTTTATCCGGTTCACGATACCGCTACCCCGTACCCCTCTCAACCCATCCCGCCGATAGGTTATGGGACGAATTTGTCAGGGCTATTTGTCCCAAATCTTAAAGGTTGTGTTCGAAGGCGAAAAAACAATGAGATATACGTTGGGGTCTCAATGAGGAAATGCGCCGGCAAGGGTACCATAGGCGGGTAAACCGCAATCAAGGAGACACCGATGAAGCAGATCGATACCACCCAGCTCGACACCGCCGCTTGCCAGGCTCAGGCCGCTGAATACCATGCCCGCGGCTTCAACTGCGCGCAGGCCGTCGCCTGCACACTCGCTCCCGCCGTTGGACTCGACCCCGAGACTGCCTTCACCCTCACCGAGGGCTTCGGTGCCGGGATGGGCGGGATGACCGAGACCTGCGGCGCCATCTCGGGCGCCGTGGCCATCATGGGCTTTGTGATGAGCGAGGGCATGGAAAACCCCAAGACCAAGGGGCAGACCTACAAGCTGTCGCGTGAGACCGCTAAGCGTTTTGGCGAGAAGAACACGGCGACCATCTGCGGCACGCTCAAGGGCATCGGCTCGGACCAGGGTCCGCTCCGCAGCTGCCCCGGCTGCATCGACGATGCCGTCGAGATCGCCTGCGACGTGTTGAAGCAGCTCGCCGAGTAAACGACAGCAACAAAAATGCGACGGCCGGCGCGCCTGGGATATCCCATGGCACGCCGGTCGTCGCCGTTAAAACTCGGCAAACTCGGGAGTGCCGACCTCGATCTCCTCGCGGCCAGCCATAAGCTCGCGTATCTTAGTGCAAAACGGCTCCTGCTCCCCCGCCTTAAACACCAAATGAAGTGTCACAGCGTCCGCGTAGTCAGTGTCCGAAACCTTGGCGCCCGAGTCCTGTGCCAAACGAAGTACTTGCTCATACTGCGGATAGGCCACATGGACGTCAACGGGCACGACACTTGTCATCTCGACGATCTGCCCGGCTTCCTGCGCCGTCGCAACCGCTGCTTGCGTCGCGGCCGTATAGGCACGCACCAGACCACCTGGTCCCAACAACGTGCCGCCAAAATAGCGCGTCACCACACAGCAAACATTTTTGAGCCCCGCACCGCGAAGCACCTCGAGCGTCGGCATGCCACTCGTACGGCTCGGCTCACCGTCGTCGCTCTGGCGCTCACGCCCATCGACCAAAATCCATGCGGGCACATTATGACGAGCATCGTAATGGCGCTTGCGAACCATCTCGATAAAGGCATTTGCCTCGTCCTCGGACTCAATATGGACCAGCTGGGCAATAAACCGACTCTTGCGGTCGACAAACTCGCCCATAGCCTCAACATTCGATTGCAAAGTAAAATAGCTGTCCAACAAAGCCCCTCAAACAAAAGCAAAGCAACAAACAGCCTCAATAATACGGCAAAGGTCATATACCGATTGTCAGGGTAACAAAAATGCCAAGTGGGCCGATAAGCCGGGTTCTGTCGTGAACGGTCATTTATCTTGTCTGCACGTTACCGTGCAGCTCCACGCACGCTACCCGAACGCGGACCGGGCCGGCCCATAGCGTTCCTATTCGCGCTTGCTCCGGATGGGGCTTGCCAAGCCGCCGTGTTGCCACGACGCTGGTGGTCTCTTACACCACCGTTTCAGCTTTTCCCTTTACGCCTTGCGGCGCAGGTGGGAGTCTTCTTTTCTGCGGCGCTTTCCGTCGGATCACTCCGCCCGGCCGTTAGCCGGCATCCCGCCCTCTGGAGCCCGGACTTTCCTCACGCGTACTGCAAGCAGTACATCGCGCGACCGTCTGGCCCACTCAGCAGTGCAAGAGTGTAGCACACCGTCAGCGCACGAGGCGACACAACGCGCGCGCTCGACACGATAAACCAAGAACCGCCCATGCGTTACAATAGTCGCGTCGATGGGCAACGTCGTCAGTCGAGACGCGGCCGCGCTCCGCACCCCTCCGTCTACTCGGTGCGTTCCCGCCTCCTCCCCGAGGCGGGATGTCGGCGTTTTTTCATGCCGCGACAACTCAATAGCTAACGGACGACCTAGGCGACAATCTGCCGTTTCGCTCGCAAAACAAAAAGGGACCCGCCCATTACAGGCGGATCCCTTAAAAGAAGTAATCGTCAAACCGATTTACTCGGCGTCGGTCTCCTCGTCCTTCTTCTCGGAAGGCAGCGGGGTAACCTCGATCTCGACGCCCAGAGTCTCAGCAGCGGACTTCATGGACAGGGAGATGCGACGACGGTCGAGGTCGATCTCCATGACCTTGACCTGAACCTTGTCGCCCACGTGGGTGACCTGAGAAGGCTGATCGACGTGCTTGTTGGCCATCTCGGAGATGTGCACCAGGCCCTCGATGCCCTCGCCCAGGTCGACGAAAGCGCCGAACGGGACAAGCTTGGTCACAGTGCCCTCGACGATAGCGCCGACGGGGTACTTCTTGACCAGTGCGCGCCACGGATCCTCGGTGGTCTGCTTGAGACCCAGGGAGATGCGCTCGCGGTTGAGATCGACGTCGAGAACCTCGACCTCGACCTCCTGGCCGACCTTGACAACCTCGGAAGGATGGTTGACGTGGTTCCAGGAGAGCTCGGAGATGTGGATGAGGCCGTCGATACCGCCGAGGTCGACGAAGGCGCCGAAGTCGACGATGGAGGAAACGGTGCCCTGGAGACGCATGCCAGACTTGAGCTTGGACAGGATCTCGGAGCGCTCGGCCTTACGGGACTCCTCGAGCACGACGCGACGGGAGAGGACGACGTTGTTGCGGTTGCGGTCCATCTCGATGACGCGGGCCTCGATGCGGGTGCCCATGTAGGAGGTGAGGTCCTTGACACGACGGAGGTCGACGAGGGAAGCGGGCAGGAAGCCACGCAGGCCGATGTCGAGGATCAGGCCGCCCTTGACAACCTCGATAACCTCGCCCTCGACGTTCTCGCCGGAGTTGAACTTCTCCTCGATGCGGTTCCAAGCACGCTCGTACTCGGCACGCTTCTTGGACAGGACCAGACGACCGTCCTTGTCCTCCTTCTGGAGAACCAGAGCCTCGATGGGATCACCGAGTGCAACGATGTCTGCAGGGTTAGCGTCCTTGCGGATGGACAGCTCGCGGACCGGGATAACGCCCTCGGACTTGAATCCGATGTCAACGAGCACCTCGTCATGCTCGATCTTAACGACAGTGCCGTTAACGAGATCGCCCTCATCAAAGTCGGTAATCGTACCGTCGATGAGGTTGTTCATCTCCTCCTCGTTGACATCGTCAAGAGAGAAAATGGACGAGTTCTGAATCTCACTCAAAGGTGGACCCCTTTCGAACTACGGGGCCCCGATTGCTAGGACCTACAGAAGGGTGCGACAAGCACACAACGTTTAGGAACACTCGGGAGCCGACAGATACTAATGTGATGCTTATGCAATCACGTTCGTATAGGTTACGGGGAAATGAGTTCGATTTCAAGCGTGAACTGCGATTTTTTACGCGTGTGGAGACTTTTTCGTAATCTTATGAACTGCTGTCTCCACAACTTGACGATAAGCAGTGAGCACGTTGGCTTTGGGGTAAAGTATCCGCAGCCAACGATTCTGGATCGAATTTACGAGAAAGGTGCTCGCGTGCTCAAAGCTGTCGTTTTCGATATGGACGAAACGCTTCTTAGCATCAACCTCAATGCGTTCATCCTTCGCTATTTTAAGGATGTCTCGTCGATGCTCGCGGATATCGGGCGCCGCAGCCGTGGCGGCACGATGGCGCGCCTCGGCACCATCCTGGTCGACCTCAACGCCAATCGCCGCAGCGGCACGGACAATCGCACCAACCTTACGTTTTATCAGGAAGAGGTCGAGCGCCGGTGCGGCATCTGCCTCTCGGACCCCACCATCTACGAGGCATTTACCTACTACGAGCGCGAGGTGCTGCCGCACAAGAACGACGACACGATCAACGCGAAGGCCATGCCCGGCGCGCATGCCGCACTTCAGGCCGTGCAGGACGCGGGCTTGCGCTGCGCACTCTTTACCAATCCCAGTTTTCCCCAGGGCGCCATTGAGTGCCGCATGGGTTGGGGCGAGCTAATCGACGCGCCCTTCGAGCTCGTGACACACATGGGCAATGCAACGCGCTGCAAGCCCGACGCTACGTATTATCTTGAGCAGCTGCAGGTCATGGGACTCGAGCCGCACGAGGTTCTTATGGTGGGCAACGACCCCAAGCGCGACTTCCCCAGCCCCGATTGCGGCATCCAGACCGCCTACGTGGGCCAGGGCAAACCGAGCCGAGCCACCTGGCGCGGCACCATGGAAGACTTCGCCCACAACTTCAACGCCGTAGTAGAAGCCTTCTACGAGCACCAAGTGGCCGACGAGCTGTCGTAGGGCCACCTTCTCGCCCGAGCAAAACAACGTCATAAGTTGAGCATAAGTCAGCGAAAACGCCCCTAAGTGAGCAAGGTGCCTTGAAAGAGGAGGGCATTGACCTTTTGGTCATGCCCGACGATTGAAAGGCAGATTGCCGCTTAGGGGCGTTTGCAGCGTCGACCCGTTACGCGGGTTGGTAAACCCGCGTAACTAGCAAACCTGCGTTTTGCCAATCATGATGTTGAGGATCTCGACGTCGGTGTCCTTCATGCCCACGCGGCCCACGTAGCCCATGCTGGCAATGGTCTGCTCAACGGTGTCCTGAATGAGGCCCTCGCCGGCACGGAAACCGCGGCCCTGCATGGCCATATCGTGACCCAGAATCGCCGCATCGACAGCAGCCGAAATCTTGGCGGCACAGCTCGCCTTGGCGCCATCGCACACGATGCCGCCAACGTTACCGAGCGTGTTCGAAACCGTCGCGCCAATCTGCTCGCGCGTGCCACCGCACAGCCAGGTAATCGCAGCGCCGGCGCCGCACGCGGCGCAGATAGCACCGCAAAACGCCGAGAGCGCACCAATATAGCTCTTGATATGCACGGCGATAAGATCGGACAGCATCACGGCGCGCACCAGGCGCTCGTGGTCGCAGCGCAGGTATTCGGCATACTCCATGACGGGCAAGGCGCAGGTAATGCCCTGATTGCCCGAGCCGCACACAATAGCGACCGGCAGCGCGCAGCCGTTCATGCGAGCGTCGGACCCGGCGGCCGCACGGGCACGGGCCCGGCAGGCGACGTCATCGGCACGAGCGCCCAGCAGCGTACGGCCCACCTCGGCGCCCCAAGCGTGCGCGAGGCCCTCGGCACTGATCGCGCCGTTCAGCTCAATCTGACGCTCAACGGCAGCGCGGGCGCCCTCAATGTCGCCGTCCTCGATAAAGTCGATGATGGACTCAATCGACATGGGCGTGTCGGCCTTATCCGCCGCCCGCTCGGCCACCACGCGCTCGGCGCAGGCGGCACACTCCCCCGCCGACTTGCCGCACACCGGAATACCGTCGAGCGTATGGCACGTGACATTGGTGTGGTGATCGGTAATCTCGACGACCGCGGTATGGCCCCCGGCCGTGGCGGTCACCTTGATGTAGAGTTTGGGCACACCCTCGACAAGCGACACATCGCAGTAACCGGCATCGGCGAGGAGCTCGGTCACGCGAGCACGATCTTCGTCGTTAACGCTCTCGAGCACCTCGAGCGCGCTCTTGGCGTCACCGCCCACGGCACCCAGCACGGCCGCAGCTTCAATACCGTGCATACCGCCCGAGTTGGGCACGGTCACGCTCTTAACGTTCTTGATGATGTTGCCCGAGCAGGCAACGTCCATATGATCGGGTTCGCAGCCGAGCGTCTGGCTCGCCAATGCCGCTGCATAGGCAACGGCAATAGGCTCGGTGCAGCCGAGCGCACAGACAAGCTCGCGGTTCAAAACATCGCAAAACGCGGCATCACGAAGGGAATCGGTAGGCATAGGTATCTCCTGCTTGCATAACGGGCGGGGCTCTCGAAAATAATTAGCCCTTTTATTTGATAACAATGCATCAAAAACCGCAACCATGGTTCCGGCGGACGGCTCTCAAGCACAAACTGGCGGCATTCATTCATGAAAAGCAGGTCTTATTGCCTGCTAAAGCGTTTAACCAAAAAACGCCCGAGCGTTTACACAAAAGTCGCGCTATCATGCAGTCGAACGCGGTAAACACCTTTAGCATTTGCGCCGCACAGACCAGAGAGGAACCATCCATGAAGATCGGTATCGGTAACGACCACGCCGCCGTCGAGCTCAAGAACATCATTTCCGAGCACCTGAAGGAGCGCGGCTGCGAGGTCGTGAACTTTGGCACCGACACCTCCGAGAGCTTTGACTACCCCATCGCCGGCTACAAGGTGGGTAAGGCCGTTGCCAACGGCGACGTCGACCTGGGTATCCTGATCTGTGGCACCGGCGTCGGGATTAGCCTGGCTGCCAACAAGGTCGAGGGCGTACGCGCCGTCGTATGCTCCGAGCCCTTCAGCGCCAAGCTCTCCCGCATGCACAACAACACCAACGTGCTCGCCTTTGGTGCCCGCGTCGTGGGCTCCGAGCTCGCCAAGATGATTGTCGACGAGTGGCTCGACGCCGAATTTGAGGGCGGCCGTCACGAGCGCCGCGTTAACCTCCTCAACGAGATCGATCACACGCGCGGCCTTAAGATCGTCGACGAAGCCTAAACTATTCAGTGCCACAAGCTAACAGCAGGGGCCCGCTCGGAACACATGTCCGAGCGGGCCCCTTCATTGATTTTGGGATAAAAAGGGCGCCGCGGTTGGAATTCCGCGGCGCCCAAGCCACACGCTAACAGCTTTAAGGAGTCAAAGCTGGTTTAGCCAAAGAAGCGCTTGATCTCGATCTCGGCGTTCTCCAGGCAGTCGGAGCCGTGGATCACGTTGGCGTTGACATCGACAGCGAAGTCGCCGCGAATGGTGCCGGGCGCAGCATCAAGCGGGTTGGTAGCGCCCATAAGGGTGCGCATCTTGGAAACAGCGGAGAGACCGGAAACGACCATCTTGACGACCGGACCGCTCGTCATAAAGTCGCAGAGACCGCCAAAGAAGGGCTTGTCGGCCAGATGGGCGTAGTGCTCCTCGACGGTAGCGCGCTCGAGCGTGGTCATCTCCATGCGCTCGATGACAAGGCCGCTACGCTCAATACGAGCAACGATCTCGCCGATCTTGCGATCGCGCACCGCGTCGGGCTTAATCATGATGAAGGTCTTCTCGATAGCCATAAGGTAGCCTTTCAAGTAGGTTCGCGCGTGCCCAAGTCCCATTCCGGCACCCGCCTGGACTGCATCGTAACAGAGTTTTAGCTGCAGTTAAACAAAAAGCTGTTTATTGAAACGCTGCAATTTATTAAAGCGCTCCATATGTGTCACTTCTGTTTCGAAGCCCGACTAGAGTACCATCCGTCCCACTTTCAACTGCAACGAACAGAACGGACGGTCGATTGCCGCCCGTGAACGCACCCCCTTCACAACCTGCGCAAATGTCCTACAAAAGTTCTCGACAAGCTCCTTCCTTCCCTATAACAAAACGGGCGCCCACCGTAGCGAGCACCCGTAAAGGCAAGATATGATGAACGCACCAGACAGACGCATCCTATAAGCTAATTGGCTCCGTGGCCCATCTCGACGACCTTGGTCAACGAGCCAAACACGCCTTCGTCGGCCACGAGCTGCGCCTCGGCACGCTGCAGCTGCACGGCAACGGCGGCAGGGGCGGTACCGCCCTCGGTCGTGCGCGCGGCGACAATCGACGGGATATCGAGCGCCTCGGTAATATCGCGCTCAAAGAGCGGGCTTGCCTCCTGGAACACCTCAAACGGCAGGTCCTCAAGATTGCAGCCGCGCTTCTCACACATCAGGACCAGGTGCCCCACCACGGCATGTGCCTCGCGGAACGGTAGACCGCGCTTTGCCAGGTAATCGGCAACATCGGTGGCGGCAAGGTGCCCCACGCCGCACTCGCGCGCCATGGCATCCTCGTTGACGGTCCAGGTCGAAATCATTCCGGCCATAACGGACAGGCACTGCATGAGCGTGTGAGCGGTATCGAGCGCGCCCTCCTTGTCCTCCTGCAAGTCCTTGTTATAAGCGAGCGGCAGGCCCTTCATGGTTACCAGCAGCTGCACCAGGTTGCCGTACACGCGACCGCTCTTACCGCGGATAAGCTCGGCAAAGTCGGGATTCTTCTTCTGCGGCATGATAGACGAGCCGGTGGAGTAGGAGTCTGAAAGCGTGATAAAGCCAAATTCGGAGCTCGACCACAGCACGATCTCCTCGGAAAGACGCGACAGGTGCATCGCCATGACGGATCCGGCGTAATGCAGATCGAGCAGGAAATCACGGTCGGAAACCGCATCGAGCGAGTTGGGAATCACGCCCGCAAAGCCAAGTTCGGCAGCCGTCATCTGGCGATCGAGCGGATAGCTCGTACCGGCAAGCGCGGCAGCACCCAGCGGGCAGTTGTCAGCGGCATCAAAGGCGGCCTTCAGGCGCGTAAAGTCGCGCGCGAACATCCAGGAATACGCCAGCAGATGATGCGAGAGCAGCACGGGCTGAGCGTGCTGCATATGCGTGTAGCCCGGAAGAATCACCTTGTCGTACTTCTTGGCCGCATCCACCAGCACATGGCGCAGCTCAAGATTGGCCTCCATGAGCTCCTTGGCCAGCGCCTTGACGCCCAGGCGCGTATCGGTCGCCACCTGGTCGTTGCGCGAACGCCCAGTATGCAAGCGCTTGCCAGCCTCGCCGATACGACGCGTCAGCTCGCTTTCGATGGACATATGAATGTCCTCGTCGTTGATATCAAAGGTGAAGTTGCCGGCATCGATATCCTGTTCGATTCCGGTCAGGCCCTCGGCAATCGCCTGCTCGTCCTCGGCGCTGATAATGCCCTGGGCCGCCAGCATCTTGGCATGTGCCTTAGATCCGGCGATATCCTGCTTATAGAGATGTTTGTCAACCGGCAACGACGCGCCAAACTCCTGCGTGACCTCGGCCACGCCTGCCTCAAAACGACCGCCCCAAAGAGCCATGGAACCGTCCCCTTTCATCAAATCCCAAAACAAGCGCCCAAAGCAATGCGCCCTGTCGCTAAAGCGATTTCTCAACCGCTAGTTTTGCATATTCCCCACCATGTGCGAGGCCATATAGCTAATTTGCAAAGAAGTGACGCGCCATGCACTTGGCGCCCAACGTCTCCCTCCGAATGTTGCCCTGCGAACAATCGATCCAGGCCTTTAGGCTCATAGGAACGTCCTCGACCTTTGCAGCATCGAACTCGGGCGCGAGGGCAAGTAAAGCATGCGCGATAGCATTGAACATAATGGATACTCCCCATATATATAGGCGCAGGGCCGTCAAATTGATAGGAGGAGCCCCGCCGGACAACCCCGGCGGGGCTCGGACTCAGCCGCAGACGCGGCATCATATATGCGGGCGGAACGTAGGGGCCACCGATGTTAAGAAGTGTCAGCAAGCATAACGAAAGGTAGGGACCCCATGCGCCCGTTATGTATCACGCGGATGGGCCGCGCGGATACCAAAGGAAGGAGGCGCTAGGCCTGGGCGGCAGCAGAGCTGGGGCCCTGGACCTTAGCCCACGTCTTGAGCGACAGCGTATCGATCTCGATAAAGCCGGCGCTGGCCTTCTCGTCAAACGTAGTGTCGCGGTCGTAGGTAGCCAGACCGTAGTCATACAGGCTAAACGGGCTCTTGCGGCCGACGACATGGCAGTTGCCCTTAAAGAACTTCAGACGGACGGTGCCGGTCACGAACTTCTGGGTGTCGGCCATAAAGGCATCGAGCGCGTTTTTGAGCGGGCTGTACCACTGGCCGTTGTACACGGCGGTGGCCCAATCCTGCTCGAGCTTAATCTTGGTCTTGAGCAGGTCACCCTCGACGCAGATGTCCTCGAGCGCCTTGTGGGCGGTGATGAGCGTCAGGGCGCCAGGAACCTCGTAGCACTCGCGACTCTTGAGGCCCACCAGACGATCCTCGACCAGGTCGAGACGGCCAAAGCCGTTGTCACCCGAAATCTTGTTGAGGGCGATGACGATCTCGGAGAGTTTCATCTTCTTGCCATCGACGGCGACGGGCTTGCCCGCCTCAAACTCAATCTCGGTGTAGGTCGGGGTGTCCGGCGTGTCCTCGGGGTTCTTGGTCATAACCCAGGCGTCGTCGAGCGGCTCGTTCCAGGGATCCTCCAGGTGACCGCACTCGATGGCGCGACCCCACAGGTTGTCGTCAATGGAATAGGGGTTGTCGTTGGCGCCCTCGGGAACCGGCACGTTGTGGGCGTGAGCATAGGCAACCTCATCGGGACGGCACTTCAGATCCCACTCGCGAACCGGGGCGATAACCTTAAGCTCGGGGTCGAGGGCCTTGACGGCAGCCTCAAAACGAACCTGGTCGTTACCCTTGCCGGTGCAGCCGTGGGCGACGTAGGTCGCGCCAAACTCGTGAGCGACCTCGACAAGCTTCTTGGCGAGCAGCGGGCGAGACAGCGCGGAGAGCAGCGGGTACTTGTTCTCGTACATGGAGTTTGCGGCGATGGCCTTAGTCAGGAACTCATCGGAGAACTCGTCGCGCAGGTCGAGCACCTGGCAATCGAGAACGCCCAGGTCAAGCGCCTTCTGCTTCTTGGCATCCAAGCCGGTCTCCTCCTGGCCCACGTTGCCGCAGACGCAAACGACATCGAGATTCTTCTCGTCCTGGAGCCACTTGACACATACGGATGTATCAAGACCACCGGAATATGCGAGAACGACTTTTTCCTTGCTCATGGCTGTTTCCTTTCGCCCTTGGTAGCTAGTTAGAACATCGGTCAGTTGCAAGTCATTTCGAGGTCAAAAAACCGTGCAATATCAGGTTAAATAGCAAAAAGCAGCACAGCATGCTCTAGAAACATGCGTTTATATCGTGCTAAAACCCAACGACCTCAAAATGACTCTGTTGGGGCATTTCACCCCATACGAACAGAGACGATTGTTATCGTCGTCGGGAAATTGCGCGCTGGCGTCGGATGGCATTATCTGCAGTGGTGATGATCTTTACGAACTGCATCTGCCTCTCCTTTCACCTATCGCCGGGCGCAATTCTAATATCGTAAACGGTACCTTTTCTTCGGTAAGCGGTTGTATTTCCGTCTCCGTTTTCGATGGTCGCTATATTACGCTAAAGTGCCCGCAGCACAAGCGACAAATTCAAATTTCTGAAAAGTTTTTTCATTACTTTGTGAAGCGTGGTGCAAATACGCTCCGTTCCTGCGACAATACGCTCAGTTACTGGTTGATGGTTATAACGTCTGAAACAATTTCGAAACGAAAGGCGCGCTTTTATGCAAACTTACGAATCGGACACCAATATCGGAAGCATTAAGATTCTCGCCGTCGACATGGACAAGACGCTGCTCACCGACAAGCGCGTGTTGCCGCAGGGTCTTGATGAGCGCCTGGACAAGCTCGCCGACGCAGGCATTGTATTCTGCCCCGCCAGCGGACGCCCCGCCCCCAAACTCGAGGAAATGTTCGAGAGCATTAAGAACCGCCTTGCTTTTTGTCCCGACAACGGAGCCTGCGTCATCTATCGCGGCAGCTATATCTATAAGAGCAACATCGATGTGGCGCTGTATCAGCAGGTGCTCGCTCGTGCCTCGGAGGACCCGCGCGCTGTTCCCGTCCTGTGCTGCTACGACGAGTTCTATGTGCTCGCCCGCGACCATCAGTACCACGACGAGATCAGCGTGTACTACAACACAATCAACTACGTCGACAGCTTTGAGGGCCTTGATATCGAGTCCAATAAGATCTCGATCTTTTTCCCCGCCTACGATGCCGAGCCGGCGTTTCGTGAGGACTACAGCCCGGCATTCTCGGGCCGACTCTACGTCACCAATGCGGGCCGCGAGTGGATCGACTTTATGAATCTGGGCGTCGACAAGGGGTCGGGCGTAGCACATCTCTGCGAGCGCCTGGGCATCGATATCGCCGACGCCGCTGCCGTGGGCGATACGTACAACGACATCCCCATGCTGGAGCGCGTCGGGCATAGCTTTATCGTGGACAATGCCGAGGAGCACATGAACGCGCATGCCAAATGGCGCATTCCGAGCAACAACGACGGGGGCGTACTGACGCTCATCGACGCCATCTTGGCGGCTCGTTAACGGGGCTCGTCGGACCCGGCCGGGCGCCAAGATGGCGTCTTGAGTGTCTAGATACTTAGCTGAAATGATTTGAGCAGAGGGGAGCTCCTTGTTGGGAGGGGCTCCCCTCTGTTTTGGTTACTGTGGGACAAATTAATCAGTAGTGTTTGTCCCAAATCTTAAGTATGTGGGGGCTTGCGTCTTGGGCGAGCTTGCCTTACGGAGTGCTTCCCTATTTCGCGTCGGCCCAGGTTATGCCGGTGCTGGCTTCGGCGATCAACGGTACGCGGAGGTCTACGACGTGTTCCATGACGTCGCGGACCATGGTGGTTAGGCGCTCGACTTCGTTGACGGGGCACTCAAAGTCCAGTTCGTCGTGTACCTGCAAGATCATGTGGGCGGCAAAACCCTCTTCTTCCAGGCGGCGGCTTACGCGGGTCATGGCGATCTTGATGATGTCGGCGGCGGTGCCCTGCATGGGGTGGTTCATGGCCGTGCGCTCACCAAAGCCGCGGAGCTGTGGGTTTTTGGCCTTGAGCTCGGGAATATGGCGTCTGCGGCCATACATGGTCTCGGCATAGCCCGTCTGCTTGGCTCGCGCCACCACATTGTCGAGGAACGTGCGCACGCCCGGGTAGGCCTCGTAGTAGCGATCGATCATATCGCGCGCCTCGGCCATCGAGATGTGCAGCGACTGCGACAGACCATAGGCCTGCTGGCCGTACACGATGCCAAAGTTCACGGCCTTGGCGCGGCTACGCAGGTCGGGTGTCACCTCGGACACCGGCACGCCAAATACGCGCGCGGCCGTCTCGGCATGGAAGTCCTCGCCCTCGTTGAAGGCGCGCACCAGGTGCTCGTCACCCGAAAGATGCGCGAGCAGGCGCAGCTCGATCTGCGAGTAGTCCACCGCCAAAAAGACGCTGCCCTCGCCCGCCGAGAACGCCGTCTTGACGGTACGCCCCAGCTCCGAGCGCGTCGGAATGTTTTGCAGATTGGGATCGCTCGAAGACAGGCGCCCCGTCGCGGTGATGGTCTGGTTGTACGTGGTGTGCACACGCCCGTCACCACGGCGCAGCGGGCCCAGCGTGTCCAGATAGGTCGACTTAATCTTGGACTTCTCACGCCAGTCCAAAATCAGGCGCACGATCTCGTGGTCGCGGGCAAGGTCGCTCAGCACCTTGGCGTTGGTCGAATAGTAGCCGCGCTTGGTCTTTTTGAGGCCCTTGGTCGGAAGTCCCATAACATCAAACAGCACGTGCGAGAGTTGCATGGGGCTGCCGATGTTAAAGGTCTCGTCGCCGGCCAGGTCGCGAATGCTGCGCTCGACCTCGGCAATCTGGGTCGCCAGGCCCTCGGACAGACTGTGCAGGCGGTCGGGGTCCACGAGCATGCCCGCGCGCTCCATCTTGGCAAGCACCGGCACGAGCGGCATCTCGATCCCATCGAACACGTTGGCGGCGTTCTCGCGGGCCATGCGGTCACGCAGCGGTGCAACCAGCGCCAGCGTCAAGGCCGCCGTGCGAGCGGCGGGCGCAGGAGCGTCCTCGCCAGCACCCTCTGCGCCGCGCGCCGCAGGCAGCGCCATCTGCAGATACGTATCGGCCAGATACACCTCGTCAAACTCGGAGCGGTCGGAATCCAACAGGTAGGCGGCAACAACGGTATCGAAGATGCGCGTGGAATCGACTGCCAGCGGATCCATGAGCTCGAGCTCAGAAGAATCGATGGGCGAAAGCTCATGCAGAAGCGCCTTCATATCCGGGCTCGCCACACGGCCTTCCATAAACAGACGCGCGAGCACGCCGGCAATCACGCCGTGGGCGAAGTTGAAGCCCTCAACCTCAGCCGCCGCACCGCTGTCGCCCTCCTCGAGCGCAAACAGGCCCTTGGACGTCGCCAACCACAGCGTGCGCGTCAGCCCAAAGAGCGCGCCCTCTTCCTTGTCATCGTCCACCACGGCGGCGACCCACTCGCCGGCATCAATCACGCGGGAGACCTCAGCCGCAACGGCACCAAGCGCGCCAGCATCGCCGGCGGCTGCGCGCAAAACGGCGGGAATCTCAAACGTGCTGGCAGCTGTCCCGCCCTCGCCGCCGATCAGCGCCAAGAAACGGTTCTGCATGGCGGTGATACCAAGCGTACCCAGCGCCGCGGAAACCTCATCGGCAGAAAACGCCGGGAAGGATGTTTCGTCAAAGTCGAGCTCGACGGGCGCATCGGTGCGAATGGTTGCGACCTTGCGGCTCAGCAGCGCATCGTCGATGTGCGCACGCAGGTTCTCGCCCATCTTGCCCTTGACCTCGTCAGCATGCGCGATGACCTCGTCAAGGCTGCCGTACTGCGCGATGAGCGCGCTCGCCTTTTTGGGGCCGATGCCCGGTACGCCGGGAATGTTGTCCGACGCATCGCCCTTCAGACCGTAAAAATCGGGCACGAGCGCTGGCGTAATGCCGTGATACAGGTCGTCCACGCTCTCGGGCGTCATAATCGCCACGTCGGACAGGCCCTTGCGAGTCGAGACCACGTTGACGTGCTCGGTCACGAGCTGATACATGTCGCGGTCGCCGGTCACCAGCAGCATGTCGCAGCCGGCCTCCTCGCCCAGGCGCGCCATGGTTCCCAGGATATCGTCGCCTTCCCAGCCCTCGGACTGCAAAATGGGCACGTTGAGCGCGGCGAGCAGCTCCTTGATCATGGGGAACTGCGCGTGCAGGTCGGGGTCCATGGGCGGGCGCTGCGCCTTGTACTGCGGCAGCATCTCCATACGCACGCGCGGCTTGCCCTTGTCAAACGCCACGACAACGCCGTCGGGATTAAAGGCATCGATCATCTTGAGGAACATGTTCAGAAAACCAAAGATCGCGTTGGTGGGGCGACCGTCCGGCGCGTTCATGGTCGGCGGCACGGCGTGGAAGGCGCGATGCATGAGCGAGTTGCCGTCGATGACGGCAAAGGTACGGCGCTTGTCAGACATATTGAATACCTCGCTTTGGGCTGGGCACAGTTTGCTCACACCAGTTTACACGCTCCCCGCCCCACGGCCACCGCACATCAGGCTTCCCCGCCGCCGCGGGCCCGCGCGTGATACGATGGCTCACGGTACATCAACCAGCACGATCGATCCGAAAGGAGCCTGCGTCATGGAGCGTCCCTGCGCATGGAAAAAGTACACGCCACAGCAAATCGAGGAGCTCGAGGAGCTTTGCCGCGGCTATAAGCAGTTTTTGAGTGAGAACAAGACCGAGCGCCTGTGCGTCAAGACCGGTATCAAGATGGCCGAGGAGGCGGGCTACGTCAATCTGGAGACCGTGATCGCCGAGGGCCGCGCGCTCAAGGCCGGCGACAAGGTGTACGCCGCCAACCACGGCAAGGACCTTATGCTCGTCAACCTGGGCACCGCCCCGCTCGAGCAGGGCTTTAACATCCTGGGCGCTCACGTGGACTCGCCGCGCCTGGACCTCAAGCAGAACCCCGCCTTCGAGGCCGGCGACATGGCCTACCTCGACACGCACTACTATGGCGGCGTCAAGAGCTACCACTGGGTGGCCTCCCCGCTCGCACTCGTAGGCGTCATCTGCAAAAAGGACGGCACCACCGTCGACATCAACATCGGCGACAAGGCAGACGATCCGGTCTTTACCATCTCCGACTTGCTGATCCACCTCTCGAGCGAGCAGATGGCCAAGCCCGCCAAGGACGCCGTCGACGCCGAGATCCTCGACGTGATCGTGGGCGGCCGTCCCGTCAAGTTTGATGAGGACGACAAGGACGCCCCCAAGGAGCCCGTCAAGCAGATGTTCCTGGACATCCTCAAGGAGCAGTATGACGTCGAGGAGGAGGACTTCCTCTCCGCCGAGATCGAGGTCGTGCCCGCCGGTCCCGCCCGCGACATGGGCCTCGACCGCTCCATGATTTTGGGCTATGGCCACGACGACCGTGTCTGCGCCTATCCGTCCATGCTCGCCCAGATCGACGTCGCCAACGTGGAGCGCACGAGCATCACACTCATCGTCGACAAGGAGGAGATTGGCTCCGTAGGCGCCACCGGCATGACGAGCCGCTTCTTCGAGAACACCGTCGCCGAGATCATGACGCTCGCCGGCGAGGACAGCCCGCTGGCCCTGCGCCGCGCACTCGCCCACAGCCGCATGCTCTCCTCTGACGTGTCCGCCGGCTTCGACCCGGGCTACGCCGGCAAGTTCGAAACCAAGAACGCAGCCTTTATGGGTCGCGGCCTGTGCTTTAACAAGTACACGGGCAGCCGCGGCAAGGGCGGCTCTAACGACGCCGACGCCGAGTATGTGGCCTTCATCCGCGACATCATGGACGAGGCGGGCGTGGACTTCCAGACCTGCGAGCTCGGCCGCGTCAACGCAGGTGGCGGCGGCACCATCGCATACATCATGGCCAAGTACGGCATGAACGTCATCGACTCCGGCGTTGCCGTCCTGTCCATGCACGCCCTGTGGGAGGTCGCTAACAAGGCCGACATCTACGAGGCCTACCGCGGCTACAGGGCCTTCCTCGAGCGCGCCTAACCAGCCCCTTATAACTTGCGGTGAAATACGGACTAAACTGGCCCATAAACGGCCAAAACAGACCGCATTCCACCGCAACTTCCTTTTGGCAGAGGAGAGTCCATGCTGCAGGTCATCATTTCGCCCGCCAAGCAGATGCGCGCGGCCCAAGATGCTTTTGAAGTCCTGGGCATTCCACCTTTTGCGCACGAGACGGCTCGCATCCACCGCGCGCTGCAAGATATCGAGCGGAATGAAGGCAGCGGCGGTCTGCAGGCGCTATGGAACGTGAGTGACAAACTGCTGGGGCCTTGCCTCAACACCCTGCATGAGTTCGGGCCCATCTTGGGAAACGGCGATCTCGACAATCCCGCACTCGCCCGTCACCTCTCCCCTGCCGTCATGTCCTATCACGGCATTCAATACCAGAGCATGGCGCCCGAGGTGATGGATTCCGCGCAGCTCGCATGGCTGCAAGACCATCTGTGGATCCTCTCGGGCCTCTACGGGTGCGTTCGCCCCTTTCATGCCGTCGAACCGTATCGGCTGGAAATGGGCGCGAAGCTCGCCGTTGACGATGCCCGAGACCTCTACGCGTTTTGGAGCGACAAGCTCGCGCGGGTTATCGCCCCGGCAGGCTCAAACACCACGATCGTCAACCTCGCCAGCGTAGAGTATGCCAAAGCCGTTCTGCCCCATCTCGCGGGCGACGCCACGGCCGTCACATGCCTCTTTGGCGAGGGTATCCGCAACGGGAAGCCCATCCAACGGTCGACCGCCAGCAAAAAGGCGCGCGGCTCCATGGTGCGGTGGATGGCAGAAAACAAGCTCGAGGATGTAAGCGAACTTACCGCATTCAACATCGGCTATCGGCACATCCCCGAGCTTTCAGACAAAAACACCCTGGTATTCATGAACGCGCAGGCACAATAGGCCCGCCGTTTCCAAACACTCCGTTACTCCGCCAAGGCATCGGCCTTTGCAATCTCGCTCGTCGAGCCATCTTGGTAGGTAATCTTAACGTGCTCTACCTCGGACACCGCAACACCCGATGGGGGCTCCAAGCGCCATTCCGTCAGCGCGATATCCATAGTCGTAGGCACGTCGCCCTGATTCTTGAGCTTCACCGTCAGCGTTTTGAGCGCCGCATCATACGTCACGCGTTCGATTTCCTCACCAGGAATAGACCCACCGCTCAGCTGAAGCTGGACAAATCCATCGCGCGAATACCAATAGTCGCCCGGCGCGGCAACGGTATTGCCGCCCGCGACCTTCACCGTCATTATCGGCAGGCTATCATCGGCCTCGAACTCCCATGCAGCGCCGCCGCGACCACCAAACGTCCAGATACAAACGGCAATCACCAGCACGGCAAGCACCGCAAAACCAATCGCGACAAGGCCATGGTGCGCACGGCTTTCCTCGGCCGATACATCCCATTGTGTCTCTCGATATAGATGCTTGTCTTCCATGTACGCCTCCCCACAGGCACGCTCGTTGGCCCAATCGTACCCATTCAGGCTATACTTGAGCCCATGACATAACGGGGAGCTTGCAGGACAAGACGGCAGGCTGAGACTGGGCGCGCCCGCCCTGACCCGCAAACCTGATATGGGTAATGCCAACGAAGGGAGCCGTGCCAATGAGCACACAGACCGAGCCCAAGCTCGTCACGCAAATCGACTTCGCCCGCGCCGGGCAGATCACACCGCAGATGAAGGAGGTCGCCGAGCGCGAGCATCGCGACCCCGAGTACATCCGCGAGCGCGTGGCCGACGGCCGCATCGCCATTCCCGCCAACATCGTGCACATCAAAAAGGGCATGCGCGCCTTTGGCGTCGGTGAGGGCCTGTCCACCAAGGTCAACGTGAACCTGGGCATCTCGGGCGACAAGGCAGATGCCGCCGAGGAATGGAAGAAGGTCAAGATCGCCGAGGACTTTGGCGCCGACGCCATCATGGACCTCTCCAACTCGGGCAAGACGCGCCAGTTCCGCCAGCAGCTCATCGACGAGACGCCGCTCATGGTAGGCACCGTCCCCATGTACGACGCCATCGGCTACATGGAAAAGCCGCTGGTCAAGCTCACCAAGGACGACCTGTTCGAGGTCGTGCGCGCGCACGCCGAGGACGGCGTGGACTTTATGACCATCCACTGCGGCATCAACAAATCGGTCACCAAGACCTTTAAGGAGACCGGCCGCTTGATGAACATCGTGAGCCGCGGCGGCTCGCTGCTGTTTGGCTGGATGGAGGTCACCGGCAACGAAAACCCCTTCTACGAGTACTTTGACGAGCTGCTCGAGATCTGCCACGAGTACGACGTGACCATCTCGCTCGGCGACTCCTGCCGCCCGGGCTGTCTCTACGACTCCAATGACGCCACCGAGACCGCCGAGATGATCGAGCTGGGCAAGCTGTGCAAGCGCGCCTGGGCCGCCGGCGTCCAAGTCATGGTCGAGGGCCCGGGTCACATGGCGCTCGACGAGATCGCCGCCAACATGAAACTGCAGAAGCGCCTGTGCCACAACGCCCCGTTCTATGTGCTCGGGCCGCTGGTGACCGATATCGGCGTGGGCTACGACCACATCACCGCTGCCATCGGCGGCGCTATCTCCGCCAGCTCCGGTGCCGACTTCCTGTGCTACGTGACACCGGCCGAGCACCTATGCCTGCCTAACGCCCAGGATGTGCTCGACGGCCTCATGGCCACCAAGATCGCCGCACACGCCGCCGATATCGCCAAAAAGGTGCCGCACGCCCGCGACATGGACGACAAGATGGGCCAGGCACGCCGCAAGCTCGACTGGGATGCCATGTGGGAGTGTGCTCTCGACCCGGTCACCGGTAAGAAGCGCTACGAGGAGTCCCCCGCCGCCACCGAGGGCACCTGCACCATGTGTGGCAAGATGTGCGCCGTCCGCACCGTTAACAAGGTGTTCGAAGGCACGACGATCGACCTCGGCATGGAGGACTAACTCGTCACCGGAGCCACAATCGGTAACATGGTGTTCGTCAATTGTTGACGTGTGAACATTTGCTTACATTTGCGTAAAGATTGCATCGCCCGCCCGGGTTCGACATAGAGTCGGCCCGGGCATCTTTATAATGCTGGCTTAAAGACCCATTTGATTCCGACCGAACAAGGGAGCAAACATGGATCGCAGTAAGGTACCTGCCGTCCTGTCCATTGCAGGATCCGATTCCAGCGGTGGCGCCGGCATTCAGGCCGACATCAAGACCATCACGGCGCACCGCCTGTATGCCGAGACGGCCATCACCGCCATCACCGCACAAAACACGCTCGGTGTCACCGCCGTGCAGAATATCTCCCCTGATATCGTCACTGCGCAGATCGACGCCGTATTTGACGATATCCGCCCCAGCGCCGTCAAGATCGGCATGGTTTCCTCTGCCGAGATTATCGAGGTTATCGCCGACCGCCTGAGCGCCTGGAACGCGACAAACGTGGTCGTCGACCCCGTCATGGTAGCCACCTCGGGTGCACGGCTGATTGCCGAAGATGCCGCCGAGGCGCTCGCCCGCCGCCTGTTCCCACTAGCAACCGTCATCACGCCCAATATTCCCGAGGCCATGGCCCTGCTCGACTACGAGGTCGACTCCGAGCGCACACAGCAAAATGCTGCCATGCTCCTCACCCGCCGCTTTGGTTGCGCATCCCTCGTTAAGGGTGGGCATCTTGTCAACGAGGCCAACGATGTATTGGCCGAACCCGCGCCACTCGATGACGAGGGCAACCATCTGGGCGATCCGCTCACCACGTGGTTCCGCCACAAGCGCATCGAGACCGGCAACACGCATGGCACCGGCTGCACGCTTTCATCCGCCATCGCCTGCGCATTGGCGCAGGGCATGGATCTTGCCGACGCCGTCAACGCCGGCAAGGCCTACCTAACGGGCGCTCTCGCCGCCGGCTTTGACATGGGCAAAGGCTCCGGCCCTGTCAACCACATGTGGCAGTACTAAATAGCCAGTAACCTGCCAAAAAAAGACAGGCTACCTTGCACCAAAAACCGTCGCAACATTCGATGAAAATCGTGCAAACGCGAAAAATCATCGGATGTTGCGACGGTTTGATTTTAGATAGCGGTCGAGCAAAGGACCGGGGCGCCTATTCGTCGGCGAGCTGGATGCCGAGCAGGCCCGAGAGTGCCAACGCCTGCTCGGCATTAACCGTCAGGCCACGCAGCTCATGGTAGTCGCCCGAGACGACAGGAGCCGCGAACGTACAACACGATACATCCACGCCGGAAAGCGGCGTCTTGAACACATCGATTCGCGTCAGGTCGCAGCCGTCCAAGCGCAATTGCCCCAGCTTTGCCCCCTGGAGTGCGGCCTCGGTCAAACGCGTGTCACGCGCAGCCATGGGGCCAATGCTTCCCTCCGAAAGGTTCGCATAGCTCAAATCGCACGATGTAAACGACACGCTCGACAGACGCGCCCTGAGCAAGTTGAGCCCCGGCGCCGAGCAGTCAACGAAGTCGCAGCGGTTGAGCCAGCAGCCTTCCATGTTGCAGCGGATAAAGCGGCAACCGCGAAACACCACGTTGCGAAACGTCGAGCCGCTCCAGTCAACGCTATCGAACTCGCAAGATCGGAACACGACGCCATCGAAGGTCGCGCCGTTCGCCACGTCGCAGGCAAGATCCAAATCCTCAAAAGCGGTATTGGAGACGAGCTCATCGCCCTCGGCAAAGAGGTCGATGAGCTCGTCCATGCCCATATGGCAGCCAATCCGTTCGTTTACCCGGGCAAAACCACCACAAAGGTGCCTGTCCCCTTTGCGGTGGCTTGGGGTCGCGCTACTCACCGAGCATCTCTTGGAGCTTGGCTGCCACGGCATGTCCCAAGCTCTCGTGGCTTTCGGGCATCATATGCAGATAGTCGATATCGCCCGGCTCGGCAAACTCGGCGGCATTCAAAAAGTCGCAGCCAAACTGCTCGGCCACGTGCGCATAGTACTCGCCAAAATGTTCAGATGCCTCGACGGAACGCTCGTCAAAATCGGTCATATATACATCGGCGATCTGCGGCTTGATCTTGATAGGAGCCATCAGCAGGATGCGCGGGCAAGGCGCAGCGCCGGTCCACGGAAACGCGCGGACGGCGCGAATCAGCGCCATGGCGCCACGGGCGATATCGGAAGCTGTCACGTTAAAGACCGTCTTACAGTCGTTGGTGCCCAGCATGATCACAATGGCGTCCAGCGGCTTATGAGCCTCGAGCAGCATCGGAAGCGCGCGAATGCCGTTGAGGTTAGTGTCCAGATGGCACATGTCGTCGCGTACCGTCGTGCGGCCGTTGAGGCCTTCTTCAATTACATGCCAGCCCTCGCCTAAGTCACGTTGGACCACGCCACACCAGCGCACATCCTGTGCATAGCGCACCGCGGTACCGTCGCGCATGCCCGCCGGATCGTAACCATAGGTGTTGCTGTCACCAAAGCACAGAACGTTTTTCATCGTAAGCTCCCCACTCAATAAAAAGCCGACAGGAGCAGCCTCTCCCGTCGGCTCGGTATATCGCATCACGAGCACCGTTTACAGGTACTTGCGCCAGTCGTCGTCATCCTCGTCATCCTCGGCAGCGGCCTGAGCCTGCTCGGCGGCACGGGCGGCTGCGGCGCGGGCGGCAACCTGAGCATAGGACTCCTCGTTTCGCTCGGGGAAGTTTGCCAGCACGTGCTCGAATTTGGCGAAGTCCTCGTCCCAGCGCGTAGAGGGCACGGCAAAGAAGACCTGCTTGACCTTGAAGTCGCCCGATGCGAGCTCCTTGCGGAAGAGCTCGGCCACGGCCTCTGCGTCAAAGCCGTTGTTCTCGCAGCCCCAAGCACCCACTACGAGCTTCTCGCGGCCAAGCTCATCGCAGATAGCAAGCACAAAGCGAATGCGGTCGCGCAGGGCGTCAAGCAAGGCATCGTCGCTCACGCGGTACTCCTGGCGAGCACGCTTGGCGTTGGGTGCAGCGGCGACGATCACGTCAGCATAGGCGTGCACATGCTTGCGCTCGAAGCGCACCGCGGGCACCACCAGCGCACGGTTGCGGTACAGCTCACAGTTGATGTTGCGGCGACGGTTCTCACCGTACCATTTACGCTGCTTATCGAGGACGTTGTACAGATACGAATCGGCGCACAGCGTGGCCTCCTGGCCCAGATAACCCTGAATATATCCACCGCCCGGATTGGTAAACGAGGCAAAGGCGAGCACGGCCATGTCGCAGAACTGCGCATAGCCGCGACCGTTATCGAGGATTGCCTGCGTGGCGGAGGCATCAAGCACAGTGACCTCGGGCAGGACCGGAGCGGGCTCCTCAGCAGGCGCGGACTCAGCTTCGGCGATTTCCTCGGCAGGCTCCTCGACGGGCTCGGGCGCCGCCTCGGTCTCGGGCGCCGCCTCGACCTCGGCAGTCTCCGCGTTCTCGACGTCCTCGGCGACCTGCTCTTCGGCGGCCACAGCACTCTGAACCTTGGCCTTCATCGCCGCGACAAAGCCGGCAGGCATACCGTCAAACTCGCGAACACCGGCAAGCGAACGCTCGATATCCTTGGCGCACGCTTCGGACACAGTTGCCACGTGACGCTCGGCGGCCTTGGCACGGGCCTCGCGCTTGGGATTGGGCTGACCCGCTCGGTTGGACCTGCGGTTACGGTTCCTGTTGTCGACGTCTGCCATAAGTGGTCACCTTTCTCGGTCTCTGCCGCTATCGGCTTTTCCCATCCATGATACCCCGCCGCACACAAAAAAGACGGCCCCGAAGGACCGCCTTTCGCATCGATTTACGCGTGCGGCAAGCACCGCTGCAATTTGGCACTAGTCGCGACGACCAAGGATGTTCAGGATACGCAGGAACACGTTGATAATGTCCACGAACAGATTGGACGCCATGAGCACCGCATTGGGCAGCGTGGGCGGCACCGTCGTGGCAACATAGGTGTCGTAGCCAATAAAGCCGGCGAACACCACGATCACGATCAGGTCGGTGATGGTCTGCGAGACGCCCATGAACATCAGCACGATCTCAACCAAAATGGTGGCAAGCAGAATGCCAAAGCCGATGCCATATACGCGCTGGAAAAACTTGGGGAACGTCACGCCCAGGGCGCCAAAGACAAAGGTGATGGCGGCCGTGGCGATAAAGGCAGTGTTGATGGTGGGCAGGTCGTAGTTGGCAAGGCCAAACGACGCGGTCAGGCCGAAGGTACTCGCAAAGATTACGTAGCCCACAAGGGACAGACCCACGGACTGCTTGCCCGCAGCAGCCGACATCATGACCATGCCGACGATGGTCAAAATAAATGAGCCAAAGACCAGCGGCAAAGCGGCGCCGCTCATCATCATGCGCGCAAACGACATGGTGCTCGTAAAGTAAGCACCGGCGCCCATGGCGCAAAAGCCCAAAAAGATCAGAGCAGACATGACAAGGTTGTACGCGCGCGGCGACATCTCCTTGGCACGGCTTGCGCCGGTCTCGATGGGGCCATTCTGATAGCCCTGGATATCGTTCATAATTTCGTCCTTTCAAAAAGCACCGCGACGGCGCCGTAGCTGACAAGTTTCCTGCCATTGTACCCGAACGCCACGCGTTCTTACCTGCGGCGCTCGCTCTCGAGTGTTCGGTCGAACGCCCACACCCACCAACGCATCAGATGAGTCTGCGAGCCATCCGGTCGCTCGCGTGCCTGTTCTTCCAGATACAGTTCGGTCGCATGTCCGCCAAAACGAACCTTATAAGTCGCCGTACGAATGCCGTGAACCGTCAGGCCAAAACCGGTGGACGAGACAATCTCGTCAATCGTAAAGCAGCGACCGTCAACCCAGCAGACGGTAACCGGCACAACCTGTCCGCCCGCGAGAATGCGAGCCACGACGTCCACATACTGCTTGTGCACGCGCCGAGTTTTGCCGTCTGTCTGTCGATATTCCATGCCTCCTATTATCGAACGCATGTTTGCATATTGTAAAGCGAACAGACTGTGGTTTTGGGGTGTCGGAGCGATCGCATGTGTCCGCATGGCGTGTTAGCAAAAAGAACACCCGCGGTCAACAGGGATAATATTCAATTTTAGTGCCAAAAAATTCACTGCTCCCATCAGAACTCGGTAAAGAAACCCGCAGGAGGTGATACGATTTATCATGTTTCTGTAACGTGCCTGCAAACTTCGAGAAAGCCCATATATGGACGTAACGTTCTCAACCTTCCTCGGCCAACTTGTGTCGAACCCAGTCCTTGCCGTCACCGTGATCCTCGCGCTCGGCGCCATCTTCGTCAATGGATGGACCGACGCACCCAACGCCATCGCGACCTGCGTCACTACGCGTTGCATGCCCGCCCGCGCCGCTATTCTCATGAGTGCCGCATTCAACTTCCTCGGCGTGCTCATCATGACGCACTTTAACGCGAGCGTCGCCAACACCATCTCCCATATTGTCGACTTTGGCGGAAACAGCACCATGGCGCTCGCCTGTCTGTGCGCGGCGCTGTTCTCCATCGTCGTCTACGGCGCCACAGCGTCGCGTTTTGGCATCCCCACCTCGCAAAGCCACAGCCTTATCGCCGGCCTGACCGGTGCCGCCATCGCCCTCGGCGGTGCGAGCAGCGTCAATGTCCACGAGTGGATGAAGGTCATCTACGGCCTGGCGCTCTCCATCGGTCTGGGCTTTGTCATGGGCTGGGTCCTGTGCAAGCTCGTCTCGATTCTTTTCGCCGCCGCCAACAGGCGACGTGCCAATGTCTTCTTTAAATACGCTCAGATCGCGAGCGCTGCGGCCATGAGCTTTATGCACGGCGCGCAGGATGGACAGAAGTTCATCGGCGTGCTCTTTTTAGGCGTGGCCTTTGCCAGCGGCCAGACGAGCGTCGGCGATGCCGGCATACCCATCTGGATTATGCTGCTATGCTCGGCCACCATGGGCATCGGCACCAGCGTGGGCGGCGAGCGCATCATCAAGTCCGTTGGCCAGAGCATGGTCAAGCTCGAAAAGTACCAGGGCTTCTCCGCCGACCTGGCGGGCGCCGCGAACCTGCTGCTTGCCACCCTTACCGGCATCCCCGTGTCCTCCACGCACATCAAGACCTGCGCCATCATGGGCGTCGGTGCCGTCAAACGCCTCTCGGCCATCAACTTCGGCGTCGTCAAGGACATGATGTTCACCTGGTTCTTCACCTTCCCCGCCTGCGGACTCATCAGCTTTGTCATGGCCAAGCTGTTCATGATGTTCATCTAGTCAAACCGAACGTCCATCCGGACCGTAACACCTCGCCCACCCGTCTTCGCCTCGAAAGGACCCACTCATGGCAAAGAAACCCGATTCGTTCTACTTTGACAACTACGTCGCCTGCGCCGACCTCGCCGTCCAGGCCGCCGAGCTGCTTACCAAGATTTTCGAGAACTTCGATCCCGCAAAGATTCACGATATGCTCGACAAGATGCATGCGATCGAGCATGCGGCCGACAAGAAGCACCATGAGCTTGAGGACGCCCTGCTCACCGCCTTTATCACCCCGCTTGAGCGCGAGGATCTGGACCTGATGAGCTGCTCGCTCGACACCGTGCTCGACCGCATCGAGGGCGTCGTGCAGCGCGTCTACTTCACCAACATCCAGAGCATCCATCCCGATGCCATCGTGATCGCCCACAAGGTGACCGACGCCTGCCGCGCCATGAAAGACCTGATGGTCGAGCTGCCTAACTACCGCAAGTCCAAAACGCTGCGCGAGCTCGTCATCCAGATCAACACCATCGAGTCCGAGGCCGACGAGCTCTATATCAACGCCATGCGTAACCTGCACGTTAACGGCAAGGACCCGCTCGAGGTCATCGCTTGGCGTGACGTGTACGCCTTCCTGGAGTACTGCGCCGACTGCTGCGAGAATGTGGCCGATGTCGTGGATTCGATTGTCATGAAGAACAGTTAATTGGGGGTACATGTCCCACCGGTCGCGGGCCCGGCCACTAATAACCTTTTTCACTCCGGCTGCAAGCAGAGTCGTTCAAAAGGTTATTAGTGGCCGGGCCCGCTCCCTTATGCACCACCATTGGGAACTTTGGCTGATAGATTTAGCGCGACGGTGGTTTGGCTGAAGGGACCTTTGGTATCCGTTCGGACACTTTGGCCCTTGATGAGCGTTTGGCTGATTGCTGCTTTGGGTACGCTTTGGGTTACTTTTGGTTTGTTTGATTTTTAATTGTTGGAGGGCTTGCATGTCGTATTTGGATCTGGCTCGGGGTCGTTATTCTTGTCGTTCGTTTGAGGACCGTCCTGTTGAGCAGGCTGTGATGGATGCCATTGTTGAGGCTGGGCGGATTGCTCCTTCTGCTTGTAATAATCATCCTTCTCGTGTGATGGTGTTGGATACGCCTGAGCTTCTGGAGAAGGCTGCTGTTTGTCAGCCTCGGTTTGCTCGTGATGGGTCTATCTTTGGCGCTCCGCTTATCTTCCTTATTTACAGCGTTACCGATGATGCCTGGGTGCGCCCGTATGATCAGATGAACTCGAGTGCCATCGATACTTCGATCGTCTGCGATCAGATGATGATGGAGGCCACCGAGCAGGGCCTGGGAACGTGCTGGGTATGCCATTTTAAGCCTGAGGTGGCACAGGAGCAGTTCAATCTGCCCAAGGGCGTCTATCCCTATCACATGCTCGTCTGCGGCTATCCTGCCGACCACATCGCCGATCCCGAGCATCGCGAGGCCCGTACCATTCCCCTCTCCGACTTCCTCCTCAAGTAGGTTTTGGGACATGCCTTAAAACCTACCCTTGACCGCTCACCCGTTCGCCGAGTTCTGCGCCATTATGTGCAGGGCTCGGTTTTTTATGTTACGCACCCCGGCACAGTCATAAAAAAGGACCCGCAAGCTGCGGGTCCTTTCTAGGCACTAAATTGTAGGCCGAATGTTAGTCCAGGTCGTCGGCAGCAAAGTTGTCGATCGGGGCAAAGGGATCGGCCACGGGGACAACCGGGTCAGCGACGGGCAGCGGCTCGGCGGGAACAGTCACCGCAGGAGAAGCGGCGGAACCGACCGGCGTGGAGGCCATGAGGTCGGCCGGGAAGGAGTTCTGGGCATCGTCCATGAAGTGCTGGATGAGCTTGAGATACTCGGCCTTGAACTCCTCACGGGAAGCCTTGAGTCGATCGATCTCCTCGAGCTCGGCCTGCTTTTCGGTCAGAGCCTGGCGGATAACCTCGCGGGCCTTGGCGTCAGCCTCGTTGCGAATACGCTCAGCGTTCTCATTGGCATCGTTGACGATGGTCTCAGCGGTCTGCTGGGCAGCGATCAGGGCAGCGGAAATCTGGCGCTCCTGAGCGGAGAAGTCAGGGGCGGGAGCAGCCACGGGGGCGGCAGGAACGGCTTGGGCGGTGGCATCCTGAGCCTGGGCAAGCTGAGCCTGCGCATCGGCAAGCTGCTGCTCGGTAGCAGTCAGACGACCCTTAAGGTCGACGATCTTAGCGAGCATAGCGTCAACCTCGGAGGACAGCGTCTCCAAGAAGACGTCGACCTCAGCAGGATCGTAGCCACGCTTGGCCTCAGAGAAAGTCTGAGCCTGGATGTCTGCAGGGGTAATAGCCATAACAAGTCTCCTTTTTCATCGCCTCGGCGCTACACGCCCGACGTAAGTTACTAAGTCAGTTCTACACGAGTATACCTATAAGAAGCTGCAGAACCAGCCTCTGCACCAACTGCAACGCAATAATCGCAACGACCGGCGAAAAATCGATACCGCCCATCGGCGGGATAAAACGACGGAACAGGTTGAGCCACGGACCGCACACGCTATCGAGCACCGCGGCAATATCCTGAAGCAAACCACCCTGCTTCATGGGAATCCACGTCATAAAGCAGTAGACGACAATGAGCGTGGAATAGAAGTTGAACAGCGTGTTGACCAGCTGGACGATAGTGTAGATGTTGATGGGAATCTCCTCGTCTTGTCTTTACTTAAGGTAGCCGTCCGCACGAAGCTTCTTGAGATCGGAATCTTTGACCTCGCAACCGGCGGGCAGCACCATGAACACGCGGTCGCCCACCTCCTTGACCGTGGCACCCAGACCGCAGGCAAAGCCGTAAGAGAAGTCCAAGACGCGCTTGGCAACTTCGGTGCGTACGCCCACAAAAATCAGTGCGACAGGCTGCTTGGTGCGAACGCGGCGCACCACGGTCTCCACATCGTCATAGCTCTCGGGGCGCAGGACATAGGCCGGCAGCTGCGGTGTGGCGTTGATGATATTGCTCGCATAGGCCGAGGCATCGCTCGCTGCAGGCGCGGGCGCAGCGGCGGCACGGGCGCGGGTGTTTTCGGCGTAGCTAGACGGCGTGTCGTAGGCACCAGGACGATAACCGCTCGCAACACTGTCCTGCGAGCGCGAAGGCGGGTTATACGTCGTGGCATGGCGGGAGTCATCGCCGACCAGCTGACCGGAGCGCGTATACACGGCAACCGACTCAGCTTCACCGCGGCGCGTCTGACCAAGCAGGCCGTTGCTCGGCTCGTCTTGGGTGTAGAAGCCCTCGCCCGAAGCACCGCTGTAGCCGTTGCCCTGATAACTATCGTCATAGCCGTCATCGTAGCCGTAGTCGTCGTCCTGGCCATAACCCTGGTCGTAACCCTGCTGGCCGCCCAGGTGCATCTTATTTTTAATCTCGTCAAGGAAGCCCATGGTTGTGTCCTCTCGCGGTTTAGTGCAGGCGCCCCGATAATCAGTGCGCACTTCAGAGCCTTATTTTACTGCAAACTCCGGGCTAAATACTACCCTGCCCAGGCGAACGAGCGTAGAGCCCTCCTCAAGGGCAGGCTCAAAGTCCTCGCTCATGCCGCAGGAAAGCTCAGGCAGGTTCAAATCGGGATGCGCCGCCTCCAGCTCATCCCTCAGCTCACGAAGCCCCGCAAAGGTGCGGCGTGCCACATCCTTATTCCCCCGGGGCGCCATAGTCATAAGCCCCTGTACGCAAATTCCCTCAAGTTCCGCAAGCTCACCCGCGGCGGCGCGAATCTCATCGGGCGAAAAGCCTCCCTTCGACTCCTCACCACTCACATTGACCTCGATGAGCACACGCTGGGGGCCGGCGAGCTCGCCTGCCTCAATCTTGCGGACAGCACGGCTCGAGATCGCCTGTGCCAGATGCAGCGAACCCACCGAGTGAATCAGCTCGGCTGAGCCCAGCACCGCATTGATCTTATTGGTCTGCAGGTTGCCGATCATATCGAAGCGCACCTCGGGCAGCTCCGGATGCTCCGCCAGACCCGTGAGCTTGCGAACCAGCTCCTGCGGGCGGTTCTCGGCAAAATGGCGATACCCCGCCTGGATGGCAGCAACAGTCTCATCGACACCAACGGTCTTGGACACGGCAATGAGGCGCGCGGCGTCGTGGGGGCGGCCCGCGCGATCGAGCGCCGCATAAAAACGTTCCAGAATCTGCTCGCGGCGAGCGCGCATCAAATCCAAATAGTTATCCATTGCCAATCGCCTCCGCTGACAGCCAAACAAGTAGTCCCATGCTAACGCAAGAGCGCGGCCCCGCATGTGCAAGGCCGCGCTCACTTAGGTATTTACAATCTTTCGACGAACGGGGCTACTTACTCCTCGTCGTCCTCGCCATCGTCCTCGTCCTCAAGATGATCGAGCAGGTAGCGAAGACCCTCGCTGACCTCGTTAACGGGCACCTTGGCAACGTAGCGCGCGTCGACGGCGGGCCTCATGATAACACCCTCGCCCGAAGGCACGCGCATGCTCTCGAGCTCATCCTCGTCCACACGGGCGATATCGCCGGCGTTCATACGCTGACCAGTCAACAGGAAGGTCAGACGGCAAGCGGCATCGATAGAAATCGAAGCGATGCGATCGAGGTAGCGCGAAACCATGATGGCGCGGCGCAGGTCGTCATAGTTGCTGTCGTCGTCCATAAAGTCGCCCGTATCCATACGGTTAAAGGTGCGGAAGAACTTCTCGTAGGCGGCGTGCACTGGCTCGTCCTCGACGGCCAGGTTGCAGATGATGGACATATCATTGGTGACGAGCGCAGAAAGCGAAGAGCCCAGCACCTGGTAGACGGCCTCAGCCTCGGCCTCGACCGTGCCGACAAGCTCCTTGGGCAGCGAGATATCGGCCTTGATCATATGACGCGTGGCACGGCAGATCTGACGGACTTTATCGGTCATGCGCTGCAGGTTAAAGTCGACGTAGATGATCGTCTGAAGCAGGCGGAAGTCGGAGGCGACCGGTGACTGCGTGGCGATCAGGTTGTAGCACACGGCCTCCAAGTTGGCGCAGCGCGCGTCAATCGAAAGCGCGCGCTTCTTGGTCTTGGTGGCGAGCTTGCGGTCGTCGGTCACATAGGCCTTAACGGCATCGTGGAGGGCCAGATCGACGGCCTCGTAGATGCTCAGCATCTCGTGGCGGGCCTCGATGAGCTGACGGGAAAACAGTTTACGCATGGTTCACTCCAATCAGTTGGGTGCGGTCATGCCGCCCGCACAGTGAATACGCACCGGACCAGGTCCGATCGGCTTGGGACTAGTCGCACCGATCAGCCAAAGCGGCCGGTGATATAGTCTTCCGTCCGCGAGTCCACCGGGCTGGTGAAGATCGCGTCGGTTTGACCATACTCGATGAGCGTGGCAGGCTCACCGGCAACTTCCTGCAAGAAGAATGCGGTGTAGTCGCTGATACGAGCTGCCTGCTGCATTGAATGCGTGACGATGATGATCGTCATCTCGGGCGCCAGCTCGGCCATCAAATCCTCGACCTTAGAGACGGACGTGGGGTCGATGGCGGAGCAGGGCTCGTCCATCAGGAGGACATCGGGTTGCACCGCAAGCACGCGCGCGATGCACAGACGCTGCTGCTGACCGCCCGAGAGCGCCAAACCATCCTTGTTGAGCTGATTGGATACCTCTTTCCAGAGGTTGGCGCGCTTGAGCGATTCTTCCACGATGTCATCGAGGTCGCTTTTGCTAGTCACGCCCTGCAGACGAGGGCCAAAGGCGACATTCTCGTAGATGGATTTGGGAAACGGGTTGGGCTGCTGAAAAATCATGCCCACGCGGCGACGGAGGTCGACCGGGTCGACGCCCTCGGCATAGATATCGTTGCCGTCGAGCGTCATGGTGCCCTCGACGCGCGTACCCTCGATCAGGTCATTCATGCGGTTGATGCAGCGCAAAAACGTCGACTTGCCGCAGCCCGAAGGGCCAATGAAGGAGGTGATGGCGTTTTTGGCGATGTTGAGGTCGAGCCCCGTCAGCGCATGAAAGTCACCGTACCAAAAGTTGAAATCCTTGGCCGTAATGGCCGCTTGCTCCAGCGTGGGAGCGGACTGATAAACGGACATGGGACTCCTTAACTAGCGACGCTTGCGCGACAGGAAGCGCGCAAACAGGTTGAAGGCCAGAATGATCACCATCAGCAAGAGCGCGGTGCCGTAGGCTGCGTTCATGTTGATGCCGTCGTTGGCAAGCAGGTACAGGTGAACGGTCATGGGGCGGCCGGAATCGAGCGGCGAGATAGGTAGATTGATGGCCTGGCCCATGGTGTAGAGCACCACGGCGGTCTCGCCAATGGCACGGCCGATGGCAAGGACAATGCCCGTGGCAATACGGCCAAAGGCAGAAGGAAGCACGATCTTGGAGACAACCTGCCACTTGGTGGCGCCCAGGCCATACGCGCCCCAACGGATATAGCGCGGAACGGCGCGAATGGCCTCTTCGGTGGTGCGCATGACGATGGGAAGCATCAAGAGCGCAAGCGCCAGAGCGGCCGAGACCATCGAAAGGCCCAGGCCCATAGCCTCGACAAACAAGGCGTAGCCAAACAGGCCCATAACGATGGAGGGCACCGAGGCCAAAGCGTCAGCAGCGTAGCGAATGAGCTCGACGATCTTGCCCTGCTTGGCGTACTCGGCCAGATAGACGGCTGCCAGCACAGCGATCGGCGTGCAGATAAGCATGGCGAGCGCCGTCACATAGACGGTCGAGACGATCGTGGGCCAAATACCGCCCTCGGCGTTGACGCCCTGGGGCCAACCGAAGATAAAGTCGAGCGAGATGTGTGGCAGGCCGTTGATGACCACGTAGGCGATGATAGCGACCAGCACCAGCGTGGTGATGTATGCCGCGGCACGGAACACGCCAAGCATGATCTTGTTGGACAGGTCCTTGTTGATGCGGCCCTTCTTGCCGTGGGAAAGGGCACGCTTGATGCGCTCGCGCGACGAGGTCGTATCGACCGTCGTGTCAACGGAATCGGACATAGCCTACCCCCTCTTCTTCTTGGAAACCAGGCGGACGATGCCCACCAGCGTGGCGGAAATGATAAACAGGACCACGCCCATGCCGAACAGCGCCGAGCGATGCAGACCCGAGGAATAGCTCATGTCGAGCGCAATCTGGCTCGTGAGCGTCGAGATGGGGCTCGCAATGCTGTCGGGAATAACCGGGGCGTTACCCACGACCATGAGCACGGCCATGGTCTCGCCGATGGCACGGCCCATACCCAGCACGATGGCATCCACGATACCCAGCTTGGCGGCAGGTAACACGACCTTATAGATAGTCTGCCACTTGGTGGCGCCCATGGCATACGATGCCTCGCGAATGCCCATGGGAATGGAATTGAGAGCATCGATGGTAAGCGTCGTGATGGTGGGCACGATCATAATGGCGAGCACGAACCACGCCGTCAGCGCGCCAAAACCAAGACCGCCGGTCAGTTGTGCGATAAACGGGCGGATGATGATCATGCCAAAGAAGCCATAGATGATAGAAGGGATGCCGGCCAACAGGTCAACGGCAGGGCTGATGAGCTTGCGCACGCGCTTGCTGGCGATCTCGACCAGATACACGGCCGTGCCCACGCCTAGGGGCACACCCATGGCGAGCGCACCGACGGTCACCAGACCCGAGCCGGCAAGCAGCGACACGATGCCGTAGTGACCCTCAGAGGGCGCCCACGTAAAGCTAAAGAAGTCCGCCAGACCGATGTCGGTAAAGACGGGCAGCGCCGAGTACGTGGTAAAGACAAAAATCAGGATGACGGTAACAACCGCCAAGAACGCGCAGGCAAAGAAAATCCACTGCAGCGCCTTCTCCTTGATATAGGTGCTGCGCGATACGAGCGCCAGCTCGCGCTTCTTGGGCGCCTGAGCATTCTGCTCAGTCTGGGAGTTTTCCTGTGCTTCCATGCTACTCACTCCCCTTCTCGTCGTTGGTGACGGGAATAAAGCCCGCCTCGCGAATCTGCTTGTCCATCTTTTCGGACGTCACGTAGTCGATGTAATCCTGCGCCTGCTGCGAAGGCGCACCCTTCACAAAGAAGTAAAGGTCGCGCGAGATGGGATAGCCGCCACTCGCGACCGTCTTCTCGGACGCCTCAACATGATTGACCGAGACGGCCTTGACCGAGGTCTTGGCGTTGAGGCTATCGACGAAGCCCAGCGAAATGTAGCCGATAGCCCCGCGCGAACGAGATACCACGTCGCGCACCTGGCCCGTGCCCGAAAGAACGGCGGAGCGGCGATCGAACGGGGTGCCGTCCATCACGATGGTGCGGAAGGCTTCACGCGTGCCAGACGCCTCATCTCGGTTGATAACCTGAATCCTCAGGTCCTCGCCACCGACTTCTTTCCAGTTGGTGATCTTGCCGGCATAGATATCGCGGAGCTGCTCGGTCGAGAGGTTATCGACGGGGTTGTCTTCGTTCACGATGACCGCGATACCGTCGTGGGCAATGACGATGGGAGTCAGGCCCAGATCCCGTTCGTCGGCATTGAGTCCACGGGAGGAGCTGGCGATATCGGCCGTGCCAGCGCTGACGGCTTCGATGCCAGCGGAAGAGCCCAAACCGGAAACGAGCACGTCGATGCCGGTCTCCTCCTTAAAGCCCTCTGCCGCAATCTCGGCGATAGGAAGGCAGGTCGTGGAGCCGGCCACGGTAATGGAAGAGGTAGAAGATCCCGAAGAACAGGCGCACAGCGTAAGCGTAAGCACAGCGGCGCTCAGGACCGATACGATCTTTCTCATAGCATCACGCCGATCGCGGCATGGCGCCCACAGGTGCCGTCCTCGTTACGGTAGGAATAAAAGCGGTCGTTCTGACGCACGGTCGAAAGCTGGGTATTCACGATATTATCCGCGTCGACACCGACATCTACCAGCGCCTCGCAAATGGCAGCGGAAAGATCGAGCATGCGAGAGGCACTCGCATCGATGCAAGAGAACTCGGCGGCAAAGCGATCCATGAGCTCCTGGGAAACCTCGTACTCGTCACCCAGGATATGGGGCCCGATATAGGCGGAAACGTCGCTCGCATCGCAGCCGGCAGCATCGCAAAGCGCCTGGCACGCCTTGGCAGAAATACGTGCAATCGTGCCCTTCCAACCGGAGTGCACCACGGCAAATCCGCCGGGGGCCACCAGCACCACGGGAACGCAGTCGGCAAAGCAGAGCAGCACGGGCACGTCATGGGCCGTACAGACGATGGCATCGCAGCCCTCGGCAATCTGCTCGCGAACAGCCTCAAGATCGTCGGCGCCGTTCGAAGTCACCGTAACGATATGGTCACCATGTACCTGATTGGGCACGAGCAGATTATGCTCGCACTCAGTGGCGCCCATAGCTTCGAGCGCTCGACGACGATTTTCTTGAACTGCAAAGGGGTCATCGCCTACATGCGAGCCCAGGTTGAGCGAGGAGTACGCATCTTCGGAAACACCACCGGTGCGCTCGGTAAAGGCAAAGCGGACATCGGATGTCGCGCCCTCCACCAACGTAACTCCATCATGGTCGACACGCGAAACCCTGTCCGCACGTGCTGCCATACTAAAGCCTCCTAATAACACAAGTACCGCGGCGTCGCCGCGCAGTCCGCGTTTATACGGCTGTCATACTTCCTTAAAAGGATACCCGCAGCGGTAGGGACCAAACGTAAAGGGAACGTAAGGAGATTGGAGGCTTTCGTTTACAAACGAGAAACAAAACGGGGTGCATCCAAATGGACACACCCCGTGCAGGTCGTTGAGAAAAACGAACTAGAAGCTACCGCGCTTCAGGAAGTCGGGAAGCTCGAACTGGTCGTTGCCAAAGTTGGGCAGCTCGGTACCACCGACGTTGCGGGTCGGAGCGGTCTGAGCCGGGCTGGCAGCCGGAGCGGTGCGCTGCGGCTCAGCGGAGGCAGCGGCCTTGCTCTGAGACTGCTGAGCAGCAAAGAGCTCGTCCTGACGGTTGACGTTGGAATCGGAGAAGCCCGTAGCGATGACGGTGATACGCACCTGATCGCCCAGGGACTCGTCGACAACGGTACCGAAGATGATGTTCGCCTCGGGGTCGACGGCGTTGGCGACAACGTCGGCGGCGTCGCTGATCTCCTGGATGCCCAGGTCCTTGGAACCAGCGATGGAGAGCAGCACGCGCGTGGCACCATCGATGGAGCTCTCGAGCAGCGGGCTGGAGATGGCCTGCTGGGCAGCGTCGACGGCACGAGTATCCCCAGAAGAGGTACCGATACCCATCATGGCGGTACCGGCCTGCTTCATGATGGTCTTAACATCGGCGAAGTCCAGGTTGATGATACCGGGGACGGTGATGAGGTCGGTAATGCCCTGGGTGCCCTGGGAAAGGACGCCATCGGCAATCGCGAAGGCCTCGAGCATGGTGGTCTTCTTCTCGGCGATGTCGAGCAGCTTATCGTTAGGGATGACGATCATGGTGTCGACGCAATCGGAGAGGGTCTTGATGCCCTCCTCGGCGCTCTTCTTGCGCTTGCGGCCCTCGAAGGTGAAGGGCTTGGTCACGACGGCGACGGTCAGTGCGCCGACCTCGTTCATCGCGATATCGGCAACGATGGGAGCAGCGCCGGTACCGGTGCCACCGCCCTCACCGCAGGTGATAAACACCATGTCGGCGCCAGCGAGCGCCTCGGCAATGTCGTCGCGGGACTCATCGGCAGCCTTGCGGCCAACCTCGGGGTTGGCGCCGGCGCCCAGGCCGCGGGTAAGGTCGGTGCCGATGTGCACCTTGATATCGGCATCAGAGATCGCGAGTGCCTGAGCATCGGTGTTGATGGCAACAAACTCGACGCCGCGGATGCCCTCTTCGATCATTCGATTGACCGCGTTGGTACCGCCGCCGCCGACGCCGACCACCTTAATGACGGCAAGGTAGTTGTTGATCTCTGTCTCGTGCATGTCGGTCCTCCGAACAAAGGTTATAGCCATAGCATGGGTCGACCCCTGCGCACATTAACCTTCAGGTTGAAAGTAAATGCAAAGGTAAACCGTATTATGTTTGCACATTATGAACGTATCAGTCAAATAATTGACCGTGAAAACCAAACAAACCAGATAAACGGCGTGGTATGGCCCCTCAACAAAGCATCAACCAGCGCTACGAGGTCGGAGCATTCCTAAATGTGTAGTTGCCCGGAGAGCGCACATTGATATACGTTACACCCTCTACCTGCGAAAGCAACTTGGTGACTACGCGTTCCTTCTTGGCGATATCGTCCGAATCGCCCAGCGACACCTCAATGCCGTTATTGAGGTTTGCCGAGATGGCTTCGACCGAAGGCGTGGAAATATCCTTGACTTGTCCCAAGAACTCGCTCGAAAAACCACGCACATAATCCAGGCCGGCCTTAACGGCTTTGGAGTTCACCGCCTGGCCGGAAACCGGAGCGACATCCGCCGAGACATCAGTCAACAACACCGCGCCATAATGCTTGGCGAGCGCCAGCGCGGCATCGATTCCGGTCAAGGTATTTGAGCCCTGCCCTGTCGTGATGACGTTGCCCTGGTCGTCCACTTCGACCGACGTCGACAGCGGGGCGATCCAGGTGTCATCGTCTCCGATAGCCCAGGCAAGGTCGTCGGAGCTGATATACGCAATGGCGATAACTTTACGCTCCGTCGGCGTGATGATAAGCGTATGGGGAAACTGGCGCTGGACATCCACGCCCGAAACCCACGGGTTCTGCTTGAGATCCTCGGTAATCTGGTCGGGATCGACGTTAAAAAGCGACGTTCCCTCGGGCAAGTCGATCAGCTGGATAGCATCGTGCTTCGTCACATGCTCGCTGCCTTGAATCTGAATATCAGTGGCAGTAAACAGTCCAGAGTTGATCACCACGATGGCAACGACGACGAGCACGGCCAAGACGGCCAGAACGCCGCCCACGATTTTGCCTTTGCCTGTAACGACAGAAGCGGCGTCTGATGTTTTATTTGCCATCGCTCCAAGTGAAGATAACGGGTTGAAACCTTTTTTACTCGAAGGCTTCTTGGCGGTAGCCGGCACCGATGTCAGCGAGCGCGGTTTCGATGCGCCCAGCGTGCGACCTGGACGCGCCGCTTTAGTTCCCGTCGAGGGCTTGGGAGCTGCCATGGGACGGGCAGGCTTGGCGCCCATAACAGGCTTTGACGTCGTCGAGGGACGCGAGGACTTTTTTGCGGCCGGACGATTACCGAGCTGCGAGCCGACGACCGGACGACTGGTCTGTCGAGCATGCCCGACAGACTTAGAGTGCGCGACGGTATTGCGTTGAGGTTTGGCAGGCGCGCCGGAACGCCCTCCGGCGCGGCGGAAGGTGGGTTTCGATGCTCTAGAAGCCGAGGAATTTAACTTCCGGTCTGAGCTCGATGCCATACGCCTCCCTCACCTTTCCGTGCACATGTCTAATAACCGCGGCAACGTCATCGGCCGAGGCAGTTCCGTTATTAACGATAAAATTAGCGTGAACGGGCGAAACTTCCGCGCCGCCAATCGAAAAACCCTTTAATCCACAATCCTCGATAAGCTTGCCCACACTCGCATCGGGCGGGTTGCGAAAGACAGACCCGCAGGATGCGCGACCCATGGGCTGCGTACGCTTGCGCCTTGTAAGGTACCGCTCCATGCGCTCGCGAATGTCGGCCTTGGGCGCCGGTTTAAGCTTGAGCACGCACTCGAGGATGATCTCATTGCGGGGAAGGCTACATTCGCGGTAGCCCCAAGTGATCTCGGACCCCGCATAATGCTTGATACCGGATGCCGGGTCAAACGTTACGACATCCTCAACCAGCGAGCCAATCCACTCGGTCCGTGTGCCGGCATTCATAGATATCGCACCGCCGACCGAACCAGGAATGCCAACGGCAAACTCAAGGCCCGAGAGGCTACGCGACAGGGCATCGTTGACCAGGCGCGCAAACATCACGCCCGCACCGACCGTCAGCGTACAACCGTCATCGGCAACAACCGTGCGCTGAAACTCACGTCCGAGCGAAATGACGGCACCGCGATAACCGCCATCGGCAACCAGCAGATTGGAGCCCTTGCCGATGATGACCCACGGCACCTGCTCGCGATCGAGCACCGCCACGGCGCGGCGGAGGGCATGATAGCTATGGCACGTCACAAAGAGGTCGGCCTTGCCGCCGATACGATAGCTCGTATGACGCGCAAGGCGCTCGTCCTCGATCACATCCGTGTCGATCATGCCCGAGAGCGCCATGACGGCGTTAAACAGACCCATTAGACTTAAGCGTCTTTCTTGGCAGTCAGATACTCAATGAACTCGGGACCGACGGTCGTAACGTCGCCGGCACCCATGGTGAGCAGCAGGTCGCCCTCGCCCACCATCTGCTCGAGCTCCTGATTGAGCTCAAGACGGCTGGAGCAGTACACGACCTCCTTGCCAGGATGCTTGGCGCGCACGGTATCGGCGAGCATCTTAGAGGTGACACCCGGAATGGGCATCTCGCCAGCCGAGAACACATCAATCAGCAGCAGTTTATCGGCATTGGCAAATGCATCGGCAAAGTCGTCGCACAGGGCCTGCAGGCGCGAATAGCGGTGCGGCTGGAACACGACATCGACGTGCTTGTAGCCCAGCGAGGAAGCGGCAGCAAGCGTCGCCTTGATCTCGGTGGGGTGATGGCCGTAATCATCGACCACGGTGATGCCATCGATATCGCCCACGTGGGTAAAGCGACGGCGGACGCCCTCAAAGCTCGAGAGCGCCTTGGCGGCGGCGTCGATGTCAAGGCCCAGGACATGGGCGACGGTGAGCACCGCCGTGGCGTTGAGCATGTTGTGGCGACCGGGGTTGCTCTTGATCTCCACAGCGTGCTCAGTGCCGTCCTCAAAGCGAACGATAAAGTCACTCTGGATGCCCTTGACATCCGGGTGCACGCAGACGATGTCGTTGCTCTCGGCAAAGCCGTAGGAAAGCACGTGACGGCCCGTCGACTTGGCGAGCTCGACCAGATGCGGGTCCTCACCACAGGCGATGACGGTGCCGTCCTCGCCCACCAGGCTCATGAATTTGGCGAAAGTTGCCTCGATCTCCTCGATACCCGAGTAGTGATCGAGGTGGTCGGCCTCGACGTTGGTCACAATGACTACGTTGGGGTTCAGGAACAGGAAGGAGCTGTCGGACTCGTCGGCCTCGGCGACAAAGTAGTCGCCCGAGCCGTTCTTGCCGTTCGTGTCATAGCCCTCGACGATGCCGCCGATCAAGAAGCTCGGATCCAGACCCATGCGGTCGAGCATGGTGGCGCACATCGAAGACGTGGTGGTCTTGCCATGCGTGCCGGCAACAGCGACGGTAGTGTAGCCGTGGCCCAAAGCAGAGAGCATCTTGGCACGGGGCCACACGGGAATGCCCAGCTCGCGAGCGCGCACGAGCTCAGGGTTGGACTCCGGAATAGCGGTGGAGACAACAACCACGTCGGGCTTGACCTCGTCAATCGTGGCGGCCTCATGGCCCACATGCACCTTCACACCAGCGCGGGTAAGCTGGCGGATATAACGTGACGTCTTAAGGTCGGAGCCGGTAACGGCATAACCGCGCTCGTGCAGAACGAGGGCGATGCCACTCATGCCGGCGCCGCCGATACCGATAAAGTGGGCGCTCTTAAACTCGGGCGCGGAGGTTGCAGTCTGGGAATCAGCCATGTGCTCGTGTACTCCTTGCGTAAACACTGCCTGTAACCCGTTAACTGTACCGCACCTACCGCATCAGCGCGAGGGCGACCGACGATATCCCGTCTAACTAACGCAAACCCTCTACCGCATCCGCCAGAAGAGCGGCGGCCCTATCCTGAGCCAGACCGCGCGCCGCCTGACGCATGGCGTCGCGTGTCGCCGCGTCATCGACCAGGTGCAGCAGCTCATCGGCAAAGGCAGAACCGTCGATATCGGCATCGGCGCAGAGCACGCCAGCCCCGGCGTCGACCAGATAACGGGCATTGGTGGTTTGGTGGTCGGCCGTCGCATGCGGGTACGGCACGAGCACCGAAGGCACGGCGAGCGCAGCGATCTCGGCCACGCTCGATGCGCCCGAACGCGAGAGCACCAAATCGGCAGCAGCCAGCATGTCGCCCATGTTGTCGATGTAAGGCTGGACGCGGTAACGCTTCGCCTCCTCGGGCGTCAGCGCCAAAGCGCGCTCGGTCTCCTCAAAGCCGTCGGCACCCGTCGAATGCAACACATAGAGGTTCTTGCGCGAAAGCAGCTCGTTTTTGAGCGAAGCCACGCGCTCGTTGAGGTGCTGGGCGCCAAGTGAACCGCCAAAGACGAGCAGCAGCGTAGCGTCCTCGGGAACGCCAAGTGCCTTGCGGCCGCGAGCGCGATCGCCCTCGATCACCGAGCGACGTACGGGGTTGCCGGTCATGAGCACGTGGTCAGGGTCACCTTCGCGCTCAAAGACCGAGCGCGCTGCCGGCACCGAGATGCACACGCGAGCGGCGTGGGAGTTCATCATCTTGTTGGCCAGGCCCGGAACAGAGTTCTGCTCATGTAGCAGATACGGAACGCCTGCGCCCTTGCACCACCCCAGCAGCGGAACCTCGACATAGGCACCAAAACCGATGGCAGCATCGGGCTTGCCGACCTTTGAGAAATGACTGGCGAGCGCACGCTTGGCCTTGTTGACACGCCACAGCGAGGTCAGCGCCGTCCAGGGACGGGAGCGGTCGAAGCCCGTGACCGTAATGGGCACAAAATCAAACCCAGCCTCGGGGACCAGACGACCCTCGAGCTTGCGCGACTGGCCCACGAACACAACGTGGTGGCCACGGTCATGCAGCTCCTCGGCCAAAGCGAGCGCGGGGTTAATGTGTCCTGCCGTGCCGCCGGCTGCAATAGCAACGGTCATCTTATCGGTCATGGTAGTCCCTTCGTACACGCAGTCCCTGGTCGTCGGTGCGCAAACGCGCCGACGGGTCCGAGTTCAAATCGATTCGATTATATCCGCCGCCCGCGCTGCGAGGGCTGGGGCGCTGCGGACGACCTTGCGGCGCCGTTCGCTGACGCGGACGGGCTGCCGGCTCGGTCGCAGAGCCATCCAGAACGGTAAAGCCGTTACGCGAAGATCGCTCGCCGCGTACGTGGGGCACGCCGGCGGTACTCTCATCCATAACGGCAAAGCTCTCGCGGCGACGGTCGTACTCATCGCGACGGGCGCTCTCGTACGAAACGCGCAGGATCAGACCGGCAAGCATAAGCGACACAATAATCGACGAACCGCCGTAGCTAATAAACGGCAACGGTTTGCCCGTCATGGGAAACACGTTGAGGATGCCCAGCGCATTGATCAAAAACTGCACCGCGAGAATGACCGCGGAGCCAGACGCCATGAGCGCGCCCCGACGATCGGTCGCCTGCTCGGCAATGCGAAACGCCGAGTAGATCAGCATCGCAAACACCAAGAAGAACAGCACGGTTCCGACAAAACCGACTTCCTCGCCAATGATGGCCAGGATGTAGTCATTGTGCGCCTCGGGCAGATACGAGTACTTCATGGTTGAGTTGCCGATGCCACGGCCGAACAGACCGCCCGAGGCAAAGGCCATGATGGCAAGCGTGGCCTGATAGCCGTCACCATACTCGTCGGCCCAAGGGTTCAAGGCAACCTGAATACGCACCATACGGTACGGCTCTGCAACAAGCGCAATCACGATCACGAGAATGCCGAAGATTATCACGCCGATGATAAATTTGGGGTCGAGACCCGCAAACAACGCCATGCACATGAGGGTCAGCAGGATGATCAGGACGGTACCGAAATCGGGCTGGATAAAAATCAGAAAGAGCGGAATGCCCAGGTAGATGCCCATCTTGCGAAGGAATTCGTTGATGTTGCCACCGGGCGAAAAGAAGCGATCAAGCATGATGGCCGAATACGCAATGGCAAATGGCTTTAAAAACTCGGAAGGCTGGAACTGAATGCCGGCGATGTTGAGCCAGCGGGTGGCGCCACGGCTGCCGCTGCCCACCAAGAACACCAGAAACAGTAGCCCTATCATGCCTATGAGGAAGATCCTGAGCACATCCTCCCCAAACCAGCTGTCCGGCAAAACGCGCACGATGGCAATCAGCGCCAGAACACCGACCACGGCAAACGCAGCCTGTCGACCCAGAAAAAACGTCGCTGAGCCATTCTCGTGCAGCGCCTCGACCGAAGACGCCGAGTACACCATCAGCAGGCCAAAACACACCAAGATAAACAGACAGGCCATGAATATCAGACGGGGGCGCATGATGCGGGCGGGAACGCCGGCAATATAGCGTTCGCTAAACGACTGCCCGCCGCGACCGGAACGCGGTGTGCTACGCCGCGAGGAAGCACGGTCCGAGTCGGGCCTCCTCATACCTTGTCGGGGGCTCTCCTCTCTCACCGGCAACCCCTATTCCATTTGCGATTTCGCTGCAGCGGCAAGCTGGGCCACATAGTCCTTAAACACGCGGCCGCGCTCCTCATAGCCCGAGAACTCATCGAACGAAGAGCAGGCAGGAGAAAGTAAGATCACGTCGCCACGGCTCGACAGCGAACGGGCAACGTCCACGGCATCGCGTAGGTCATCCGCCTGGGCGATATCCACATCGCCATCGACATCGGCCTCGTCCATAGCGGCGGTGAAGCGCTCGCGCGCATCGCCAAAGCAGACGACCGAGCGCACGTTATCCATAACAACGCGCGCGAAGTCCGTGAGCGGCGTGCCCTTATCGTGGCCGCCGAGCAGCAAGATCACGTCGTCATCGGGAAATGCCGTCAGTGCCTTCTCGACCGCGTCGGTGTTGGTCGCCTTGGAATCGTTGACGTAGCGCACACCGTCAATCTCGCCGCACGGCTCCACGCGATGCTCGAGCGGCTGGAACGAGGCCAGACCGCGGCGGACACCATCGACATCGGCACCGACGGCCAGAGCAGCCGTGGCGGCACATAAGGCATTGATGACATTGTGATGGCCCGAGATCTTGAGCTCGGACGTGGCGACAAGCTGAGTCTCGACGCCCTTCAGGCGCACGACCATTTTGCCGTCGCGCACAAAGGCGGCGTCTGCACCCTCGGGCTCGTCAAAAGCGACCTTGCAGATGCGGCGACCCGGCGTATAGATGTACTCATCGAACTCGTGAATGCCGGCGTCTTCGACGTCGACAACCACCAGATCGTCATCGACCATATTGTCAAACAGTTTGATCTTGGCAAGCGCATAGTTCTTATGGCTCTTATGCCAACCCAAGTGGTCGGGAGTGATGTTAAGCAGCACCGCCACGCGAGGATGGAGCTCGGTGGTCGTAGCAATCTGATAGCTCGAGAGCTCAGCCACAAACCACTCGTTGTGGGCTCGTCCGTCAATCTCGTTGACCGGCGGCTCGCCGATGTTGCCGACAGCTACGCTGGCCTCGCCGGCAGCCTTGAGCAGATAATCAGTCAGCGACGTGGTGGTCGTCTTGCCGTTGGTGCCCGTGATGGCAATCCAGTTATCGGGCGACAGGCGATAGGCAAACTCGGGCTCACCCATAATCTGGGCGGCATGCTCGCGCCCGGCCTTAAAGAAGCCCGAGAACTCCGAGATGCCCGGGCACGTCACGCATACGTCATAGGCGCCCTCGACCTGTTCGGTCCCATAGACAAACGACGCACCAGCAGCCTCGAGCGCACGCGTGGCGTCATTGGGCTCAGAGGTGCCGCCGCCATACACGGTAACGGCGCTTACGCGCTCTGGATGTGCCAGCGCCCAGCGGGCGACATCGAGACCGGATTTGCCCTGACCCAAAACGAGCAGGCTAAAGACTTCAGCAAGAGGCATGAAAGACCACTATCCCAACTGGAAGAACAGAGCAAGGCCAACGGCACCAAATGCCGCAGCGATAATCCAAAAACGGATGACGACCTTGGTCTCGGCCCAACCCTTCTTTTCGAAATGATGATGGATGGGCGCCATAAGGAAGACGCGCTTGTGCGTAAAGTGGAAGTAGACAACCTGAATCATGACCGACAGGGTCTCAACGATAAACAGGCCGCCGATGATGAGGGAGACGACCTCGGTGTTGGTCATGATGGACGTACAGGCAAACGCGGCACCCAGAGCAAGCGAGCCGGTATCACCCATAAAGATGCTCGCCGGATAGCAGTTGAACCACAGAAAGCCCAAGCAGGCACCGGCACACGCGGTGCAGAAGATGGACAGGTTCACGTCTCCGTGCAGAAACGCCATGGCAGCCATGGCGAGCATGGCGATCATGGAGGTGCCGCCAGCAAGACCGTCAAGGCCATCGGTCAGGTTCACGGCATTAGAAAGACCGGCAATCATCAGCCAGCAAAAGACAATATAGAGCCACGGGAACGAATAGCCGCAGATGGTGGTCGAAAGCACGCCAAGGTCGATCGTCAACCCACCGGGAAAACGAATCTCGGGGGCGACGCCGCACCAGTTGACGGCAAGTACCGTAAAGGTGACACAGATAATGGTTAGGCCGATCATCTTGGCATGGGGCGTCAGACCGAGCGAGCGCCCATGCGTAACGGAGGTCAGGTCGTCGATCAGGCCCAGCACGCCGGTCGCCAGCGTGGCGAGCAGCACGAGTACGAGCTCGGTGGTGAGCTTGCCCATCAGCAGGCAGGTCAGCGAGATCGCGACGAGGATGACAACGCCACCCATGGTGGGCGTTCCCTGCTTAACCAAATGACGCTTGGGGCCGTCGGCACGAACCTGCTGGCCGATACCCTCGACCTTGAGCAGCTTGATCCACCACGGCATGAGCAGCAGCGCAATGGCTGCGGCGATGCCAAGCCCCAAAAAAGCCTGATACGTTGGATACGAGGGATTGCCGAACATGGGCTAGCACACACCTTCCACAAAGCGGTCGAGCTCAACAAAGCGGGAACCCTTGACCAGTACAACATCATGTTTTTCAAGCGCGCCGCCCATGCGGTCGAGCACCTGCTGATAATCGGAGAACACCTGGATGCGGTCCTCGTCCATGCCCATCATGTGTGCGGCATCGGCCATAAGCTGGGCCAGCTCACCACCCACGCACGCCAGCATGTCGAGCTTCTTGGCGGCGGCATAGGCGCCCACGAGCTCATGCATGCGAGGAGCCTCATCGCCCATCTCGCCCATCTCGCCCAGGATCGCCATGCGAGACCCCGTGCACGAAAGCGAGCACAGCAGATCGAGGCCAGCAGCCATGGATTCGGCACTGGCGTTATAGGAGTCATCGATGACGCGTGCACCGCTCTTGGCGCGCTTGATCTCCTGGCGGTGACCGGTGATCGTGAGGCCCCTAAAGGCAGCATCGATCTGCTCGGGCGTCACGCCCAGGCGATAGGCAACCGCGGCGGCCTTAACGGCATTAGGAACGGACTGCACGCCGGGGATGGCAAGCATGGTATCGATTGTCTCGCCCTGGCCAAAATCGAGCGTAAAGACCGGACGGCCTTCGTCATCAACGCGAACGTCGCGGGCACGGACCTCATCATCGTCCGAGACGCCGGCCAGCATCACGTCGATACCAGCAGGTTGGGCGAACGTGTCGCGAATAAACGGCGTAAAGTCGTCCTCACTGCCCAAAACCAGCAGCGGCAAATAGTCGCCAGCGGCGCACATGCCCTGAACGATCTCGGCCTTAGCGCGGGCGATGTTCTCGCGGCTGCCCAAAATGCCGATATGAGAGGTGCCGATCTTGCTCACGATGGCAAGGTTGGGATTGGCAGACTGAGACAGGCGCTCGATCTCGTGGAAATGGTTCATGCCCATCTCGAGCACCAGGACCTCGGTATCGGCCGGAGCGGAAAGCACCGTGAGCGGCATGCCGATCAGGTTATTGAAATTGCCCTTGGTGGCCCAGACACGATAGCGCTTGGCGAGCACAGCGGCGAGCACGTCCTTGGTCGTCGTCTTGCCGATGGAACCGGTAATGCCAACGACCAGGCAGCCAAGCTCCAGGCGATACGCATGCGCCAAACGCAGCAGAAACTCCTCGGGATCATCGGTCAGCAAGATGGCACAGCCCTTGTCCTGCGCCAGCGAGACCAGCTCGGCCTCGGGCTCACGCGTCATCACGACGGCGCCGGCACCCGACTGGACGGCACGGGAAGCAAAATCATTGCCGTCGACGTTTTCACCGGGAAAGGCGACGAAAATCGTCCCTTCCTCGACCTGGCGCGAGTCGATAACGCACCCGCGGCATACCCGATCGGCTTCTCCCGTCACGGTTCGGGCCCCTGTTGCGGCCGCGAGGTTGTTGACGGCGATCTCTATCATTGCAGCTCCCCTGTAAACCTAATAATGCTATCGGCGTATTGTATCCCAGCGCCGCGTATGCGTGGTGCAGGGCATGTGAACACCCCTCATATGGGACAACAAACCACGCCCCAAAGATTGTAACCCCCTACTTCGTGTGCGGGATACCCAGCACGTCGAGCGCGTTGGCCATAATGAACTGGAACGGAACCGCAGCGGCATCTGAGCCGCTCGGCGTTCCGTCGAGCGTGATATAGCACAGCACCTTGGGCGATTGTGCCGGTGCAAAGCCCATAAAGGACGACATGTAGTTCTCCTTGAGGTAGCCGCCGTTCTCGTCGGCACGTTCGGCCGTACCGGTCTTACCCGCCACGTCATAGCCGTCAACCGCGCCGCCAACGCCCGTTCCCTCCGACACGACCGTCTGCATGCACGATGTCACCTGGGATGCGGCATCCTCCGAAATCGCGCGCTCGCCTTCGCCCCAGTCCTTCTCGTCACCTTTGCTGGACTTATAGAAGTGCGGGGTCATCATCACGCCGCCGTTGGCGATGCCGCCCACGGCACGTGCGATCTCAATCGGCGAGACAGACAGCGCCTGTCCAAAGCTCATCGAGCCCAGCGTGGCGCCGTCATACTGGTCACGCTCCTTGACGATGCCCAGGCTCTCGCCCGGAAAATCGACACCAGAGCTGTGACCGATGCCCCACTTGTCCACATAGGCGGCAAAGTCGTCGGCACCGATCTTGCGCCCCACCAGGACAAAGCCTACGTTGGACGAACGGCGCATCATCTCGCGCACATCCATGGTCATGGCATAGTCGCGCTTGTCGGCATCGGTGACGGTATCGTCGCCCACCTTGATGCTCGCCGGCACCTCAAACGACGTACTCGACCGCACGACACCCAAGTCGAAGCCGGCGCCCGCCACGAGCGTCTTAAAGACCGAGCCGGGCTCGTAGGCGTCGGTGACCAGGCGCAGGTTCATATCCTCGGTCTTGGCGTTTTCCAAATTGGTCTGGTCGTAAGTCGGATACGAGCAGGCTGCCAAGATCTCGCCTGTCGTAGGATCGGTGACCAGCGCCGAGCCGTTCTTGGCCTTTGTCTTCTCGACAGCCTCTGCCAGGGCATCCTCGGCCGCACGCTGGATATTGACGTCGAGCGTCGTCACGATATCAACGCCGTCGACCGCAGCCACCTTTTTATAGGCACCGCCCGCGATATAGCTGCCGTCCCTCGCGCGCTCGCGTACGAGAGAACCGTTCGTGCCGGTCAGAAGCTTGTTGTATTGCTTTTCGAGACCCGTCAAGCCGTCGTTGTCTACATTCACTACACCCAGCACCTGCGATGCCAGATTGCCGTATGGATATACGCGCTTCATGGCCTGCTCAAAAAGCACGCCGGGCAGGTTCTTCTTCTCCAGCGCCGCAGCGTCGTCTTCGTCCACCTGGCGCTTGATATACACCCAGGTTCCATCGGACTCAACGAGCTTGCGGCAGGTCTTTTTATCGATTCCAGTTGCCTTGACCAGCGCCGACACCGTCTTGTCAACATCCTCGACAAGCTGGGGGTTCACGGCGATGTTGCGACATTCGACCGACGACGCCAGCACGTTACCGTTGCGGTCGTAGATGGTGCCACGTTTGGCATAGAGGGTCTGCGCAAGCAGGCGGCGCGCATCGGCACGCTCGCGCAGTTTATCGGCTTCGACAATTTGATAGTCGGCAAGGCGAAAGACGCCCAAGCCCAAGCCAAGCCCAATGAAGCCCATGACGGCTTTGCGGCGAGGCAGAGGCGTGCCCGTGAGCCATTCGGTCGACGAACTCTTGCGCGACCTGGTGTTATGCACTTGAGGGCCGCCCGAGCCGCGAAGTCGCGACGCCGGGTCGTTGCCACGGGACTGCCCGGCGTTGTAAGATTGCCGACCCGTTCCTTGATAACCAGAACGTCCCCGCGACGAGGGACGTCCAGAACCGCGGCCCCCATCGGAACCGCGGCGATAGTCATTTGTCATACTCAGCTACCGTCTTGCTACTGAGCGGTCGCGGTCGCGTTGGCGCCCGCGGCTGCATCCTGCGAAAAATCAAGTGTAACGCTCTCGCTGGGCTCCACCATGCCATAAGCGCTCGCAAGGTCGCGAATGCGCGTGTCGGCGCCATAGACCGAATGCATGACCTCCAGGTCGGAGCTCTCATCGGTCGCCTTCTCGAGCGTGTTGGTAAGCGCGGCGTTGCTGTTGAGCACCTGGGCCGTAACGCCGGCGAGCGCCACGCGGGCGACACCGATCGTCATGAAGATGGCCGCAATGATGCAAAACGTTTTAAGAACGCTCATGAAAACCGGGCTTACCGCCTGGTTTGCCTGACGGCCCGCGCCCGTGTAGACATCAAAGCGCGGCGCGCGCTGCTCGCGGGGAGCAACGGGGGCCTGCGGTGTCTCACGATAGGCGGGCATGGCGCTCATATCATAGGCGAGTGCTGCGTTTGAAGTGTTGTAGCCCATGATATGCCGCCTCCCATCCCGAGTACGTTGGTAGTGTGTTTAAGCTTCGTTTATGGTGCGAGCGGGAGGTCCAATATCGCGCGGTCGCGTCTACAGACGCTGCGCCACGCGGATCTTGGCTGATCTCGCCCGAGGGTTGCGCGCAACCTCATCGGGTTGGGCAACCAGGGGTTTGCGGGTGATGACCTTGAGTATCGGCACGTTGCCGCACACGCACACCGGAATCTCCGGCGGACACGTGCACCCCTGGCTCATCTCCTTAAAGTGGTTCTTTACGATACGGTCCTCGAGCGAGTGATACGAGATGACGCAGATGCGTCCGCCCGGGTTGAGCCACCTTGTGGCGGCGTCTAGCCCTCGCTCGAGCACATCGAGTTCGTGATTGACCTCGATGCGAATGGCCTGGAAACTTTTCTTGGCTGGGTGTCCGCCATGCCGACGAGCGGCAGCGGGGATACCAGCCTTGATGATCTCGACAAACTGACCGGTGGTTTCGATCGGCTCATGCTCGCGGCGGCGCACGATCTCACGCGCGATCTGCGAGGCGAACTTCTCTTCGCCGTAGACGCGTAGAATCCGGGCGAGGTCGTGTTCGTTATAGGTGTTGATGACCTCAGCTGCGTTTAAGGTGTTGTTACCCGGATCCATCCGCATGTCCAATGGGGCGTCCTCGTTGTACGAAAAGCCCCTGCCAGGGATATCGAGTTGCGGCGACGAAACGCCCAAGTCGAACAGGAAGCCATCGACCCCGGGCACCTCGGCCGAGCAAAGCAGCTCGTCCAAGTCGCCGAAGTTGCCCTTCAGCAGCTGGTGCGGTACGCCGGGAACCTCGCGGTCCAGACGAGCGCCAGCGGCCTCGAGGGCCATGTCGTCCTGATCGACGCCGAGCAAAAGGCCGGTCTCCCCCACCTGCGCGGCCATCTTTACCGAATGGCCGGCACCGCCAAGGGTGCAGTCGCAGACAACGGAGCCGCTCTTGAGCTGCAGCGACTCAAGCACTTCGCCGAGCATGACAGGTTCATGCCGATATTCTTGTGTCAAGATCCCACGCTCCATCCGTTACTCGTGCCTTGCCCTTACGAGAAGAAGAGGTCCAGCAGGGCCTCGTCATCATCGTCCTCATCGGCCGTAGCGCGGTCCCAAACCTCAAGGTGGTCGTAGTTGCCCACAACCGTGACCTCGCGGTCGAGGTTCGCCTGCTTGCGGAGAGACTCAGAAAGACCGATACGACCCGCGCTGTCCACATCCATCGACGTGGTGCGCTTGTTGATCGCCCTCATGAGCTTCTGGTCGTTGATGTCACGCGGGTTAAAACCCTCGTGGCCCTCACGACCCGCGAAGAGTCCTTCGACCCACTTATCGAAGGCCTCGGCAGAGAACACGTACAGAGCATCGACATCCAGGGCTTTAAACACGCGAACGTGCTCTCCAAGCTCCTCACGAAGGGGTGCAGGCAGGGACAGACGACCTTTTGCATCGAGATTGCGCTCGTATGCACCCGTCATTCCCATGTGCGCCCTCCCCTCGGTTACTCAGATGGCACGTACGCGGGGAACCACCCCGCCTGTCGACGTCATCAATAATATGGGGAACCGCCCCATTTT
>CALDCF010000010.1 GCA_937937635.1 uncultured Collinsella sp.
GTACATGTACGGATGAATGTGGGGAGTGTTCGGATGAAGTTGATAATCAAGGCGTAGGCAAAACATACGCCGCCGAGGAAATCGGCAGGCGAATCGCCGGCGATGCGTTTATCAAACTCGACTTTCAGACCGATCTTGAGCTGATCGCCCCTCTGTTTGACTGCCCCACAGACGATGTTGACACCATCGTGGCGCGGATTTCAGACTATAAGCGCACCCCCATTCGCAAGGAAACCGCTTTCATCCTGTTCGATGAAGTGCAGCTCTGCGAGCGGGCGCTCAACTCGCTTCGCTTTTTCTCGGGTTCGGGTTGGCGCATATGTGCAACCGGCAGCCAGCTCGGCGTCGCCACGCGCAAGCGCAAGTTGCCTTTTCCCAGCGGCGTTCGTCAAGAGACCATGCACCCCATGTCGTTCGAGGAGTTTCTCTGGGCACTCGATGAGGAGCTGATGGCCGATGCCATTCGCACCCATGCCGGTACGCTTGAGACCTATGTCGCGCACCAAGCTGCGCTCAACCTGTTTCATCGATACCAGATCGTGGGCGGCATGCCCGCCGCCGTCAGCGCATATCGCAAGACGCTATCCATCGAAGACGCGCGCGTCGAGCAGCGCGAAATCGACGAAACCTACACCGCCGATATGACCGACCCCGAAAACGGGATCAGTGGCGTGGCGGCGCGCAAGGTCTGGCGTTCCATTCCGTCCCAACTGCTGAGATCGTCCACAAAGAAATTCAAGTACTCCGAGGTCGAACGCGGAGGCCGCCGCGCCAAGCTTATCGAACCGCTCGATTGGCTCGAGGGTGCCGGCATCATATCGGTTAACAACCTGACCGATGGCATCGCGCCTCCCCTCGTCCCCTTTGACGACGAAGACGGGAGTTTCTTTAAGGTCTATCTTCTCGATACGGGTCTCATGTTCTACAAACTCGGTATCAACCCACGGCTCTGGCTCGACCTCAAGGAGGATTCCGTCATGGCGCTGTCTTCCGACTTTCGCGGCGCCCTGGCGGAAAACTCGGTCATGCAGGCATTTTCGGGGAATGGTTTGCAGACGTACTATTGGATGCCGCCGTCTTCTTGGAAGACGAACGGCGAGCTCGATTTTCTACTCCAGACCGACCGTATGGAGATCGTGCCCGTCGAGGTAAAGTCCGCACGCAACGTGCGCGCGAAAACCCTCGGGTCGTTTATGGAAAAAGCCCGGTCGCCGTATGCCTACATATTGTCCGAGCATAATTTTGCCCGCAGCGAAACCGACGACGGACGCGAGCTGCGCCATCTACCCTTGTACGCAGCGGGCTTTATCGGGGCAGACTGCCTCAAGGGCAGTCTGTAAGCCCCGCGCGACCGCCCGGAAAGGAGCCGTCATATGCAACGCATTCTTTTTATCTGCTACGGCAATATCTGTCGCTCGACGATGGCTGAGTCGGTGTTTACCGAGCTGGTGCGTCGTGCTGGGCGCGAGGCGGAGTTCGTCATCGATTCCGCAGCGACCTCAACCGAGGAGATTGGCAATCCGCCGCATCATGGCACCGTTGCCAAGCTGTGCGAAGTTGGGATTCCCGTGGTTGCGCACCGTGCACGCCAAGTGCGCCGCGCGGAGTATGACGACTGGGACCACATCGTCTATATGGACGCCGAAAACGCCCGCGGTCTGCGCCGCATCTTCGGCAGCGACCCCGATGGCAAGATTTCGCGCCTGCTCGATTGGACCGAGCGCCCCGGCGACGTGGCCGACCCGTGGTACACCGGCAACTTCGATGCCACGTACCGCGACGTGCTTGCCGGTTGCGCGGCCATGCTCGAGCAGCTGTAGACAGGCGCGCACGAAGACGCACGAGCCGTGCCCTCGGCATAAAACGAGCGTGGATTTTCTCCCGCATACAAATTGAGCGTGGATAATCTCCCACTTTGAGCGCGAAACGGCGCTCTAAACGGGAGATTATCCACGCTCATTATCTCGGTGGGAGAAAATCCACGCTCGATTACTCGTCGACGATCTCGGCAAGCCAGACGTTGAGGGTGTCGACCTCGGGGCAGCAGAACTTTGCCGTACCAGGCTCGTTGCCAGGCACGGTTCCGCCATAGCGCAGGATATCGATATAGGGAAAGCCCACATGGCAGGCCATGGCGCACATCTTGCCGCGGTCTCGGTCGAAGTCAAAAACGTCGCCCGGCTTGTGACCATGATGGCAGCGGCACGTTCCCAGCTGGTCCACGCAGCTCACGCGGATACGCGGACGTTTGCCCCGCGGCGCGCCGAGCGGCTTGCCCCCGCCCGCAGGCTTGGTGCCGCCCTCGCCAGCGTTACTCATGGTCAATCACATCCAAGCAGGCTTCGATTGGAAGGCCGGCCGACTTGTCCTCCTGGTCGGCATTGCGCTCGATAAGCTCAGCCACCACACGCATGGCATCGGACGTCGCGCGCTGCAGACTCCAACCTGCCATAACGCGGCCGACGAGCACCGCCGAGAACGTGTCGCCCGTGCCCGGGAAATAGACCGGAATGAGCTCAAAGGGAATCGTGAAGTACTCCCCCGCTACATGGTCGTAACCGATAACCGCGTTCGTGCCATTGACCACGGCGCTCGTAATGACCACCGACTTGGCACCCAACTCGCGCACGGCGTCCACAAGGGCGCGGGCCTCATCGGGCGTAATCTGCTCTGCAATAGGCGTATCGGCGAGCAGACAGGCCTCGGTGTAGTTGGGCACCGCGTAGTCTGCGCACTCCAGCAGGTGCCGCATGAGGCCAATCGTGGACTCGGGCACGCCGGCATAGAGCTTGCCGTTGTCACCCATGATGGGATCGACGAACACCTTGGTGCCCTTTTGCGCACGGCGGTGGCAAAAGTCCGAGATGATACGCGTCTCTTCCTCGGTCACGATAAAGCCGGTCGAGATGGCGTCGAACTCAAAGCCGAGCTCCTCCCAGATGGCAAGACTCTGACGCACGTACTCCGTGGTGTCGTGGATGTAGAACTTGGGGTAGTTGAGCGTGTCAGAAACGAGCGCCGTCGGCAGGTTATGGATACGGTAGCCCATGTGCGACAGCACCGGCAGCATGGCGGAAAGCGCGACCTTGCCGTAACCGCACATATCGTTAACCAGCAGCAGCTGAGTATTCTTCATGAGGGTCTCCCTTGTTTCGGGCGCGGCGCGGCAGCGCCACAGTGCGACTAAGTGTAGCGCAGGGGACGTTGTGAACGGGCGCTGGCACCGTGGAGGTCAAATTGTTGCGGAAAGGTTTCGGAAAATGATCCCTTTTTTTCCTCCGTCCCCAAGGGATCACATGCACCGAAGCGGACCGTGGCGGAATCACGGGTTGAGGACGGACAGCGAAAGCGTTCCTAAGCGAGCAAGGTGACGTGAAAGAGGAGGGCATAGGCCTTGTGGCCATGCCCGACGATTGAACGTCAGATTGCCGCTTAGGAGCGTTTGCAGCGTCGAGCGGTTACGGCGTTTGGTAAAACGCCGTAACTTAATAAGTTTGGTACCTTGACATTTATTTCTTGCACTCCTAAATTAGTTAGGCACAAAACAATTTCACTACCTAACTAAAGAAAGGAGCGACACCATGTGCGATGACCACATCGGCCTCTGCCCCCACACGCCGGGCGGCGACCCCCATGAACCCGCAGATGCGCCCGCGGCACAGTCCCAATCAGACGCGCTCGCCAAGCACATCCTAAACGGGCTGGGCTTCTGCGGCCACTTTCTGCACTTTCACGGCGGCGGCGCCTCGGGAAAGGCCCCCATCGTCTGTTTGCTCGCCAAGCAGCCAAACGGCGAGATGTCACAGCAGGAACTAGGCCTGCACTTTGATCTTAAGCCCGGTTCGCTTTCCGAGATTCTCTCCAAGATCGAATGCGCCGGCCTTATCGAGCGCAGCCGCAATCCCAAAGACCGGCGGCAGCTCACCATTCGCCTGACCGAAGCGGGATGGGAAAAGGCCCACGTAGAGCAGGCGGCCCGCATCCGCTTTAGAGAACGGGCCTTTAGCGCGCTCACCCACGACGAGCGCGAGGACCTCGCCGAAATGCTCGATAAAATCCGCGTAACCTGGGAGGAACTGGATGATTAAAACCCTCATGGGAAGCATCCGCGACTATATGAAAGTCACTGTTGCCACGCCGCTGCTCGTGCTTGGCGAGGTGCTCTGCGAGATGCTGATTCCATTTATCACCGCCAACCTGATCGACGCTATCAAAGACGGCGCCACCGTAGCCGAGATGCTTCCCACCGCAGGCTTTTTGGTGCTCATCGCGCTGACGTCGCTTGCTTTTGGCGCCGCGGCCGGCGTCACCTGCAGCCATGCGAGCTGCGGGTTCGCCAAGAACCTGCGTCACGACCTGTTCTACAAGATCCAGACGTTCAGCTTTGCCAACATCGATGAGTTCTCGAGCTCCTCGCTCGTCACGCGCCTGACCACCGATATCAACAACGTGCAGCAGGCCTTTATGATGATCATCCGCATCGCCGTGCGCGCGCCGCTGGTATTGATCTTCGCCTTTACCATGGCGTTTATCATGGGCGGCAGCGTCGCCATGGTCTACCTGGTCATCATTCCGCTGCTGGGCTTTGGACTGTTCTTTATCATCTTTAAGGTGCGCCCCATCTTCTCGCGCGTGTTCCACAAGTATGATGCCCTTAACGAGTCCGTTGAGGAAAACGTCACCGGCATGCGCGTGGTCAAGAGCTATGTGCGCGAAGACTTTGAGAAGGAGAAGTTCGCGACCGCCGCGCGCGACGTCCAGATGGACTTCACCCGCGCCGAGAAGCTGCTCGCCTTTAACAACCCCATGATGAACATCTGCGTCAACGGCGCGTTTGTCGTCATCATCTACCTGGGCTCCAAGCTCATCATCACGAGCCAGGGCACGCTGTTCGACGTGGGCCAGCTCTCCTCGACCTTTACCTATGGTTTCCAGATTCTCATGAGCCTGATGCAGCTGTCGATGATCTTTGTCATGGTGACCATGGCCGACGAATCGGCACACCGCATTGCCGAGGTGCTGGCCGCCGAGCCCACGATCGCCGATCCCGCCGAGCCCGTGCTCGAGGTTGCCGACGGTTCCATCGACTTTGACCACGTGAGCTTTAAGTATTCCAAGCATGCGAAGCGCCAGGCGCTCGACGATATCGACCTGCACATTACGAGCGGCGAGACCATCGGCATCATCGGCGGCACCGGCTCGGCCAAGTCCACGCTCGTTAACCTCATCGCCCGCCTGTACGACACCACCGAAGGCGCTGTGCGCGTGGGCGGCGTGGACGTGCGCGACTACGACCTGGACGCGCTGCGTCACCAGGTCGCCATGGTGCTGCAGAAAAACGTGCTGTTTAGCGGCACCATCGCCGAGAACCTGCGTTGGGGCGACCCGAACGCCACCGACGAGGAAGTCCGCGAGGCAGCTCATCTGGCCTGCGCCGACGAGTTTGTCGACGGTTTCCCCAAGGGCTACGACACCTGGATCGAACAGGGCGGCTCTAATGTTTCGGGCGGTCAGAAGCAGCGCCTGTGCATTGCACGCGCCCTGCTGCGTCGCCCCAAGATCTTGATCCTGGACGACTCCACCAGCGCCGTCGACACCAAGACCGACGCAAAGATTCGCGCAGGTCTGGCAAGCTATCTGCCCAACACGACCAAGATCATCATCGCCCAGCGCATCAGCTCCGTGCAGGACGCAGACCGCATCATCGTCATGGAGGGCGGCCGCATCGCACAGATCGGCAACCATGACGAGCTGCTTAAGACGAGCGAGATCTACCGCGAGACCTTTACCTCGCAGAACAAGATGAGTGCCGAGGGCGAGGAGGCGGCCGAGACCGTCGCAGCCGACACCGAGGCATCCGCACCGCAAGCTCAGACTCAGGAAGGAGGCGAGGCACATGAGTAAGGCAACGACCGCCGAGCGCGCGCTCAACCGCAAGGGCGGCACCATGTCGCGCCTCATCAAGACGCTCTTTGGCTTCTATCCCGTGCTTTTGCCCCTCGTCGTCGCCGGCGTGGTGCTCTGCGCCATCATCAACTCCATCGGCGCGACCTTCCTGCAGAGCGCCCTGCAAATTATTGGCGAATCGTGGCAGTCGGGCGATTGGGAAGCCGCGCAGCCCAAGATCGCACAGCTCGTGACCACCCTCGCCTGCATCTACGGCGTCGGCGTCCTGTCCTCGCTCTTCTGGAACCGCGCCATGGCTATCGTCACGCAGGGCTCGCTGGAGAAGCTGCGCGAGATGATGTTCAACCGCATGCAGGACCTGCCGATCCGCTACTTCGACACGCACCAGCGCGGCGATATCATGAGCCACTACACCAACGACATCGACACGCTGCGTCAGATGATCAGCCAGTCGCTGCCCAACCTGCTCATGACGATCATCATCATCGTCACGGTGTTCTTTATCATGCTGTACTACAGCGTGTGGATGTGCCTGGTCATCATCGCCGGCGTCGCCTTTATGACCTTTATGACCAAGCTGCTCGGCTCCAACTCCGCGCGCTTCTTCATTGCGCAGCAGACCGAGCTCGGCGTGGTCGAGGGCCATATCGAGGAGGTCATGAACGGCCAGAAGGTCGTCAAGGCGTTCTGCCACGAGTCCGCCGCCGAGGCCGATTTTGACGAGCGCAATGAGAAGCTCTTCGAGGTCTCGCAGAAGGCCAACATGTACGCCAACATCCTGATGCCGATCCTCATGAACCTGGGCAACCTGCTTTACGTGCTGGTGGCCCTTGCCGGCGGCATCTTCCTGGCGCTGGGCGTACCCAACCTGAGCATCTCGGGCATGGCGCTCTCCATCGCCGTCGTGGTGCCGTTCCTCAACATGACTAAGCAGTTCTGCGGCCAGATCGGCCAGATCTCGCAGCAGATCAACGCTGTGGTCATGGGCCTTGCCGGTGCCGAGCGCATCTTTGAGCTCATCGACGAGGAGCCCGAGGCCGACGAGGGCTACGTGACGCTCGTCAACGCGCAGGTGAACCCCGAGACTTGGGAGTTCGAGGAGGCCGACCACCACACCGGCATGTGGGCATGGAAACACCCGCACCGCGCAACCGGCGAGATCGAGTACGTACCGCTGCGCGGCGACCTGGTCATGGACAACGTCGACTTTGGCTACACGCCCGACCACGAGGTACTGCACGGCGTGTCCGTGTTTGCCAAGCCGGGCCAGAAAGTCGCGTTTGTCGGCGCCACCGGTGCCGGTAAGACGACCATCACCAACCTCATCAACCGTTTCTATGACATCGCCGACGGCAAGATCCGCTACGACGGCATCAACGTCAACAAGATCCGCAAGGCCGATCTGCGCCGCTCGCTGGGCGTGGTGCTGCAGGACGTGAACCTGTTCACCGGCAGCGTGATGGATAACATCCGCTACGGCAACCTGGATGCCACCGACGAGGAGTGCATCGCAGCGGCAAAGCTCGCCGGAGCAGACGACTTTATCACCCGCCTGCCTGACGGCTACGACACGATGCTCACCGGCAACGGCGCCCAGCTGTCGCAGGGCCAGCGCCAGCTGATTTCGATCGCACGCGCCGCCGTCGCCGACCCGCCGGCAATGATTCTGGACGAGGCCACGAGCTCCATCGACACCCGCACCGAGGCCATCGTGCAGGCGGGCATGGATAAGCTCATGGAGGGCCGCACGACGTTTGTCATCGCACACCGCCTGTCCACCGTGCGCAACTCCGACGCGATCATCTGTCTGGACCACGGCCGTATCATCGAGCGCGGCAACCACGACGAGCTGATCGCCAAGCGCGGGTACTACTACCAGCTGTACACGGGTGCGTTTGAGCTGGAGTAGGAACGGTTACTGACGGAGGGTGCCCCGGGGCGTCGGGGTAATTCCTCCGTGCTCAAACATTCTCGCTTCGCTGCGAAACTGCGCGCGGAGGAAATACCCCGCCGCCCCGGGGCACCCTCCTGCGCGCAATCAGCCCGTTGTTTAAAACGGAATAAAGGTTAGTGAGGCCCTGGCCGTTTGGCCAGGGCCTCGTTTTGTTAGTCTTTTTGGGACGGGGCTTTTTGACTACTTTGAGGGTGCGCAGGCAGGGCGGCGAAAGTAGCTAAAAAAGCCCCGTCCCAAAAAGACTACCCGCGCCAAATGAGCTAGTTGAGGAGTTGGGCCATGGCGTTGACGAATTTTTGGACTTGGAGGGTGGGCTCGAGCGGGTAGTGCAAATAGACCGGCACCTCGCGACCGCATAGAAACGGTACGCCCACAAAGGCCGGGTGCACGCCCGACCACGCTCCGCAGGTGAGCACCGCATCGCCCTTTTCCTCCGCCTCGTTAAAGAGCGCAAAGTCGAAGCTATCCACGTCGATCACGTCCACGCCGCCGTCGGCCAACAGGTCGATGCGCAGGCTGTCCATAGCGTCGTTGCCGTGACGGAGCACGCGCAGGCGCATGCCCTCCAGGTCGGCAACCGTGATGCGCGTCTTGCGCGCAAGCGGGCTCGTGCGCGGCACATCAATATAAAACGGTACGTTGACGATAAGGAGCTTTTGGCAGGCGTCGCCCCAGCGCGGGGTCGAAAAACTCGACTGCACTACATCCACTTCGCGACCAAGACTGCGCATGACGGTCTCGCGCTCATCGTAGAGGTCACTCACCGGCACAATCTCAAAGCGCAGCGACGGCTCCAGCTCGTGCACACTCGGCCACATCGACAGCGTTTGGCGCCCCGGGCACATCATCGACACGCCCAGACGCACGGCGCCGCCATCGCCCGCTGCGCGTCGGGCACGGCGCAACGCATCCTCGGACTGACGCATGATCGAGCGCGCATCGTCTACCAGCAGCGCACCCGCCGGCGTCACCTTAACGCCCGAATGCGAGCGCTCGAACAACGTGATGCCAAACTCGGCCTCGAACCCCGACACCTGTTTGACGAGAGCCGGGGTCGACACACGTAGTTTTGCCGCCGCGCGCGAGAAGCTTCCCAGCTCCGCGGCGGCCGATATGGCCTCAAGTCGTCGATCGTACACGTCAATCTCCCGTTTTCGCGCCCGTGGCCACATGGTGCCACAGGAGGTTGTTTTCGCAGGTCATGCGCTCAATTGAGAATAAACTGCATCGCACAGTGTAAACCTATGGTTAACGCCATTCTAACAAATATGCAATTCACCTGCGCAAATGCAAAGCATACGATAACCAGCGAAAACCACGTGGGTCGATTAATGGGAGCGACCCACCGGGAGGCACAAGAAGGGAAGTTCCTATGAGCAATTGGCTTAAGCTCGAGGGCGATGTCTGCGCCGTGACCGGCGCGCTCGGCGGTATGGGCGTCGAGATTTGCCGCGAGTTCGCCCGCAACGGCGCCAACGTCGTCTTGCTCGACCTAGACGAGGAGAAGGTCAAGGCAGCAGCCGCCGACCTCGCCGCCGAGTTTGGTATCCACGCCGAGGGCTACAAGATGAACGCCACCGACGAGGCCGAGGTTCAGGCTGCCGTCGACGCCACCATCGCCAACTTCGGCCGCGTCGACGTTCTCGTCAACACCGCCGGCATCCTGCGCTTCGCCGCCATGGAGGACCTGCCGCTAAGCGACTGGGAGCAGGTGCTCAACGTCAACCTCACCGGCTACTTCATCACCTCGCAGCGCTTTGGTCGCGAGATGATCAAGGCCGGCCAGGGCCGCCTGGTGCACATCTCGACCGTTGCCAGCCACTCCCCCGAGACGTTCTCGGGCGTGTACAGCTCCACCAAGGCGGGCGTCAACATGATGTCCAAGATGCTCGCCGCCGAGTGGGGCCCCTACGGCGTGCGCTCCAACTGCGTCGAGCCCTGCTTTGTCAAGACACCCATGTCGGCAAGCTTTTACGCCGATCCCGAGGTCGAGAAGAGCCGCAGCCGCCTCATCGCCACGCGCCGCATCGGCGAGGTCAGCGATATCGCCAACGCCGTCATGTTCCTGGCGTCCAAGCGCTCGGACTTTACCACCGGCGACGCCATCAAGGTCGACGGCGGCTTCTCCAACATGATGGGCGACCTCACCGCCAAGCCCGGCGGCCGCCGCGCCTTTGCCGACAACTACCTCAAGAACAAGGGCGTCGAGCTCTGGTCCGATGAGTCCGGCGTCGCAAAGCCGACTGACCAGTAAACCAGCCCGGTAGAAAGGGGCGCGGGGCAAGCACCTCAGCGGCGTTTGCCCCTCCCCTCCCCCGTATCGATTAGAAAGAGTCCAATGGCTTCCACCAACTCCAACAAGGGTCGCGCCGTCGTGCTTTCCGCCGCGTGCGTCACCATGTTCTTCATCAGCTCCATCGCGCTGTATTCCGTTGTGAGCAAGAACCTGCTCGCCGTCTATCCCGAGTGGTCCAGCGCTCTTACCTGGGCTTTCCCGGTCTTCCAGACCATCATGGCCGTGACGGGCATCTTCGCCGGCCGCATCTCCGATAAGATCGGCCCGCGCAACGTCGTGATTGCCGCCGCCGTGTGCTACGGCGTGGGCTGGTTCATGTCCGGCACCGTCACCGAGCCGTGGCAGTTCTACCTGTGGTTCTCGCTCGTCGCCGCCATCGGCAACGGCCTGGGCTACAACCCCGCGCTCACCACCGGCCAAAAGTGGTTCATCGACAAAAAGGGCCTCGCCTCCGGCATCACCCTGGCCGCTTCGACCGCCGGCCCCGCCGTGCTGTCCCCGGTGCTCGCCTCGCTGCTCATCCCGAGCCTTGGCATCTTCGGCGCGTTGAAGGCGCTCGGCGTCATCTTCTTTGTGACGATCGCCGCCTCCGCCCTGTTCCTGAAGGCCCCCGAGGCCGGTTGGCTGCCCGAGGGCTTCGAGGCCCCCAAGGGCGGCGCGCACGCCGGCACTTTCGGCGACCTCACCCCGGGCGAGATGGTCAAAACCCCGCGCTTCTGGGTCCTCATCGCCACCTTCGCCTTCGCCGCCACCGCGGGCACCCTGCTTGTGGGCAAGGTTGCCTCCATCGCCGCCGTCCAGCTCTTCGCCGACCCCACGAGTGCCGCAGCTGTCGCCCTCGGCGGCGTGGTCGTCTCCGTCAACACCTGCGCCAACCTGGTCGGCCGTCTGTCCTTTGGCCAGATTATCGACAAGCTCGGTGCCTACAAGTCGCTGCTCATCAGCCTTGTCGTCACCATCGTCGCGCTCGTCATCATGTCGATGAGCTTTACGCAGAGCATGTTCTTTGTGGCGCTCGCCCTGCTTGGCTTTAGCTTTGGCGCCCTGCTCGTCATCTACCCGCCGCTCACCGGTGGCGCCTTTGGCACCAGCAACATCGGCGTCAACTACGGCATCATGTTTTTGGGTTACGCCGCTTCTACCTGGATCAGCCAGCCCATCACCGCCGTGCTGTATCACGCCGAGGCCGGCAGCGCCGCCTACCAGCAGTCCTTCTACGGCGCCATCGTGATCGCCGCCATCGCCGTCGTGCTCACCGTCTACATGATGGTCTCCGACAGCAAGAAGAAGTCCGCTTAGTTTTGCTTGACGCGGCAAGGGCCATCCCCTTGCCGCGCTCTACCGCCACCACTATTAAGGAGTCGAAATGTCTGAGCTCAACCCCGTCCGCATTGCCGTCATCGGCGCCGGCGCCATGGGCCGCAACCACATCCGCTTTGTCACCGAGGAGCCCGAGGCCGAGCTCGTCGCCATCGCCGACGCCTTTGAGGGCGCCCGTGCCACGGCCGAGGCCGCCGGCGTGCCGTTTTACACCGATCCCGCCCAGATGATGGACGAGGTCAAGCCCGAGGCCGTCATCATCGCCACGCCCAACGACCTGCACCTGGGCGTTGCCCGCGAGGCCGTCAAGCGCAATATCGTGCCGCTGATCGAAAAACCGATCTCCAACGATCTTGAGGACGCCCAGGCTTTCGCCGCCGAGGCCGAGACCGCCGGCGTGCCCGTGCTCGTGGGTCAGCACCGTCGCCACAACCCCTTCGTCAACAAGGCCAAGGAGATCATCGAGTCCGGCGAGCTGGGCAAGCTCACTGTCTCGAGCTTCCACTACATGATCTATAAGAATGACGAGTACTTCGATGTCGAGTGGCGCCGCAAGAAGGGTGCCGGCCCGATCCTGGTTAACCTGGTTCACGACGTCGACCTGCTCCGCTATCTGCTGGGCGAGCCCGTTGCCGTCCAGGGTATGCAGTCCAGCGCCGCCCGCGGTTTTGAGACCGAGGACTCCGCCGTGGTCAACGTCCGTTTTGCCGATGGCGCGCTCGCAAGCATGACCATCTCCGATGCCACCGCCAGCCCCTGGAACTGGGAGGCCACCGCTCGCGAGGACCCGCAGTACCGTCCCTTCGACGCCGACGCCTACTTTATCGGCGGAACCTTGGGCGCCCTTTCGCTGCCCCGCCTGCACCAGTTCTCCTACGACGGCGCCTCCAACTGGCACAAGCCGCTGCAGATGGAGATTCCGGCCGTGGACCCGGCGCTGCCGCACAAGATGCAGCTCAAGCACTTTGTGAAGGTTGTCCGCCGTGAGGTCGAGCCCGTCGTGACCCCCGCCGACAACGTTAAGACGCTCACGCTTCTCAACGCTATCAAGGAGGCCGCCGAGACCGGCAACCTCGTCGAGCTGTAATGCTTTAGGGCGGGTCGCGGCAAACTCCTATGCCGAATCCCTCGGCCCGCCACAAATAAGCCCCTCTTCTTCGCCCCGCGAGCAGCCTCCTGCCCGCGGGGCATTTTGTTACCTTGCCGACGATTTTTCTGGGGCGGGGGCTATTTTGCACCTCGGCTTGATTCGTTCGCCACGAAACGCGCCTATCTACTACGTTTAACCGATCGCCCTTAACCATGCCAAATTTCGCGAAATAAAAGCCGCAGGTAGACGGCTTGCGTATTCTCGGAAAACCGGGGGATGGTCGACCCATACGGTTCAAACGTAGTAGATAGGCCGCTTTCGTGGTTCCGCGCCAAAACAGTCTTTTTTGGGCGTAGTGGCGGGTGGTATCCTTGGTAGCCCTGTGCTGCAAACGCACCTTAAACGCAAGGAGTTCCATGGATCTTATCGCCCAACTTGCCCGCGAGCTCAACCTTAAGACCGCCAATGTCGAGGCGGCCGTCAAGCTCATCGACGAGGGCAACACCATCCCCTTCATTTCGCGCTACCGCAAGGAGGCCACGGGCGGCATGGACGACGTCGCCCTGCGCGCACTCGACGAGCGCCTGTCCTACCTGCGCAACCTTGAGCAGCGTAAAGACGATGTCATCCTGCTCATCGACGCTCAGGGCAAACTCACGCCCGAGCTCGAGCAGCAGATTCGCGAGGCCACGCAGCTCCAGCGCGTCGAGGACCTCTACAAGCCCTACCGCAAAAAGCGCATGACCCGCGCGCAGAAGGCTCGCGAGGCCGGCCTGGAGCCGCTCGCCAACATGATCATCATGCAGGCCTCGGCCAAGGGCAGCGCACTCGATGCCGCCGCGGCCTATGTCAACGAGGAGGCGGGCTTCGACACCGCCGAGAAAGCGCTCGCAGGTGCGGCCGACATTGTGGCCGAGACGGTGGCCGAGGACCCCGAGAACGTCGCCGACCTGCGCGCCTTTACGCAAAACACCGCCGATATCGTCGTCGAGGCAACCGACCCCGCCGAGAAGACTCCCTACGAGCCCTATTACAACTTTGACGAGCCGCTGCGCCGCATCCCCAACCACCGCGTGCTGGCCATCGACCGCGGCGAGCGCGAGGGCAAACTCCGCGTGCGCGTGAACGTCGACGGCGCTGCCGCCACGGCGCGCCTCGGCAGCCGCTGGCCCCGCCGCCAGGGCGTCTTTGCCCCGGTCTTCGATGCCGCCATCGCCGATGGCTACAAGCGCCTCATGGCCCCCTCGCTGGAGCGCGAGGCCCGCGCCAAACTCACCGTTCGTGCCCAGACCGAGGCCATCAACGTCTTTGCCAAGAATCTCGAGGGCTTGCTCTCGACGCGCCCCGTGCGCGGCGCCCGCGTGCTCGCGCTCGATCCGGGCTACCGCACCGGCTGCAAGGTCGCCGTCATGGACGAAACCGGCAAGCTGCTCGACCACGGCGTGGTCTACCCCACCAAGCCGCGCCACGACGTCGCCGGCACCAAGCGCGAGCTCGCCCGCCTCGTCAAGAAGGACGGCGTCAACACCATCGTTATCGGCAACGGCACCGCCAGCCGCGAGACCGAAGAAGTCGTCTCGGAGTTCATTGCCGAGCAGGCGCCCAGCCTTCGCTACACCATCGTCAACGAGGCCGGCGCGTCGGTGTACTCCGCCTCCGAGCTCGCGAGCCAAGAGTATCCCGACCTGGACGTCACCGTGCGTGGTGCCATGAGCCTGGGCCGCCGCCTGCAGGACCCGCTGGCAGAGCTCGTCAAGATTCCGCCCCAGTCTATCGGCGTGGGCCAGTACCAGCACGATCTTGACCAGGCCGAGCTCTCGCGAACCCTGGGCCACGTGGTGGAGGACGTCGTCAACCGCGTGGGCGTCGACGTGAACACCGCAAGCGCGAGCCTACTGGGATACGTGTCGGGCATCACGCCGAGCGTGGCCAAGAACATCGTTGCCTACCGCGAGGAAAACGGCGCCTTTACCGATCGCCACCAGCTCAAGAAGGTCCCCAAGCTGGGACCCAAGGCATATCTCAACGCCGCGGGCTTCCTGCGCATTAGCGGCGGCAAGAACCCGCTCGATGCCACGAGCGTCCACCCCGAAAGCTACGAGGTGGCCACGTCCGTCTTGGAGCGTGCCGGCGTTGCGGCCAGCGAGCTCAGCCGTGGCGGCGTGCCCGATATCGAGCGCCGCCTGGGCAGCATCTCGGCGCTGGCAAGCGACCTGGACTGCGGCACCCTCACGCTCATCGACATCGTCAACGAGCTCAAAAAGCCCGGCCGCGACCCGCGCGACGACGCGCCCGAGGTAGTCTTTAGCCGCTCGGCGCTTTCGATCGACGACCTGGAGCCCGGCATGGAACTCAAGGGCACGGTGCGCAACGTCGTCGACTTTGGCGCCTTCGTCGACGTGGGCGTGCACCAGGACGGCCTCGTGCACATCTCCAAGCTGGCCAACCGCTTCGTCAAGCACCCCAGCGACGTGGTGCGCGTCGGTGACACGGTCAAGGTGTGGGTTGAAAAGGTCGATCGCGACCGCAAGAAGATCTCCCTCACCATGGTGCAGGGGAAGTAAACCGCCAAGCAAGGGTCCCCCCTCTCGCGACGTGCAAAATCGCGAGTATTCTGCAAATTCCACCGTTCCGGATGCCCCTCAGAGACGAAAAAGCAAGAAACAGCCCCCGTTTTAGCGTCATCAGAGCCAAAACGGGGGCTGTTCCATGCTTCACCCAGCTGGTAAAAGCCTTTACCTTGCTGAATACTCTCAATTTTGCACGGCGCAGGCGGGAGTACCTTTGTCCACGGCAGGATATGGAAGCCTATCACCAACCTACCGGCAAGTTCGTGTCGGCAGCCCCGGCCTTTCCTTTGCCTAGCGCGACCCTCGCGAAGCGCGTGAGCGATAGGGAAAGGAAAGGCCGGGGCGAACAACCCGCGATGTAGCCAGCGTTCGCGTTACGGCAGGATATGGAAACCGAGCGAGGCGATATCCTTGGCAAAACCGCGCACGGTATCGAGCGAGACCTCATACGGGTCACGGCCGATGTTCTTACGCTTGGCCAGGATGCTGTTGGGCACCGTGATGATCTGGCAACCGCATCCTTCCGCCTGGTAAATATTGATAAGCTCACGCGTGGACGCCCACAGGACCTCGCAGTTGGGCTTGGCGGCGGCCTTCTTGACCGACTCCGTCATAAACGGAATGGGATCGACGCCGGTGTCAGCGATACGGCCGGCAAAGAGCGAGATGATGGACGGCGTCTCGGCATCAACGGCCTCGACCATCTCGTCGACCTGCGTAGGCGTAAAGATGGTGGTGACGTTGACCTTGATGCCATCGGCCGAAAGCTTGCGCACCAGCTCGGCGGTGGACTCGCCCTTGGTAGTCACGCACGGAATCTTGACGTAGACGTTCTCGGCCCAGGTAGCGATCTCGCGGGCCTCGACCTCCATGGTCTCGACGTCGTCGGCAAAGACCTCAAACGAGACGGACACATCGGTGATGTGGGCCAGGACCTCCTTGGCAAACGCGCGGTAATCCGTCACGCCGCCCTTCTTCATAAGGGACGGGTTGGTCGTGAAACCCTGAACGTTGCCGTTCTCGTACATGTCGAGCATGCCCTCGAGGTTTGCACCGTCAGCGAACACCTTGATTGCCATCTGCCTGATTCCTTTCGCTTGCACATGGGCGATAAACTGCTAAACACTTTACCTACGTTTATCAAGGCGTGAGCTGCGGGTTTTCATCTTCTCGGCGAACGGTTTTGCAGTTTTACCATTTTTATATCGACACCCCAGCGGCAAAACGTTTTTGCTGATCATCGCGGTTGATTCCGTTCGCGGCGCAGAGACAGCGCTTCACCGGTGCGTTTTCACAACCACTCCAAAACAAAAAGCGGTGACGCCTCATTTGAGACGTCACCGCTTCCGTGTAGGAGCCGGTTATCGGAGCTCCGCCCGATTAGGGCTTAACGTATGCCTGGATTACTCTTCCTCAACGTGATTGATCACAGCACCCTTGGTGTGGATGAAGTTGGGGACGAAGGCGACGATCAGAAGGACAGCAAGAATCGCGTAGACACCGGTGGTACCGAAGGCCTCGGCAGCGCGGCCAAGCGTAATACCAATGACGGAGAAATCGAAGTCGCCGAACGTAGTGTTCTTGAAGCCAAAGACGTCAAGAACGGGCAGGAGCAGGGCCGGGGCGAAGGTGATGAGCAGGCCGTTGACGAAAGCGCCAAGAGCTGCGCCCTTGCGACCGCCGGTAGCATTGCCGTAGATGCCTGCGGTAGCACCGCAGAAGAAGTGGGGAACCATGCCCGGGATGATGAAGATGCCCAGGGTAGCGCCCACGATGAACATACCGACCACGCCACCGATGAAGGATGCGACAAAGCCGAGGATGACGGCGGTGGGAGCATAGGGGAAGAAGACAGCGCAGTCGACGGCGGGGATGGCACCGGGGATCAGCTTGTTGGAGATGCCCTGGAAAGCCGGGACCAGGTCGGCAAGGATCATACGAACGCCGTTATAGACGATGGTGACACCAACGGCAAAGGACAGGGCACAGGTCAGGGCATAGACAATCACGTTGTCGCCGCCAGCGGTCTTGGTAACGACCGCAGGATCTGCGATGTAAGCGGCGAAAGCGGTAACCAGGTAGAAGAAGGCCATGGTAAGAGCCGTGGAGATGGTAGTGTCGCGCAGGAAGGCGAACTTCTCGGGAACCTCGATCTTCTCGGTGCTGTTCTCCTCGGCGTCCTTAGCAAAAAGCGTACCGACTGCAGCGGAGATGTAATAGGCGAGTGAACCGAAGTGGCCCATGGCGATTTCATCGCCATCGGTAACCTTCTCGGTGAAACGCTGACCAACGGCGGGAAGCATAGCGCTCACGAGGCCCAGGAACATGCCGCCCACGATGACAAGCTGGACATCCTGGAAGCCAGATGCCTGCAGAACGGCAGACAGCAGGCAGGCCATAAACATGCTGTGATGGCCCGTCAGGAAGATGTACTTAAACTTGGTAAAGCGGGCAATGATAATGTTCACGACATAGCCGAGAATCAGGATCATCATGGTCTGAACGCCGAGGACGCTCTGAGCCATCGAAACGACGACCTCGTTGTTGGGCACGACGCCGGTGATGTGGAAACCGGTCTCGATGAAGGTGCCCAGCGGAACAAGGTTCTCCTGAACAACAGCGGCGCCGGCAGACAGCATGATGTAACCAAGAATGGGCTTCAGGGTGCCCGTCATCACCTTGTGGGCAGGACGCTTAAGCGCGACAAGGCCCACACAGGCAAATAGGCCCATAATCCACGCTGGCTTGGTCAGAATCGATTGGATAAACTCAAGTATGGGAAGGATGGCTTGCATCTGCGCTTCCTTTCTCTCTAACGTGGGCGCGTTTCCCTCTTCCACAGGGAACCGCCCTTTTTTGTGCCGCTTTAGGCGTTAGCGGCGGCCGCCTTGATTGCCTCGAGGGCGTCTTCGCGGATCTTCTTCTTGTTCACATAGCTGCGAACGATCACAACGTTGCCGTGGAGCTCGGGGGCGAGTTCTTTAACGGTGATGAACAGATCCGGATTTGCGGAAGAAGCACCGTTCAGGTCCATAGACTCAACGTCGGCCTTGATGCCCTCCTCCTCGCAAAGCTCCTCGACTTTGCCAGCGAGCATCAGGCTGGACCCGATGCCGTTTCCGCATACGGTGATGATATGCATGGCAACCTTCCTCTCCTACACGTGACGGTTTTCCGTCTATCCAAAAGCGGCGACGCATCGCCGTGCCATTAAGGCCTAAAAGAATGAACGCATGGTCTCCAAAACCTGCTCGGGCGTATCGCATGCGCTGAGCTTGGCAACGCAGTCCTCGTCCTCGAACATCTGCGAAAGCTCCGCCAAGCAGCCAAGATGAGCCTTGGGGTCGGGTGCGCAAATACCCACGAGCACGTGAACCGGATCGAAATCCTCGTGTCCAAACGCAATGGCAGGGTCAAGCGTGACGATACAGATCCCCGCTTCACTCACATTGCCATCTGCCTGAGCGTGGGGCATGGCGATGCCCTCTTCCAAGACCATATAGGGGCCGAATTTGTGAACCGATGAAATCATGGCGTCAACATAGCTCTGGTCGCATTTGCCAGCGTCTACGAGCAACTTACCGCATGCCTTGATCGCTTCCTCCCAGTCGGAGGCCTCGACGTGGCAGGCAACAAGCTCGGGCTTAAGAAGATCGGTCAGCATGCTCGTCCCCTACTCCTCGGGCAGGATATGAAAACCAAGCGCCTGAATGTCGCGGGCAAAGCCCTTGACCGTATCAAGCGAGTACTCAAGCAAATCTTTCCCGAAATTCTTGCGCTTGGCAAGAAGGGCATTGGGGACCGTAATGATCTGACAGCCAACGGACTCCGCCTGGAAGATATTGAGGACCTCGCGCGTAGACGCCCAGAGAACCTCGGCAGCAGGCTTAACGGCAGCCTTCTTTACGGACTCCGCCATGAGGGGCAGCGGATCGACGCCGGTATCGGCAATGCGACCGGCAAAGATGGACAGAATAGAGGGGGTCTCAGCAGAGACGGCATCGACAAACTCGTCGACCTGCTCGGGCGTGAAGATAGTGGTGACATTCACCTTGATGCCGTCGGCAGAAAGGCGCTTGACCAGCGCGGCAGTGGACTCACCCTTGGTGTTGAGCGCCGGGATCTTAACGTAGACGTTGTCTGCCCAGGTTGCGATCTCGCGAGCCTCGGCTTCCATACCCGCCTCGTCGTCGGCGAATACCTCAAAAGAGACCGACACATCAGTAATGTGCTCAAGAACCGTCTTGGCAAAAGCGCGGTAGTCGGTCACGCCGCCGGCCTTCATAAGGGAAGGATTGGTCGTGAAGCCCTGAACGTTGCCATTGTCATGCATGTCAAGCATACCCTCGAGGTTAGCGCCGTCGGCAAACACCTTGATCGCCATGTTCGGTCCTTTCTCATCTAACACTATTGCTATCGAAAGCCTTCTTCTTTGTTTCAAAAGCTTTTCGGTTTTCTTTTATAAACCATTTCAAAAGCTATCGAAAGCTCAATTGTCAACTTTCCGTGAACGGTCGAATATCGGGCGTGAACGTACTTCTTTTGGGCGGCACCTTCAGAATGAGACTCTTTATAGCCCGTTTACCTGCGAACTATCTGCTACGCATGCATTTGTGACATGCCATTCCGTTCTTTTGATTCATTCGAATTTGCCTTGTTCTTTTCATATCGATACGTTATATTTCGATTACGAAAGGCGCATCTTTTACCTTTTGTTCAAAAGGAGCGGCATATGGCATCTACTTCAGACCTTTCACCGGCCGAGCGTCAGCGATTTATCATGAATTGGCTGGCCGAAAAGCCAAATATCTCGGTATCCGACATCGTTCGCCGTTTTTCGGTTTCGGAAGTCACCGCACGACACGACCTCATCTCGCTGGAATCCGAAGGCAAGCTGCGTCGCGTACGCGGCGGAGCGGTATCGCTTTCTCGCTCCAACGCAATCTCGTATCCCGAGGAGCGCATCAATGTCCAAGTCGAGGCCAAGGAAGCCATCGCCGCAACCGCAGCAACTCTTGTTGATGATGGCGATGTTCTGGTAATTGATATCGGCACCACAGGCTTTTACTTCGCTAAGGCCCTCATGGACAAGCGTGAGATCACCATTATCACCGGCGATCTTGCAATCGCGAACTACGCCAGCTTCAATCTCCCCAATGCTTCGGTAGTGCTGCTGGGCGGCTCCGTGCGCAAGGGCCACCTCTATCTCGCGGGCGCACTAACGCTCGACTGCATGAGCAAACTACATGCCGACAAGGCGTTTGTCAGTGCCGACGGATTCCACCCCGACCACGGTTTTACCGTCGAGCACGACTTCTCGGCCATGATCAAGCATATGTACCTTACCAACTCAAACCAGGGCTACATGATGGTTGACCAGGGAAAGTTCAATAAGACCAGTTTTTATCAGTCCGCGCAGATCGATGACCTCGACGGCATCATCGTTGATGGAGACGACGAGGGCATCATGACGGCGGCGATCGAGAGCAGTCGCAGTCATCCCAAGCTCTATATTGCAAAATAGCTCAAATGGCCGGGTCGCCCCCACTGCGGGCGACCCGGCCATTTATTAAATCAACCCAAAATGCTGCATCGCTGTGACGGTACCGTCGTGTGCGACATCGTCGGTCACGTAGTCGGCGAGCGCCTTGACCTCGGGCATGGCGTTGCCCATGGCCACGGCCGTCTCGACGACGGCGAGCATGCCCAGGTCGTTGCCGGAATCGCCAAAGCCAAAGGTGCGCGCATTGCCAGTGCGGCCCAGATACTCCAGCGCTCGCGCCACGCCCAAGCCCTTGTCGATGCCTTTGGGGCTCAGCTCGCGATTCTGGCCACCGGTGTTGCACAGCTCAAACTCGCGATCGATAAAGCCATCGTCGTTGGCTACGCGAGCCAGGTCGCACGCGTTAATGCACACCTTGCCTACGCGCAAATGCCCATCGACGCGCATCTGATCAACGCCATGCACCACGCCGGCGCCTAGCAGAAATGACTGTTCGACACCAACTGGCTCAAGTGAATAGGTGGCACCGTTCGTCTCGAACAACGCCTCGCCGCCCGCCACAGTAATGCGACGCGCGAGCTCCTCAACAATGTCTTCGTCAAAGCAGTCCTCGTGTACCACGCATCCCTCGACCTCGAGTGTGGCGCCCGCCATGGCAACGATACCCGCCGGGTTCAGCGCACGCAGGCCATCGGCAACCAGCCACAGGGGACGGCCCGTGCAGATAAATGCCTGGTGGCCCGCATTGCGCAGGCGACCAAATGCATCGACAACAGCCTTCGACGGATGGATTGCATTGAAGTCCTTATCGGTCATATCGTCGGGGTCGAACGACGTCAGCGTGCCGTCCACGTCAAAAAAGAGCACAGCGGGTTCGGGACACGCATCAATCATATGGGTTCCTTTCGAGGATAAGGGCAAACGAAGCATCCATCATATAATGGAGCGACGCAACCAGAGAGGTCACCCATGGAATTTTACGCAAGCTGCCCCGAGGGCTTTGAGTCCGCACTCGCCGATGAGCTTAAACGCCTCGGGCTTTCGCATGTCCGCCGCCTGAAGGGCCGCGCTACATTTGAGGGCGAGCTCGAAGAAGGTTACCGCGCCTGTCTGTGGTCGCGCCTGGCCAGCCGCGTGTTTGTAGTGCTTGGGCGCTTTGAGGCGCAGGATGCCGATGAGTTGTACGACGGCGTTTACGACATCGCCTGGGAAAGCATCGTTCACCCGGGCGCTACCATCGCCATCACCGCCCGCGGCGTGACCGAGCAGCTGCGCAACACGCGCTTCTCGGCCCTGCGCGCCAAGGACGCGCTGTGCGACCGTCTGGCCGAGACCACGGGCCGTCGCGCCGACGTCGATGCCGCCGACCCCGATGTTCACCTACTGCTTTCGCTGCGCCAGCGCCGCGCGAGCATAAGCCTAGACCTTTCGGGCGACCCGCTGTTCAAACGCCTACCGCCCGCTGCGACTCGTGCCGGCGAGGGCGCACACGTGTTGCGCCCCGACTACGCCGCTCTGGTGCTGGCGCAGGTCGGCTGGACCGCACTATGCGAGCGCGAGCTGACGGCCGACGATTACGAGAACGAAGCCCTTCCCACGCTGATCGATGCCTCGTGCGCCGGCGGCGGTCTGCTGCTGGAGGCCGTGAACATTCTGACCGACCGCGCCCCGGGCGCCGCACGCGAGCGCTGGGGCTTTGAGGGCTGGCAGCTGCACGATGCCGCCCTGTGGGAGCAGCTGCTTGCCGAGGCGCGCGAGCGCGAGGCGGCAGCGCGCGAGCGCCAGGCGCGCATCGTGGCCGTGGATGTTGACCCCACCGCCCGCAAGACCGCTGAGCGCATGGTTAAATGTGCCGGCTACAAGCGCTTTGTCGATTTTTGCGCCGCCAAGTCCGCCACCGTACTGGACCACACGGGCGCTGTCGCCGGCGCCGCCGTGGTCGCGGATACGACCGAGACACCGCTTTCGCTCATGCATGACACCATGACGCTCATCGGCGAGTTGCGCCGCGCGCCCGAGCTTGCCGCGGCGCCGGTCGCCGCGCTCACCCGCGACGGATTGCTGGCCCGCGCGCTCCACACCGAGCCCGAGCGCTCGATCGCCGTCATGCCCAACAACGAAGAGGCGACCGTCGAAGTCTGGCCTTCGCTCGACCACGCCGCCGCAGCGTTTGAGGCTGCGACCAGTGCGGATGCCAAGGCCGAGGCTGCGAATGCCAACGACGTTAACGACAAAGCCACCGCTTCCGCCATGCCCGAACCTGCCGCCACGCTCGACCTGGGCGACGGCAAGCCGCTGCCCGTGCTCATCCCCGAGTCCGAGCAGTTCGCCAACCGCCTGCGCAAGAACGCCCGCCTGCGTCGCAAGTGGGCAAAGCGCGAGGGCGTGAGCTGCTACCGCGTCTACGATGCCGACCTGCCCGACTACTCCGCTGCCATCGACCTGTACGAGGGTTGCCCGCAGACCCCGGGCCGCTGGCTCGTCATCGCCGAATACGCCGCGCCCAAGACCATCGACCCGGCGCTGGCCCAAGCACGCATGCTCGACATCTTGGCCATCGCGCCGCGCATCCTGGATGTTCCGGCCGAGCACGTGCACGCCAAGGCCCGCATGCGTTCGCGCGGCGGCTCGCAGTACGGCAAGCAGGGCGCCGGCAAGGGCGGATCGGGCGAGCGCGCCAATATCGCACGCCGCCGCCTGCCGCTCATCGAAGAGGGCGGCCTTACCTTTGCCGTCAACTTTGACGACTACCTGGACGTCGGTATCTTCCTGGATCACCGCGTCACCCGCAACCTGGTGCGCGAGCACGCCAAACAGGCGCGCCGCTTCCTCAACCTGTTTGCTTACACCGGCACCGCTACCTGCTATGCGGCCGATGGCGGCGTTGAGGAGACGGTGACGGTCGACCTTTCCAACACATACCTGGACTGGGCAGAGCGCAACATGCGCCAGAACGGTTTTGTGGGGCCGCAGCATCACTTTGTGCGCGACGACGTGCTCGCCTGGATTCGCGACCAGCGCCAGACGCGCAACCGCTGGGACCTGATCTTTGTCGACCCGCCCACGTTCTCGAACTCGTCCAAGATGGGCCGCCGCACCTGGGATGTCCAGCGCGACCACGTTGAGCTGCTGGTCGGCGTATCGCGCCTGCTCACGCAGGGCGGCCATGCCATCTTTAGCTGCAACCTGCGTGGCTTCCGCCCCGAGACGCGCAAGCTCGCGCGCGTGGGCGTGGTGCTGGAGGACATTACGGCGCAGACCATCCCCGAGGACTTCGCGCGCAACCAGAAGGTGCACCACTGCTACATCGTGCGCCGCCTGCCCATCGAGGACGCCATGGCCGAGGTCGGCTTTAGCGCCGAGGAAATTGCCGAGCGCGTCGAGGAACTACGCAACCCCGAGGCCCGCAAGCCTCGCGCAGCAGCACCCGCGCACGCGCAGGCCGGCGACCGAGGGCCGCGCGGCGACGGCAAGCCCTCCCCCGCCGGCAAGCCCAAAAAGAAGAAGTTCTACGCCAGCAAGCCCAAGGGCAAATAACAAAGTTGCGGTGGAATACGGACTGTTTTGCCTGGAATTAGGCAAATTTAGACCGTATTTCACCGCAACTTATATTGGGATGGTGGTTGGCGATCTAGCCTTGGATGACCAATCGGTAGCCGATACCCACATGCGTCTGGATATAGCGCGGATGCGCGGGGTCGGACTCGATTTTCTTGCGCAGCGTGCCCATAAAGACGCGCAGGCTCGCCAGGTCGCTCTTGGTCGCCGTGCCCCAAATCTCGTGCAGGATAAACTGGTGCGTCAACACCTTGTCGGCGTTGTGCGCCAGCAGACACAGAAGCTTGTACTCGATCGGCGTCAGGTGCAGTTCCTCGCCATCCATCATGGCAATGCCGGCATCAAAATCGATATGCAGCTCACCGGTATCGAACGAGCCCTCGGAGGCAACGCCGCCCGTTTGCGCATACGAAAGGCGCCTGAGCGTCGTGCGAATGCGCGCGAGCAGCTCCTCGACCGAAAACGGCTTGGTCAGGTAGTCGTCGGCACCAGCATCGAGCGCGCGGATCTTGTCCGCGTCCTCGCTGCGTGCCGAGACCACGATGATCGGCATGCCCGACCACGTGCGCACCGACTCCACCACCTTGACGCCGTCCATATCGGGCAGGCCCAGATCGAGCAGCACAATGCTCGGCGCCTGCGACGAGGCGGCGGCGATGGCGGCATGGGCGGTCTCCACAGCCATATGGCGCAAGCCGTGCGCCTCGAGCGCGGCGACGATAAGGTTGCGGACGGCGGGGTCGTCCTCAACGACCAAGATGAGCGGTTTCACGGCAGAGTTCGGCACAGCGCTACTCCTTATCAAACGAAACGTCGGCGGCGGGAAGCTCGATCGTAAAGACCGAGCCGTGCGGGTCCGCCGCGGCAACCTCTATGCTACCGCCATGCGCCAGCGCAATGGAGCGGCAAAGCGAAAGCCCCAGGCCCACACTGCGTCGGCTATCGGCCAAACCATGGTTGGCGGTGTAGAACGACTCAAAGATACGCTCGCGGTCCTCGGGCGCAATGCCCGGGCCGTCATCAGCCACCGAGCACGCCACGCGCCCCTCGTCGACACCAATCGAAATCACGATATGCGAGCCTGCGGGCGTATACGTGATGGCGTTGTTCACCAGGTTCACCACGAGCTGCACCATCAGACGCGCGTCGACGTTAACGAGTGCTGGCTCATCGCACGCCACCACCTTAAGGTCGTGCTCGCGCACGGCCGGATTTACATGGCGCAGCGCTTCCTCGACGATATCGTCCATGAGCTCAAGCGTGGTCGACAGATGCATGCCGCCGCCCTCGAGTTTGGTGATGGCGAGCAGGTTCTCGACGGTGGCGTTGAGCCACAGCGCATCCGAGCGAATGGATAGCAGCAGGCCGCGGCGCGTCTGGGCATCGAGCACCGCGGTGCCGGTCGAACCCTGATCGAGCAGCACGTCGGCATTACCCGAAATACTGGTAAGCGGCGTGCGCAGATCGTGCGAGATGGAGCGCAGCAGATTGGCGCGCAGCTGCTCATTTTTGGCAAGCACCGCCGCCTCCTCGCGGGCCTCCATGGCGCGGGCGCGATCGAGTGCCAGCTCGCCTTCGCTCACGATGGCATCGGCAAGTGTCCGCTCCTCGTGCGTCAGCACGTCGGGCTCGGCAACGATAGCCAGCACGCCCACCACCGAGGCGGGATCGCCCGAGCGCACCATGGTATCGCCCGAGCGCACGGTCAGGTAGATGCCGTAGAACGCCGAGCCGCCGTAGGTGGCATCGAGCGGCGTTCCCACATAGGCGGACGCCGAGAGCCGCGGCGGCATCTGCGGCGCCAGTTCATGCACCGGCGCGACATCGCCCACGGCCGTGTATGTCGCACGCGGCAGCAGGTCATCGCCCTCGGCGTCGGCGCTGTACCACACGACAGGACAGCCCGAAAGACGCGCCAGCTGCGTTGCCATAGCATGGACAATCTGCTGCTGATCGGCGCAGCGCTGCAGCATACGGTTGGTCTCGAGCACCATCTGCGTGCGCCGGTCGCTGGCGGCGGCCTGCGCTAAGGCACGGCGCAGGGCCAACGCAATCGAGCTCGACACGAGCGAGACCGCAAACATGATAAAGAACATGCCGGGATAGACGCGGTCGATAAACGACAGCGAGTAGCGCGGGTCGACAAACAGGAAGTTGTAGAGCGCCACGGCGGCAGCCGAACTCAGCAAGCAATACAGGCGGCTCCAGGTAAAGAACGCGCACAGCTGCACGGCGAACACATAGACGATCATGATGCTCGGCGCGAGACCCGGATGGTCGAGCAGCGCGCCCACAATCGTCGCCGCGACCAGCAGCCCCGCCGATACGCAGGCGTCATACAGAGGGCTGCGACGCGTCAGCGTCGTGCGCCGCCACCAAAAGTTCTCGGCAATATCGCCGTCCGCATGGACGTCCATCAGCGCCCCGCCCCTCTCTCAAAAACAAAAACCACCACAAAGGGACAGGCACCTTTGTGGTGGTTTCCCTTGTGGTGGTTCCAAGTGTATAGCCTTTGCAGCCTGCGGTCGTTAGACAAACAGCGCGTGCGCGAGCAGGGCACACACGCACGCCGCGACAAACACCAGCGCCACGACCGAAATCACGCGATCGGCCATGTCCATGTTGGCCCGATTCGTAAAGAACCGATCTTCGGCGGCATCGGCGCGTGCCTCGCGCACCACTTCGGCAACCACCTCGCGGCCATCAAGCATCTTTGCATCCATGTTTGCCTCCCCGGCCCCAATCTTGTCCATCGAAAACCAACTCCGTGCAACCTGTCGGCGCCTACGGGCGCTCGTTGGGAGCCAGGCGTTGCATCTTGTTCACGGCCTTGAACTTGGTGAACAGCGGCACGTACTCAAAGCTCACGTTGGAGTTCTCCAGGCCGTACCAGCGTGCAGGCGTGCCGGCGGCGCGACGAATGATGTACTTGAGCGTGATGGCCGTACGCTCGCTCGGCTCCACATCGCTTTCGGGCGCCAGAAGCTTACGGATCAGGACGAACTTGAACGTACCGATGTTGCCCGGATCCTTGTAGACCGAGTAGTCATGCGTCTGCGCCGGCAGCTCGCCGGTGGCAGCCAGGTCCTGAACGACCTGACGCAGGTAGGCATTGACGCGCTGGTTAATCTTGTAGCCCAGGTACAGATGCACGCGGAACACGTAGTCGGTGCCGAACGTCTCGACCGAATAGGCAAAGGTATGCGGTTCGTCCATGGTCTCGACATTCACGAACCACCAGGCGCGAGCGCGCTTGGGATGCTTGTCCAAGATCGAGTAGACGATATCACGGTCGATGTAATCGGTATGGGTGTCCTTGGTCAGGTACACGATGTTGTCGCTCAGGCGCTCGTAGCGATCGTCATCGCGCAGGCGCTTGAGCTGCGGCAGGTAGCTGCGCAGCGGCAGCAGCGTAAACTGGCGCTGCTCAACCGCCGTGCCGTTGTACCAGCACACCATGATGCCCATGATGAGCGCGGCCATGAGGATGGTGAAGTAGCCGCCGTGGAAGAACTTGGTGAGCGAGCTCACAAAGAAGAAGCCTTCGAGCAAAAGGAAGAAGGCCGCGAAGATCCACGGAGCAACCTTGAGCTTGCGCTCCTCGTGCAGGTAGAAGAAGAGCAGCAGCGTGGTGCACATCATAGTCAGCGTAATGGCAAGGCCGTAGGCGGCTTCCATATGCGCCGAGTTCTGGAACAGCAGCACCACGATGACGCAGCCGACAAGCATGACGTTGTTGACCATGGGGATGTAGAGCTGGCCCTTGGTCTCGGCAGGGTAGAAGACCTGCATGTGCGGCATGAGATCCAGACGGCTGGCCTCGGACACCAGCGAGAATGCGCCGGTGATGAGCGCCTGCGAGGCGATGATGGCCGCGACGGTGGAAAGGCCTACGGCAAACGGGCGCAGGCCCGGGGCGAGCATCTGGTAGAACGGGTTGAGATCGGCAATGCCCATGAGCTCGGGGTTGGCAGCGTTGTTCATAAGCCAAGCGCCCTGGCCCATATAGGAAAGCAGCAGGCAGCACTTAACGAACGGCCAGGTAGCGTAGATGTTGCCGCGGCCGACGTGGCCCATGTCGGAGTAGAGCGCCTCGGCACCGGTGGTGGCGAGGAAGCAGCTGCCCAGGATCATGATGCCCGCGTGGTTGTTGGGGCTCAGCAAAAAGGCGATGCCGCGCACCGGGTTGAGGCACAGCAGCACGGCGGGGTGCTGGAAGACAAAGAACAGACCAGTGCCGCCCAGGAACAGGAACCACAGCGTCATGATGGGGCCAAAGGCGTGACCGATTTTGGCCGTACCGATGCGCTGTACCAAGAAGAGCACGATGATGATGGCGAGCGTAATGGCGACGACGCGGCCCTGGTCATCGCCCAGCACGGCATGGACCGCCGGGATGGTGCGCAGGCCCTCGATGGCCGTGGTAACGGTAACGGCCGGCGTCAGGATGCCGTCGGCGAGGAGCGCCGCCCCGCCCAGCATGGCGGGGATGATAAGCCACTTGCCGCAACGCTTGACCAGACTGTACAGGGCAAAGATGCCGCCCTCGCCATGGTTATCGGCACGCAGCGAGATGAGCACATACTTGATGGTAGTCAGCAGCGTGACCGTCCACACGACAAGGGAGAGCGCGCCAAGCACGAACTCCTCCGTCACGCTTCCGATGCCGCCGTTGCCGGCAACGAGCGCCTTGGTTACATACATGGGGCTGGTGCCGATATCGCCGTACACCACGCCCAGCGTGACGAGCATCGCCGAGATGCTCACCGGGATCGCAGCGTGCGATGCCGCGTCTTTGGTCTTTTGTTCCATGAGCCGGTTTCCTTCCCAACTTTAATATTCGAAGGGATTATAGGTAATCGGCCCATGTTTGAATGGCACTGTTTTCCCAGCTAGATAAACATTTATGCGGCCTTTATGCCACTGCGGCGATATGGAACGTGGCAAAGGGACTGTCCCTTTGTCACATTCGTCATTTTCCGAGCCAGTTTTTGAACCACCACTCCATGGAGCGGCTCATCTCGGCCATAAAGGGACTGGTGTGCTTGCGGGTGTAGATATCCACGACGCGCTCCCCCACCTCGCGGGCATGCGGGCGAAACATCGCGTCCATCTCTGCCACCTGCGCGTCCATGGTCGCGGCATCCGCACGGCAGTAGCGTTCCTCGTGCACCAGGTTCACCACGGGATGCGCAATGGCCGGGCGCTCCTTACGGGGCGTGCCGATGATGAGCATCGACAGCGGCATGGTATAGGGCGGCAGATCGAGCAGCTCGGCAACTTCCTCGGCATTCTCGACGATATCACCGATATAGCAGCTCCCCAAGCCCAGAGCCTCGGCGGCAACCACGGCGTTTTGCGCGGCGATCACGGCGTCCTGGGCCGCGATGGCAAAGTCGCCCAAACCCGGCGCGCGGCGGGGCGCCTTGCCCGTACGCTCGACAAACTCGGGCTCAAAGCAGCCCACGTGCTCAAACAGATCGATCCACTTGGCATAATCGACCACAAATAGTAGTGCCCAGGGCGCCTTGGCGATCATGGGCTGGTGGTCGCACAGGTCGGCCAGACGATCGAGCGTGGCCTGCTCGCGGATGCTCACGATGGAGTACATCATCATGGCGCCTGCCGACGGCGCGCGACTCGCCGCATGCAGAATCGCTGCACGCTGCTCGTCGGTCACCGCCACGGGACGGTCGTCGTCATCGCGCGCGAAGGCACGTGTGGAGGAGCGATGCTCCAAGATGTCGAGTACCGCATTGTCTGTAGCTTCGACCGGATAGCCGCCGGCGTCCACGCCCGCAGTTCCATCGCAGCACTCGACATCCGTCTTGCAAACCTGCTCGTTCATCGCCTCATCCTCGCCAATTCTTTAAGAAGCCTTTACGTTTCCGTGTAATTCCCGTCCATTATCGCGCAGGTCGACACTCCATTGCGCCACACCGCCACACGTGCGCGTTAATATGGCTGGTTGTTGTGCGCAGCCACCAATTGCAGCGCATATCTTGGTAACAATCGGGTAAATCCCCGCTTTCGTAGGTTTTAAGTTTGTGAGGAGTCTCAGCATGTTCGCTGCCGCCATCTCGCTCGTCGGCCTTGCGGCGACCGTCTACCTTGTCTTGCGCGAGGCCAAGGCCATTCGCGCACAGTCGGGCACCGTTGCCAAAGGCGCCATCGCCTGGAGCGTCGCCTTCGGCCTGTTCCAGCTCTTTTTGACCATTTGGGGTGCCATTGGCCTCGTCGCCCAAAACGAACCGCTCGCCTTTGTGATGCTCATCCTGACCAATGCCATCCTTACCGGATGCGCCTGGGCCAGCATCGCCCGCGACCGCATCGCCCCGCGCGTCTTTGCGTTCGCCGGGTCCGATGCCCCCGTCCCCACCGGCAAGCTCGCCCGCCTGCGCGGAGCCTTTGTGGGCAAACCGCTCGTCGCCGCCGTCTTGTGCCTGCTGCTCGCCGGCGTCTTTGCGCTGCTGGGCATGGAGGTCTCGTCCAACCACGACTTTACCTGGGTCTACCCCCTGTGCATCCTGCTCGAGTGGGCCATTATCACCGTGCTCATGACCGGCTTGTTCTTCCTATTCCAGCGCCACGGCGCAGCTCCCGCGGTCCTGGCCTTTGCCCTCTTTGTCCTGGGCATTGCCGAGTTCTTTGTCATCACGTTTAAATCCATGCCCATCCAGCCGGGCGACCTTTCGGCCATCTCCACCGCCGCCGCGGTCGCCGGCACCGGCTACACCTTCTCGATCTCGCTGTTCTGCGTGCTATCCATGGGCTTTACCGCCATCGCCATGCTGCTGTGCGAGTACGCCGGCCTGGTCGCGCCGCACCGTCAGAAGGGCGCCGCCAACGCCAAGCGCATGCTGCTCACCAATCTGCTCGTGGCGGTGCTGTGCCTGGGCGGCGTGACCGCGCATGTCACGCTCATCGACTACTACAACACCCTCGGCATCACCGTCTACACCTGGCGCCCGCTCGAGAGCTACTGGCGCGAGGGCTACCTGCCTGCCTTTATTAGCGCGGCACAGTCCATCAAGCCGCCCAAACCCGCCGACTATTCTGTCGATGACGCCAAGGCCACGCTCAAAAAGTATGCCAAGGCCTACGACAAGTCCGACGCGGCCAAGAGCGACGAGCGCGCCGCCGCCCAGGAGCAGTTCGACAGCGAGAAGCCCACGGTCATCGCCATCATGAACGAGACGTTCTCGGACCTGTCGATCTACCAGAACATGCGCGCCGGCTACGAGGGCCCGCAGTACTTTAAGAACCTGTCCAACTGCCTCAGCCGCGGCAAGCTCTACGTGAGCGCCTACGGCGGTGGTACCGCCAATACCGAGTTTGAGTTTATGACCGGCAACTCCATGGCCAATCTGGGCTCGGGCGTGTACCCCTACACCATCTACAACATGGAAACGACCGGGAATCTGGCAGAGCAGTTCAAATCGCTCGGCTATTCCACCACGGCCATGCACCCCAACCACGCGACCAACTGGAACCGCGAGAACGTCTACAAGGACTTTGGCTTTGACCAGTTCCTGTCCATCAACGATTTCCAAGGCGCCGATACCCTGCGCGGCATGGTGACCGACCAGGCAACCTACGACAAGATTCTTGAGCTGCTCGACCAGAACGCCGATCCGCAGTTTATCTTCGATGTGACCATGCAGAACCACTCGGGCTACGACACGGGTCTGCTGCCGGTCGACAAGCAGATGCACCTGAACATCGACACGACCGACCTGGACGCTAAGACCGTCGAGGACGGCACGCTCTCCGATGTTGACGAGTATGTCTCGTGCATCGAGCAGTCCGACCAAGCGCTGCGTTACTTCCTCAACGCCTTGAGCAAGCTCGACCGTAAGGTGGTCGTGGTGTTCTGGGGCGACCACCAGCCGTTCTTCCCGTCCAAGTTCAACGATAAGTGGTTTACCGGCGAGGACGACGCCACGCATCAGGAGCGTCTGTGGCAGACCGACTACATCATCTGGGCCAACTACGACGTTGCCGGCTGCGACCAGACGAGCGAGGTCGACGACCTGTCCACCAACTACCTGTCCACGCAGCTTATGCAGCTGATCGGCGCCCCGCTGACCGACTACCAGAAGGCGCACATGACGCTGCGCGAGTCGCTGCCCGCCATCAACTCGGTGGGCTACGAGGACGCCAGCCTGCGCTGGGCGCTCTCCTCCAACGTCACCGGTGACGACGCCGTTGCCGCAGCCGCCACCAAGGCACGCGAGGATTACGCCAAGATGCAGTACTACGAGATGTTCCGCGACGGCAAGAACGTGTACACCGAGCACTTCCAGACCGAGGCCAACGAGACCGACCCCAACCTGGCACCGGGTACGACCAAGATCAAGTAGCTGCTAGCTGCTGAGCCACAACTGAAACGTCTGTCCAGGCGGAGGCATATAAGGTTCCCTGCTCGGACAGTCCTGCGCAAGACGAAGGCCACATTAAGTGGCCTTCTTTGCGTGCGGAACTCGCGATGAACCTTATATGCCTCCGCCTGGACAGACGCCCTGATGTTGGGGCGTGGCTTGTCTTGGGTGTATCGCCGAACATATATAAGTTGAAGGCCACGTTATGTGGCCTTCTTTGTTTGCGGAAAGTGTGTCCCGGAATTCTTGTCTGGAATGGGATGCAGTTTCCGCTTGGGACCCGATTGGGAAAGTGTGTCCCACTATTCAGCTGGATTCCGGGATGTCTTTTCCGGTTGAGGACCCTTTGGGAAAGTGCGTCCCGGTCTGGGCGCTCAAACTGGGATGGATTTTCCGGATGAGGGCTTGACGGAAAATGTGTCCCGTTCCGGGCGCTAATTGTGGGATGCAGTTTCCGCTTGCGGAGTCTCCACTCAATAGAAAACCCGGGTGGCCTGTTTTTTGGCTACCCGGGTTTTTGGGTTGTCGATATGTTCGACTGGCTACTAGTGGGTCTTGCGACGCTTGATCAGCATGATGAGGGCTATCACTACGAGCGTTGCTCCCGCTGCTGCTGCGGTGGCGACTAGGGCGAATGTTTGGTCACCGGTGTTTGCGAGGTTCTTCGCTGTTGTCGTAGTCTTGACCTTGGTGTCGGTCTTAGCTCCGTTGTCGGACTTGGGCTTGTCCGGGTTCGTCGGGGTCTCAGGAGTCTCGGGGTCCTTCGAGCCTTCGGAATCGGTTGGGCCGGCGGTGTTTACCAGCGTATGGTCCAAGAACTTCTTGGCGCCCGCACTTGCCTGTGAGAACAGGCGGCGCGTGCGGATCGGGGTGGCATTCACCGTTGTGGGCGCCGTCTCCTCGGCCTCGATATTCACGAGCGTCGTGCCGGTGTCGAGGCCCACGTCGTTGTATCCCACGTGGCAGTAGTACTGCGCACCGTCATCGTCTGCGGTCAGGTCAATCTCGAGCTTTGAGGCCGTTCCAGCCGCGAGGTTGCCATCGGCACCCACGAGCTTAAACTCTGTCTCGCCACGGCCCTTGCGGTACCAGATGTATGTCGGTGCCAGCCCTGTTTCGCTATCGTCGGCACCGAGTTGCTTCACATGGCCAATCGCCGAGAGCGTCAGGTGGCTTCCCGCCGTGCGCTCAACCGAAGAGTCGTATCCAAGATCCGACCCCTCCGCAGCATCCGCCGCAGGTCCGCTCACGGTCATCGTCATGCCATCGGGCATGGTCTTGACCGTGATGATCGCCGAGCGAATACCTGTTTCGGTCGTGGATCCATTCTTAACGGCGGCAATCGCGAATCGATACTCCGTATTGGGCTGCAACCCGTCCCACTTGAGCGAGGTCTGCGTGTTGTCGGCAATCTTCCAGCTATTGACGACCGCATCCGCCGCATTGCTCTGCAGCATGCCCACGCCGTAGCTAAAGCCACTCTTGTTTGCGAGTACATCGTCCCAGCTAAACGTAACGCTGGTCGAATCGACGGCGTTTGCCGTAAAGCCCGTCACGGCCGGCGCGTCGGGCATCTCGACGTCCTTAACGTCATAGCCCACGATCCAGAACTGGTCGGTGTCCTTGGTGCCGAGCTTGTCGCCCGAGTCTGCCTCGAACTTGTCGACATCCACCGCGTTGACGCCCAGACGCCACACAAAACCGTACTTGCCCTGCGCGGCCTCGGGCAGGTTGTCGACGGTGCCGCCGTATTCGGTCGATTCACTCGAGGAGTTACCCGTAGTAAAGCCGGCGTTGGCACCAAAGCACAGGCCGCCAAACAATTCGTGCTTTGCGAGCTTCGCGCCCATGACAACGCTGCCGTTCAGCGTAAAGCCGTACTCAAACTCCTGCTCCTCGCCCTCCTCGACTTCGATGGTCTGCTCAATACTCGCTCCCGACTGCGCGACGGCGCCGTTAAACCCATCGTGCGTGTAGGCGCGCGTTACGCCAGGCTTGCCCAGGCCAAAGGAATCCCCAACGGGAGTCTCGCCGTTGAGCGTCGTTTGATAGGTTCCGGGTTCTCCCGACCGGTTGGTCAAAAAGTAGCTGAGCGGCGTCATATTGTGCTGTTTGGCAATGCGGTCATAGGCCTCGACATTAACTACCGAGGTCTGAGCGCCGAGCGACACGGGCGCCGCCATCACGCCCTTGCCACCAGTTTCCTCATTTTCGATCTCATACTCGTAATAGACCATCGGAATCGTGTAGAGCACGGCCTTGTCACCCTCGCCGGCATGCGACTCATAGCTTACGCTTGCGCTGACCGTGCGCTCGCTCCGGTAGTCATAGCATCCCTCGGCGGCAAAATCGACTGAAGCATTAATCGCGACCAGGGGCGGACCGGTCTGCACCTCGACGGCAACGCCCAACTCGGCGCCAATGGTATAGCCCTGGGATGTCCCCGTGCTCTTTCCCTCGCCGTATGACGTGCCGCCCAACACCAGATAGCCGTATGCCTGCTCCAAATCCTCAACATAGGGAGCATCCTGCAGCACAGCGAGCACGCGCGGGTTGGTATAGACCTTGTAGCGGTCCTTGTACGTGATCTTGACACTGTCATTGTCGACATCGGGCAGCGCGAGCGAGATAAATGTGCCGTAGGTAGTGCCGCGACGGTTGCTCTCGCTAATCACCTGCTCCTCGCCGCGGCGCACCCTTCCGTTCTCGTCGAGCGAAAGATGCGAGGCGGTCATCCAATAGTAGTCATCGTTCTTGCGCAGGTCCTCGTCGCGGTGCTTGCCCACCACGGCGATAAAGCTCTCGTTATAGCGGTCCGAACCCGAGACGCTGCCCGCCTTGACGTCGCTGATCCACACCTGCTCTATACCCTTGTGGTCATGCTTGTTGCTGCTGTTGTATTGCTGACCGCTCATGCTCATGGTTCCGACCATGGACCCCAAGCCCTGGGCCCCGCTCTGCGCCGTGTTGCAGGCAAAGTCGCGGAACACATCGCCGCCCACGAGCACCTCGTCGACCGCCGGCTGCTCGGACAGGCCGTCAAGGTTGGCAGTGGCAAGGGCAATAGGCGCCAAGGTGCACGGATAGCGCTTATCCTGAGCGCTATCCTTCCATGCGCTGTTGGGCACATGCATCAGCCCATAGGAGGCGAGGAGCCCGTCTCTGTATTCCTTGCAATCGGAAAGCTTGAACTCGCCAGACTCCGAGTCAAAATACGCGTAGCGGTACAGCGCGCCGTACAGCCCCTTGCTGCCGTCAGAAGCGCCGTAATCAAAAGCGCTGCGTTGCCAGTCATAGCCCGCAAGAATAAGGCCCGTGACGGTTTCACCCGTCTTCTTTCCTTCTTCATCGTAGGCGGCAAACGTGCCGAACGTCGCATTCGCAGCGACCATGGTCTTGCCGTTCGCGGAGAGGGAGATTGCGCCCGCGTCGCCCAGAGCATCGACATGGACGAGCGCACCCTTGGATGCATCCCACGAAAACAGCTCGCAATGCGTCGACTTATCAATATTCTTCTTGCCGTAGGGTGCCGAGACCACGATGGCGAGGTCATCGCAAAAATCGCGATCGAGGTCGCCGGCCGCTAGCGAAACGACAGGAGCTGACTGAAGCTGCGTCCAGGAGTCGTTCCCGCCCTTGTTGTGCGTGGTGTAGTCCGCGGCGTTGCCGGCATCGATCTTGACGACGCTTTGCTTCCAGTTGCCGCCCTCCAAGTCATACATGTCGACTACAGCCTTGCGCACGCCGTTCTCGTCGACATAGCAGCCCGCGTAGACAAAAAGCTCGTCGACGCCGTCGCCATCGACATCGCCCGCCTCGACATCAAAGACGGCGTCGTGCTCTTGCAGGTAGCCGGCATCCAGGTACTTAAAACGGCCTTCGTACATCATATTGGTGTTGACCGTCACCGGCAGGTGTGTGTCGAGAGTGCGCGTGCGCCCGTTGCTAAACGAGTAGAGGACCAGCTCAACCTTTCCGGCGTATGATTTGCCGTCAATCGTGGTAGAAGAACTGTCGCCGTAGGCACGGAGCTCGGCAACGCGGCTCTTTTTGCCCGTGCTGGCGTCGCTGCAGAACTCAACACTCGTGGCGTGAATGCCCGAGAAACCGTTGTTGTCGTTGGCGAGTACTGTTGAGGACTCATTGTTGCTTAGGTACGACCAGGTGCCGCCACCGTAGTCGCTATGCTTGTAGAGATCGCTGTTCGTATCGAAGTTGTTGACGTTTTGCCAGAACTTTGCGGCGCCCCACACACTTCCATAGCCATCGGTGAGTTTGCTGCTGCCGCCAATGTCACCGCGCTCGACATTCTCGAGCTTGTCGCGCAGAGTGTAGCGATTGCCATGGCTACCGTTAGCTGCCATATAGACCTCGCTGCGCGTGGCAAACGTCGTGGGGGTATCAGTAGAATAGGGGCCAACGGTATCGGCCGGAATGTCCTCGTTCGTGCCCAGGCCCAGGTCGCTATAGTCCTGCTCGGTCATATCGGTGATTGCGGGCGTGTCCGCCGCCTGAGCAACCTGGGGTGTGGCCGTGAAGCAGGCGACGCTCGTGGCGATCAACGCAGCAAGCGCCGCCGTCCCAACAAGCGGGATTTTCGACAACCGACGAATGTGGGGGTATGGAACGTGCATGGGAGACCTCGCTTTACTCGAGTGGAGTCGGCTCATTTGCTCAAATGCTACGCCTGACACCCAAAATTCCGTGTCTCATTTTCGCCAACGGCGTGTCTCATTTTTGAGAATCCGAGATGCCGCGGAAATCTTATCCCAGCTCAAAGGCCATTTCTGGGATGTATTTTCCGTCGAGTGCCTCATTGGGAAACGGCGTCCCACTTTGAGAACTGATTGTGGGATGCATTTTCCGGTTTTGCTCTCATTGGGAAAATGCATCCCGTTTCTTGACCGAATAATGGGACGCAATTTCCCGTTGGAGCGCCTTTGGGAAAGTGTGTCCCACTTCGAACGCCCAGAGTGGGACGCACTTTCCGCAAAGCACCTCAACGGGAAACTACGTCCCATTCCAAAGGCAAATTCCGGGACGCATTTTCCGAAAGCCTGCCCATCCGGAAAGCCCGTCTCACTTTGGACGCATCCGGGCACGGAACCATCGACCTATCAGGCCTCCCATCAATAAAGAGGCGTCCTCCCGGACGGCGGGGCACGAAGTTCATCGCGAGTTCCGTACGCAAAGAAGGCCACTTAATGTGGCCTTCGTCTTGCGCAGGGCTGTAGAGCAGGGAACTTCGTGCCCCCGACGCCCGGGAGGACGTTACATTTAGAAAGATGGACCGACCGCCGTCAGCGATGGGAGCTACTCCCCCAGCACGGCCTTTTTGGCGGCTGCAGCCATGTTGTCCAGATCCTCCTTGGTGGGGTGATCCTTTGCGGCAACCCAGTTGTCGAGCAGCATCTTAAAGCGGGCATTGTCGGGATCCTGCTCGAGCATGGCCTCGTAGCGCTGCTTGACCGCGGGGCCCATCTTGCCCTGGCACATGGCCCAGCCCGCAAGCTCGTCATCCTCTGCCAAATTGGACGACACGCGGTCGATAATCTGCTGAAAATAGCTCTGATCGGCACCAAAGCCGCAGGTACCAAACAGGAAAACGCGCTTGCCGTGCAAGGCAGAGAGCAACGCCGCGACCGAAGGCGTGCACGCGCCCTTGTCGCACCAAAAACCGACGAGCACCATGTCGGCCGCGCAGGCGCCCTGCGCCTCGAGCGCAACCTGATCTGCATCTGCATCGTCGCTCAACGCCGCGGCATGGACAAACTCAACATCCGCAGCCTGCAGAGCGCGCTTGATCGCGCCCGAAACCATCCTGGTATTACCGCTCTTGCTGTTGACCACCAAAGAGCACGTCATAGTCACGTTGCCTCGTTTCCCCCAAAATTAAAGCCACTAATGCAATTTATTAGATGAATATCTTAGTACTAACGTGACAGATGTAAACCACCGTCTGTCGATTGGCGACGCAGACGACATCTTTGGACAGATTTCGAACAGTATGTACTTCGGATTGAAACCGCCGCAGAACGTTTCACGAATGGCCGAAAAACTGTTTCACAAAACGCCGTCAAATTGTTTCACGAAATACCGTCAAATTGTTTCACGCGCTGGTAGAACGCTATATAACACGATCGCTCTATGGGACAAACAAACCTGATTAATTTGCCCCACGGGCTTGCTTACTGGGCGAATTGGCTGCGGTAGAGCTCGGCGTAGAAACCGCCTGCCGCGAGCAGTTCGTCGTGCGTGCCGCGCTCGATAATCTCGCCGTCTCGCATGACCAGGATGCAGTCGGCGTTACGGATCGTGCTTAGACGATGCGCCACGACAAAGCTCGTGCGGCCAGCCATGAGCTCGTCGAATGCTGCCTGCACCTGCAACTCGGTGCGGGTATCGATGCTCGAGGTTGCCTCGTCCAGCAGCAGAATCGCCGGGTCGGTGAGCATGACGCGCGCGATGCACAGCAGCTGCTTTTGGCCCTGGCTAAACGTGCCGCCGTCCTCGCCGATCACCGTGTCGTAGCCCTGCGGCAGCTGCACGATAAACTTGTGCGCGTGCGCGCGCTTGGCCGCCTCGATAATCTGCTCGCGCGTGGCGTCGGGACAACCGTAGGCAATGTTCTGGGCCACCGTGCCCTCGAACAACCACGTATCCTGCAGCACCATGCCAAAGGCGCGGCGCAGGCTCTCACGCGTGTAGTCGCGCGAGGAGCGACCGTCTACCACGATGCGCCCGGCATCGATATCGTAAAAGCGCAGCAGCAGGTTGATGAGCGTCGTCTTGCCGCAGCCCGTGGGACCGACCAGGGCAAAGCGCATGCCGGGTTTGGCATCGATGCAGATGTCCTGCAGCAGCTTGCGGTCGGGCACGTAGCTAAAGTCCACGTGTTCAAAAGTCACCTCGCCCTGCGGGGCGGCAAGCTCTACAGCGTCCGCCGCATCGGGCTCCTGCTCGCGCGCATCGAGCAGCGCGAACATGCGCCGCGCCGAGGCATACGCGGTCTGGATCTGCGTAATGACGTTCGTGACCTCGTTGAACGGCTTGGTGTACTGGTTAGCGTAGGACAGGAAGATCTGCACGCCGCCCACCGTGAGCGCCGCGGGCACGCCCGTGATCACGCCCACGCAGCCGATCACGGCCACCACGGCGTAGATGATGTTGTTGATAAAGCGTGTGCCGGGGTTAGAGAGCGAACCCATAAACTGCGCGCGCTCACCCGCCGTGTAGAGCTCGGCATTGAGGGCATCGAATTGCAGCTGAGCGCGCGGGCCGTAGGCAAACGCATCCACAAGCTTTTGCTCGCCCACATACTCCTCGATATGGCCACCGAGCTGGCCCTGAATACGCTGCTGAGCCGTAAAGCTCTTGTTGGAGAGCTTGGCGATGGCGCCGGCCGCAAAGATGGAGAGCGGCGTGACGAGCACCACCACGAGCGTCATGGTCAGGTTGATGGACAGCATAAACGCGAGCGTGCCCACGATAGTGATGACGCCGGTAAAGAGCTGCGTGAAGCCCTGCAGCAGGCCGTCGCCCACCTGGTCGACGTCGTTGACCACGCGGCTCATAAGGTCGCCGTGGGCATGGCTGTCGATAAAGCTGAGCGGCATGCGGCTGAGCTTGTCGTTGGCCTCCACGCGCATGTCGCGCACCGTCTCGTAGGACAGGCGGTTGACGCAGTAGCCCTGCAGCCACTGGAACGCCGCAGCGCCAACCACGACCAGCGCAAGCTTGGTGACGAGCGGCAGCAGCGCGTCAAAGTCCACCTGCCCGGTGGCGACGATGAGGTCGATGCCCTCGCCGATGAGGATGGGCGTATAGAGCTGCAGAATCACCGAGATGGCGGCACTTACAAACGACGCCACAAACGAAATGCGATGCGGACGCACGTAGCCCATCAGGCGACGGGTCACCGCGCCCACGGGATAGCGCTCGGGGTCGCCGGGCTGGCGCGGGCCATCGCCCAGATCGTTAAGGTTATCGTTGCCGGACACATTGGCCGTCATTGTGGCAACCGAGCCGGAAGAAGTATACGGATTCATCTAGCAGCCCTCCTTTGCGCAGACGGACGTGGGAGCGGAGCCCGAAGCGGACGTCGCGCTCCCCTGCTGGCCCTCGAGCTCCTCGCGGCGAAGCTGCGACTGGCAGATCTCGCGGTAGAGCTGGCAGTTTGCGTACAGCTCGTCGTGCGCACCCAGGCCCGCGACCGAGCCGTGGTCGAGCACGCAGATCATGTCGGCATCGCGCACGGTCGAGACGCGCTGGCTCACGATGACCGTGGTCAGCGGCAGCCCGCCCTCGGCGGCACCGCGCGCGCTGCGCTCGCGAATGGCGTGGCGAAGTGCTGCGTCGGTCTTAAAATCGAGTGCCGAGGCGGAGTCGTCCATAATCAGGATCTGCGGCGAACCGACCAGGGCGCGCGCGATGGTCAGGCGCTGACGCTGACCGCCGCTGAAATTCTTGCCACCGGCCTCAACCGGCGCATCGAGCCCCTGCGGTTTGTTGCGCACGAACTCGCTGGCCTGCGCCATATCGAGCGCCGCCCAGAGCTCCTCATCGGTCGCGGACTCGTCGCGCCAGGTCAGGTTGCTGCGGATGGTGCCACTCACCAGCGACGCGCGCTGCGGAACGGTCGCGACCACATGGCGCAGCTGGTCGAGCGGCCAAGAGCGCACGTCGGTACCCATCACATTCACGCTGCCGACACCCGCATCGTACAAGCGCGGGATGAGCGAGACGAGCGTCGACTTACCGCTGCCCGTGCCGCCGATAATGCCGAGCGTTTTGCCCAGCGGCAGCTCCAGAGTCACGTCATCAACGGCGTTGGCCGCGCCCGCGCCAAAGGAGAAGCTCGCGTGGCTCAAGCTCAGCGCGGGGACCGGAGCGGCGTTGCCCATCGCGCTCGGCTTGGGCAGGGCGACCGGCTCGTTGCCGTCGTCGGTGATACTCGGCGCGCAGTTGAGCACCTCATTGATACGCGACGCGCTGGCGCTCGCCTTGGTAAAGACCACGACCAGGTTGGCAACGTACACGATGGAGGTGAGGGTCTGCGTCATGTAGTTGACGAAGGCCATGACCTGGCCCTGCGTGAGCTCGCCCACGTTGACCTGGATGCCGCCCACCCACAGGATGGCGCACACGCCCAGGTTCATCACCAAAAACGTGACGGGGTTGAGGATCGACGAGAGCTTGCCCACCGCGATGGCGACATGTGCCTGGTCATCGGCGGCCTGGGCAAAACGCTCACGCTCGTGGTCTTCGCGCACAAATGCACGGACCACGCGAGCGCCCGAAAGCCCCTCGCGACAGATGAGCGCGATGCGGTCGAGCTTTGCCTGCAGCTGTTTGTAGTACGGGATGCAGCGCGCCATGACAAACCAAAACACCATGCCGATGGCGGGCGTGCAGATTAAAAAGATGATGCCGAGCTTAAGGTCGATGGCAAGGGCCGCGACCATGGAGCCCGCCGCCAGGAAGGGCCAGCGGATGAGCATGCGCACGCCCAGCGCCACGGCGAGCTGCACCTGGTTGACGTCGTTGGTAATGCGCGTGATGAGCGACGGCGTGCCAAAACGGTCGAGTTCGGCATAGCTCAGCTTGTTGATGTGCTGGTAGAGCGCGCCGCGAATGTCGGTGCCCATGCCCTGCGAGGTGAGCGCCGCCATCTTTTGGCAGACGAGCGTAAACGAGATGCCGATCACAGCCATGGCGCCAAGTACCATACCGTAGTGGACGACGGCGTTCACGTCGTGTGCGCCGATACCCTTATCAATCATCTGGGCAATCACCAGCGGCGTCAGCAGGTCAAAGATCACTTCGATCAGCTTGCACGCAGGACCAATCACCATATAGCGGCGAAACTTACCGCCAAAACGCCTGAGCAGCTCAATCATGTATAGGCGCTCCCTATCATCATCCACATTCAATTCGAACCATGATAGTACCGCCACCCCAAAAGAAGCGTAAACAACTCGTCATTTCTAATGGGATTCGGTTTCCAAAGAAGCGGAAAAACACGCGCACGCCCAGCCAGTGTCGGGTCGACCGCCTGATATACTTACATTAGTGCTACCAAGTGAGTCGCCAACCCTTGAAATGAGGTGCCGAGATGAACGACATTCTCGCAAGAAGAGCAAGACGAGCAACCATGGGCATCGCCCTTTCCGCGGCACTTGTCGCGGGAATCGCCCCCGTAACGGCGATCGCGGCAGAAACCAGCTCCCCCGTCGATGCGGTTGCCTTGCAGACGAAAGATGCGGCAGCCGAAAAAGACAAGGCGTATGCAGCCATGCAGGAAGCGCTTAAAAACCTCGAAGCCGCAAAAGCCGCCGCAAGTCCCGAGAAACTTGCGGAAATCGATGCTGACATTGCCTGGTTTCAAGAGCTCTACGAGAAGATGTTGGCGTATGCCGCCAACTATAGGAAACCCCTTCCCGACATGCAAGCGAACGTCGATGCAGCCCAAGCCAAATACGACGAGGCCAGCAACCGGGTAAGCAATCTTGAGGCAGAATTAGCTAAGATGCTCGACAGCGGGGCACCTAGCAAAGCTGATAAGGAAACTATTAAGCAGCTGCGTTCGAAGATCATGGCGGCAAAATTGCAAAAAGAATCTTGTGAAACGGAGCTTGACGGCTACCGTCGCAGCCTCGAAAGTCAGGAAAGACAGGTTCAGTATTTCGAAAGTGCGGCGGAGGAAGCTAAAGCCAATATCGATGAAAGCAAAGCCAAGCGAGATGCGCTCCTCGGCGATTTAGAAAAGGCACAAACGGCCTATGACGACGCCTGCAAGGCATACGAAGAGGCAAAAGCCGCAGCAGACAAGGCCGCCTCGCCCGAGATAACGAAACCCACCGAGACAACGCCTCCCTCCGGCTCGACGCAACCGGCCGAGACGGCACAGCCCGCCGGCTCGCCCGCGACCGGCAAAGACGATCAGCAGAGCTCCACCAAGCAAGCGAACACAAGCAACGGCAAGCAGGCGAATACGACCGCCGACAAGCTCGCAAACACAGGCGACACAACGCCAAGCGCAATCGCACTCGCAGCAATCGCCGCCGCAGGCCTCGGAATAACCGCCACGGCCACACGTCGCATCAAGAACTCAAAATAGCTGCCAGCGGTTATTGTCTTCGCCAATCCACAAGCCAAGAGACAAAAAGAGGCCCGTTTCCCCACCTAGGGAAACAGGCCTCTTTACTTGTAAAAACAGATGGTAATGCCGCCGCCTCTTGAAGCACGCAGCCATCAATGCCCAGACAACACTAGCAAGCCGCGTTCCTTAAGGGATAGATTTATTAGACTAACGCGCCTTTACGGGTGATTTTTGGACGAAGTGGTCCCGGTGCCGGCGGGCTGTTTGGTAGTCGAGCGATCCCGCAGGCAAGGCCGAGGACCAGCGAGACACCAAACAGCCCGCCGGCACCGGGACCGCATCGCGGCAGCAAAAAGCGCCCGTGCGCTCGATGGATTCGGATGCCCGACAGAGGCTCCTTATGGCTGCTTCCTTCCGGACCTGACCAGATTCGGAACATGTCGTCATCCGAACCCATCGAACGCGCTAGGCGCTCGGTATATCTTACCTGCTCCCGCCCGCCACGGCAAGTGGGGCGAACCCATCGGATGGATTCGCCCCACTCGTCCATATCGCTAGCGGCGCCTGCGGTACAGGACCGCGCCGCCCGCTGCGGTCAGCGCGCCGATGCCGGCCATGGCGCCGAGCGCCTCAAGCGGCAGGCTGCGGTCGCCGGTGTCGGGCATACCGCCCTTGGAGCCGTCACCGCTAGCGCCGCTGCCGGAGCCGTTATCTGAACCGCCGCCCGAGCCGCCGCCCGGCGTGCCGGGGTTCTCGGGGGTGCCGGGCTCCTCGGCGTAGCTGTTGGTGAAGACCGGCGGCAGGTTGGCGTCGCCCTCGTAGGAGACCTTCGCCGACAGATAGCCCGTCCTGGTGCCGTCGGCCGCCTCGTCGCCCACCGTGACGACGATCCTGCGCACCGCCTTGTCGTAGGTCACGTGCGCCTGGCCGTCGTCGACCTCGCTCACCGTGAAGGTGTAGGTGCCGGCCTGCTTGAAGGTCAGCGCATCGAACGTGACGCTGCCATCGGCGGCATTCTTGGCGGTCGACATGACCTTGCCGTCCCGGCTCTTGAGCTCAAAGCTAAACTGGCCCGCCTTGAGCTCGGCGCCCTTGAGCACCTTGGCGGCGCCCAGCTTGAGGGTGACGGGTGCGGCCTCGTAGCCGTTGGTGAACGTCGCCGAGTCGTCGCCCGTGGGATTGCCCTCGGCATCCATGAGCTCGTGCTTGACGGCGAGCGTGCCGTTACCGGCATCGGCGACCGTCGTGCGCACGCGGTACGTCGCCCTGTCGTACGTCACGCCGCCCGCCGTGCCGGCGACCTCGCGCAGCTCGTAGCTGTGCGTGCCGGGCGCGGTGTAGGTGACCGGGTCGAGCGCGACCGTGCCGTCGGCGGCGCTCCTGCCCGTCACCGCGACGCTCTCGCTGCCGTCGGCGTCGATCTCGACCAGCTGGAACTCGAACTCGCCCTCGGCCAGGTCGCGGCCCTTGAGCTTCTTGCTCACCTTGATCTGGTCGGTGACGGAGCTCGGGGTGGGGTCGACGCCGTAGGTGTTGGTGAACTCGAACGCGCCCTTGCCCTGGGGCGTGCCCTCGGAGGGCAGGACCTCCGCGCGTAGCGTGCCGACGTTGGTGTCCTCGACCACCTTGACCGTGAAGGTCCTGGTCGCCGTCGCGTCGTTGACCACGCCGTCGACCGAGCCGGACTCGCTCACCCGGTAGGCAAACGTCTTGGTGCGCAGGCCGTCGCCGTCGATCTCGACGTCATCGAGGTCGCTCGGCTGCCTGAACGTGACGCGGCCCAGCTCGACGTTGCCGGCGGCGTCGTTGACCGCCTCGGTCACCGTCTTGCCGGAGGCGTCGACCGGGGCGGGCGCGCCGTCCAGCGGCTCAATCTTGAAGGTGTACTTGCCCGCGATGTCGGCCTGCGTGAGGCCGAGTCCGGCCTGGCCGAGCGCCAGCGTCTTGGTGCCCGCGAGGTCGACCGTCGCCTCGTTGGTGCCGTAGCCGTTCACGAACGACAGCGTGCCGTCGCAGCCCTCGGGGTAGGTCACGGCCACGTCCAGCCCGCCCTTGCCGTTATCGGTCACCTTGACGGCGATGTCGAAGCTCGCGGCAGTCGCCGTCACGGGCGCGGGCAGCGCCGCCGTGTCCTCGGAAACGGTATAGGGGATGGACCAGGAGCCGTCGGCGGCCCTGGTGGCGGTGCCGTCCGCTGCCATCTGCTCGAGCGAGCCGGTGGTGTAGGCGATGGGCGAGAACGCAAGCCCCGCTGCCTCGCCGTCGCCGGAGGCCCGGTTGGACGCGGTCGCGACCACGTTGCCCCGGGCATCGCGGACGGAGAACGAGAACTCGCCCGCCGCCGCGGCGCGGCCCGTCAGCGTCTTGGTGGCGCTGATGGCCACATCGCCCTCGCCGCCGAGCGTACCGCTGGCCTCGTAGGAGTTCTGGAACGCGACCGTCACGGGCGCGGACAGTGCCGTGGCGTCGTCGGCCGTCGAGACCTCGCCGCGGGCGACCTCGACGCCGTCCTTGGCGACCGTGGTCGTGACCGTGAGCTTGCCCGTCGCCGCGTCGTAGCTGGGCGTAATGGTCACCGTGCGCGGCTCGGTGTCGTTGGTGTAGCCCTCGCCGCCGAGCTTGGTCTCGGTGACGGTGAAGCTGTAGGTCTTGCCCGCGTCGGCGTCGGTGAACGTCACGTCGCCCTCCGCGGTCCCGCCGATGAGGTGGATGAAGTCGGCCTGCCCGTCACCGGCCGCGGTCACCGTGTAGGCGTCCTTGCCGGTCTTGAGGCCGAGCTTGGCGGCCGTCTCGTCGTCGGCGGCCACGGTGAAGGCGAACTGCCCCGCCCCCATGGCGCGGCCGGAGAGCCTCTTGGACAGGCGCACGCCCGCGCGGGCCGAGTAGTCGAGCCCGGTCGTGTAGGTGTTGACGAAGTCGCCGCCGCTCGCCTGCGCGATCGCGGGCGTCGTGGCCGTGAGGTTGCCCGAGCCGTCATCGGTCACGGTCACCGTCATCGTGGCGGTGTGGCCGTCGTAGTCCACGCCGGCGATGGCAGAACCGTCATCGGGCCTGACCTCGCGCACCGTGTAGGTGAAGGTCTTGGCGCGCACGCGCTTGCCGCCGACCTCGGCGAACCCGGCGTCCTTGATGTCGTCGAGCGTGTAGCGGATGGGGCCGAAGTCGAAGGCGACCTTATCGCCCGCCTTGGTGCCGGCGGCGGCCGTCACGCTGACGGTCTTGGAGCCGTCGGCAGACCCCTCGGGCATGGGCGCGCCGCCCTCGCCCGCGAGCGTGAACTGGAAGCTGTCGCCCTCCGCCCAGTCGCGGCCCTTGAGCGTCTTGGTGAAGAGCCCCGCGGTGGAGACGTCCCTGCCCTCGGTGGCCGTACCGTACGTGTTGGTGAACGCCGCGGTCGCGCCGGCCTCGGTCACGGTGCCCTCGGCCCCGTCGACCGCGGTCGTGTAGCCCTCGGCGGCGTCCTCGGTCACGGCGTAGCGCGCGCCCACGGGCAGGCCGGCGATGGCCTTCTCCCCGCCGTCCTTGAGCGTGAAGGTCGCCCTGCCGTCCGTGAACGTCACGGCGCCGTCGCCCTTGCCGAAGGTGCCGGAGACGGGCTCGCCGTCCCCGTCGGTGAGCGCCACCGTGAAGCCGAACTCGCGCTGGCTGTCGCCGCCGACGACCGTCTTCTTGACGGTGAGGCTGCCCTCGCGGGAAACGCTGTTGTGGGTCGTGTTGGTCTGGGCCTGATTCTCACCCACCTTGACCGTTGCGGTATTGGCGATGTCGTCGACCGTGGCGGCATCGGCAGAGACCTTCACGTCAAAGCTGAGCGTGCCCGTGGCGCCCGCAGCCTGCTCGCCGAGCGACCAGGTAAGAGTGCGCGTCGCGGCATCGTAGGCGGCACCGTCGGCAGAACCCTCAACATAGTTAACGCCCTTGGGCAGGACATCGGTCACCGTCACGTCAGCCGCCTGTGCGGCACCCCCGTCGTCGACGCTGTTGTTGGCCCAGTTGATGGTGTAGGTGAGGGTATCGCCCACGCTCACGGGCCTACCGTTCACATCGACCTTGGCGCCCGAGGCATCCGCCTTGGTTACGGTCTTCGTGTTGCCGTGCGGCGTGAAGGTGTTGGTGAAAGTCTTCTTGCCCCGCTCGTTGGAGACCTCGGCCTTAAGGCCGGCGCCGGTCTGAGTCACCGTGACGTCGAAGGTGTAGGCATGCGCATCGTCCTCGATCAGGGCATCGCCACTTGCCTTCTCGGTCACGGTCGCGTGGTAGGTACCCGGATTGGTGAAGCTGAGCTTGCCAAAGGAAACCTTGCCGTCCTTGCCGTTCTTCGCCTCAATCGGGTAGCCCTCGAGCGCATTGCCCGCATCGTCGGTGAGGACGAGCTCGAAGGTGAACTCCCCCTCCTGGAGGCCGGGCTTGCGGCCGCCCGCGAGCACCTTGGTGAGCTCGGGGATGGACACCGTAGCAGGGGCGGGGTCAAAGGTGTTGGTGAAAGAGGCGGTGGCGGTCTGATCGGCCGCGATGACGCCCTCGGCCTTGGAGCCCTCGGCTCCGTTCACCGAGGTCTTGTAGCCATCGGCGGCGCGCTCGGTAACCGCATAGACAGTTCCCGCGGGCAGGCCGGCGATCTTCGCCGTCTGGCCATCTTTGAGCTTGAGAATCGCCTTGCCGTCCTCGAATGTCGCATCGCCGTAGGTGCCGGAGACGTCGCGGCCCGTGGCATCGGTGGCCTCAACCACAAACTTAAATATCTTGTCCGCGTCGACCGCCAGGCCCTCGCGCGCCACGACGGTCTTGGAGACGTCGAGCTCGCCGGTCTTCACAGTGTTGGTCACGGTGAAGCCGTGCTCGGCGTCGCCGGAGACCTTGGAGCTGTAGCCCTCGACGGGGTCCTCGGCCACGGTGTAGTCGATCACGGCGCCGGACTCGGAGTACTTGGCCAGGCCCTCGAAGGAGCCCTTCCAGCTATCGGACTCGGTGAGGTCGATCTTCTTGCCGGTGTCCTTTCCGTCGGCGAGCAGGCGCACGGTGGCCTTCTTCGCGGCCGGGCCGACCCACTTCTTCTCGACGGGCACCGAGACCTCGGCGGTGGAGGCGTTGGTCACGGTGAAGCCGTGCTCGGCGTCGCCGGAGACCTTGGAGCTGTAGCCCTCGACGGGGTCCTCGGCCACGGTGTAGTCGATCACGGCGCCGGAAGCATCACGCTGCGGCAGGCTGGAGAAGACGCCCTTCCAGTCGTTGGACTCGCTCAGGGTGATCGAATCGATGACGGTATCGCCGTTCTTGAGATTTACTTTGACCTTATTAGGATGGGGAATCCTGGGGTTCTCCCAGACCTTTTCGACTGGAATGTTAATGCTCTCGGACTTGCCGATGACGACACCGCCGTTGGCGCCGATGCCGCCTCCCAACGGCGCCGTATTGCCAGAGATCGTCAGCGACGTCTGGCCGCCGCCGAGGTTATACACATCCTCGCTCATCACAGATTTAAGCGCGACGTTCGGCGTGGCGTCGGTAAAGGACAGGGGCTCGCCGTTGTCACCATCGGGCGTAAATCGCGGGATTTCGGGGTTTGTTGCCGCAGTGGTGCCCTCGGGGTTAAACAGTCCACCGTCTCTGTACCAGCTGACCTTTCCGCCGCCCGGAGCGCGGTTGGCCAAGGTCAGTTTGTATTTGGCGTCTTTGGCGCCGGTGAAGACGAAGTCGTCTCCCGCCTCGTCAGCCGTGTTCTTGGCGATCAGGCCGCCGTCCCGGACGTAGACCTTGGCATCTCCGGTCGGGCAGAACCACATGCCGCCGCCCTGTTTATCCGCATGGTTATCAACAACGAGAGCGTTTTCGATATGGAGCGTACTATAGCCAAGATACTCGTTGCCTTCGCTATACACGCCGCCGCCCATGCTCCAAGCAGTATTACCCTCGATCTTGCCCGCGCTGAGCGTGACGTCATTCGAATAGGTATAGACACCTCCACCGGCGGAAGCGGAGTTGCCAGATATGGACCCGCCCTGCATGATGAAAACAGTATTCCCCTTTTCGCTATTCTGACAGCCCGGGTCGACCACACACACTCCGCCGCCTTTGCCTTTGCCAGACGCAACGTTGTTCTCAATCTTTCCACCCGTCATGGTGAACTCGGCGTTGCCCTCAATATGAACTGCTCCGGAAGGATCGTAGGCCGCCTCCAGCCTACTGCTCCTGTTGCCGGAAATCTGACCACCAGTCATCGTGAACTTGGCTCTTTGGTTTTCGCCCTTACCCTGGCCGTACGCAAGCACCGCACTGCCTCGATAACCGTTGTTGCCCTCGATGCGGCCTCCGCTCATGTCAAAGCGAGCGTTGCCCCACAAAATGACGCCAGAAGATGTAAGCCAATAGCAATTGGTGGCCCCGGTAACGACTCCGTTGTTACGGATAACGCCACCCCTCATAACTACATGAGCGCCGCTGGACGCGCGAACGGCACCGCAATACGAATGGCGCAGCTCGCACTGCTCGATAACGCCGCCCGTCATAGTAAGCGAGGCATTTTCTCCCGACACGTCGACGGCGCCCGCGCTATCCCCGCTCGTGGTGCCGTCGTACACAACGGCCTCGTCAGAGAGCACAACCGCTCCCCTGCTAGAAATAATGGCGCCCTTGTTGTAGCGACCCCTCAGGGACGCTTTCCCCGACAGCTCGAGGGATGCCCTCTCGGCAACATTGACCAGTACGGAGACGCCGCTATTCTTTGTTGCCAAGATGGTATAGGGCTCATCCGACGTGATCTTAATCATCTTCCCGGCAGGAATCCTGAGCGTGGAGTCGAGCTTCACGTGCTTTTTCAGGGTGATGACGGTTTCCTTGCCATCGGGGGCCTCGTTGACCAGCTCCTGAAGGGTCTTGGTGCTGTCATCGCTCACGGTAGCGCCGACGCCGTCATCGATGGACTCGCGCGTGTAGACGATATCGACGCCAGAGCTCGGAAGGTTCTCCGAGCCGGTAATGTCGTCCATGCTGTTTTCGATTGTGATCTTTTGAACCGTGCTGTCATCAAACATACCCGAGGGTATTTTGGTGAGACCGCGCCCGATCGTCACATCCTTCACGCCACCTACGCCCGAGAAGGCCGCCGTGCCAACGGAAGTCACGGAATCCGGAATGGAAAGCTGCTCCGGCAACGTGCCGTAATAGAAGGCGTAGTTGCCAATTGTCTCAAGTGTCCTAGGAAGCTGGACGGCGACGTTGCTCTGGATAAAGGCCCACTCACCGATACTCTTCAGGCTGTCGCAAAGCCCCACGATCTTAACCGGTGTGTAGCAGAACGCATTGTCCGGAATGTTCTGAAGCGAGGACAGATCCACGGACGCCTGCAGATTTTTGCACTCGTAAAAAGCCCCCCAGCCCATCTTTGTCACCTTGCTTAGATTGGGCACGCTCACCAGGCTGGCGCACCCCTGGAAAGCAGAGGATCCGATGCTCTTCAATGTGCCTGGGAAATCGATCCCAGTCAAACTCGAGCAATTCCGAAACGCCCCATCCCCGATGGACTCGATTTCGCTCAGCGCGGTGACGGACGTGAGAGAGGTGCATCCGTAAAACATGTGCGAGGGGATCTTCGTAACCGAAGCGGGCAACGACACGCTTGTCAGAGACGTGCAGTCTTCGAACACGCCCGTTATGGTGTCGGAGAAGGCGACATCTTTTGGAAACTCGATGCCCGTGAGGGCCGTAGCCCCCTCGAAGGCGCCCGAGCCAGAAATCATTTTGAGGGTGGAGGGGAGATCGATCTCCGAAAGGCTGCTGCAGCCATAGACCATCATGTTGGCGCTAATCTCCTCGACGCCCTCATCGAAATAGAGCTTTTCGAGCGAGCCAGCGTTTTGCAGCGAGCAACCGAAGTTCTTGATGGAGCCAGGGATATGGAGCTCCTTGACCTTTGCGAACCTCCGGAAATTCCCTCCGTACATTTTTTCGAGCGTGTCGGGGAGCGTCAGCTGCTCAACGTTCTCGGCCACGATACCAGACGAGAAATAAAGTTTGGTGACTTTGTAGGTCTGGCCGCCACGCTCGATGGAGCCGGGCACATTCACCGCGGTCACACTGTCATCGGCAACAATACATGTGATTTCCGCCGTGCCTTTATCCGTGGTCTCGCACGAATAGGTCACGCCGTCCTGGGTAATCTCAAACTCCTCCGCAGTATACGCAGCCCGCGATGCCGTGGCCGCATATGCGACGCCGGCCGTCGCGCCGACGGATAAACATCCGAAGCCGAGAACCAGCGCAAGGCAGAGAGCAGCGACTCTCTGCCCCCCCCGCCGAAAACTTTCCTCTCCAATTCCCTTCTCCCCCTCTGGTGTCGCCTTCTCTTCCCAAGAGCGATCTATTGATTAGGACAGTTCAAAGACAACATTATGCCCAAAGAGGCCCATCATGGAGATAATCCACGTCTTCGCCCGAAATGGTAATTAATTGGCAGGATTAATTGGCAAACAACTGAACGAAGAGCAATCTACTAATGGCACATAAATGGCGGCGTCAACACCTGAAGTGCATAGCCTCCGATCCCCAGACAACACCATCGAGCGCCGCAAGGCGCAGGATTGAATTGTTCAGATTCACATGCCTTTACGGGTGTTTTTCTAGCCCCAAAAAGACCGGCCTGACGCTGCGCCACGAAAAGGGCCTATCTACTACGTTTGGACCGCAGGGGTCGACCATAGCCGACTTTTTCGGAAATCGGCAAGCTCTCTACCTGCGGTTTCATTTTTGCAAATTCCGAGATGGTTGAGGTAGCTCGGTTAAACGTAGTAGATGGCCGCATTTCGTGGCAAACGGTCCGACCCAAGGCCCAGGGCGGCCAGCCTCGGATGACCATTCACGAAGTTGCGGTGGAATACGGACTGAATTGGCCCCTTAAAGGCAAAAACACTCCGTATTCCACCGCAACTTATAGGGAGATAGGCCTTAGAGGCGAGCGAGGTCATAGGCTTGGGCAGCTGCCTCGCCGGCGCAGATGAGGTTGGTTGTGGCCTCTTGCACACCGAGCGCCTGGTCGAGGGGCATGGGCTTGCGACAGATCGGCAGTACAAGGTCGATGCCCTGCCCATACACCGCATCCAGGTTGTCGGCACGACCGCCCACGACGGCGACCACCGGCTTGCCATATCGCTTGGCGCGACGCGCCACGCCCACCGGTGCCTTGCCGGCGGCGGATTGCTCGTCCATATTACCCTCGCCCGTTATGACCAGGTCGACATCGCGTGCGCGCTCGTCAAATCCCACGAGATCGAGCACCGTCTCCACGCCCGAACGCAGCTCCGCGCCGAGCGCCAGCAACGCCGCGCCCAAGCCACCGGCAGCGCCCGCGCCGGGCACGCCGAGCACCGAGCCAAATGTCCGTGCGCCCTTGGGCGTGCGCAGCAACCCCTGAGCCCGCGCCCTAGCAATCGCCGTATCGAGCAGGCGGCCGTAGCCGACCATCCAGCTGTCACACCTGCGCAGCACCTCGGCATCATCCGCCGGCAGGCCCTTCTGCCCACCGAACACCGCCAGAGCGCCTCGGCGTCCCACGAGTGGATTCTCTACATCGGAAAGCACCACGACACGCGCGCCGTTCAGCGACCGAAGCGCTGGCGCCAAATCAACGCTCGACACCTGCTCAAGGCCGGCAAGACCAGGGGCGATATCGCGGCCGTGCTCATCGACAAGGCGCGCGCCCAGCGCCTGCAGCATACCGGCGCCACCATCGTTGGTGGCGCTGCCGCCCAAGCCAATATAGATAGTCTTTGCCCCGGCACGAACCGCACGGAGCATCAGCCCGCCCACGCCATAGGTTGTAGCAGCCAGCGCCGACGACTCCTTGCAAGGCGAGTACCCGATGCCCGCGGCTTCGGCCATCTCAATAACAGCCGACTCATGCTCGACATCAACCAGCATCCGGGCAGGCACACGCTCGCCCAAGGGCCCTGCAACCTCGCAGGTCACAAGCTCGCCACCGCAGGCGGCAACGGCATCGAGCGTTCCCTCACCACCATCTGCCAGCGGCAATGTGCGCACCTCGGCATCGGGCCAAACGCGGCGCACGCCTTCGGCAACGGCCTCCTCCGCCTGCGCACTCGAAACACTGCCCTTAAAGGAATCAATCGCCAACAGCACACGGCGGGGCCGGCGGCACGCGGCACCAAAATCGACCGCCTCAACGACGATATCTTCGGCACACGCGAGCGCCTCAGCGTGAGCGGCATGTGCCTCAAGATCGGCCCCACAACCGCAGCCAGCACCATCGGCACCACGCAGCCCACAAAAATACCCGCTCAACACCTCACGACACTCGTCTGCCAGCACGCCGGCGGTCACATTAAACCGATGATTCAGGCGCGAGTCGGCATTCAAATCGTATAGGGATCCCAGCGCGCCGGCCTTGGCGTCGCTCGCGCCATACACGCAGCGCCCCACGCGCGCGTTGACCATAAGGCCCGCGCACATGCAACAAGGCTCAAGCGTCACGTAGACCGTGCAATCGGAAAGGCGCCAGCGGCCAAGTGCCTGGGCAGCGGCGCACACGGCCGCAAACTCTGCATGCGCCGAAGGGTTCTGGTCGAGCTCGCGACGATTATGCGCCCTCGCGACGATCTCGCCGTCGCGCACCACTACGGCTCCGATGGGCACCTCGCCCACCGCCGCGGCGGCTCGCGCCTCCGCCAACGCCTCGCGCATGAACTTCTCGTCGATTTCGGTGATCGTCATCGTTCGCCTTCCCTGTTGCAAATTCAAAACGATGCTATCATTACGACACACGGAGAGATGGCAGAGCGGTTGAATGCGGCGGTCTTGAAAACCGTTGAGCGCGAGAGCGTTCCGGGGGTTCGAATCCCCCTCTCTCCGCCACTTTTAGTGATGCACCGGCGTCATGGTCCGCTCGAACAGCGCATCGACCACGTCGGCCATCTCGGGTCGACGCTCAAGATCGTGGCCCGATTCCCACCATATCGTGAAAAGTCGAATAATACCGCCGGCGACGAACTCAGACGTCGTCTCAAGCGACACGGGGGCCAGGGCATCCTCGGCAAGCACGTTCATCACACGCTCGCGGATGGAGCGGGCAATGCGGTCGCAAATAACGTTGGTCAACATGCCCGACATGCTGCTAGCCAAAATGTTATCCATGAGCTGCTCGTGCGCCAGAATCAAATCCATGGCATCGTCCAAAATCGCGTGTCGAAGCGCGCGCACGTCCTCGGCAGACACTGCGCCGGCCTCATCGGGCTGTTTTTGCGGCAAGCCCGACATGAGCTCATCGATATAAAAGGCAAAGTAATCGTTCTTGTCGCGAAAGTGCTTGTAGAACGTCGTGCGGCGAATCATGGCGCGGTCGCACAGCATGGCAACCGTCAGGTCCTCAAAACGATGCTCCTCGAGAAGCTCGGTAAAGGCATCGAACAGGGCGCGGTAGGTTTTCTTGATGCGAAGGTCCACTGGTATCGCCATCCTCAGGGCAAAGACAACACTCGTCAATCTGTCGCATATCTTACACCTGTACCTCGCGCGCTTTGCCCCGGTGCCAACCCCACCGAAAACATAACGCTTACCGGAAAGTTCGGCACGGCAAAACGTTGCGGGTATACTAGTAGCGTTATACCAACGGCAGCTGGCGCATGCCGCCGCGGCCATTCGAAACGGAGACATCATGATTACCGTCATCATCGGCATCGTTGTTGTCATTGTGATTGTCTGCGCCATCGCCGGCATCTACAACAACATGGTCACCAAGCGTAACCGCATCGATAACGCCTGGCAGAACATCGATACGCAGCTGCAGCGCCGCAACGACCTGATCCCCAACCTGGTCGAGACCGTCAAGGGCTACGCCAAGCACGAGCAAGAGACGCTCTCCGCCGTGATCAGCGCGCGTAACACTGCCGTCAAGGCCACCACGCCCGAGGCCAAGATGGAAGCCGACAACGTGCTGACCGGTGCGCTGCGCCAGCTCTTCGCCGTAGCCGAGGCCTACCCCGATCTTAAGGCAAACACCAACTTTACGCAGCTGCAGGCATCGCTCGAGGATACCGAGAACAAGATTAGCTATGCACGCCAGAGCTACAACGATTGCGTGCTCAGCTACAACAACGCCATTCAGACGTTCCCGGCTGTCATCTTTGCCGGCATCTTCCAGTTTAAGGAGCGTCAGGGCTTCGAAGCCGCCGAAGCAGCCCGCCAGGCCCCGACCGTCAAGTTCTAGTAAACACGGCCGAGCTTCCGCCAGCACATCGATCTTTTAGGGGTCCAGGGCAATCGCCTTGGACCCTTTCTTTATAAAAAGCGCGGCGGAAGGCCGCGCGCCATCTTTAATTCAGATTAATATTTGTCCGCTGCAACAGTGCCGAGGTAACGCAGGTCCGAGGGCAACCTTCCTTTCCGGCGCACTCCGCAGGACGAAAGAACCCCCGCCGCACGTAGTGCGCAGCGGAGGTTCTTTCATG
>CALDCF010000011.1 GCA_937937635.1 uncultured Collinsella sp.
GTCCGCCGGTGCTCGATACGTTGATGGCTCCATTCGCGAGATGCTGCTTGCAGTGTCGCCTAGCGAGCGCGAGCGTTTTGTAGATGCGTTGTTCTCCGTGTTTGAGGCTACGGGTGCTGAGCGGTTTGCGGATATCGCCGGGAATCTGCGCGAGAGCCTGCCCGTGATGCTCCAGGCTGCGCAAGGCTTTGACGAGGATACGCGACGCTTTGTCTCGCAGACCATCGTGGCAATCCTTAAATGCGCACTGCTGCCCAAACGACCCCAGATCGACATGCCCGCTGCCGGCAAGAGTTTGGCAGAACAGCTCGAGGCTTGGCAGTCCGAGCTCCTGCGCTAACCATTGGTGCAAAGCAACCTGTCCCCGATGCACCAAGCTTCGATGCGCCTGGGGCGGGCTCGACCGCTATACTGGTTCGTGCCGAAATCGATCTAGAACGGAATGCCGTATATGAAAATCAATCACGCGATTCTGCATATCCTGGACTTTGACTCTGCCGTCAACGTTATGAGCCAGCGCGAGCTCGATATCGAGAGCCGTACCGTGCGCAACTTCGTGACCACGCATCTGCGCCGCGCACGTACCTCGGCCGACAATAAACGCGCCACGTTTGCCGAGAACTCTGCGTTTGGCGGCGAGCTCAAGGGCTATTTCTTTGGCGAGCGCGAGTTCGTGGACCTGTCGCAGCAGATTGCGGAGTTTATCTCCTCCGAGCTCACCAAAGCCGAGAAAGCCGAGTCAACCGACGTGCTCGTGGCCGATTTTGACGACGATGAGGATGCCCGCTGGTTTGCCGTGATGCTGCTGGGCTCCAAGCAGGCTTTTATGCACGAAGTGGGCCGCGAGGAGGGGGAGGTGCGTAACGACATCGCGCGCCATTTCGCCATTCTGCCGAACCCCTCGCAAAAGGTGCCGAGCTATGCCATCGTGCGTGCAAGCACCATGGAGATCGGCTATGTGGATAAGAAGCGCAAGATTGCCGGCGAAGACCGTATGCTCATTCCCGACGGTCTGCTGCAGTGCGATACGGGCGTGTCGGGCAAGGAGGTCATCGACACCGTGACGCGCGTGGTCGAGGAAGTCGCCGAGGAGCACGGTGCCAATACGGCCGTGGCGCTCGCCAAGGTTAAGGCTGCCGTCGCCGAGAAAGTCGAGGATGACGAGGAGCTGCCGCCCTGGGATATCGTCGATGAGGTCTTTGAGGGCGAGCCGGTCATCAAGGAGAGCGTACGTGCGGCGCTGACCGAAGAGAAGGTGCCCGAGCGTGTGCCCGTGGAGCGCAAGCAGGTCGAGCGTGCGGCCGTGCGCAACCACAAGATTCGTACCGACACGGGCATCGAGATCAGCTTTCCGGCCGAGATGGGCTCGAACTCCGAGTACATCGAGTTCGTCAACGAACCCAACGGCCTCATCTCCATCGAGCTCAAAAACATCGGCAGCATCGAGAATCGATAAACTGCGCTTGGACGCTGCAGAAAAACAAAGGCCGAAGCCTCGGATGAGGGCTTCGGCCCTTTTTACTCGGGGCTTAATTACGCTACTGGTTGAGCATAAATCAGCGAAAACGCCCCAGAGCGAGCAAGGTGACGTGAAAGAGGAGGGCATTGACCTTTTGGTCATGCCCGACGATTGAACGTCAGATTGCCGCTCTGGGGCGTTTGTAGCGTCGAGTCGTTACGGCGTTTGGTAAAACGCCGTAACTATTACAGCTGGCGCAGGCCCTCTTCCAGGCCGGTCTTGCTGTCGGTCTTCTCGTCGCGCATCTTGATGACGCGGGCGGGGACACCGGCCACGACGGCACCAGCGGGGACGTCCTCGACGCACACGGCGCCGGCGGCAACGACAGCGCCCTTGCCTACGTGCACGCCTTCCAGGACCACGGCGTTGGCGCCGATCATGACATCGTCCTCGATGATGACGGGCGTGGCGCTGGCGGGCTCCACGACGCCTGCCAGCACGGTACCAGCGCCGATGTGGCAGTTCTTACCCACGGTGGCGCGGCCGCCCAGCACGGCGCCCATATCGATCATGGAGCCTTCGCCGATGACGGAGCCGATGTTGATGATGGCACCCATCATGATGACGGCGCGATCGCCGATCTCGACGCGGTCACGGATGATCGCGCCCGGCTCGATGCGGGCGTTGATGCCCTTAAGGTCGAGCATGGGCACGGCGGAGTTGCGGCAATCGTTCTCCACATCGTAGTAATCGATGGAATCGGCATTGGCATCAAGGATGGCTTTGAGCTCATCCCAGTCACCAAAGACGGTCTTGCCACGACGACCGCCGTAGACGTGCGCATTGCCCCACTGGACCTTCATGCCGGGCTTCTCGCGCACGTACAGTTTGACGGGCGTCTTTTTGGGCGCTGTGGCGATGTAGTTGATAATCTCCTGGGCATCCATCTCGGCTGCATTGCTCATTTGCTGTCTCTCCTTTGGGTGGATCCGGTTGATACCTGGTTAGGCAAACATGACCTGGTCGAACGTATAGAAGCCGTGCTCGCGGGTGACGAGCTTCTGCGCGGCTGCCAGGGCGCCGTTGACGAAGATCTGACGGCTTGTGGCGCGATGCGTGAGCGTGACTTCTTCGTCCTGGCCAAAGAAACTCACTTCGTGCACGCCGGCGACGGTGCCGCCGCGCAGCGAGTGCATACCGATCTCCTTGGGGTCACGCGCGCCGCACATGCCCTCGCGACCGTAGACAGGATGATAGCCAGCCTCAGGCTCGGCCTCGACCACGGCGTCGAGCAGCAGCTTTGCAGTGCCGCTGGGGGCGTCGACCTTTTGGTTATGGTGCGTCTCGACGATTTCGCAGTCAAAGCCGGGCAGCTCGCGTGTGGCCTGTGCTACCAGATGACGCAGAGCTGCGATACCGATGGAGTAATTTCCGGAGTGCATGACGCGGGCGTTTTGACCCAGCTCGCGCAGGCGATCCATCTGCTCGGGTGTGTAGCCCGTGGTGCCCGAGACCAATGCGGCGCCTGTACGCTCGACATAGGCGACGACGGCGTCGAAGGTCACGACGTTCGAGAAGTCGATGATTACATCGGCCGTCGGTGCGCTCTCGACCTCGGACAAGTCGAAGCCGATCTGGGCGACGATGTCAAAAACGGGCTCTCCAGCGGCGTTGACAATGCCCTCGGCGGTAGTGCGGATCAGCGAGCCCATGCGGCCCGTTCCCATAATGACGGTCTTAATCAAGCAGACCAGCTCCCTTCAGAGCATCGGTAAGTGCGGCTCGCGTGTCGTTGGCCATGGGGCACAGCGGCATGCGGTAGTTTGCCTCGATCATACCCATCTGGGCGAGCGCTTCCTTAACTGGGATGGGGTTGACCTCGCTAAAGAGGGCATTGATGAGCGGCTGGCCGGCAATCTGGATATCGCGGGCGCGCGCTACGTCGCCGTCCAGATAGGCGCGGCACATGTCATGCACGAGCTGCGGCTGAACATCTGCCCACACGCTGATGGTGCCTGAGGCGCCTAGGCTCATGAGCGGAACGGTGAGTGCGTCCTCGCCCGAGTACATGCGGAAGTCATCGGACAGCAGGTGGGCGATCTTGGCTGCGTAGGCGACGTTGCCCGAGGCCTCCTTGATGCCCATGATGTTGGGGTGCGCGGCCAAGCGCTCCACGTTGTGCACGCTGATGCCGCAGCCGCAGCGGCCGGGGATGTTGTACAGGATGCAGGGGATGTCCACGGCGTCGGCCACGGTCTTAAAGTGCTGGTAGATGCCCTCTTCGTTGGACTTGTTGTAGTAGGGGGTAATGAGCAGCAGGCCGTCGGCGCCCAGTCCCTGATAGGTGAGCGACTTGGTGAGCATGGTCTGCGTGGAGTTGGAGCCCGAGCCGGCAATGACGGGGACGCGTCCTGCAACCTGCTTGGCCACTGCGGCGACAACGGAGTTGTCCTCGTCGTCGGTCATCGTGGCGCTCTCGCCGGTGGTGCCCAGGGTGAGGATGGCATCGGTGCCATTTTGCAGGTGGAAATCGATAAGGCGCTCGAGCGCGTCAAAGTCGACACTGCCGTCCTTTTTAAACGGCGTGACAAGGGCGACGATTGAGCCCTCGAGATTGCGGATGTCCATGTTCTTCTCCTTCGCTTCCGCGATCTGGATGCGTTTGTTCCACTGAGCGGCGACGGCCAGGCGCTCGTCCTGAGCGCGGCGGCGGGCACTTTCGGCGCGCGACTTGGCCAGCAACTCTCGGCCGCACGGCAGCACGTCGAGCGTGGCAAAGTAATCGACCGGGCGCTCGGCGCGGCGGATGAGGTCGGCCGAGCCATCGGGGCGCAGCAGCACCTCGGCGGAGCGCAGACGGCCGTTGTAGTTGTAGCCCATGGAGTAGCCATGCGCGCCGGTATCGTGGATCACGAGCAGGTCGCCCATGTCGATATACGGCAGCGAGCGGTCGATGGCGAACTTATCGTTGTTCTCGCACAAGTTGCCCGTGATGTCATACGTGTTCGTGACCGGTGCTGCGGTCTTGTCGGCGCCACCCGGCTGTCCCATCACCGTAATGTGGTGGTAGGCACCATACATAGCGGGACGAATGAGGTCGACGGCGCTTGCGTCCACGCCGATATAGTCCTTGTAGATCTGCTTTTCGTGGATGGCCTTGGTCACCAGGCAGCCGTAGGGGCCCATCATAAAGCGACCCATCTCGGTGCAAATCGCCACATCGCCCATGCCGGCGGGAACCAGGATCTCGTCGTAGGCCGCGTGTACGCCCTCGCCGATGGCACGGATGTCGTTAGCCTGCTGCTCGGGCAGGTAGGGGATACCCACACCGCCGGACAGATTGATAAAGGCGACATGTGCGCCCGTTTCACGCTCCAGGCGCACGGCAAGTTCAAAGAGGATGCGTGCGAGCTTGGGATAGTAGTCGTTGGTGACGGTGTTGCTGGCAAGGAATGCGTGGATGCCAAAGTCCTCGGCGCCCTTGGCCTTGAGCATGCGGAAGGCCTCGAAGAGCTGCTCGGTGGTCATGCCGTATTTGGAGTCGCCGGGGTTATCCATGATGCCGTTGGAGAGCTGGAATAGGCCGCCCGGATTAAAGCGGCAGCTGACCGTCTTGGGGATGGGTCCCGCAACGCGCTCAAAGAACTCGATGTGGCTGATGTCGTCAAAGTTGACGATGGCACCCAGCTTGTCGGCGAGCTCAAAGTCCGCCGCCGGTGTGTCGTTGGACGAGAACATGATGTCGTGTCCGGTGATGCCCAGCGAGCGGGCGATCATGAGCTCGGTATAGCTCGAGCAATCGCAGCCGCAGCCGTATTCGTTGAGAATGGAGATGAGTGCCGGGTTGGGGTTGGCCTTGACGGCAAAGTATTCCTTAAAGCCCGGGTTCCATGCAAAGGCGTCGCGCACTTCTTGCATGTTGCGGCGGATGCCCGCCTCGTCGTATAGATGAAACGGCGTGGGGAACTGCTCGACGATATGCTCGAGCGTCTCCTTGTCCACAAACGGCTGCTTGGCCGCATATGCCTCGTTGGGAGTCAATGACATGTCCCGTAAACCTCGCTATCCAGACGGCGCTACCTGCGCATCGAATCCGCATAGCGTGGACCCAATGTCCGGATAGCGCTCCCGCATTGCTGCAGACAGTCCTGCGGGTGTTTCCCGCAGGCCCACCAGGCTGTTCGTGCCCGAAAAACCCAGTTCGGCGGGTTTCGCCTCCCCGCGGGGTCAAAGCCTGCCGGCTCGCCCGCGGCTCTTCGTGCCCGCGCCTCTATCAAGTGGTAACGACCCTACCACGTTGCACTTTACCAAACAAGAGTATTCGTATATAACGTTTAAAAAATGCAGGGATATGCTGGAAATAAGGGTGTAGCAATCTTGCGGCACAATAGATAGCAGCCGACGCGCACCTACGAAAGGAACCAATATGGCCGAGCTCCAAGAACTCCGTCGCTACCGTCGCGACTTGCACAGGATCCCGGAGCTCGACTTCGATCTTCCGCAGACGATCGCCTATATCGAGGGCGTGTTGGCACCGCTCACCTGCGATGTGACCCATCCGTGCCCCGGCTGCGTCTGCGCTTTCTTCGACGCTGGCGTTGGCGCCGCGCATGCCACGGCGATTCGCGCCGATATGGATGCGCTGCCCATTGCCGAGGCAACGGGGGCAGCGTTCGGTTCGACCCATCCCGGCAAGATGCATGCTTGCGGGCACGATGGACACATGGCCATGGCGCTTTCGGCGGCAACCTTTGTCGACCGTACGATCCGTGAGCAGCCGGGCGCCATTAAGCGCAATGTGCTCTTTGTGTTTCAGCCGGCCGAGGAGACGACTGGTGGTGCCAAGACGGTGTGCGAGAGCGGCGTGTTCGAGCGCTACGGGGTGGATCGCATCTTCGGCTTCCACGTGTGGCCCGATCTGCCCGCCGGCACGTTGGCGAGCTGCTCCGGTCCGTTGCTGGCGCGTTCGAGTGAGACACACATTCATATCCATGGCACGAGCATCCATATCGCTAAGACCTATGGCGTTCCGGTCGAGGAGTCGCACGATGCGGCGCTGGCGGCTGCCAAGTTCTTGGTTTCCGAGCGCGAGCTCATGGACGAGTTGGGTGTCGACGAGCCCTGCATTGGTAAGTTCGGCCTGCTGCAGGCCGGCACCGTCTGCAATGCGGTGGCGGGGGAGGCCCATGTTGCCGGCAGCCTACGTGTGTTTACGGACGACATGTTCGACCGCGCGCGCGAGGGCGTGCGCCGCGTGCTGGACGATGCCTGCGCCGCAACGGGCTGCACATATGACCTCGATTTTGCCGAGGGCTATCCGCCGGTCGATAACGACCCCGAGCTGTTCGCCCACATTGCGCCTGTCTTGTCCGAGCTGCAACTCGTGGATGAGCCTTTGCTGATTGCCGAGGACTTCGCTTTCTATCAGCGCCATCTGCCAGGCGTGTTCTTCCTCCTGGGTACGGGCGTGCCGGAGGGACAAGATAATCCGATCGATTCGGATGGCTGTCCCGCCTATGCCACGAGCGCCCTGCATACCGATACCATGCTCTTCGACGAGGAAATCCTACTCAAAGGCCTCGATGCCTACAAACGATTGCTTTCGCTTGACTAAGGCACGAAGGACTATTTGTTCTATAAAACACGAACAAACGTACGATATAATAGAGATGTAAGTCTATAGAAACGTTTGACGTTACTAACGTAAGGCGATACTATGATTGCATCGTATAAAGATGAGGATACCGAACGCTTTGCTATGGGTGTGCGGGTCAGGAGGTTCGTGCCCTTTGAGCGTGTTGCGTTGAGGAAGATTCGTCAACTGCAGGTTTGTGCTTCGCTTGATGATCTTCGCGTTCCACCGGGCAACCGCCTGGAAGCTTTGAAGGGCGATCGTGCCGGTCAATATAGCATCCGTGTTAACGAGCGCTATCGGGTCTGCTTTGAGTGGAGACAGGAGATGGCTTGGAATGTCGAAATCGTCGATTATCACAAGTGATGAGACTTCGGCCGATTTGTTGTCGCCGGTGACTCCTGGTGAGCTTCTCAAAGAGGAGTTTCTTGTTCCCATGGGCATTTCTCAATATCGCCTTGCGAAAGAGACCGGGATTCCGGCTCAGCGTATCGGGCAGATTATCTTGGGAAAACGTCGCGTGACGGCCGACACCGACCTCCGTCTTTGCCGTTATTTTGGCCTGACGGATGGTTATTGGCTGCGCGCTCAGGTGGCGTTTGACCTTGAGGCCGAGAAAAGGCGGATTGAACCGGAACTCGATAAGATCGTTCCTGTTCAGCAGGCCATCGCACTGTAGTGCTCAAAGATGATGGGGGGTGGCGATGAGACGACGCCGACAGTCTGCCGTATATAGTCCGGGTGGATGCGGGTGTGGCTTGCTACTGCTTCCGGTTATTGCTGTGAGCATTGGCGTGATGTTTGCGCTTGCCGGGGTGGCAGCAGCGGCATTCGTGTTGCTGATTGTGGCCATTGGCGTGACGGTCTGGCTGTGCCGTTCTCGCGAGCAACGTCGTGCCGATGGTAAGACCAATGTTGGATGGACCATCTTTTTAGTCTTCGCCTACCTATTGAGCATCAGCTATTTAGCCTTCTTTATCCTGTTGCTTGTAAGCACCTTTACCGGGGAACCCGTCACGGTGGGGTAGGCTTCGACGAGCTTCTTGAGGATGAAGCGAGGGGCGGACCCTGAATGAACCGCGTCCCACATCAACAAGTTTCATTCGTTGTGTGGCAATCCGAATGTGCAGGCGTTTTGCGTGAGAGCACCGCCGCCAGCAACACGGGGATGCATGCTGCAATCGCCAGCCCCCATGCTAGCTCATCGCAATAGATTCCATAAGGACCCCTCAACAGGACATAGGCCAGCTTGCGAGCCCATCATCCGCTGAGGTCGCAAATTAGCTGACAGCTGAATCATCGCTATAAAACGCGAGGTAAAATTTCCAAAGATCGATGGACGGTTCGCAGAATTTGCAAGGGTTATTGAGAAAGCAAAGCTACGAGAAAGGAGGAGCTATGGCTAAGAAGACGGGAGAGAAAGAAACGGTTGGAAAGGCCAAAGGCTTCGAGATGCCCATCGATGAGGAATCTGCCGGCAAGCTGCTCGATACCATCTACAGGAGCGCGCTGAATGGCGTCCCTAAGGTGAGTCGCTCGGTCGACGAGATGGTTGCCGACTACACGGGAAAGGCGAGGTCACCCGATGATGCCGCAAGGGCACTCGCAAAGTGGCAGATCATGAAATGCGGAACCTCAGGTTTCGTCACCGGGCTCGGGGGCTTGATTACGCTTCCGGTCGCAATTCCCGCGAACATAGGTAGTGTCATGTACGTCCAGATGCGCATGATCGCCTGCATCGCGAAAATGGGTGGCTATGACGTTACGTCCGACCAAGTTCAGACGATGATCTACATGTGCCTCACGGGTACGACGGCGAGTGATCTTGTCAAAATGGGGCTCATCAAGACTGGGACGAAATCGCTTGAGGCCGCAATCAAGAAGATTCCCGGGTCGGCACTCGTGAAGATCAACCAGAAGGTCGGCTTCAGATTTATCACGAAGTTCGGCGAGAAAGGCATCATCAACCTCGGGAAAATGCTACCCCTCGCCGGCGGCGTGATTGGCGGCGGCGTGGACGTGGCATCGACGAGCATCATTGCTAAGAACGCCATCAGGATGTTCATGGAGGGCGAGGACCCCGATGGAACCCTGCCCACTGAAGCGGAGGTCGAAAGCATTGAAGACGTTGAGGTGGAAAGCGACCTGCTTTAGTCCTCTCTACACGCGCCACACCCCATTGCCTAGTCTATGCCGTAGGGGCTGCCGGCTGTTATGAGGTATCCCGCCTGCTCACCGCGGTCTATTCGGCGCATCGCGTGCATCGTCTGCTTTGAGTCGCAGGCTGTGTCGTTGCCGCCCACGATGGCCATGTGGTCGTTGAGTGTGGTCGAGCCCATGTGACCCTTGGGCGGCTCTCAGCCCGCATCTACCAGGATTCTTGTCGAGCTCGTGCGAGCATCGAACGTGTAGGGCATGCTTGAGAGCATCGTTGTCCGCCGCATGGACCACGCCGCGCAGGCTCGCCATGTCGGAAATCGAGGCAAGGCGCTGCAACCGCAGAACCAGTATTTCAAATCGATGTTGGCAAGCCTCGAGGTGTCATCGGTGATGGACGCGCGCTTCATGCTCTTCTATATGGCAACCTTAGCTCTCAGCTAATGAATTCAAGTTCAATCCTTCCTACGATGTGCTGTGTGCCGGCACGGTAGCCGGATCGTAGGAAGGATGAATAATGGCAAAAGAGGGAAAGAAGCTGATCGGCAAGATTGTCCTAGGCGTCATCGTGGTGCTGGTTATCGTCGGTGCCGTGGGTTCTATGGGTGGCAATTCAACCGATTCGTCTGCGAGCGATTCGGCAAAACCTGCCGAGGCGACACAGCAGGCTGAGGAGCAAAAAGAACCGCAAGAACCGTATATCATTGCTGACGAGGCTGAAGACACCTCCAGTCAGTTTGCCTATAAGATCACGGGCACGCTGACCAATAACACGGACAAGGAAAAGAGCTACATTCAGATTGAGTATGTTCTGTATGATGCCGATGGCAACCAGGTTGGAACGGCTCTTGCAAACACCAACCATCTGAAGGCGGGCGGCTCCTGGAAGTTCGAGGCACTGGGTACGGTGTCTCCCGACCAGGTTGCTAGCTGGGAGCGTTCGGACGTAAGCGGTTTCTAGCATGTTGCATGCACTGGGGGAGGTGAAGTCGTATGCCCGATAAAAAGCTGACCGAGGAGTTGCTCAATGAGCTTCTCGATGCGCCGAACATCGATGGCTATATCAGGGAGCACGACTTTGCCGCCCCGTCGCTTTCGGACTACCTGAAGCAGCTGCTGCAGGAAAAGGGCTTGGAGCGCTCGCGTGTGGTTCGTATGGCCGATCTCAATGAGACCTTTGGCTATCAGATCTTTACCGGTGCGCGTCACCCGAGTCGCAATAAGGTGCTGCAGATTGCCTTTGCGATGGCGCTGACGCTCAAAGAGGCCAACCGTGCACTGACGGCTGCCGGGGTAAGCGTCCTCAACTGCAAGGATCGCCGTGATGCGATTATCATCTTTTGCATCGATCGCGGGTGCAGCCTCCAAAAGGTCAACGAGGAGCTGTATCGCTTTGGCGAGGAGACGGTAAGTTAGTGGCTGATATCTGAGCCGGCGGAGCTGCCGAACAACGATGCAAACGAACGGGGCGCGGATGCCATGGGGTGTCTGCGCCCTGCGCTATGATGGAGGCTATGGATACTCAGACCCCAACATATTTCGATGACGAGCTGACCGCAGCGCTTGCCGAGCACCTGGCGTCGCTCGATCGCGACGACAGCTATCGCGTGGAGCGTGTACTTAAGCGCTCGTCCGTTGAAACAACCGAGCTCGTGTACTTTGAAGGAACCGGTGGTGGTTCTCTCGGCCCCTTTGTCCGTAAACGCATCGATGCCTCGGCTCAAATCGGCGGGGCATACGAGCGTCTGTTTGCCGTCCAGCGGGCGGGCGGGCGTTTTGAGCACTTGCCCAGAATCGTCGATTGTCATCGTGTGGGCGACGAGCTCAACGTGGTTATGGAATACATCGAAGGGGAGACGCTCAGGGCGCTGGTGGACCGTCTGGGAGCCACCCCCGATTATGCGCACGAAATGTATCCTGCCCTATGCGATGCCGTGGGCGAGCTCCACGCCGGTTTTGCAATGGCGGGGGAGACGTCGGCGCCGGTGATCCATCGCGACCTCAAGCCGTCGAATATCATCGTGACGGGTGCCAACTATACGCCTGATGACGGCCTGACGTTTTCGTCGCTGGTGATTATCGACTTGGGGATTGCGCGCGTGTGGCGCGATGGCGCCGATGCAGACACCGTCAAGTTTGGCACGCGACCCTATGCGCCGCCCGAGCAGTATGGGTTTGGGCAGACGAGTGTGCGCAGCGACGTCTACGCACTGGGCGCCCTGTTGTTCTTCTGTTTGACGGGAGTCGATCCTAAACCAGGGCTCGACATGCGCGAGCAATGCGAGGCGCGTGGCATTCCCACTCCACTTGCCGATGCCGTCTGCATGTCGATGGCGCTCGACCCGGCCAAGCGTTTTGCGAGTGCGGAAGCGTTGGGACGGGCGACGCGCGCGGCATACGACCTGAGTCGCCCTGTGCGGCCCCCTGCGCCTGCGCCTGTCCGTAATCCGGCATCGGAGACGGAGCTGACGTCCCAAGGGCTCCAGAACCCCGCAGGGCTTCCTAGGCCTGCCGCCTCCGCTGCATGCGGTCTGCTCTCTCGCGTTCCAGAGTCTCTGGGGCGCATTTGGAATACGCTCGTCTGCTTCTCGCTGCTTGTGTTCTTTGCCGGAAGTCACTTTGCCGTCTTTCACCCCACGGGAGCAAACCAAAGCTACCCGACGTGGTTTCTCATAATCGAGTATTTTTTCTTTGTCGATGGCCTTATGGTGCTTATGCATTTTGCGCTGCTCGATAAGCGCCGTCTTCGTCGGCGATTCGCACTGCTCGACAGCTATCGCGGCAAGAAACTCGCGAAACTCTGGCTCAAGGCATTGGGTGTGCTGCTCCTATGCATGATCGTCATAGTTGCGGTTGCCAATGCGACCGGCGTCGTCGATACCTCCGCTACCTAAAAGAAAAGGGCCCCATTGGGGCCCTTTGCAGTTGCGTTTAGATGCGGTTCATCTGAGCGGCGACTTTGTTGTACCAGTCCTGCCACGTGGGCGGGCAGTACTTTTTGGCCGCTGCCGGGGTAAGGGTGGAGCCGTAGTTGGCGCCCAGATAGGCAACGTGAGCGGAGATGCCCTCGCTCCAGCTGCCAAAGCTGCGCCAACCGCCGCCACGTGCACTCCAGCCCCAGGCGTTGTAAGAATTGGCGCAATAAGCACCCTTGGTGCTCTCGATGCAGGCGATGGCGGGGGACCAACGGGGGTCGACACCGGTATTCCAAGCGGCGACGGCAAAGTTATAGCCCTGGCCTGCCATGGGGGAGCCGGCGAGATAATTGTCGATGCGGCTCGTCCACTCATTAATGAACGAATCGTAATCGGAACTACCGGTATTGGCGTTGTTCACCGTGGTGTCAATGGTGGTGTTGGTGTTGGTGGCCTGGCTGCTGGAATTGCTGCCGCTTACGCCCTCGCCCGAGAGCTTCTCGGCGGCAGCGGCCTTATCGGCCTCAAGCTTGGCAAGCTCGGCGGCATTTTCCTGCTCGGCTTTTGCCTGCGCCTCGCTGCGGAGCTGCTGGGCCTGAGCCAACGCATCCTCGGCGTTTTTCTGCTCTGCCTCAAGCTGAGACTTGGCCTGCTGGAGCTCAGCCTTGTTCTGCTCGAGTTCGGTTTGCATGTTATTGAGCTGTTCGATCTCGTCGACGCTCGAGCTCGTGATCTGGTTGGTGTATTTGCAGGTCGTGATGAACTCACCCAGGCTCTGCGCGTTGACCAGGAAGCTCACGATGGGGTTGGTGCCCTTCTGATACTTGTACAGATCGCGCATGGCGGAGCTTGCCTTGGCCTGCTGCTCGGGAAGCTTAGCCTCGATTTCCTCGATGCTTGCCTCATTGGAGTCAATCTGCTTTTGCAGGTCATCGAGTTTGGTGCGGGCGTCGTTGTAGGCGCTCGTGGCGGCTTCGATCTTCTGCTGGGCTGCGGAAAGCTGGTCCTGCGTTGCCTGCGAGGCGGCATACGCCGCAACGGGGGAGAGCATCGGCGTGGCCGTCAGCGCAACGGCGAGCGCGGCGCTCGTGATGATACGAGCCGGCTTCGACGCAATGAGCGCTGCGGCGCGATGATTCGAATGCTGCATCCAGTCCCTCTGCAATCAATCGTAGGTTATGGTTCGAACGGTATTCTACTACTGCTTTCGACCTCAACTTGAACCTTAAAGGTTCCAAAGGGTCAAGTTGAACTTGAGGCTTCGGCTTTGACCTGCAGTTATGATGAATTGTTGAGAAACCATAGAGTTCAACTTTAACGTTACGGAGCCCTGTTTGAGAGGTGTTTTGGGCTGTAAAAGCTATCTCAACGTGGGGTTTTACAACTACAGCGTGCCTTTCTGACGAGCCTGCTCAATCTCTCCGAGGGCCTCGGCAGGGGTGAACGAGCAAGTGCCGTCGCCGAGCTTGACCACCTGGATGTCTTCGCCGATATGGACCTCTCCGCCCTTTAGTACCACGCCAAAAACGCCCTCGTGGGGAAAGATGCAGTCGCCGGCGAGATAGTAGATGGCACAGCGCGTGTGGCAGACCTTGCCGATTTGGCTGATTTCGACAAGCACCTCGCTGCCAAGCTTGAGCTGCGTGCCCAAGGGGAGCGAGAGTAGATTGATGCCTTGCGTGGTGAAATTCTCCCCAAAGTCACCCTGGCGCACATCGAGTCCGCGGGCCTGCGCCGTCTGGATGGACTCTGCGGCCAAAAAGGAAACCTGACGGTGCCAATGCCCGGCGTGTGCGTCGGAGGCGAGGCCAAATTGCTCTATAACGGTGTCGTGTCCATCGGCGACGGGCGACTTGCGTGTGCCCTTGTGCGCCGACGTGTTGATCGAGACGATGCGGGCGGGCCTGTCGTAGGCATCGTTTGCCGTGCGTAGGGGAACGGCCGTTTGTGCGCGTTCCGCCAGCTCGCGCTTCGCGGCATTGAGGATGGGGTTATCGGTCGGATGGTCTTGGGGCACGTGCGCGCCTTTCGTTTGAGGATGTCAATACGCTGAATCCTACAACAATGGTAGGTTCATTGCCCATTGTCATACAACGGTGAGCGCCGTCTTCGTGCTGGACGATTACGTCGATTGCCATAGATACGGTGGAGCTTTGGGCGCCGGCGGCTTGGCACGCTAGAATAAATCAGTTGCGCAAAGACCGCCCGTTGTGTGGGCAGTTCATGATAGGAAGTTTCCATGGCATTGCAGTTTACAGAGCGCGAGTTCATTCCCGTGCTGCTCGGTGGCGACATCAACGCCTATTCGGTGGCGCGCGCCTTCTATGAGGAGTACCAGGTCAAGAGTCTGGTCTTTGGCAAGTATCAGACGGGCCCCGCGTACCGCAGCCAGATTATCGACTACACGCCCAACGTGGATATCGATACCATGCCCGTGATGCTCAGGACCGTCAACGGCATTGCCCAAGCGCATACCGATAAGACGATTGTCCTTGTGGGCTGTGGCGATAACTATGTTGCCCTCGTGGCTCAGGCCAAGGATGCCCATGAGTTGGCGGATAACATCGTCGCGCCTTACGCTCCCTATAGCATGCTTGAGCAGTGTCAGAAGAAGGAGATCTTCTACGAGCTGTGCGAGAAGCATGGCGTGCCCTATCCGCATACCTTTACCTTCACCATGGCGATGCTGAACGCCAAAGGCGAGGCACCTGCCGAAGTGCTCGACCAGATCGATTTTCCCTACCCGATGATTCTGAAGCCTTCTGACGGCATCATGTGGTGGCAGCATGAGTTCGAGGGCCAGAAAAAGGCCTATGAGATTGCCGACCGTGCCGAGCTGGAACAGGTCATTCGCGACTCGTATGCCAGCGGCTACACCGACGACCTGATCTTGCAGGATCGCGTGCCCGGCAACGACGAGTACATGCGCGTGCTCACCAGTTATTCCGACCGTAACGGCAAGGTGCGCATGATGTGCCTGGGTCACGTGCTGCTCGAGGAGCATCAGCCTCACGGTGTCGGCAACCACGCCTGTATCATCACCGAGCCCAATGACGAGCTCATGGGCGGCGTGCGCAAGTTGCTCGAGGACCTTCACTTTGTGGGCTATTCCAACTTTGACGTTAAGTACGACGAGCGCGACGGCTCGTTTAAGTTCTTCGATTTCAACACGCGCCAAGGTCGTAGCAACTACTACGTCACTAACAGCGGCTTTAACGTTGCCAAGTATGTGGTGGACGAGTATGTGTTCAACCGCCCGTTTGAGCCGGAGTTTGTGACGGCGCAGGACGAGGCGCTGTGGATGGTCGTTCCCATGGGCGTCGTCGACAAGTACGTCAAGGATCCCGAGCTGCGCGCTAAGGTGCATCGCCTGGACAAGGAAGGCAAGGGCGCCGACCCTTCGTTTATGAAGGGCGACTTTGTCTTTAACCGCTGGCTGCGCATGTGGCACACCAAGCTGCGCCACTTTAAGCTGTTCAAGACGTATTACAAGTAGATGAGTGCGGCGCCCGTCCGGTTTACATCGGGCGGGCGCGGGTATGATACGCGCAATTGCGCAAGCGTCACCAAGGAGGCGGCGATGGAAAAGCTGGGAGTTATCGGCGGCATGGGCGCCGAGGCCACGTCGTATTACTACGACCAGGTGGTGCGCCATACGGCTGCTGCCTGCGATCAGGAACATATCGACATGGTGGTGCTCTCCAAGTCGACCATGCCCGACCGCACGCTTGCCATTAAGACCGGCGAGCATGCCAAGCTGCTGGCGACCATGAAAGAGTGTGCCCAGGCACTCGAGTCGCTGGGCTGTGCGCACATTGCCATTCCCTGCAACACGTCGCACTACTTCTACGACCAGATCCAGTCGTTTACGAAGGTGCCGATTATTCACATGCCGCGTGAGTCGGTGCGCTATGCCCTTGCGGGTGCGGTGATGGGGGAGTGCGAGTTCGACCCCAACCTGAGTATGCCGGCCGAGCCAGTGCACAAGATTGGCATTATGGGCACCGACGGAACCGTGGGCGCGGGCGTCTACGGCTGCGAATGCGAGGCTGCGGGTGTTGAGGTTGTCTATCCCAGCGAGAAACGTCAGAACGATGTGATGTCGCTTATCTACGATGATGTGAAAGCCGGACGTGAGCCCGATATGGATAAGTTCGACCGCGTGATGTGGGAGTTCGCCCGTAGCGGCTGCGACCGTGTCATTCTGGCCTGCACCGAGCTATCGGTGCTGCAGAAGTATCGAGAGATGCCCGAGATCACCCTCGATGCTATGGATGTCCTGGTGCGCGAATCCATCATCCGCAGCGGCGTCCCCTACCGCCTCTAGCTTCCGACCCGTCAAAAAGGGACAGGTTAATTTTGGTAGGTTTTATCTGGTGAAACAATAAAGGCCTCGGCTCGTTTGGTGCGAGCCGAGGCCTTTTGCGTTGGGCGGTTGCTGTCGGTGGTGAACTAGAACAGGAAGCCGATGGCGATGAGGGCGATGCTGACGATGAGTACGGCGATGTCCAGGCCCTTGATGGGGTAGCGCTTGTACGAGCTGGCGCGCGTGCGCAGATAGAAGCCGCGCTGTTCTGCCGCCAAGGCCGTGGCATCGGTCTTGCCCACGCTCGAGATGAGCAGCGGCACACACAGTGGCAGCATGAGCTTAAGCTTCTTGATAGGGTTCTTGGTGTCGTACTCGACGCCGCGCGCGGTCTGCGCTTCCATGATGGCGTTCATCTCCTGACCAAACACCGGCACAAAGCGCAGCGCCGTGGTAAAGGTGAAGGCATAGCGATACGGTACGTGCAGCACCTCGACGCAGGCGTTGGCAAGGTCGTTGAGCTTGGTCACCATGAGCATGAGGATGAGCGGTAACGCCACACCCAGCAGGCGCAGACAGGCCTTCGATCCTGTGATGAGGCCCGTGTCGGTGATAAAGCCCCACACAACGTTGCCATCGCGCATAAAGGCAAGCTGGAGCACCAGCATGATAAGCGCGAGCGGAATCAGCAACTTGAGCAGCGAGAACAGACGGTCGACGACGCCGGCATAGGCACCCAGCGCAAGGGTGAGCACCAAAAAGCCCAGCAGCGCCACGTAGGTGTCGGACAAGAAGATGCCGACGATGATGGCGGCGGCGAGGCCCAATTTGACGACGGGGTTCAGGCGATGCAGCAGCGTATCGCCTGGCATGTAGTCGATGACGTTAACCACGGCGGACCATCTCCTTGGTAATGCGAACGACATCGGTGACCTCGCTCACCTGCGCAAAAGCGGGCGAGACGGAAGATGCCAGACGGCGCGAGAGTTCAATAACCTGGGGCGGCTCAACATAGGCACGCTGCATGAGATCGATGTTCGAGAATAGCTCGTGCGTGCGGCCGCGGTCGAGGATGCTACCGTCGGCCATTACCACAATGCGCTCGGCAAAATCCGAGACGACTTCCATATCGTGGCAGACCATGATAACGGCGCAGCCGCGCTCGGCCATGGTGCGCACCGTTTCCATGACGGTCATGCACTCGCGGTAATCAAGGCCGCTCGTGGGCTCGTCGAGCACGACGATCTTGGGCTCAACCACTACGACGGAGGCAAGCGCCACCATTTGTCGCTGGCCGCGCGAAAGCGAGAAAGGTGCCTCATCGGCAGGCAGGCCAAAGCGGTCGATAACGAGTCGAGCGCGACGCAGAGCCTCGGCACGGTCGATGCCGGCAAGCTCCAGGCCAAAAGCGACCTCGTCGAGTACGGTATCCTTGCAGATCTGGCGGTCGGGGTTTTGGAAGAGGGTTGCGACTTCGCGGGCGATGCGGCTCGTGGGAACGGCCGCGGTATCCAGTCCCGTGACGCGCACGCTGCCCGAGGCGGGCTTGAGCAGGCCTGTGAGCAGCTTGGTGAGCGTGGTCTTGCCGGCACCGTTTTGGCCGACGATGCCCACGAGCTCGCCGGGATAGAGCGTCAGGCTAAGGTCGTGTACGGCGGCGCCGCCATTGGGATAGGCAAACTCAACATGGTCGAAGGTGAGTACGGGTTCGGCGTCCTTGGCATGAGGGCGCAACGACGGTGCGTGCGGTGAGCCGGCGGGCGCCTGGGCTTCGCTGGCCGCGTGTGCGGGGTCGACGATGCCCGAAATCAGGCGCTCGGCCTCATCGACATCCAAGCAAGGGGTACCGCTTACCAGGCCATCGGCCTCGAGGCTATTGAAGATACGCGTGACGCGAGGGCAGTCGACGCCGATGGCACGGAGCTCGTCGGTATGCGCGAAGACCTCGTGTGGTTCGCCCTGCAGCGCGATTTCGCCATGGTTGAGCACGAGCACGCGGTTGCAGTACTCCGAGAGCAGGGCGACCTTTTGCTCAACGACGACGATGGTGATTCCAAGTGTGCGGTTTGCCTCACGCAGCGTCTCGAAGACCAACGTGGAGCTGGCGGGGTCGAGTGCCGCGGTGGGCTCGTCGAGAACCAAGACGCGCGGACGCATGGCGAGGATGGCGGCGATGGCTACCTTTTGCTTCTGTCCGCCCGAGAGGGTGGCGATCTCGCGGTCGCGCAGGTCGCTGATGCCGACGGTCTCGAGCGTTTCGCTCACGCGCTGCTCGATCTGGTCGTGGGGAACGCCAAAGTTCTCGAGGCCAAAGAGCATCTCGTCCTCGACGACCGAGGCGACCATCTGCGTGTCGATATCCTGCAGCACGCTGCCGACGATTTGCGACACGTCGGTGAGCGAGGCTTCGCAGGTGTCGTGGCCGTCAACCATGACGGACCCAAAGAACGTGCCGGTGTAGTGGTGGGGCACGGCACCCGACAGGCAGGCGGCAAGCGTGGACTTGCCGGCGCCCGAGGGCCCGATGATGCCGATGAAATCTCCCTTGTTCACGCTGAGCGAGATGTGGCTGAGCGCCTGCTCGGTCTGCGTGCCATAGGAGAACGAGACATCGTCGACGTTGATGATCGTTTCCATGGATACCTTTCATAGTCATTGGGGACGTTCTTACATGACTAGTCGTTTGAGAACGTCCCCAAGAGCTAGTTGTTTGGGACAGTCTTTACCGATGGGGCACTGTGGGTTAGTTGAGCTTCAGGGCCTTCTGGATGGGCAGGTAGAGGGCACCGACCAGAATGGCGTTAAAGACGGCGGTCATGGCGACGACGGGAAGCATGGCGGCGGCGAGCTCGCCCACCACGCCGAGCATGGCCATCTTGATGACCATGAAGATGACGCCGGAGACAAAGGTGGTCACGAAGGTTGCGACGATGGCGACGGCAGGCTTGACCTGACCGTTCTTGCCGGCGGCGTTGACGATGCCGGCCATGAGCATGGCGGCGATGCCCTCGGCGGCAAAATCGACGAACGGCGAAGTGGTGGTGATCTGGATCACGGCAGCCGAGATGAGGCCAATGACGAGCGCCTGGCCGATGTTGGGGCGAACGACCAGGATGGTGAGGCAGAAGGCCGAGATGATGAACTCGGGGCTGATCATGCCGCCCGAGATGCCCGAGATTGCCTTGCCGACGGTGAAGTTGAGGATGAAGCCGGCGGCGAGCAGGATGGCGAGCAAGACGAGGGCGCGGACATCGAGTTTGCCGCGATCGGCGGTCTGGACGGTGCGGGGCTGGGTGGCGGTGGTGTTCTGAGACATGGTGAAAATCCTTTCGGAAGGGGATTGCAAGAGAAAAGCGGAGGCGCGTGATGCGAATGCGATCGGGCTCGAGATAGAAAAAGGCCCCCGGTCGAAACCGGAGGCCTTCCAATCACCTAGAGCGCAAAAACAGGCGTGAGGGACTCACTGTCGACCGATCGCATTCGCATCACGCCACCACCAGTTGTTGAGAGACTTCATCGTGTTCTTCATGTCGGTGGCTCCTTTCGTGATGCCATGGCGCGGTCGCACCTAGTTGCTGTTGCGCTGCACTATAGCACAGCGAAGTGTGTGCGGGGAAATCTTTTTTAAAAAGATTTCAGGCGGGTTTCCCGTCGGCCAAAAGAGCGGGCTAAGCGGGCGAGGCTGCCATTGCTGCCTTGTCCGCTCAACTAAGACATGAGGGCCTTAGGCCTTCTTGCGACGATAGATCACGTAGGCGCAGACACCGATGATGACGACGGCGCCAACGGCCATGGCGGCCATGTTGTTGCCCTCGGACTTCTCCTCGGTGACCTCTTCCTCTTCGGCCTCGGGCTCGGCCACGTCCTCATCGGAAAGGGCCTCGTCGGCGTAGGTGATGGACTCGACCAGGCAGTCGTTGTCAGCATCGTAGTCACTCGGGACGAACTCCTCGGAGAAATCGCCCTCCTGGAGGTAGTCGCGCATCTCCTCGAGCATGGCCTTGCACTTAACATAGGTGTTCTTGGTTGCAGCCTTGCCGGCCTTGTTGGCCAGGGCGGTGCGGGCTTCGGTGCCTTCTTCGGCCTGCATGGCCTCGTCGACGGTCAGGTTCTGCTCGATGAGTTCCTTCTGCAGGGCGTCGAGATAGGTGCGGACGCCGGTGGCGCAGTGATCGCGGTTCTCATAGGCGAGCGTGTTGATGTCCATGAGGACGTAGTTGATGGAGTTCTTGGGCTCCTCGTTGTTCACGACGTCTTCCTCTTCGCAGTGATCGAAGGAGACATCCTGATCGCTGAAGTAGGGGCTGACCTCGGTGAGCAGTGCGGAATAGAGGGGGATAGCGACGGAGAACTCGGCGTTGGAGAGCATCTCCCACTGGATGGTCGCGATCTCGGGGTCCATGCCGTGACGGATCTGGAAGGTGTGGATTTCGGTGTTGCGGTTGGAGCCGATGGCATAGGCGCCGTCGGTGTTGGCGTTGAGGCCGGCGACATTCTCGCCGCGAGCGGCGAAGGAACGAATCATCTCAAAGGTGTTCCAGTCGGACTTGCCGGGCTGGAAGAACAGCGGCTGCATTTCGTGGACCAGGGCGCCGGTCGTCGCGCGAGCGTCTTCGCGCTCGTCCTTGACGATCTCGTAGTCGGTGCCCTCAGCAAGCGGAGCCATGAAGTAATCGCGGCCCTGGATATAGCGCGACCACTGGTGCATGCCGGCCTCGCCAATCTCCTCGCCGTAGGTCTTGGCGACGTCGAACTTGCCGTCGGTGTACTCGGCAAAGCCCTTCTCCTTAGGCATAGACTCGATGCCCTCGGAGTGGAGGCAGTTCTCGGTGTCGTTGAGGTCGACGTCATAGGTGAGGTTGCCGATGTTGGGGTTGAGCGAGGCGATATCGTCAGTGAGCCTCATGGCGATCCACTGATGGCCGGAAAGCGCTGCAAACAACCAGGTCTCGTTGTTGTCGGCAATGATGATCTGGTCGTTGGAGCAGACGCCCTGCTCGTCAATCAGGCTGCCGAGGAGCTCGACACCCTCGCGGGCCGTGGCACTCTCGCCCAGAATGACGCTGGCGTAGTTGTATTCGCCAATGCCAGTCTCCTCGGTGATGGGGTCGGCCTCTTCGGCCTTCTCGTTATAGGAGGTGCTCAACGTGGCAGAGCAGGAGACGCCCTTCTCGTTGATGCCTGCCTCGGAATATGCGTCGTAGCGATCTTCCCACTGCGAGGGGTTGTCGCGAACGAAGGTGTAGCGGTAGGTTGCGCCCTTGGACTTGTACTCAAAACCGGACTCGACCGAGGTGTACTCGTTGCCGTCCTTGTGTGCGGGCTCAATGCCAAAGTGCTTGATGTAGCGCGGACCGAAGTCCTCGGAACGGCCGTAGTACGTGTTGCCGTCGGCCGTGAGCTTGCTGCCCATGTAGATCTGGGTGCAGGCGAGCGCCGAAGTCGGCATGGCCATGATGGCCGCTGCTCCAAACGCAAGGCCGCAGCCGAGCTTCTTGAGCGTGTTGACAGGATGAGTAAACCTCATAATCCCTCCCAACTGTTGAAACCCCGCGAAACCGTACGGAGTTTCAGCTAATAAATACATCTACTAGCCTAAAGGAAGTGTAAAGAGTATTCATTCGACAACAGCTTTTACTCGATGAGCGTGAAGAAATATACGATGAGCGGATAATAATACTCATTTTATAGCTTTAGTTAAATAAAGGCACCCTGCATTTACTGTAGCTGAATAAAGCATTAGACGGCGCTCAAAAAGAAAACTCTCCCGCTGTTTAGGATTTGCATAAACAGCGGGAGAGTCGATAACTGGATGAATATCATACCAATGTGGATTTACTTCTTCCGGCGGTGGATCACGTTAATCGCATAGCCGACGAGCATGGCCAGAACGATGACGATAAAGCCGAGCAGGGGATTGTCGTTCATGGGGTCCTCCTATTTACCAAGTGGTGAGAATTCGTCGACGATGAGGTCGAGGCATTGCGGAAGCGCGCGGGCTCCAAAGACGCCCGAGTTGCTGGAGATGATTTCGCCATCGAACTGCATGCCCAGCGACGGGGTGCAGGTGATCTTGGCTTCTTTGGTCTGGATGATCTTAAACTGCGGACGACCGAGCACCTTACCGGCGGGGTCGAGCGCGGCGGTGATCACGGTCGGGAGCAGCTGCACGGTTTTTACGGGCTCGATGACCGCGATGTCGACCATGCCGTCGTTCATGCGGCAATCGGGGAACAGGTTGATGTCGTTTTGGATGACCGAGGTGTTGCCGGCCATGCAGCAGATGCCATCGAGCTCCTCGACAATGCCGTCATGCTCGATGGTAAAGTGCGCCACCGTGGGGTTGGGCGTGGCGAGCGCGGAGAGGAAGTAGGCGATCTCGCCGATGTCGTTTTTGGTGGGGGCGGCCTTCATCATGATCTCGGCGTCGAAGCCCGAGCCGGCGATGATGATAAAGCCGTGGCGCTTCTCGTTGCCGTTCTCGTCGAGCCAAAAGAGCTCGCCCATGTCCACTTTGACCGTGCGACCGGCGCGGCAGGCCTTGGCAAGTGCCGCCGCCTCGGGGGCATTGCCGATGTTGTTGAAGAACAGGCAGGCCGTACCGGAGGGGAAGATGAGCGTGGGGACACCGCATCCGCGCATCTGATCGAGCACGTTGGAGACGGTGCCGTCGCCGCCCGAAACGACCACGCGATCAAACTCGCGCACGTCTGCCACGGCGTCCTCGGGTTCCATGCCGTCGCCGATAAAACGCATCACGACCTCGTCGCCGCCCTGCGCGAGGGCGTGCGTGAATGCGTAGATTTCATCTGAGCTGGGGCCCGATGCCGGGTTGTGGATGATAAGGCAGCGCATACTTACGTTCCCGTTCTGTGACTAACCGAGTATAGTTGTAAGACAATGCCGTTATCCTACCCGTGTTTTTCGGGCCTAACCTTATTCGATGGGTTGATATGTACATTTCCACACATCAGGCTCTACTCGACTTTTGCCAGCGCGCCCGTGAGTTCGACGCGATTGCCGTCGATACCGAGTTTTTGCGCGAGCGCACGTTCCATCCGCGTCTGTGCCTGGTCCAGATTGCCACCCCTGCCGAGAGCGTAGCGGTCGATCCCCTGGTAATCGACGACCTATCGCCGCTGGCCGAGCTTATGGCCGACGAGAGCGTGACCAAGGTGTTCCATGCTTGCTCGCAGGACATGGAAGTTACGCTTCATACCGTAGGCGTGTTGCCGCGTCCGATTTTTGACACGCAGGTGGCCGCCGCCTTTTTAGGCGAGCGCCAGCAGATTTCCTACGGCGCGCTCGTGCAGACGTTTTGCGGCGTCTCATTGCCCAAGACTGAGTCGCTGACCGACTGGTCGCGTCGCCCGCTGACCGATAAGCAGATTGAGTACGCGATCGATGACGTCAAGTACCTGATCGTCGCCTATACCGAGATGATGAGCCGCCTGCGCGAGCTGGGCCGCGTGGACTGGGTGCTCGACGAGCTGCGCCCGCTGGCTGACGAGTCGCACTATCGCGCCGATCGCCACGAGGCGTTCCGTAAGGTCAAACGCATCAATTCGTGCAGCCGTCACCAGTTGGGCATCGCGCGCGAGCTCGCCGCCTGGCGCGAGGACCGCGCCGAGCGCCGTAACATCCCGCGCAAGTGGGTCATGTCCGACGACACGCTGCTTGCGCTCGTTAAGCGCAATCCCGTGCGCGTTGAGGAGTTCCGTAGCATTCGCGGTACCGACCAGTTGGGGGAGCGCGATGTGGACGGCGCGCTCATGGCCATCAAGCGCGGCGCGAGCTGCCCGCACGATCGCCTGCCGCTCATGGTGCGCGGGCACCGTCAGATCTCTCCGGAGCTGGAGAGCGTGACGGATCTCATGTACGCGCTCATCCGCCTGGTTGCCGAGCGCTCGGGTGTGGCGACCTCGGTCATTGCCTCGCGCGATGACCTGGCCGACTATATTGAGCACCCCGAGCAGAGCCCCCTGCGCGAAGGCTGGCGTTTTGAGCTTGTGGGCTCGCGTCTGGACGATCTGCTTTCCGGCAATATGGGACTCACCGTGAAGGACGGAAAGATTGAGTTGTTATAGGGAAGCCTAGTCTGCTGAGTGGGTAGAATGCCTCCAACGTGTAACTCGATTTGGAGGAATTCGCATGCCCTATTACTATGGATACGGCTTTGGTATCGACCCGCTGTACCTGCTGGTTGTGCTTGTCTGCACGGTGCTTGGCCTTGCCGCGCAGAGCTATATCAATTCGACGTACAAGACGTGGTCCAAGGTTCGCTCGGACGGCGACACGGGCGCCACGGTCGCTCGCCGCATGCTCGACGCCAACGGCTGCAATGCCGTGGGTATCAAGGGCGTCGCTGGTGAGCTTACCGACCACTACAACCCGCAGGACAACAATCTGTATCTGTCGGATTCCAACCGTTCGGGCGGCTCGGTCGCAAGCGTTGCTGTCGCTTGTCACGAGGCAGGCCATGCCGCGCAGCGTCAAAGCGGCTATGCCATGATGAAGGTACGCACCGCCCTCGTGCCGGTCGTCAACTTTACCCAGAACACTTGGACCATCGTGCTGCTCATGGGCCTGTTTATGAACATCGCGGGACTCACGACCCTCGCACTGATCTTCTTCTCGTTTAGCGTGCTGTTCCAACTGGTTACGCTACCGGTCGAGATTGATGCTAGCCGGCGCGCCGTGGCGTATATTGAGCAGTCGGGTATGAGCTCCAAGCAGGTCAACGGTGCCAAGAAGGTGCTGACGGCCGCCGCGCTTACCTATGTGGCTGCGGCGCTCACCTCGATTATTCAGCTGCTCTATCTTATGGCTCGATACAACAGAAACTCCAACCGATAACAAATTGGGTCGCTGGGCGCCGCGGGGATTCGTGTCCTCGCGGCGCTGTACTATGTGTTGGACTTGAATTTGCGCAGGGCCGAAGCCCTTGTGCACGATGACGAAAGGAGGCTGCGTGGCAGGCTGGAATCTAACCGGCAATGCCGTTTCCGCCGAGTTCGACGGTTCGGACGAGCAGGAGCGTAAAGAGCTCAGCGTGAGCCAGGCGGTAGAGATCGCCGCCGGTGCGCTCGATGCTATTCCGCAACTGACCGTCCTGGGCGAGGTCACGGGTTTTCGTGGCCCAAACGCCCGAAGCGGCCACTGCTACTTCCAGATTAAAGACGACTCGGCCGCCGTCGACTGCATCATCTGGAAGGGCGCCTATCTCAAGCGTACCTTCGATCTGCGTGACGGCATGCAGGTGAGCTTTAAGGGCAGCTTCAATCTCTATAAGGCCACGGGCCGCATGAGCTTTGTCGCTCGCTCGTTTTCGCTGGCGGGGGAGGGTCTGCTGCGTCAACAGGTGGCGCAGTTGGCCGAAAAGCTACGCCGCGAGGGACTGATGGACGAGTCCCGCAAACGCCGCATCCCAGTGTTTTGCTCGCGCGTGGCGGTCGTCACCTCGCTTTCCGGTGCGGTAATCGACGACGTCAAGCGTACGCTGCGCCGTCGCAACCCGCTCGTCGAGCTTGTCTGCGTGGGCGCCAAGGTTCAAGGCGAGGGTGCGCCGGCCGAGCTCATTGATGGCTTGCGCCGCGCCGCTTCCATTACGCCGGCGCCCGACTGTATTTTGCTGGTGCGCGGCGGCGGCTCCTTTGAGGACCTCATGACCTTTAATGACGAGGAGCTTGCCCGCGCGGTGGCAGCTTGTCCTGTGCCCGTGGTGACCGGCATTGGCCATGAGCCCGATACCTCGATTTGCGACATGGTGAGCGACCGACGCGCCTCCACGCCCACGGCGGCGGCAGAATCGGTGGCGCCGGCTATGACGGAGTTGGCCGATGTGCTCGAGGCGCGCCATCAGCGTCTGGGTGCCGCGATGGCATCGATGATTGGGTCGGACCAGGTCGACCTGGAGATGCTCGATCAGCGCGGTCGCCGTGCCTGGGATACCTATACGGCTCGCTTGGGTGATGCGCTCGATGCCGCTGCGTGTCGCCCGTGCCTCAATGACCCCACATTTATGGTCGAGCGTCGCGAATCGGAGCTTGCCCTGACGGCCGATCGCCTGTCGGGCGCCATAGTACGCTCGGTCGGGACATTCCGCTCCAACTTTGAGCGCTTGCCCGAGCGTCTGGTTACAAGCACCTCGGGGCTCGATGGTAAGCGCCATGCGCTCACGCTTGCGAGTTCCCGTCTGGAGTATCAGGGGCGTTCGATGCTCAGCAAACCCGCGTCCGACCTGGGCCGAGCTGCCGCGTCGCTCGATGCCCTGTCGCCGCTCAAGGTACTTGCCCGCGGCTATTCCATCGCGTACAGCGATGATGGTGTGGCTACGAGTGCCAAGACCTTTAAGCCTGGCGACGCCATTCGCATGCGCATGGCAGACGGCAACGTGGCAGCAACGGTCGATACGGTCGAGTAACCCGCGTTTCATAGCGATAAACCTTTAGGAAAGGAAACAGATATGGCAGAGAAGACCCCGGTCGAACAGCTTACGTACAAGCAGGCCTCGCAGGAGCTGGAGCTCATCATCCGCAGTCTGGAGTCGGGCGATATGGAGCTCGAGGAGTCGCTCGAGAGCTACACCCGCGGCGTCGAGCTCCTCAAGAGCCTGCGCACCCGCCTGTCCGATGCCGAGCAGAAGGTCTCGGTGCTCCTTAAGGACGTCGACGGCAACGACGTGCTCGCCGACGGCGAAGCCGCCAACACCGACGACAACCTCTCGTTCTAACCATTCCGACCAAATATAATTACCTTGGTCTATGTGAAAGGAACCAGCTATGTGTGATTGCATCTTCTGTAAAATTGCCAACCACGAGATCCCCTCGACCGTTGTCTTTGAGGACGACCAGGTCATCGCCTTCGACGACCTCAACCCCCAGGCGCCGGTCCACACGCTCGTGATCCCCAAGAAGCACTACAGCGATATCGCCGACAACGTACCTGCCGAGACCATGGGTGCCATGGCTCACGCCATCCAAGAGGTCGCCAAGGCCAAGGGTCTGGAGGACGGTTTCCGCGTCATCTCCAACAAGGGTGTCAACGCCGGCCAGACCGTCATGCACTTCCACATGCACGTCCTCGGCGGCAAAAATCTGGGCGAGAACCTCATCTGAGGACGCGTGGCCCGTCGACTTGGCTGCCTTTGGAGTAATCTATGCAGCTTTCTCAACTCGAATACCTTCAAGCGGTAGCGAACTATGGCGGCGTGCGCAAAGCAGCTCGCGCCGTTCATGTGAGTCCGCAGGCTGTTTCGTCGGCAATCAAAAAGTTGGAATCTGAGTATCAGATTGTTTTGCTCGACCGATCGGCGGGGGAGGCTGTTTTGTCTCCGGCTGGTAGAGAATTTGCGCGTCGTGCACGCGTGATTCTGGCACAAGTCGACGATCTCAAAAAGTACGCTCAATCGAGGGGCGACGGCGTCTCGCCCGACGGCCACTTTCGTCTTTACGCCCCCTGCCTTCATGGACGGGGGCGCCTTTTTGCTGAAAACTGGTATGACTCGTTTGAACGCTTGCATCCTCAGATTCACCTCGATGTGTGGCATCAGCCAACTGCAACATGTTTTGAGTCGCTCATGCTTGGTATTTCGGATGCAGCCATCTCATTTGAAGAACCACGGGACAGCGCCCTTTCTTCGAAATACTTGGGTGAAAAGGAGCTCAAGGTTCTTTCGTGCCCGGCGGGCCATCAATCTGTGGACGCTGTGACCATTCGTGAGCTACTGGGCGGAAGGCTCGCTGTTCCAATAAATTTGTCGCCCTGTCTTAATGCAATCAACCAATGTCCCGAAGCCCAGCTCGTTAATTTCCGCTTCCGCGATGTCGAATACGGAAACAGGGCTCAGACTGAGTTTCTTCAAGCCGGGGGATTGATATTGGGTTTGTCTGGGTCCTCTCTTGCGTCGGATGGATCAGAAGTGAGTGAGTGCTCAATTGAAGGTTCGCGTGATGTAACCTTGCCCATCTACTTTTGCTATCGACAAAATGCCTGGACCGATCGACACCAGACGGTATTTCTTCACCTATTGCGTCATCTCGCTTCGTGAGGCCTTTTGGCCTCGTGTCGTCAAGTGATTATTGACGCCTTGTAACACATGGCTGACAGCTTTGCCCTCATGCTTTTCCAAGATTCCGATTTAGATTGCTGACTCTGGGAGGGCGGAGCATGAAAAACCGTACGGTTTTGCTTTATATGACGTTCGTTTTTCTGTCGAACTTCAGCACCATTTTGTATTTTCTGACGGTTTACCTTGAATTCGTCGGATTCTCGATGGTGGCGATTTCTAGCATGATGATTGCATACCAAGTGAGCAAGTTCATTCTTGAGGTTCCTACTGGTTATATTGCTGACAGGTTTGGACGAAAGGTGAGCGGCCTCGTTGGCATTGTGGGAATGCTTGGGTACTACGTCGCCCTGCTTCTCGTCCGATCTCCTCTGCTTTTAATCGGTGCGTTCGCTCTCAAGGGTTTTGCCGTTGCATGTGTGAGCGGATCCATCGAAGCGATTTACATTGACAGCGTCTCTCAAGACCAGCTCGTAAGACTTAATGTCGTTGAGCGATTTGTTTTCTATGCCTCTTGTGCCATCTCCGCTTGCGTGGGCGGTTTTATTTCGTCCGCCGGTGCATATCTCATTGGTCTTTCGGCAGATATCATCGCAATGGTGTTGACGTTGGTTGTCGTTGTCTGCATTCCTGAGATGCGAAGAGGGGACACTGCGGCGACACCTGAACATGGAATGAGCCCGAAGATGATCGGTGCCGCTATTGCGGGTAATGACATTCTTCGTTCGGCGTTCATCATGGACTGTTCTCAGGCATTTGCTTTTGTCGCCCTGGAAGACTTTTTCTCACTGCTGCTTGCGGGTCGCGGAATGAATGCCGTCGCTTCGGGTGTGACCATTGCGGTCCAGCTCTTTGTCTCCGCCTCCATAGGGTTCATTGTGCCCAGCGTGATTGCTCGTGTCGACAAGGGCCGTTTTGCGCGCATTTGCGGCATAGCGCGTCTTTGCCTAACCGCCTTGTTTTTGCTCCCCTTTACTCCAGCCTATTTATTGCCTGTGTTTTATGTGCTGCAGACGGTCGCTTACGCGTTGTTTGCCCCAATCAAATACTCAGTTTTTCAAAATGCTGCCGATTCTTCGATGCGCTGTTCACTGATTTCGGTTCAAAGCCAGATGGTGGCGGTGGGTGCCGTTCTTTTCTATCTGCTCAACGCTGTGTTGAGTAGCGTTGTGGGTATTCGGGTTGTGCTGCTTGTTGCGCTTGGGATTTCTTCTCTGGCGTATGTCCCCGCGCTATTTCGCCTTACAAGTCAAAGACCATGAGCATGCATGCATCGATAACTTATATATCAACGCAATAAACCCGAGCGCGAGGGCGTTTGGGTTTATCATTGAAGCGTATGTAACCTGGCGGCGCCACACCGCCTGTTAGTAGGGAGACACATGAACGTTCTGGTCGTCAACGCAGGATCTTCGACCCTTAAGTATCAGGTCATCGATACCAAGTCCCACAAGGTGTCCGCAAAGGGCTCCTGCGAGCGCGTCTGCTTTACCGGCGGTACCTTCACCCACGCTGCCAACGGCTCCAAGAAGGTGACCGAGAACATCGAGTTCCCCGACCACAAGGTCGCCATCGAGGCCGTCCTGAAGGACCTCGAGGCCAACGGCGTCAAGATCGAGGGCATCGGCCACCGTATCGTTCAGGGCGGTTGGTACTTTGGCGATTCCTCCCTCGTCGACGAGGACGTTCTTGCCAAGATCCGCGAGGTCGCCCCGCTCGCCCCGCTGCACAACAACCCCGAGGCCAATGTAATCGAGTACTGCCTGGAGCAGTATCCCGACCTGCCCAACGTCACGGTCTACGACACCGCTTTCCACTTCAACATGCCCGAGGTCGCCAAGACCTACGCCCTGCCCAAGGACGTTTGCGACAAACTTCATATCCGTAAGTACGGCGCTCACGGCACCAGCTATCGCTACATCTCCAAGAAGGTTGCCGAGATGACCAACGGCGAGGCTCGCAAGGTCGTCGTGTGTCACATCGGCTCCGGCGCTTCCCTGTGCGCTATCGAGGACGGCAAGTGCATGGACACCACCATGGGCTTGACGCCGCTCGACGGCGTCATGATGGGCACCCGCTGCGGTTCCATCGACCCGGCCACCGTGTGTTACCTGCAGCGCGAGGGTGGCTACACCTTCGACGAGGTTGACGAGATGATGAACAAGAAGTCCGGCCTCATGGCTGTGACCGGCGGCAAGACCAACGACTGCCGCAACGTCGAGGAGCTCGCCGCCGCTGGCGACCCCGAGGCTCAGCTCGCCTTCGACATGTTCGTCTACAAGATTGCCGCCAAGGCCGCCGAGATGGCCACCTCCATGTGCGGCATGGACACGCTCGTCTTTACCGCCGGCATCGGCGAGCACGCTCCGGCTGTCCGCGCCGGTGTGGCCGACCGTCTGGCCTTTATGGGCGTCAAGATGGATCACGCTCGCAACGCTCTGCGTGGCGATGGCGCCTGGTGCCTGTCCGCCAAGGATTCCAAGGTCAAGATTTTCGTCATCCCCACGGACGAGGAGTTCATGATCGCTTCCGACGTCGAGCGCATCGTCAACGGCAAGTAATTCCAAGAGGGGAGGGGCTGGACGACCGAGCGCCGTTCAGCCCCTCTTTTGTGCTCGTTGGGCGATATGCCTGATAGCTATTTATCAAGTTGTGATAACTTCTTATTAACATGCGGCCGCCTTAAGGGGTCTGCGCCGACCGTATCGCACTGCAAAGGAGTCTCATGAACGTACTTGTTGTCAACGCCGGTAGCTCAAGCCTTAAATATCAGCTTTTGGATACCGATACCCGCGAGGTTTTCGCCAAGGGCAACTGCGAACGTATCGGTTCGGACATGGGCATCTTTGGCCACTCCGAGAACGGTGGCGCCAAGCAAACCGAGGAGGTCCCCTTCCCGGACCACCGTTCGGCTATCGCACGTGTGCTCGAGGAGCTCGAGAAGACCGACTTTACGATCGATGGCATTGGGCATCGTATTGTTCAGGGTGGCTGGTACTTTGACGATTCCGCGGTCGTCGACGATGAGGTCATGGCTAAGATCCTCGAGGTGGCACCGCTTGCCCCGCTGCACAACTACGGCGAGGCGGCGGCAATCGAGTATTGTCGCGAGAAGTATCCGGAGCTGCCCAACGTGGCCGTCTTCGACACCTCGTTCCACATGACTATGCCCGAGGTCGCCTACACCTACGCCCTGCCCAAGGACGTGTGTGACAAGTATCACGTGCGCAAGTACGGCGCCCACGGCACAAGCCACCGCTATGAGTGGATGATGGCCAAGGAGATCCTGGGTTCGCGCTGCCACCGTCTGCTTTCGTGTCATCTGGGCAACGGCGCTTCGCTCGCCGCCATTGAGGACGGTGTATGCCGCGATACCACGATGGGCCTCACGCCGCTCGACGGCCTGATGATGGGCACCCGTTGTGGTTCCATTGACCCGGCTACCGTGTGCTACCTGCAGCGCGAGGGCGGCTACAGCTACCAGGAAGTCGATGACATGATGAACAAGCAGTCTGGTCTGCTTGCCATCTCGGGCATCTCCAACGACGCCCGTGACATCCGTACGCGCGCCTCCGAGGGCGACGAGCGCTGCCTGCTCGCCTTCGATATGTTCGCCTACAAGGCCATGCAGCAGGCCGGCTCCATGATCGCTTCAATGGCGGGCGTGGACACCATTACCTTTACCGCCGGCATTGGCGAGAATGACTGGTCGATCCGCAAGGCCTTCTGCGACTGCTTCGAGTGGCTGGGCGTGCGCATCGACAACAACAAGAACCGCGAGGCCGTGGGTAACGGCCCGCAGGTCATCAGCGCCGCCGGCTCTTCCGTCACGGTCATGGTCATCCCCACCGACGAGGAATACATGATCGCCCACGATGTCGAGCGCCTGACCAGTAACAACTAACGCATTCGTCTGCAATTGAGAGAAAGGCCTCCAGAGCAACAGCTCCGGAGGCCTTTTTGCTACCGGGCGGAAATCTCAATCCCAAAGTTATCATCACCAGCAACGCTCGCGCTTCCAGCAGTGGCACCTGATCATTCGGATTCTCAGCCCCAGCTCGTAGCCAAGCCGCCGTCCACCCCAGATTCCCTGAATGCCACGTGATAGTAGAAGGCCGCACAGGTTAACCCCTGAAAACAATCCGCAGACCAGAAACGCCCCCGTTCGTAGCTCCGAAGGAGCAGAACGGGGGCGTTTCATTGGTCGAGGACGTTTTCAGGGGTTAACCTGTGCGGCCTTCGGGCGAGTACGTCCGCTACTCAGCCATCTGAGCCTGGACGGCGGTGATGGCCACGACACCCACGATGTCGTCGGCAGAGCAGCCGCGCGACAGGTCGTTGACCGGCTTGGCGATGCCCTGCAGGATGGGGCCGTAGGCGTCGGCACCGGCGAAGCGCTGGACCAGCTTGTAGCCGATGTTGCCGGCCTCGAGGTCGGGGAACACGAGCACGTTGGCCTTGCCGGCGACAGAGGAACCGGGAGCCTTGAGCTGGGCGACGGTGGGGACGATAGCGGCGTCGAGCTGCAGGTCGCCATCGATGGCGAGCTCGGGAGCCTTCTCCTTGCAGAACTTCACGGCCTCTTGGACCTTCTTGGCGACCTCGCCGCCGGCGGAGCCCATGGTGGAGTAGGAGAGCATAGCCACGTGCGGCTCAACGTTGCCCATGAAGGTGGACCAGGAGTGAGCGGAGGCGATGGCGATCTCGGAGAGCTCGTCGGAGGACGGGTTGATGTTGAGGCCGCAGTCGGCGAAGATCAGCGTGCCGTCGGTGCCGAACTGCGGGGTGTCGGTGCACATCACGAAGAAGGCCGAGACCAGCTTGGTGCCCGGGGCGGTCTTGAGGATCTGAAGCGCGGGGCGCAGGGTGTCGGCGGTGGAGTGGCAGGCGCCGGAGACCAGGCCGTCGGCGTCGCCCATCTTGACCATCATGGTGCCAAAGTAGGTGGCGTCCATCACCTGGGCGCGAGCCTGCTCGATGGTAACGCCCTTCTTGGCGCGGAGCTCGGCAAACTTCTGTGCGTACTCCTCGTGCTTCTCGGCATTGCGCGGGTCGATGACGGTGGCGCCGGGGACGTTGATCTCGTTGGGATCGCCCAGGATGACGATGTTGGCCAGGCCTTCCTCGATGATCTTGTTGGCCGCGACGATGGTGCGCGGATCCTCGCCCTCGGGCAGGACGATGGTCTTAAGGTCGGCCTTGGCGGCAGACTTCATACGGTTTAGGAAATCGCTCATGTTACTCCTTACAAGCGTTTCGCTAAGCTCCAGGCGCCCGGCTGTTCACGAATAAACCCGCTGCTAGCGGGTCTACCTTTCAATTATGTTCGCCGCTGTGCTTGAGCTTTCCTTGTGTGGCAAGCTCATTATAGGACGCATTAGCGCTATAATCGCTCTGATAAATATGTCTCGACGTATGTTCGAGAAAAAGCCCAGTTAAAAAGCGTGTGGCTTTTGACAAGGAGTATCGATGCAGATTACCTCAGGCCTGCCTGAAGGCTTTAACGCCGGCGCGTACGACATGATTGTCGTCGGTGCTGGATATGCCGGTGCCGTTTGCGCCCGCCGTCTTGCCGAGACCATCGGCTATCGTGTTGCCGTTTTGGAGCGCCGTAGCCACATTGCGGGCAATGCCTATGACTGCACTGACGAGGCCGGAATCCTGATCCACGAGTACGGTCCGCATATCTATCACACCTTTAACGAGCGCGTGCACAATTTCCTGTCGCGCTTTACCAAGTGGACGGATTATCAGCACAAGGTGCTCGCCAACATCAACGGTACCCTTATGCCCGTGCCCTTCAACCATGCGAGTCTCAAGCTCGCCTTTGGTGATGAGCGCGGCGAGGAGCTGTATCAGAAGCTCGTGGAGACCTTTGGCAAGGATGTCAAGGTGCCCATTATGGAGCTGCGTAAGAAGAACGACCCCGACTTGGCCGAGGTCGCCGATTACGTCTACGAGAACGTCTTTTTGCATTACACCATGAAGCAGTGGGGCCAGACGCCCGACCAGATCGATCCCTCGATCACCGGTCGCGTTCCCGTCTTTGTGGGCGACGATGACCGCTATTTCCCGCAGGCTCCCTTCCAGGGTATGCCGCAGGACGGCTACACGGCGCTGTTCGAGCATATGCTCGACCACGACCTGATCGACGTGTTCTGCGACGTGGACGCCCGCGATCTCTTTGAGATCGACGAGACCACCGTCAAGATCGGTGGCAAGGTCTACGGCGGCGAGATCGTCTATACCGGTCCGCTCGATGAGCTGTTCGACCTTGATCTGGGCGCTCTTCCGTACCGTACGCTCGACATGAAGTTCGAGACGCTCGATATGGATCAGTTCCAGCCCGTGGGCACCGTCAACTACACCACGAGCGAGGACTACACGCGCATTACCGAGTTCAAGAACATGACTGGTCAGGTCCTGCCCGGCAAGACCACCATCATGAAGGAGTACTCCAAGGCCTATACGCCCGGCTCGGGCGAGACGCCGTATTACGCCATTCTTGAGCCCGAGAACCGTGAGCTCTATGAGCGCTATCTTGAGCGCGTCCAGAACCTGACAAACTTCCACCCGGTGGGTCGTCTGGCCGAGTATCGTTACTACGATATGGATGCCGTGACCAATTCCGCCCTCGATCTTTCGGATGAGATTATCGCCTGCCATGCATAAAGTCATAACATTCGGTATTCCCTCGTATAACGCCGCCAAGGACATGGACCATTGCATCACCTCCATCTTGGAGGGGGGCAATTACGCCACCGATATCGAGATTATCGTGGTGGACGACGGCTCCAAGGACGAGACGGCCGCCAAGGCCGACGAGTGGGAGGCCCGTTATCCTGGAATCATCCGCGCGGTGCACCAGGAGAATGGCGGCCACGGTATTGCCGTCCTTTCGGGTCTGCGCGAGGCGCAGGGCGCCTACTACAAGGTCGTCGACTCGGACGACTGGCTTGACGGCGCTGCCCTTTCGACCATGCTGTCGATTCTGCGCGGCTTTGAAGAGCGCGACCAGCGCGTTGACCTGTTTATCTCGAACTACGTGTACGAGAAGGTTTACGAGGGTACGCATACGGCCATTGGTTACAAGTTTGCCCTGCCTCGAAAAAAGATCTTTACCTGGGACCAGATCGGCCATTTCCGTTTGGACCAGAATCTGCTCATGCACAGCCTGTGCTATCGCACGGATGTGCTGCGCGAGTCCAACCTGCCCATGCCGCCGCACACGTTCTATGTGGACAACATCTACGCCTACGTGCCGCTGCCGCGTTGCAAGACCATGTACTACGCCGACATCGACCTCTATCGCTACTTTATCGGTCGCGAGGGCCAGAGCGTCAACGAGGCCACGATGGTCAAGCGTCTGGACCAGCAGTTCCGTGTTACGCGTATCATGATGGAGTCGTACCACCTGTACAGCGATGTCGAGTCGTCGCGTTTGCGTTCGTACATGATGGGCTACTTCACCATGATGATGGCGATCTGCTCGGTGCTCACCAAGCTTTCCGACGAGGATTGTGCCGATGAGCGTCTGAAGACGCTGTGGAATGATTTGAAGGCCTATGACGAGCGTATGTATCGTCGTGCACGTTACGGTGTGGTCGGCTTCTTCACTAACCTCCGCGGTCGTGCCGGAGACAAAACCACACTCGGCCTATACCGTCTTGCCTCAAAGATCTTCAAATTCAACTAGCTGCTGAGTAATCGCTGCTGATAGGTTGACTGGGCCCCTTGGCCTTTAGTTTGCTACTGCGAACAGTCCTGCTCGCACGGAAAGCACATTAAGTGCTTTCCGGCTCGTGCGGAACTTGTAGCAAACTAAAGGCCAAGGGGCCTCTGCTATAAGAATCGATTGTCAGGTTATTTGAATTTGAAGATCTTAGACGCGCGGTACACAGGGGCCTGGGCTGAAAAGATTTTGGTTGGTAGTCGGCCGGAGGCGGGCGGGCGTTACGTTTGTCGCGAGTTCCGCATGCAAAGAAGGCCACTTAATGTGGCCTTCGTCTTGCATAGGACTGTAGAGCAGCAAACGTAATGCCCGCCCGCCTCCGACCGACGGTCGAGTGAGATTACTTTGCGGCGCCGGGGATGCCGTGGGAGGTTTTGGCGGTTTTGGCTCCGTTTACGATGGCGGTTTGCAAAGCCCTTACGGCGAGCATGCCCAGCAGGTCTAGGGGAACGGCGGCGCTTGCCTGGGCGCCCAGTTTGCCGCTGGCGAGGGTGTAGATGGTGTCGCCGTCGTTGGTGGTGTGCGTGGGGCGGATAGCGTGTGCGTAGGCGTCTGCGGCCATTTGGGAGACCTTGGTGGCCTGGGCCTTAGTGAGCTCCATGTTGGTGACGATGCAGCTGATGGTGGTGTTGGTGCGGTCGAGCGGCATCTGCATGGATCCGGCGGCGGCAAAGGCTGCGAGTTCCATGTCGACGATCTGGTCGCTATCGGCTGCGGCGCGCATACCGGCGATCCACTCGCCGGTGAAGGGGTCGACAACGTTGCCGCAGGCGTTGACCGAGACCACGGCGCCCACCTTGACGGGGCCGAGTGCCACGGCGGCGGCTCCAAGGCCAGCCTTCATGCAGGTGGCAGGTCCCATGAGCTTACCTACGGTGGCGCCGGTGCCGGCGCCCACGTTGCCCTGCTCGAGCGAGGCAGGGGTGTGGTCGAGTGCCTCGCGCACGGCGGCGATGCCGGCCTCAATGTCGGGGCGAACGGTGGGGTTACCAAAGGCGAGGTCGAAGATACAGCTGGAGCACACGATGGGCACCTGCGTGGGGCCGACGGGAAGGCCGATGCCGCGGCTCTCAAGCTCGCGAGCGACGCCGCTTGCAGCCTCGAGGCCAAAGGCCGATCCACCCGAAAGGCAGACGGCGTGGACCTTGTCCACGGTGTTCTCGGGTCGCAGCAGGTCGGTTTCGCGCGAAGCGGGAGCACCGCCGCGAACGTCAACGCCGCCGGTGGCGCCCTCGGGCGCCACGATTACGGTGCAGCCGGTGCCAGCCTCCTCGTCCGTATAGTTGCCAAAGCAAAAGCCATCGACATTGCAAACATCGATGGCTTCGAGCAGTGTGTCCATGTTTTCTCCTATCGGTTTTCCGCCGGGCCTTATGCCCGGTCGGGATCCGTACGGTACGGCAAAATTGTAGGCGCTGGGGGATACCCAGCGCCAGATGCAATTACGGGAGTTTTTGAATCGCGCGCGCGACGCGTGCGATGGGCAAGCCCACCACGTTGTAGAAGTCACCCGAAATATCGTGCACAAGCATGCGGCCGCCTGTGCCTTGGATACCGTAGGCCCCGGCCTTGTCCATGGGTTCGCTGGAGGTAACATAGCGCTCGATCTGCTCTTCGGTAAGCTCATAGAACGTCACGTCGGTCACATCGACAAACGACAGGCTCTCGGCGGCATGCGGAGCGGCCGTGTCGCCTGCCTTAACGATGCAGACGCCGGTTGCGACCTGGTGCGTGCGGCCCGAAAGCTCGCGGAGCATGGTGCGCGCCTCGTCCTCGGTTGCCGGCTTGCCCAGAATCTTGCCATCGAAGGTGACAATAGTATCGGCCGCGACGGTCAGTTCGTTGGGCTCGGCATGCTCGGCGGCAACGGCGGCGGCTTTGGCGCGTGCTAAGCGTTCAACGAGCGTAAGCGGGGCCTCGCCATCAAAAGGCGTTTCGTCGATATCTGCGGGAATCACGCGAATGTCATAGCCCGCCTCGCGCATCAACTCGATGCGGCGCGGTGATTGCGAAGCCAAAATCATAGCTGAATGCCCTCGGCGACTTTCTCGACGGCCTTGTCGCCGGCGAGCGTGCGCAGCAGCTCAAGCGCAAAGGGGAGCGACTGGGCCATGCCGCTGGCGGTGATGATGTTGCCGTCTTGCGTAACCTTCTCGCCGGTATAGGCGCCTTCGGGGAAGCTTTTCTCAAAGCCAGGGAAGCACGTGGCGTGGCGCCCCTCGAGTAGGTCGAGCTCGCCCAGGATAAACGGGGCGGCGCAGATGGCGGCAACGTGCTTGGTCGCGGCGAACTCGCAGACCACGTCGCAGACGCGCTGATCGGCGCGCAGATTGGTAGCGCCGGGCAGACCGCCGGGTAGCACGACGCAGTCGTACTCGTCAAAGTTGATCTCATCAAAGAGCGCATCGCAGGTCACGGGGATCTGCAGCGAGCTCACGACCTCGCGCGTGGGCATGATAGAGACGAGCGTGGCACGCACGCCGCCGCGACGCATGACATCGACCATGGTCAAGCATTCAATAGTTTCAAAGCCATCGGCGGCGAGAACGGCAACGCTGGGCATGAGGATTCCTTTCGTAAGGCGGCATACAATTAGCCGTCTTATACCCCGAACGCGCCCGCTTGCCACGCTCAATCGCCGAATGATTTTTCCGGGCAATGGTTAAGTGGCTAGTTGCGCTTGAGGTGGACGACTGTTTCGCAGTGGAAGGTTTGCGGGAATAGGTCGACCGGCGTGATCTTGACGGGGGAGAAGGTGCCCTCCTCGACAAAGCGCTTGAGGTCGCGGGCCAGAGTTGCCGGGTCGCAGCTCACATAGGCGACATCGCGGGCGCTCGTGCTCGCGATGAGGTCTATCGCCTCGGGCGCCAATCCTGCGCGCGGCGGATCGACTACCAGGACATCGGCGTCCTGATCGGGGAACTCGCGCACCGCGTCGCCGCCGATGACATCGACGTTATCGAGCTTGTTGATCTCTAGGTTGCGACGCAGATCGCGCACGGCCGGGCCATAGGCCTCGACGGCGGCAACAAAGTCGCAGCGGCGGGCGAGCGGCAGGGTAAAGGTGCCGGCACCGCAGTACAGGTCCACGGCCAGCTCGTCTTCCTGCGGGTCGAGGGCGTCCATAACGAGCTCAATCAAAATCTCAGCGCCCTTGGTATTGACCTGGAAAAACGACGGGGCAGATAAGCGCATCTGGCCTTCGGCGATATTCTCGGTCCACGAGCCCTCGCCGGCGAGCATCTCGACTTTGGAGACACGGCGGGCCTTCTTTTCGCCCTTGCTCATCACACGCACGATGCTCGTGGGATGAGCGGCGTCCGCCAGCACGCGGGAGACCTGCGAGCGCGGAAAAGAGCCTGTGGGCGTCCAGAGTGCGACCTCGAGTGCCTTGGTGCGGCGCGATGCGCGAATGCCCACGCGTTCGAGGCCCAGGTCATGGCTGCCGCTTAGATAGTTGAGCGCGCCGACGACCGATTTGAGCGCCTTCGGGAAACGTTTATCGAACAGCGGGCACGCATCGACGGTCACGATTTTGCTGGGGTCGACACCGTGCATGCCAAGGCGCACGCGACCGTTGACGACGGTCGGTTCGAGCTCGATTTTATTGCGGTAGCCCCAGTCGTCCTTGGTGTGGCGGATGGGCTGTACCAACTCATCGACCTGCTCAGGAGCGAACTTGCCGATGCGCTCGAGCGCGGAGCGCAGGTTTTGCTCCTTGGCGGCGAGCTGTGCCGTGCGTGAGAGATTGCCCCACGAGCAGCCGCCGCAGATGCCCACGAAGGGGCAGGGGGGCTGGATGCGATCGGGGCTTGGCTCCAGAACCTCGGTGGTGCGGGCGCGCATGAACGACTTGCCGTCCTGTACGACCTCGGCCTCGACGGTGTCGCCTGCCACGGCGCCCTGCACAAAGACGGCCTTGCCGTTGTCGGCGTGCGCCAGCCCGTCGGCGCCGTAGGTCATCGATTCTATAGTGAGCTTCATATCCCTGCCTGTCATTCGCGTTGTTGTCCGCACCATGGTAGCAGGGAAAAGCGCCCCGCATCTGAGGCTTTCCTCAAATGCGGGGTGCTTCTACAAACCGCTTTTACAAACGGCTATTTCGTCTTGCCGGTAATGAGCGTCTTAAGACCCAGGCCGATCAAGCCCAGGCCCATGCGCACGCGACCGGGGCGATGGCGCTCGATGGCCTTGGTCTTGCCGGCGGGTTTATCGCGACGGGCGCTCGTCTCGGACGCGGGCTTGGTGACCTGCGGCTCGGGCTGAGGTGCAGGTGCAGGCTCGGGCTCAATGACGGTCGCCTGGACCTTTTGAACCTCGGGTGTTGCCGGCTGCGACTTAGGAGCAGGGGCGGGCTCGGGCGCTTTCTCCACGGCGGGCTCTGCGGCAGCCTCGGGTTCATTCACCGGGGGAGCGGCAACCGCTTCCGGTTTGGCAACTGCCCTATGTTCAACCTCGGCCTGAATAGCCTCCTCGGCCACACGTTCCTTCTCCTGTGCGCGCTGCTGCGCGGCGGCCTCGGCGTTGCGATAGGCGCGCTCCAGCAGGGCTTCCTGCGAGTTGAAGGGTTTCTCACCCTCTGCGCGCTCCACGGGGACCCAGGTGCCGTCGCTCGTGAGGCTGCGGGCCTTCACGTTGTCGCGCAACTGCATACCCATGTACTCGTGCACCAGGGCGCGGCAGGTGGGGTCGAGCACAGGGAAGGCGATCTCCACGCGGTGCTCGGTGTTGCGCGTCATCATGTCGGCCGAGCTCAGATAGATCATGTCCGAGTCCACGCCAAAGGCGTAAACGCGCGCATGCTCCAAAAAGCGTCCGACGATAGAACGGACATGCACGTTCTCGGTCTTGCCCGGAACGCCCGGCTTGAGGCACGAGATGCCGCGGATGATCATGTCAACGCGGACTCCTGCGCACGATGCCTCGGCGATCTTGTCGATGACCTCGCGGTCGGTGAGTGAGTTGAGCTTAAAGAACACACGGGCGGGCTCGCCAGCGAGGGCGCGCTGGATCTCGCGATCCAGGCCGCGCATGATGAGCGGCTTCAGGCCCACGGGCGCCACGCCCAGGAAGCGGTAATCGCCGCGCAGGTTGCCCAGCGACAGGTTGCGGAAGAACAAGTTGGCGTCCTCGCCGATGCCGGGATGGGCGGTCATGAGCATAAAGTCGCTGTAGAGCTTGGCCGTCTTCTCGTTAAAGTTGCCGGTGCCCAACAGCGTCAGGCGTGTAAGCGCCATGCCCTCGCGATAGGTGAGCTGGCAGATCTTGGAGTGGCACTTAAAGCCTTCGGAGCCGTAGATAACGGTGCAGCCTGCCTCTTCCAGACGCTCGGCCCACTCGATGTTGTTCTGCTCGTCGAAGCGGGCGCGGAGCTCCATGAGCACCGTGACCTCTTTGCCGTTCTCGGCGGCATCGATCAGCGACTCGCACAGGCGGCTCTGCTTGGCCACGCGGTAGAGCGTGATGCGCAGTGAGATACACTCGGGGTCGTAGGCGGCCTCGTGCACCAGATCCAGGAAGGGGTTCATGGCCTCATAGGGATAAAAGAGCAGCTTGTCGTGCTGAAGTACCTGCTCGCGGATGGAGCGGGTCATATCGATGGTGGGGTTGGGCTGCGGCTTAAACGGCGTAAAGAGCAGCTCGTTGCGCAGGTGCTCGGGAATCTTGCCCTCAATGCCAAAGACATAGCCCAAGCTGAGCGGGATATCGCAGGTAAAGACCGAGCGACGCGAGAGCTCGAGCGCCTTGCGGATAGTCTTGAGCGTTGCTTTTTCGAGTGAGCCCGAGACGGCGAGCACTACCGGCTGCAGGCGCAGGCGCTTCTTGAGGATGCGCTTCATATGCTGGCGGTAGTCCTCTTCCTCCTCGACGCCCTCGCCGTCCGGATCGATGTCGGCGTTGCGGGTGACGCGGATGAGCGCGCGGTCGAGCGGCTTATAGGAGCCAAAGCAGCTGTCCAGACAGGCAAGGATGACGTCCTCGAGCAGAATGTAGGAGTAGGTGCCGGTGGGCGAGGGGATCTCGACCACGCGGTTCATCGAGGCGGGAATCTCGATCAGGCCCAGCAGACTTTCCTCGTCGGTGACGCCGTCCAGGCCGCAGGCCAGGTAGAGTGCGCCGTTGCGCAGGTTGGGGAAGGGGTGGCGCGGGTCAATCACCAGCGGTGAGATGACTGGCGACACGTAGGCCTGGAAGTAGCGGGTGACAAAGGTGCGCTCCTCGGGCGTAAGCGAATCGACACGCGCGCGGTGAACGCCCAGGGCGTCGAGCTTGCCCTCGATGTTCTTAAAGATGGACTCCCAACGGGTAAGGAGCCCGGGCAGCTCTGCCATGACAGCATCGACCTGTTCGGAGGCGGTCATATTGCTCTTGTTGTCGACAGGCTGCTTTTTGAGCTCGGCAAGGTCGGACAGGCCACCCACGCGCACCATGAGGAACTCATCGAGGTTTGACTCGAAGATCGAGACGAACTTGAGGCGCTCGAACAGCGGCACGGACTCATCAAAAGCCTCGTCGAGCACACGGTTGTCAAAGCGTAGCCAGCTGAGCTCTCGGTTCTGCGTGTACGAGAAGTCGCGCGGCGGCTTGCGCAGCGTTGCGGCGGCTTGCTTTTTTTCGATTTTGCTCGGCATATGCATCTGTCCGTTCAGTCCCCGCAGGGGACGGTAGCCTAACACTATTCACTATTGTCTCAATTTAGTCGACTTGCGGCACGGACGTATTGTGCGAACGGTATCTTTACCTACTTCTTACGCTGCCATGGCATGCAACAAACTACCCGAATCGCTTTGAAAACAATCTATATCCATACTCAACTGGTGAGGATATATGAATAAGAATGATTGCGAGCTGAATATAATCGAATCCAAATTGAATCATGGACAAACAACATATATATGCAGAAAACAGTTTTAGCTATGCAATTCCTGAACATGAAAATATTTGTGCAAACTGGCTTAATTCCTTAGAAAAAAGAACGATTACCTTTGAAAACTTGCTTTAGAGAACCGAAGTGCATCATGGGGGAATCATATGCGATATACCGTTCATCGCACTTTGCTGACCGTTCGGGGGCGAGGTGGAATTGCGAGTGGTTTTTGGATATAACTAGAGCTGTCAGCAAGCAGCGTCCCATATGGAGGGGCGCTGATACATTCGGCCAGTAAGGCCCGAAAGAAAGGTAGGAGGCCATGACGAAAGGTCTGCACGTGCCTTCCGAGATCGGCAAGCTCAGGAAGGTCTGCCTGCACCGTCCCGGCGACGAGCTCCTCAACCTGCCGCCCGACGAGCTCGAGCGACTCCTGTTCGACGACGTCCCGTTCCTGGAGGTCGCACAGCAGGAGCACGACACCTTCGCCCAGATCCTGAGGGACCAGGGCGTGGAGGTCCTCTACCTGGAGAACCTCGTCGCCGAGGTGTTCGACCAGGTCCCCGGCGCCCGCGCCGAGTTCACCGACCAGTACATCGCCGAGGCCGGCATCCGCGGCCAGCACATGCCGCAGATCGTCCGCGAGAAGCTGGACTCCATCGAGGACAACCTCGAGTTCGTCAAGAAGACCATGGCCGGCATGACCAAGGCCGAGATCGACATGCCCCTCACGGCGTCCACGACCCTCGACTCCCTGGTCAACTCCGAGTCCGAGTCCGACCTGATCATCGACCCGATGCCCAACCTCTACTTCACCCGCGACCCGTTCGCGGTCGTCGGCGAGGGCGTCAACCTCAACCGCATGTACTCGGTCACCCGCAACCGCGAGACCCTGTACGGCAAGTACGTCTTCAAGTACCACCCCGACTACAAGGACGTCTCCCTGTACTTCCGCCGCGACTGCCAGTTCCACACCGAGGGCGGCGACGTGCTGAACATCAACGAGAAGACCCTCGCCGTCGGCATCTCCCAGCGCACCCAGGCCGCCGCTATCGACGTCATGGCCCAGAACATCTTCTGGAACTCCGACTCCAAGGTCGAGCGCATCCTGGCCTTCGACATCCCGGTCTCGCGCGCCTTCATGCACCTCGACACGGTCTTCACCCAGATCGACGTCGATAAGTTCACGATCCACCCCGCCATCATGGGCACCCTGCGCGTCTACGAGCTGACCGCCGGCAAGAACCCGGGCGACGTGAACATCCGCCTGATCGAGGACACCCTCGAGCACGTCCTGGAGGACGCCACCGGCGTCGACCAGGTCAAGCTGATCCCCTGCGGCGGCGGCGACCCGATCGCGGCCTCCCGCGAGCAGTGGAACGACGGCTCCAACACCCTGTGCGTCGAGCCCGGCAAGATCTGCGTCTACGCCCGCAACACCGTCACCAACGACGTGCTGTACAAGGAGGGCCTGGACCTTCTCGTCGTGCCCTCCGCCGAGCTCTCCCGCGGCCGCGGCGGCCCGCGCTGCATGAGCATGCCCTTCTGGCGCGAGGACCTCTAAGGCCTTCAAGGGCCCGTACAGGTCATAATACATACATCTAGCTGCCATTAGATGTCTCTCATTGGGGCGGTGCGGGTTTTCGCACCGCCCCAATCTTGTATGAGGAACGTCAACACGATTGGATGACTGCTTTTGTAAGGAGCTTGGCCATGGACATCAAGACGATTGGCGTTGAGGAATGGCTCAACGTTTGGGAGAAGAGCGCCACGTGGGACATCGCCCAGTCGACGATCTCGTCGCTCACCATGGGCGAGCTACGTGCGCTCGACGAGCAGGACGGTGCCACGTTCTACGAGCGCCTGGACTGCGAGAAGATGAACTACGGCTGGATCGAGGGTTCGCCGGAGTTTAAGGCCGAGGTCGCCAAACTGTATCGCCGCGAGGTCAATCCCGACCACATCCTGCAGACGAACGGCTGCACGGGCGCGAACCTCAACGCCATCATGGCCGTGGTCGAGCCCGGCGACCATGTCATCGCCGAGTGGCCCACCTATGCGCCGCTCTACGAGATCCCGCGCACGCTGGGCGCCGAGGTTGAGTACTGGGAGCTTCGCGAGGAGCTCGGCTGGAAGCCCGATATCGAGGAGCTCAAGCGTCTGGTGCGTCCTAATACCAAGCTCATCTGCATCAACAACGCATCGAACCCCATCGGAACGGTGCTCGATGCCGATACGCTCGGCCAGATTGCCGAGATCGCCCGCTCGGTTGGCGCCTATGTGCTGTGCGACGAGGTGTACCTGCCGCTTGAGAACACCGAGGACTTTATGTCGATGGCCGATGTGTACGAGAAGGCTATCGTCACCAACTCGGTGTCCAAGACCTATTCGACGCCTGCGGCCCGTGTGGGCTGGGTCGTGGCGGACGAAGAGGTATCGAACCGCATCCGTACCTACCGTGACTACACCATGATCTGCGGTGGCGTGTTCAATGACGCCCTGGCGACCTACGTGCTGGAGCACAAGGACAAGATTCTCGAGCGCAACCGTAAGATCGTGTTTGGTAACCGCGATATCGCGCAGGCGTGGATCGATACACAGCACCGCGTCTCCTGGACGGCCCCACAGGGCGTGTCCACCTCGTTTATCCAGCTGGATATCCCCGAGGACGACGAGGAGTTCTGCAAGCGCCTGCTGGCCGAGAGGGGAGTGCTGTTGGTGCCTGGCAGCCGCTTTGAGCTTCCCTGCGGGGCACGTCTGGGCTACTGCGCGAGCGAGGACGTTCTGCGCGAGGGACTGAGGCTTTTGGGCGAGGCGCTGGCGGAGTTTGATCGCTAGGATTCCGACGGCTCTCAAAGCCGCTCAAATCTGTCTACGATTATCGATAACAGACCCGTTTCCCATGAGGGGAGCGGGTCTGTTTTTCTATACCGAGAAGTCAAGTTGTTACAAATAGGACGTCAAGGTGAGACGGTATCCGCTGGGCCTTATACTGAACTTCCGGTGAACGGTATCAAGCGTCTGGTAAACGGTTGGTTGCTTATCAGAAATGAATAGGACAAACTTTTTTCTGAATAAAAATGAAAATGGTTGAGACGCGGTATGAATCGCTAATTCTATTCATAGCTTTATTAGAAATATGCAATTTGAGGGTGGTTTAATAAAGTTAAGTTCCATTTGCTATTTGGTTTGAAAAAGCATTTAAGCACGTAAATAAACTTTATTAAATCAAAGTGTGCCATGCGTGAAGTATATGTGTATGCCGTTCACCCCCTATAAAAAACCGTTCGGGGGCAAGGTGGAAGTATGGGCTGATTTTGGATATAAATATGTCGTCAGCAATAACGCCTCACACGGAGGGGCGCTAACGAATCGGCCCTGACAAGGGCCCGAAAGAAAGGTAGGAGGCCATGACGAAAGGTCTGCACGTGCCTTCCGAGATCGGCAAGCTCAGGAAGGTCTGCCTGCACCGTCCCGGCGACGAGCTCCTCAACCTGCCGCCCGACGAGCTCGAGCGACTCCTGTTCGACGACGTCCCGTTCCTGGAGGTCGCACAGCAGGAGCACGACACCTTCGCCCAGATCCTGAGGGACCAGGGCGTGGAGGTCCTCTACCTGGAGAACCTCGTCGCCGAGGTGTTCGACCAGGTCCCCGGCGCCCGCGCCGAGTTCACCGACCAGTACATCGCCGAGGCCGGCATCCGCGGCCAGCACATGCCGCAGATCGTCCGCGAGAAGCTGGACTCCATCGAGGACAACCTCGAGTTCGTCAAGAAGACCATGGCCGGCATGACCAAGGCCGAGATCGACATGCCCCTCACGGCGTCCACGACCCTCGACTCCCTGGTCAACTCCGAGTCCGAGTCCGACCTGATCATCGACCCGATGCCCAACCTCTACTTCACCCGCGACCCGTTCGCGGTCGTCGGCGAGGGCGTCAACCTCAACCGCATGTACTCGGTCACCCGCAACCGCGAGACCCTGTACGGCAAGTACGTCTTCAAGTACCACCCCGACTACAAGGACGTCTCCCTGTACTTCCGCCGCGACTGCCAGTTCCACACCGAGGGCGGCGACGTGCTGAACATCAACGAGAAGACCCTCGCCGTCGGCATCTCCCAGCGCACCCAGGCCGCCGCTATCGACGTCATGGCCCAGAACATCTTCTGGAACTCCGACTCCAAGGTCGAGCGCATCCTGGCCTTCGACATCCCGGTCTCGCGCGCCTTCATGCACCTCGACACGGTCTTCACCCAGATCGACGTCGATAAGTTCACGATCCACCCCGCCATCATGGGCACCCTGCGCGTCTACGAGCTGACCGCCGGCAAGAACCCGGGCGACGTGAACATCCGCCTGATCGAGGACACCCTCGAGCACGTCCTGGAGGACGCCACCGGCGTCGACCAGGTCAAGCTGATCCCCTGCGGCGGCGGCGACCCGATCGCGGCCTCCCGCGAGCAGTGGAACGACGGCTCCAACACCCTGTGCGTCGAGCCCGGCAAGATCTGCGTCTACGCCCGCAACACCGTCACCAACGACGTGCTGTACAAGGAGGGCCTGGACCTTCTCGTCGTGCCCTCCGCCGAGCTCTCCCGCGGCCGCGGCGGCCCGCGCTGCATGAGCATGCCCTTCTGGCGCGAGGACCTCTAAGTCTTTCCGTTTCCGGTGCGGTCCCCCTACAACCGCACCGGTTTCGCCCGTCAAACGGGCACCGCTACTATTTACGTAATTCATTTTTTCGAAAGGATTTGAACCATGGGTGTTAACCTCTCCGGCCGTAGCTTCCTCAAGCTCCTTGACCTCACCACCGAGGAGATCGAGTACCTGCTCAAGCTCTCCAAGAACTTCAAGGACATGAAGCGCGCTGGCGTTCCGCACCGTTATCTCGAGGGCAAGAACATCGTTCTGCTCTTCCAGAAGACCTCCACTCGTACCCGCTGCGCCTTCGAGGTCGGCGGCATGGATCTTGGCATGGGCGTCACCTACCTCGATCCCGGTTCGTCGCAGATGGGCAAGAAGGAGTCCATCGAGGACACCGCCCGCGTTCTCGGCCGCATGTATGACGGCATTGAGTTCCGTGGCTTTGCCCAGGACGACGTCGAGGAGCTCGCCGCTAAGTCCGGCGTGCCCGTGTGGAACGGCCTGACCACTGAGTGGCACCCCACCCAGATGCTCGCCGATATCCTGACCGTCCAGGAGAACTTCAACTACGACATCAAGGGCAAGACCCTCGTCTTCATGGGCGACTGCAAGAACAACGTCGCTCGCTCCCTCATGGTCGTTTGCTCCAAGCTCGGCATGAACTTCGTGGCCTGCGGCCCCGAGGAGTGCATGCCCGCTGACGACGTTATCGAGGCCTGCAAGCCCATCGCCGAGGCCAACGGCTGCACCATCAAGCTGACCACCGACGTCAAGGACGGCGTCACCGGTGCCGACGTTCTCTACACCGACGTTTGGGTCTCCATGGGCGAGCCCGACGAGGTCTGGGCCGAGCGCATCGCTCAGCTCACCCCGTATCGCGTCACCTCCGAGGTCATGGCTATGGCCAACCCGGGCGCTATCTTCCTGCACTGCCTGCCCAGCTTCCACGACACCAACACCACGATTGGCGCCGAGAAGTGCGAGCAGTTCGGCATCACCGAGCAGGAGGTCACCGACGAGGTCTTCGAGAGCCCCGCTTCCAAGGTCTTCGACGAGGCCGAGAACCGCATGCACACCATCAAGGCTGTCATGTACGCCACGCTCAAGTAAGAGCATCTAGCATCTCGCTCGGGGTGTATTGCTGCACACCCCGAGCGGTTTTATCTGGTAATAATCTCGCATCAAGCGGCAGGCACGGCACGGAAGAGCCGCTTCGGGCGAGATCAGTAAATGATTTATGAAGGGGGGATGAGAACTATGACTGAGACCGCTAAGAAAAAGCGCGGTATGCCTTCATCGTTCACCATTCTTCTTGCTCTGCTGGCAATTGTTGCAGTGATTACCGTTATCGTCTCCGGAACGTCCGGCGGCGCGGTTACTGCCGCCCGTCTGAGTGATTTCTGCACCGCCCCGATTCTGGGCTTCGCTGACGCTCTGCCCGTCTGCCTCTTCGTTATGATCCTGGGCGGCTTCCTCGGCATGATGACCGAGACCGGCGCCCTGGACAACGGCATCGCCGTTCTGGTGCAGAAGCTTAAGGGCAATGAGATTATGCTCATTCCCGTGCTGATGCTCATCTTCTCCCTCGGTGGTACCACCTATGGTATGTGCGAGGAGACCGTTCCCTTCTACGCCCTGCTCGCTGCTACCATGATGGCCGCTGGCTTCGACCCTATGGTCGGCGCCGCTACCGTTCTGCTCGGCGCTGGCTGCGGCTGCCTCGGCTCCACGGTTAACCCGTTCGCCGTCGGCGCTGCCGTCGACGCTCTGACCGGCGTTGACATTGCCGTGAATCAGTCCATCATCATCGGCCTCGGTGCCGTCCTGTGGATTGTCACTACCGCCATGTCCATCGTCTTCGTGATGAACTATGCCAAGAAGGTCAAGGCTGATAAGGGTTCCACCATCCTGTCGATGCAGGAGCTCAAGGACGCCGAAGAGGCTCACGGCAAGGCTGCTTCCGAGGTTCACAAGGAGGTCAAGCTCACCGGTCGTCAGAAGGGTGTTCTGATCGCCTTCGCCTTCACCTTCGTCGTCATGATCGTCGGCTTCATCCCGCTGGCAGACCTCAACGAGGGCGTCGCCAACTTCTTTGACGCTGGCGCTGTCTACGATGCCGACGGTAACACCGTCGTCCAGGGCTGGTCTGCCCTGATTACCGGCCTGCCCATTGGCCAGTGGTACTTCGACGAGGCTTCCACCTGGTTCTTCCTCATGGCTATCCTGATCGGTATCATCGGTGGCCTGTCTGAGAAGCAGATCGTTAACACCTTCATCACCGGTGCTGCCGACATGATGTCCGTTGTTCTCGTCATCGCCCTCGCCCGTGGTATCTCCGTCCTCATGGCTAACACCGGCCTCGACGTCTACGTCCTCGACGCTGCCGCCAATGCTCTGGCTGGCCTGTCCGGCGTGATCTTCGCTCCCATGAGCTTCCTGGTCTACTTCGGCCTGTCCTTCCTGATCCCCTCGACCTCTGGTATGGCTACCGTCTCCATGCCCATCATGGGACCGCTGGCTGTTAAGCTCGGCTTCTCGCCTGAGGTCATGGTCATGATCTTCTCCGCCGCCATCGGTGTCGTGAACCTGTTCACCCCGACCTCCGGTGCCATCATGGGCGGTCTCGCCCTGGCCAAGATCGAGTGGACGACCTGGCTCAAGTTTGCCCTTAAGCTCATCGTCGCGCTCTCCGTCGTCTGCGCCATCATCCTGACTGTCGCCTGCGTGTTGATCTAAGTACCCAACGGGTACCCCACGGAAACCTTGACGATCCTGTAAAGGATCACCTGGTCATCGTCTGTCCGGTGGGGTCAACCCACCGGTAGACTCCTACCTTTAGCCCCCTCCCGTTCCGTGCGCGGGAGGGGGCGCTCTTATGTTGCGCGGTTCTACGAACCGCGCAACCAGTTGACGCTGCGCGCCGCCCAGAACGACAATTTGTCATTCAAAAGGTAAGACATGACCAAAAGGTCTATGCCTTGCCTTTTTCATGCCAACTTGTACGTTCTGGACGGCGCTCGCTGACGTTGGCTCTACCAGCGGCGTTGCCATTGTTGGTGCAGGGGGGCGCCTTGCTCGCTCTGGTGGGCTTTCGCTGACTTATGCTCAACCTGTGGCGTTGCCATTCTTGGTGCAAAGGGGTCAGGTTAGCTTGCACCAAAAAGGGGAAGTTGCGGTGGAATAGTTCCTGTTTGTGTGTCCTGAGGGACTAAGCGGGAACTATTCCACCGCAACTTATCGAGCGCGTGTTTGGTTGGTGCCTGTTGATGGCCTGGGCATCGGGGAGGGTCTGCTCCGTTATAATCGCCTAAGACATTAAATGGAAACGGGACGGGAGCCATACATGCGCCAGGGTTTCGACAACGCGAAGTATATCGAGCTGCAGGCCGCTCATATTAAGGAGCGCATCTCGCAGTTTGGCGGCAAGCTGTATTTGGAGTTTGGCGGCAAGCTGTTCGATGACTATCATGCCAGCCGCGTGCTACCGGGTTTTGAGCCGGACAGCAAGTTCCGCATGCTCAAGAGCATCGCCGACGATGTCGAGGTTATCATCGCGATCAACGCGAACCACATCGAGAAAAACAAGGCTCGTGGTGACCTTGGCATTACCTATGACGAGGATGTGCTGCGCCTGGTTGACCTGTTCCGCGGCAACGGCTTTGCTGTCGCGGCCGTGGTCATCACCCAGTACGCTGGCCAGCCCGCTGCCGACGTCTTCCGCAATCGCCTGAACGCGCTCGGCATTCCTGCCAAGCTGCACTATCCCATCGAGGGCTATCCGCACGATGTTGATCTGATTGTGTCCGACGACGGCTATGGCAAGAATGAGTTTGTCGAGACTACCCGTCCGCTCGTCGTGGTCACCGCTCCCGGCCCTGGCTCGGGCAAGCTCGCCACCTGCCTGTCTCAGCTCTATCACGAGCACAAGCACGGCACCGCCGCCGGCTACGCCAAGTTCGAGACGTTCCCGGTCTGGAATCTGCCCCTTACGCATCCGGTCAATATTGCCTACGAGGCCGCCACGGCAGACCTCGATGACGCCAACATCATCGACTCCTTCCACCTGGAGGCCTATAACAAGACCACGGTCAACTACAACCGCGACGTCGAGGCCTTCCCGGTAGTCCGTGCCCTGATGGAAAAGATCCTGGGCAAGAGCCCCTACCAGAGCCCTACGGACATGGGCGTTAATATGGTCGGCTTTGCCATCACCGATGACGATGCCTGCCGCGACGCTTCCAAGATGGAGATCGTCCGCCGCTACTTTGCTGCGGTCGAGGCCGTGCGCCGCACCGGCATGGGCGATGAACAGGTTGATCGTCTCAAGCTCATTATGAAGAAAGCCGGCATCGATAAGAACTACTCACCGGCGCGCTCGGCGGCCCTCACCAGGGAGCAGCTGACGGGTGGCCCCGTAGGCGCCATGGTCATGCCCGACGGCTCCGTGGTGACCGGCAAGACTTCCACGCGCCTGGGCGCCGCGAGCTCGCTCATCATGAATGCACTTAAGCATGTCTCGGGTGTTGACCTTGAGCTCGAGGTCATTAGCGATGAGGCGATCGAGCCTATTAGCAAGCTCAAGACGCATTTCCTGGGTAGCAAGAACCCGCGCCTGCACACCGACGAGACGCTTATGGCGCTCTCGATCACCTCGGCCACGAGTGAGACGGCCGCTCGCGTCCTTTCGGGCCTGGAGCAGCTGCGCGGTTGCGATGCCTTCTTTAGCGTGATTATCTCGCCGACGGACGAGACGGTACTGCGCAAGTTGGGCATCAACGTGTGCTGCGAGCCCAAGTTCGAGCGCCGTGGTTTCTTCCACCGCTAAGTCTGGATAACTTGGTCCGAAAGGGGCACATCGGGTATGCATTCGGTGTGCCCCTTTTATCAACAAAGCTACCGTTTAACCTAAAATTAGCTCGTTTACCTGCCTATAAGCGATTTGGGCGGTATACAATAACCCTAACTGTTTCATCCTTTTGCGGGGATGCCGCATGATGGATGTTGCCGGCCATCATGGGGTGTGCCGGTCGCGCGCGGTGCAAGTGATGCCCGTGCTCGGTTTGAGGAGGCTGCCATGGCTGGCAAGGGTCGTGCGAGTGTCAACGATATGAAGCGTGTCGAGGTGCAGGTGCTGATGGAGATCGCACAGCAGTCCGAAGACAACGGCGGATTTTATGGCTTTTCGCGCAAGACGCTTGCCGAGCGTGTGGGGGTGTCTCCGTATCGCGCCCGCGCGGCAATTGAGCGCTTGGAATCCGAAGACATCATTGAGGTCGTCTCGCGCTACAGCGACGACGGCGGCCAGCTTGCAAATGGTATTTGTCTCACGGAGCGTGGCGAGTGGTATCTAGAGGGCATCCGTGCCGGTATGCTCGTGCAGGACTTGATCAAGGACGAACTCGCCGATCGATAACAACGCGCATTCATAGTGGAAACGACGCCGCCTGGGCAACCGGACGGCGTTTTGTTTCGAGATGGAGAAATGCGATTGCGCGTAAGAAAAATTGCGTGCGGCGCGCGTCGCGAGTATTACAATGAAGACCCGTAAGATGTGTATGGACAACTTCTACGGGAAGCGCAGGTAACTCAATATGACCAAGCATGTGTTCGTGACCGGCGGCGTGGTTTCGTCTCTGGGCAAGGGTATTACCGCGGCCTCGCTGGGCCGTCTACTCAAGTCGCGTGGCTACAAAGTAACGATGCAAAAGGCCGACCCGTATCTGAACGTCGACCCCGGCACCATGAGCCCGTTCCAGCATGGCGAGGTCTTTGTGACCGAGGACGGCTACGAGTCCGATCTGGACCTGGGCCACTACGAGCGCTTTATTGACGAGAACCTGACCCGCGATTCCAACTTTACGACTGGTGCCATCTATAAGAGCCTGATCGCCCGCGAACGTCGCGGTGACTTTTTGGGCGGCACCGTGCAGGTGATTCCGCACGTCACGAACGCCATTAAGGATAAGTTCCGTCGTATTGAGGAGCAGACCGGCTCCGACGTGGTCATCACTGAGCTGGGCGGCACCATCGGCGACATCGAGTCGCAGCCGTTTGTCGAGGCCATTCGCCAGTATCGCAAGGAGGCCGGCCCCGAGAACGTCTGCTACATCCACGTGTCGCTCGTTCCCTATATCGCCGCCGCCCACGAGGTCAAGACCAAGCCGACGCAGCACTCCGTCAAGGAGCTCCGCAGCTTTGGTATCCAGCCCGATATTATCGTTCTGCGCTCCGACCACCATATCGACGATGCCATCCGCGGCAAGATCGCAAGCTTCTGCGACGTCGACACCGACTGTGTCTTTACCAACGAGGACTGCGCGAGCATCTACGATGTTCCGCAGCTGCTCGCCGAGCAGGACTTTGACCTGCGCATTTGCGAGCGTCTGGGTCTGGATCCGCGTGAGCGCGACATGAGTGCGTGGAACGAGTTCCTGCGTAAGCAGAACCATGCCAACCAGCACGCCGACAAGGTGAAGATCGCCGTCGTGGGCAAGTATACGCAGCTGCCCGATGCCTACCTGTCGGTTATCGAGGCCCTGCACCACGCGGGCGTGTTCTACGATCGCCACGTTGACGTGCAGCTGGTCGATGGCGAGAGCCTCGACGAGCAGAACGTCTCCGAGGTCCTGGGTGACGCCTCGGGCATCTTGGTCCCTGGCGGCTTTGGCAAGCGTGCCCTGGAGGGCAAGATCCTCGCGGCCGAGTTCGCCCGCGAGCACAAGATTCCGTATCTGGGCATTTGCCTGGGTATGCAGGTGGCCGTGTGCGAATTTGCCCGCAACGTCGTCGGCCTTGCCGGCGCCAGCTCTTCCGAGTTCGATCCGGATGGCCCGTATAGTGTCATCGACCTGATGAGCTCGCAGGAGGACGTGACCGAGAAGGGCGGCACCATGCGCCTGGGCGCCTATCCGTGCAAGCTTGCTGCCGATTCCCTCGCGCGCGAGGCCTATGGCGAGGATCTCGTCTACGAGCGTCACCGTCACCGCTTTGAGTTTAACAACGCCTTCCGCGACCAGCTCGAGGACGCCGGTCTGGTTATCTCTGGCATCTCGCCCGACGAGCGCCTGGTCGAGATGGTCGAGCTGCCGCGCGACGTGCATCCGTGGTATGTGGCAACCCAGGCTCACCCCGAGTTCAAGAGCCGTCCGACCAACCCACAGCCGCTGTTCCGAGAGTTCGTGCGTGCCTCGATCGGTCAGCACGAGGGTGTCGATCGCCTGCAGGTGACGCCCATGAACCTCGCTACGGACTAAGGGTGCCGGCGAACCAAGAGCATACCGAAGCTACTCCCTCGTCGCTCGCTGTGGCGGCGGGGGAGTATCTCGATTACCTTGCGGTCGAGCGGGGTTTGGCACGCAATACGATTGCGGCCTACCGTCGTGACCTGACGACGTACTGCGCCTATCTGGAGCGGGCTGACATTGCGTCTTTTGAAGATGTGAGCCGTCGGGTCGTGGAGGGCTTTGTTGCCGATCGCCGCGATGGAGGCTATTCCGACGCCTCGGTGGAGCGCGCGCTTGCTGCCGTGAAGGGTCTGCATGCCTTTTTGGTGCGCGATGGGGCCGTGGCCCAAAACCCGACGGCGGCGTTGCGCCTGCCCAAAAAGGCAGATCGCCTGCCGGAATACCTTTCGGTGGAGGATGTCTCGGCACTGCTCGATCAAGACTTTCCCGAGGGCGAGATGGGGCTGCGCGATCATGCCATCTTGGAAGTGCTTTACGGTTGCGGCTTGCGCGTGAGTGAGCTGGTTGGGCTCGATGTGGGCGATATCCATATCGATGACGGGTTTGTCCTGGTGCGCGGTAAGGGCTCCAAGGAGCGTCTGGCCCCGTTGGTGGGAAGCGCGGCGCGTGCCCTGACACGCTATATAGGTGACGGGCGCACTCTCCTGGCCGCCCATGCTCACGGGACGGAGACCTTGGCGGTCTTTTTAAATAAGAACGGACGTCGCCTGTCGCGCCAGGCCGTGCATGCGATATGTGAGCGGTATGGGCGTCAGGTGGGGCTGGTGGGGCTCCATCCCCATACCTTGCGCCACTCCTTTGCCACCCACATGCTCGCGGGCGGTGCCGACCTGCGTGTGCTGCAGGAGATTTTGGGCCATGCCGATATTTCGACCACGCAGGTCTACACGCATGTCGATCGCACGCAACTGACCGAGGTTTAT
>CALDCF010000012.1 GCA_937937635.1 uncultured Collinsella sp.
GCCTTGATGGTGGCTACTGCGCACCACGCTTTTTCGAGCGTGCGAACGTCCTCACTACTGAGTCCGCCGCCATCGCGGGCTTCGTCGCACACCTTGTCGATCTTTTCGAGAAGACAGTGCATGGACTGTTCCGCGCGGGCTTTCATCAGTTCCTTCATTTCCATGGCTATTCTCCGTGTCGGTTCATGATTTCTTTGAGCGCGTCCAGGTCCCCTTTATCTGGCTTGTATGGCCCGATAGAGAATGGATGCGCTTCAAGATTCTTTGAGGCTTCGGCGTACAGCAGATCAACGTCGATTCGATTTTGTTCGTCAGCTATCCCAAGAGACTTCATCAGGGGTAGATACTGCGTAGCCATCGCGGGAGCCTGTCGTGCAACAAGGCCCCCGACGATGCCGACTGAGAAGGGCAGCATGCCGCCCTTCGTCTCGGCGGCGGGAATGAGTACCTGTTGCACGAACTCAAGCACCACCGCCTGCAGATTTCCAATCGGCATTCTCATGGCTTAACCCCGGTTGACGTTGATGCTGCCGGTCACCGGCTGAACCGCCGGAGCCGCGGCTGTGGGCGCAGTCCAGCTGTTGTAACGTTCCATCACTTCGGGGCAGATCGCCGTGCGCGGAATAACCGTGTGGGTGATCTGGTTCAACGTGTTGTTGATACCGGCGACAGCGTTGTTGAGCTGCGCGATACCACAGCCACAGGTTTGGGCGACGGAGTCGATCTTGGCACCGAGTTCGGAACGTACCAACTTCTCGCGGAGATCAGCGATTTCAGCGTTGCTCTTCATCTGGGATTCGAGCACGGCGACGCGTTCGCGGTTGCTCGCGGATTCCTGCGAGAGCGGCTTAATGTAGTCCATCAGACGGTTTTCGAGTTTCTCGTTTTCAGAGCGCGTCGCCTGATAAAGCGTCGCGTCCCGATTGTCCGAGTACTTCTGCGAAGTGAGCTCGGCGATCTTGGCGTCCTTTTCAGCAATGACGCCCATCGCGGCCATCTGCGGGGCGCAGTTGTTTCCACCGAAGAGGCCGCCGAGGATTCCGTTGCCGTTGTTGGCGGAGCCAAGGAAGCCGAGAGAGCCCAAAACGAGGGCGGGGATGCCTACGCCGTTGGCGAGGCCTTTGGTTGCAAATTCAGCCATAGCAATCTCCTTTTGCTATGGAACTCGAGGTTCTCTGGATTGCGCGCTCGCTTGGCGCTAAGAAGTTGGCTCGTTGGCCTTATTTGAGGCAGAGACCGAACGGCTCTGCGGGATGGCTCTATTGTATGACGAAAGGTCAAGGACATCAAGCGCTTTGCACTTCGGACACTTGATGCACAAAACCCCTTTAGCCGGGCGGGGCGAAGCAATGTCGAAAAGACGACGCCCACAGCAAGGGCATCTAACAGTTACAGCTACCTCCATTTTTCTCTCCTATTAGAGAACGAAAATCGGACAAGACGGCATTGAGCGTTGCTTTGTCGCCGCATCCGTAAGATAAAACTAGATTCGTCATTTCAAAATTTCCGTCAACGCGTCGTGGTTTTTGGCGCATCGCTGATAGAGTCGGCCGCACTCTGAACCAGAGTCAGCCAGTCTTTGAACCAAGCCTTCCAGTCGGGCAACTCGCTTTCTAAGAGCGTCTGCGGAATCTCCGGAGGAGGCGCGGTTACCGTCCGAGTGGCGCATCCGGGCGCGAGCACGATCAAGCTCAGCGCGTAGATCGTTGTACTCAGCTTGAGCCAAGTTGATCGTATTGGTTGCTTTCGAAAGTCCTTCAGCATTTTTTCTCTCCGCCGCTCGCAGTGCTTCAGACTGCGCCGCTTCCATGAGGGCAATTTTTCGGTCGTAGTGCGCAGAGGCAAGCCAGAGCCCCGCGATGAAGGCCAGGCCAGCCGCTATCGCATAAGCGTAGTCTTTCATTTGTGTCGATAATCCCAACGAGCGCGGTGCCCACGCACGTCTACATGAACGAAGGAATCGTACAGTCCGACGCCGCCTTCTTTATTGAGTTCCAGACACAGGTCCTGGAGATCGGGGATCAGGCGCGGATCGTCAGGTCGAATGTCAGCCGCCATACCCTTCGTGTGATAGCTGTTTGCCACAGCGCCGGTGATCGTCGCGTTGTATTCGGGGCTTCGATAGCCCGAATTGACAAAGATCGGCTTGCCCCACGCGCGGCGGATGCGATTGAGTAAATTCAGCAATTCATCAGTGACAACGTGCGGGAAGGGAGACTTGTTCGGGTCTTTTGGACTCTGCAACTCCTTTTCGTCAAAGAAACCGTATTTCATCGGGCACCTCTCTCCAAAAAACCTTTCAAGATACTCACACCATCTTTTCCCATCATGCCGCCCAAGCCTGCCAGCGCTCCCGCGGCCTCATCAGGCAGGCCGTAAGAGTGCGCCGCCATACAGATCAGAAAGCCAATGAACCCAGAAAGGGCCACTGCCCCAAAGAATTCCAGCCAAAGAAAAGGCTTGGCTTTGTTCACCGAGTTCAAATACATCAGACACTGAGCCAAGGCACCCACCGCAAACGAAAAGAGGTATCGGAAATATTCGTTGTAGTCCTGCATAAATTCCTCAACTCTTCTGTAGCCCGCAGTATCTGCTCGACACGTCTACCTACGCGCACGGTCTTTTGTGCGCGTATCCACATCGAGCGGTTTGATGATGTTGTTCATGATGAGCAGAGATCCATTTAATTCGGCCGAAGTCAAGGCCGAAGAAACCACCAGACGTGAAAGCACAGAGCGCTATATGCGCCGCGTCAAGAAGTCCATCGCCTATGTGATGGACACAAAAGAGGGCCGAGAAGCCATGGAAATCATCTTGGATGCCACGGGGCTTCACCGACCGTCTTTCAACACCAACGCGCTTTCCATGGCCTTCGCCGAAGGCCGCCGCAGTGTCGGACTTGCGCTGCTCAATCTCATTGATCCGATCTCTTATCAAGAAATGCTGAGGGAATCTCATGAACGACGAAACAACGACCGGGACTGAAAATACAAATGACGCCCCGCCTGCGGCTCCGGCCGCAGAACCTTCGACGACTCAGACCGCAACTCAGGATGTAACGCCACAGGCCGATAAGCCAGCGGTGACAATGCCGGACACCCTTCTGAACAAGGTCGTCGATAAGACCGACGAAAAGCATGACGACAAGGACGCACCGAAAAAGGCCGAGGCAGAAAAGCCCGCCGAAGGCGCGCCCGAGACATACGAAGAGTTCAAGGCGCCGGAAGGCACCATGCTTGATTCCGCCGTCATGCAGCAATTCGGTGAAGTGGCAAAGAGCCTCAACTTGCCGCAGGACAAAGCGCAAGATGTGGTCAACAAAATGGCCCCAATCATGGCGCGTCGTCAGATGGAGCAGATTGCGGGAATTTCCAAACAGTGGGCTGAAAAATCGTCCAACGACCCCGAAATCGCCGACCATCTCCATGACATTGCCCGCATTAGGGACATGTTCGGTAAAGGCAGTGACGGGAATTTCGACCCGGATGTGGTGGAGTTTATGAACTCCCCTGCCGGTAATCATCCCGGTGTGTTGAAGCTCCTTGCTCGTGTGGGTGCGCGTTTCGGCGAAGGTGGCTTCCCGACGGGCAAGCCCGCGCCGCGGCAAATCACCGCAGAAGACGTTTACGAAGTCTAATAATTTTTAACGAGGTACAAAATGGCAGATATTGTCAGCAACGTTGCACCGACCTCTTTGGCCGAATTCGAAGGCCTTGTTGGTGACAAGGACGTAGCCCGCAAGGTGTTTTTGCACACCATTCGCGACTATATGCCCTTCTTCGATCAGGCTGTGATTGTTCGAGGCAATGACGGCATGGGCGACAAGGGGCAGATCGTAACCCGCTATCCCGAAGGCGATCTGCACGGCTATAACGAAGGCTGGGGCTCTGATGTCGTGACGGGCAACAATGTTCGTTACACCTGCAGCCGTCGCTCTTCGAGCTCGACCGTCGACCGAGATCAGTTCTACGACCAGAAGGAAAGCGACCGCGCCTCTTGGCGTTTGCGTCGCGACCAGGCGTTTAGTCGTGGCTTCGCTCGTGCTACGGTACGCAATCTCTTCTACGGTGACCCCGCGAAGGACCCCAACACCTGCAAGGGGCTCTTCAATATCGTGACGCCGACCGATCCCGTTTTCAAGGATCGAATCATCGACGCCGGCGGTACCACGGAAAACAAGCAGACGGAAATTCTTCTCGTCGGTTGGGATCTGGCTTCGAACTATTTGTTCTATCCGCAGTACGGCGAAAATCTCGGCGGCTTCCAGACCACCGTTCACCCCGAGCCCGTGCGAGTGACCACGGGCACGTCGGATAATCCCAAGCACTATTGGGCGCTTGAAACCGACTTCCGTTGGGACATCGGTGTGGCTATTTACGACCCGCTCACCGTTGTTCGTATTGCCAACATCGATACGACGAAGTGGAGTAAGTCTTCGAAGACCTCCGGCAGTCCCGACCTGATCGACCTCATGACGCAGGCCGTGAACCTGCTTCCGGACGAGTACAAGGGGCGCTGTGCGTTCTATTGCAACGAAGCTGTGACGGGCGTTCTTCGCCGTCAGATCAACAACAAAGAAAACGTGCAGCTCACGACCGGCGAAGTCGCAGGTCGCAAGGTCATGACGTGGGACGGCATTCCTATCCATCGTTTGGGGACCGACGTCATCACCAACACGATGCCGGTTTTGTCTCTGGCCTAAGGAGGGCGCAATGATTACAGACGCACTTTTGAAGTTTTGTTCTGACAAGTCTTTGGCGTCCGCCATTACGACGGGCAAAGCCATTGACCTGAAGCAGGAGTATCCGAACCTCGGTTCGCTCAATCCTCGATTCAATCTCATCTTGCAGGTTAAGGGTGCCGGTGGTGAAGGTACCGTAACTTTCAAGTTGCAGGACTCGGCTGACGGCTCGACCTTCGCCGACCTGCTGACCTTTACGCAGACGGGATCGAAGATTCCGACCTGTCAGGCAATTCCGATGCCGTTAAAGCACCGTCGCTACCTCAAGCTCATCACGGCCGTTACCGGTACCGTGACGGGCACGCTGCAGCGTGCCGTACTTGACAACGGTTACGAACTGCCGCGCACGACCAAGCCTGAAGGCTACGATCCCGCGCCGACGGTTGATTGACCTGCGTTAAAGGCAAACTCTGGGGGGACGGTTAAACCGCCCCCCTTTTCTTTATGAGGTAGGACAATGGCTACATCCGTCGACATTTGCAATCTCGCTCTTTCGATTCTCGGTGACTCGGGCACAGTAACGTCCGTCAACCCGCCTGACGGTTCTGATCAGTCGGGGCACTGCGCCCGTTGGTACCCTGTCGCGCTTCGGCGAATCCTCGAGTCAAACGCGTGGAGTTTCGCTACCAAACGAATCAAGCTGACAAAACTGAACAACGTCGACATCGCCGGTTATGGCTACAAATGGGCTTACGCCCTGCCGAGTCAGCTCCTGAGGCCGCTAAAGATCGAGCCGGAAGAATTTTTGTTCGGAGGCGCCAGCCCCGATCGCTGTCCGGCGCTCGGGCGATTTGAGTTGGGGTTGATCGAAAACGACACGCACCGCGTTCTTTTCTGTGATATCGACAATCCGGTTCTGACATACGTCTCCTACGTTGACAATGCCAATCTTTTTCCCGGATATTTCATCGACGCTCTGATGCTGCTTCTCGCAAGCTACCTCTACGGTCCTGTCAAGCGCAGTGACTCCACGTCTCAAACTGTCGTCGGAATCATGAAACAGTACGAAACGGCACTGTCCAAAGCCAAGACAGAAGACGCCCAAACTTCCATGCGACGCCAACAGACGCCTTACGAGGCGTCGCAACTTCGCGCTCGGAGGGTTTTGTAATGGCAAGCATTCGCACCTATCAGCAATCTTGTAACGGCGGCGAAATGTCGCCCGAAATGTACGGCCGCGCAGGTGATCCGAAATATCAATCCGGACTCGCCAAATGTCGGAATTTCCTCATCGACCCTCGTGGGCCCGCACAGAACCGCCCGGGCTTTGCCTACGTCAACTACGCAAAATACGCCGACAAACAGGCGCGGTTGATCCCGTTTACATTTTCCTCAGATCAATCCATGGTGCTCGAATTTGGGGAAAAGTACATTCGCTTTCACACGGACGGTCAGACGTTATTAGGAAGCAACGGCCAGCCGTACGAGGTCGCTACACCATACAGAGCCGACGATATTTTCTCGTTGCATTATGTTCAGTCTGCCGACGTTCTCACCATCGTTCACCCGGCATATGCCCCAAGAGAGCTCCGGCGCTATGCAGCGACCGATTGGCGTCTTATTGAAATTAACATCAGCGGAGCGCTCCCATCTCCGGCCGCACCATCTGTTAGCCAGTCTATCAACAGTGAAGTAACCAACAAAACAGACTATCTTCGAGAATATTGCGTCACTGCACTAAAAGCCGACGGCTCAAGCGAATCAGCCGCAGGAGCCTCGACATCAATCCGTTGCAATCCCTATGGTTCGGGAGCGTACAACACGATTTCGTGGGAAAAGGTTGCAGGCGCGGAGCTTTATCGTGTGTACCGCAAACAGGGCGGCATATGGTGTTTCATTGGACAAACCAAAGAATTGTCCATTGTTGACGAGCAGATCGATCCCGACGGATCGATTACTCCCCCAATCTATGACGATCCGTTTAAACAAGAAGGCGGCATTGAATCCGTTACTATCACAAATGGCGGTTCGGGGTATGGAACAAATCTAACAATCACCGGAATCCAGCAGTACGGCACCAAAAAGACCTACAAATCCGATGGAACACTGGAATCTACCGCAAACATAGCTCTGCCCTACACGTTCGAAAGTTCCCAGCTTCACGACGGTTCAACCTTTGCTATCGAGGGCGATGGAGAGGGCGCAGTTGCTGTTGCCAATGTGCGAGAAAAAACCCTTACATCTCTCAAGCTCGGTAAAGCGGGCAGCGGATACACGCGCGGAAACGTAACAATTACTCTAAACGTACCATATGGTTTTATCGCGGGTCTTTCACGCAGGGAAGAGTTAACTTTTCAATGCGAGCTCTCGCGAACAGTCCCGACGGTGCAAGTTGCCGACGCTACGGGTTCGGGGGCGGAACTGACCGCCTTTGTTGACGGATCGGGAAGCGTTACCGACATTACTGTCGTGCGCCCTGGAGCAGGATATTCGAACCCTAAGGTCGTCATTATGACGGGAAACTCCGGCGGCTCAGGCGCCACGGCCACGGCTACCGTGGCTAAAACAGGGGACTACCCAGGCGCGGTGACATACTTCGAACAACGCAGATGGTTTGGCGGAACCTACACAAAACCAAGCAATGTTTGGGCGACAAAGTCCGGCACCGAGTCTGACATGAGTTACAGCCTACCGACACAGGACGATGACCGTATCGCCGTCCGGGTAGCCGCTCGCGAGGCCAATCGCATTCAGCACTTTGTCCCTTTGTCCCAGCTAATGCTTTTCACGGCCGCAGCCGAATGGCGGGTCAGTCCGTTGAACTCCGACGCCATCACACCAAAGTCAATGTCAGTGCGGCCTCAGTCGTACGTCGGCGCCAACTCTGTTCAGCCGTTGGTGATTAACAACGCCTGCATTTACGCGAGCGCCCGCGGCGGTCACCTTCGCGAGTGCGGCTACTCGTATGAGGCAGGCGGTTTCGTCACGAACGACGTATGCCTTCGGGCGAATCACCTTTTCGACAACCGGGAACCCGTTGATCTGTCTTACTCAAAAGCCCCGTGGCCGATCATTTGGTGCGTCAGTTCCGCAGGGAACCTGATTTCATTCACTTATGTCCCGGAACAGTCCGTGGGCGCGTTCTCGTCTCTGACCACAGAGGGCACTTTCGAGTCGTGCGCCGTCGTACCCGAGGGCGAAGAGGATATTCTGTACTGCGTCATCAAACGCACCATCAACGGCACTGCCCGCCGCTTCATCGAACGAATGCACGAGCGCAAATACACCACGCTCGAAGAAAGCGTTCACCTGGATTGTTGCGGCACCTACCGTGGCGCACCTAAAGAAGAGATTTCCGGGCTGACCTGGCTTGAAGGTGCGACCGTTTCCATCCTGGCCGATGGCTCGGTGGAACCGCCTCAAGTCGTCAAGAACGGGAAGATCACGCTACGGGGACCGGCATCGTTAGTGCATATCGGCCTACCCTACACCGCCGACCTTCAGACTTTGCCGGTTGCTTTGGCGCTACAGGACGGCTCTTATGGCTCAGGCCACACAAAGAACGTCCAGAAGGTGTCCGTGAGACTGGTTAACTCGTCAGGGCTGCAGGCCGGTCCGACTTTTGACAAGCTCACGGAATACCCCGCGCGCGGTACTGAACTTGCCGGCACGCCGCCCACTCCGATCACGGGCGAAGTGACGACACAGCTCAATCCCACATGGGGAGACGGTGGACAAGTCTGCATTCGGCAGAAATACCCTCTGCCAACTAAGATCGTCAGCATAACGACGATCCTGGAAATTGTTTAACGAAAGGCCGAGGCGTCTGCGCTCTTGTGAAGCTCTTGATCGGCTGCGGCGTCTCGGCTTTTCGGCAGTGCGCGTACTTCTGGCCTCTGAGACGATGATTTCGACAAGGAGGCGTTATGCAGATACGCAGAACCACTATGGACGAGCTGTTCGCGCGACCTGAGTTTGAGCAAATTATCAAGGACTACGCGCAAGAAAGCGGCAGTCCTTTCATGCGTGGTGCGCCGAACCCCAAAGAGTATATCGCTGGCGAAAAGGCGGGTATTTTC
>CALDCF010000013.1 GCA_937937635.1 uncultured Collinsella sp.
CCTTAATGCTGACCTCGCCTAGCCCCCCCCCTGCTCTGGGGAGTAGCCCCGCATAAGCTCCGACAGGGCTTCGAGGTGGAGCGCCGCGCCCATCAGCTGAGCCGCGTCCTTCTTCGTTAGTGTGCTTGCCGTCTTGGTTTCCATGTCTGTACCTTCCTAGCACTCTGTTCCAGTCTTGCCGAACTCGATAACTGAGCCGTCCTTGGCGTGCTGGGCAACGTCTGCCATGTACGCCTTCTCAACCACAGCCGCGCCGCGCTTCTTGGCTTCTTTGTCGGCGCTCGCGTATATGTTCAGCGTCATAGCTGCGTTGGCGTGTCCCATCATGCTCGCTACGGTCTTAATATCCGTGCCTGCCGTCACAGCCGCCGTTGCGAACGTGTGGCGCAGGTCGTGGAACGTTGGGCGGTTGCCCTCCGTGCCGATAAGCTCCAGAGCGTCAGCCGCAATCCTCCACCTATGCGAAAGATAGTGGGGTTGCATAAACGAGCCGTCAGCGCCGCCCGTCACGTACATGTTTTCATCGAACGGAACGCCCAGCTCTAGGCACTCGGCTTTGGCGTTGGCTAGGCGTGCCGTGAGCATGTCGGCGATGATAGAGGGCGCGTACAGCTCGCGCCTGCTGCCGCCCGTCTTGGGTTCCTTTACGTACCATTTGGAGCCGTCCCGCCCTATGGTGCGCTCGATGCTGATAGTTCCTTCGGTTAGATTTACACACTTCCACGTCAGTCCGCATATCTCGCCCTCGCGCAAACCCATATACATTGCTAGGGCAAACCCAACGTTCAGCGGCTTGTCGGGGTCCAGGGCGATGAACTGCGCTACCTTGGCGCGTCCCTTTGCGTCTAGCGCGTTGGGGTTCCTATGCACCTGCTTGGGGTTCTTAACGCCGCGCGTGGGGTCTTTAACGAGCCTGTCGCGGTCTACCGCCTGCCGCATGGCTGAGCGCAGGTTGGTTAGGCACTTCTTCACCGTGGAGGGCGAGTACTTCTTTCCTAGCTTCGTAACCCATGCCGCCACATCATCGGGGGTCAGCTCGTCCAGCTCGATTTTGCCGATGCTGGGCGCGATATAGCTTTTGAGTATGCGCCTTAGCTCGTTGGCTGATGAACGCTCGATGCTGTTTGCGCGTTCCTCTACGTACTTCCCGAAATACTCGGCTACCGTCTCGCCGCTGTGGGGGTCTTTTGCAGCCTGTTCGTTGAGCTGTTGGCGGATTGCTTCGGCTTCTTGGTTCGCCGCCTTTTCGACCTGCTTGGAGCGCCCCTTGTCGCGCCCCTCGGTCTTTAGGGTGACGTTCTTTTGGTGACGCTTTCCGCTCTCGTCCTTGTAATAGTAGACGGCACGCCACTTATAACCCGTGATTGTTCCGCTCTTGTCCTTGGTTTCGTACTGTTTCAGAGCGTATCCGTAATACGTTTCAGCAGGTAGCAGCCCACACATGGTGTCTCCTTTCATGACACAACGCATGACACACATATGACACAACTTGCGTTGACTGAACTATAAAACATAGACTTTTTAGACGCAATAGACAGAGAAACAGCAGGTAGAGCGTCCGCGTTTTCGCAGGTAGACGGCTTAGTACAAAATGTCGCAACACTTCCAAGCTGATGACGCGGGTTCGATTCCCGTCGCCCGCTCCATATGATTGTTTTAACGGCTTTGGTTCCTTATGGGGACCAGAGCCGTTTTCGTTTACGTGCCGGGCGACGGGAATCGAACCCGGCAGGGTGCGAAGCTGAGAAAATGCGTGAGCATTTTCCAGCGCAGCACGCAAGGGCCGAAGGCCCGCAGCGAAACAAGGATTTGCGAAGCAAATCCTTGGACTTCCCGTCGCCCGCTCCATAAGATAGACCAACGGCCTTGGCTCCTTTCGGAACCAGGGCCGTTTTTGTATGAGTGCCGGGTGACGGGAATCAAGCCTGTTGGGTGCGGAATTAAGAAATACGGACTGGTTTTGACTTATAGGATGGCCGATTTTGGCGCGTTTTCCAGTTGCGCATTCTGCTCACCAACAAAAATCGAGTTGTGCGGTCACATGGAAGCCTTTTCATGATTAAGGATGCCGGCTTAGGATCACCTGCGTCTATTGTGGTGTTTGATTCTGTGAAGTTGCTGTGCAAGTAGACAAATAAAAGCCCAAAGTGGGACATAAGCGCTCAAGTTGTTACGGTGTATTCCACTTGGGATTTGCCGAATGGACCGCACAACTCGAAAAATGTTGGTGACGGTTCGACAAGGATGGCGAATGTAGCAAAGGGACTGTCCCTCCGTCGCATTAGTGACGATTTTGGTGGCGGAGCATGTCGATGGTGGCGTCGGTGCTGCGGCTGCGGGCGTCGGTGGCGCGTTCGCGGGCTTCGGCTGCGTTGATGCGTTTGCGGCGGTAATCGATCATGCCTTGGATGATGGGCTTGCCAAAGCTCACGACGTCGTCGTTGTAGATGGCGGTGCGGGCTGCGAGCAGGCAGTCACTAAAGTCCATATGCGTTTTGCCGAACAGTTTGATAGCAAGGGCGATAACGGTGGGCTCGTCGACCATGACGTCATCGAGCAGCCTTTTCATGGCCGCAGCAATCTCAACGCGGGGAACCTTATAGACGTCGCGCAGCGTGACCACGACGCGCGTGATGATCTCGGGGTAGACGCGAGCGGTGCGCGTGGCGATGACCTTGGCGGCGCGCGGCGACAGGACCTCGTCGTCGTCGAGCAGATAGCGCAGGATGACGGTCTCGTCGATGATGGTGCTACTCATGGATATCTACTTCCTCGGGACCCAAAATCGAATCGTCGCTTTCTGTAGCAAGGTATTCAATCCAGGCGTTGCGCTCCTCGGAGCGGCGATTGGGGTCCCCATATGCTTTAAGCGATCCATAGGCGGCGGTGCCGTCCTTTGAACGCACGGCGACCGGCTGAAAGGGAAGCTTGCGCATCAAAATGCTCTGCGCGACAAAAAGACGTACGGCCTCGGCGAGCGATGTGCCCATGGCGTCGTAGAGACGCTCGGCATGCTGCTTGTCTTCCTCGCGAATGCGCACCTGCAGGATGGCTCGTTTTTGAGTCGATGACATCACTGGCCTCCCTTAATGAGCGTGCAATATGAATATTCAAATACAGCTTTGGCTAGTAATAGCCAATTTTATAACAACTACTTTATTGCACTCGAGTAATTGAGTGTGAACAATATTACAAACGTACTACATCCTTCAGAAGCGAGCGTGAAATCTATGTTGGGCGTACGCGTGTAATACACTCGCCTTTATATCCTATAGAGAATAATCCTAACCTGCCAAAACCACTGCAATACACCCGTAATGCAGGGCCTATACTCAAGTTTACCCCCTGCAACTGCGTATATTTAACCTGTATACCGTTGGAGATATTCTACCGAGTGCCTGTTTCGCCGCATGCGCTCGATACGCCGATGCCAGGTCACGGGCGGCTTGGGACAACGTCGACAGGGTCTCTCCGGCATGGGATTCAGGAGGGAGTGAACAACATGGGCAATAAACGAGTCGTGGCCGATTCCTCGCGCTGCATTGGGTGTCAAACCTGCATGGCAGCGTGCATCGAGGCACACGACATCCCCGGCAACATCGCCGCACCGCGCCTGCGCGTGACGCGTACGTACGAGATCTCCGCACCGGTGGCTTGCCATCACTGCGAGGATGCCCCGTGCGCCAAGGCCTGCCCCACGGGCGCCTTGTTCTTTGATCCAAAGAACCATCGCATCGGCGTTAACGAGGACAACTGCATCGGCTGCAAGAGCTGCGTCATGGCATGCCCCTTTGGCGCCGTGAGCGTGGCGACCACGCAGGTCCCCGTCTTGATGGGCGACGTTCGTGTGGGTTCGCAGACTAAGAGCTTTGTGCTCAAGTGCGACCTGTGCGTGGACCGTCCCGGCGGTCCGGCGTGTGCCGAGGCGTGCCCGACCAAGGGCCTCACCTTGGTAGACGAGGAGCGCCTGGCGGAACTGACCGCCGAGCGTGCCCGCGCCACCATCGAAAACGAGGCGTAGGCGGGCGGCCATACAGGCCCGACGATTGTCAAATACGTACCGATTAATCGGTAGCAGAGAAAGGAAGGAGGGTGTCATGGAGAAGCATAAAGTGATCTGCCCGTACTGCGGTGCCGGTTGCCAGTTTAACCTCTTGGTCCAAAACGGCCAGGTCGTGGGTACCGAACCGCTCAACGGCATCACCAATCAGGGCGAGCTGTGCCTTAAGGGCATGAGCGGCTACGACTTCATCAACGACACCAAGATCTTGACTCCTCGCGTACTGCACCCGATGATCCGCCGCACCAAGGGCGCGGATCTTGAGCGCGTAAGCTGGGACGAGGCACTGGATTTCACCGCATCTAAGATGCAGGCCATAATTGACGAATATGGTCCTAACGCTGTCATGACCACCGGCTCTTCGCGAGGCGGCGGCAATGAGGCGAACTACGTCATGCAGAAGTTTACGCGTGCGTGCATCGGCACCCACAGCGTAGACAACTGCGCTCGTACTTGACACGGCCCTACTGTCCTCGGTCTGATGGACACGGTTGGTTCAGGTTGCATGTCATGCTCCATCCCCGGTATGGAGGATGCGGGCTGCATTTTCCTCTTCGGCTATAACCCTGCCGATTCGCACCCCATCGTCGCAAGGCGTATCGTGCGAGCCAAAGAAAAGGGTTGCAAGATCATCGTCGCCGACCCGCGCCATATCGAAACCGCGCGTATCGCCGATATCTACCTTCCGATCAAGAACGGTTGCAATGTCGCGTTCCTCAACGCCTTTGCCAACTGTCTGGTCAACGATGGCCTCTACGACAAGGAATTCGTCGCCGAGCACACGAACGGCTTTGACGAGTGGTGGGAGACCATCAAGAACTACACTCCCGAATCCGTACAGGACATCACGGGTGTCGATCCCGCGCTGATCCACCAAGCTGCCGAGATGTACGCCACGGCGAAGCCTTCTGCCATCATTGGCTGGGGCATGGGCGTATGCCAGCAGAAGCAGAACCTGAAGACGGTGCATACCATCGCCTCCATCGCCTGCGTTGCCGGCCAGATCGGCAAACCCAACTCCGGCCTCGCGCCCGTGCGTGGCCAGAATAACGTCCAGGGCTCCTGCGATATGGGCATGCTGCCCAACCTGTACCCTGGCTACCAGAAGGTCACCGACCCGGCTGTGCGTGCCAAGTTTGCCAAGGCTTGGGGCGTGCCCGAGGAAAAGCTCCCGCTCGAGGAGGGCTATAAGCTCACCGACCTGGGCCACCTAGTCGACGAGGGCAAGGTGCACTGCTTCTACAACTACGGCGAGGACCCGGTGCAGACCGAGCCCGATTCGGCCGGCATGCGCAAGACGCTCTCCGAGCTGGATCTGTTCATTTGCCAGGACATCTTTATGACGCAGACGACCATGCTCGCCGACGTCATCCTGCCTGCCACCTCTTGGGGCGAGCACGAGGGTGTCTTTACCGCATCCGACCGTAGCTTCCAGCACTTTGACGCGGCCGTTCCGCCCAAGGGCGAGTGCCGTCACGACTGGGAGATCTTCGCGGACCTGTCCACGCGTATGGGATACCCCATGCACTACGACAACACCGAGCAGATCTGGAACGAGTGCATTAGCCTGTGCCCCAACTTTGTGGGCGCAACCTACGAGAAGATGGCTCCCGAGGGCGGTTACGCTCAGTGGCCCGTCAAGAGCACCGATGTGAACGACCACGGTACGCCCGACATGTTCGCTGGTGGCAAGTTCACCACCAAGGACGGCCGCGCCAACCTGATGGCGCACGACTGGGAGGCGCCCTCCGAGCTTCCCGACGATGAGTACCCGCTCATCCTGTGCACCGTCCGTGAGGTCGGCCACTACAGCTGCCGCTCGATGACTGGCAACTGCAAGACGCTGGCGCTGCTCGCCGACGAGCCCGGCTTTGTCCGCATGAATCCCGCGGACGCCCAGGCGCGCGGTATCAAGAACGGCGACATCGTCTCGATTCACAGCCGCCGCGGCCAGGTATACAGCCGCGCCGACGTGAGCGACCGTATCAACAAGGGCACGGTCTATATGACCTACCAGTGGTGGATCGGCAAGTGCAACGAGCTGACCATGCACAAGGTCGACCCGGTCTCGCATACGCCCGAGGACAAGTTCTCCGCCTGCCAGGTCGACGCCATTGCCGACCAGGTCTGGGCCGAGGGCGAGGTCGAGCGTCAGTACACCGAGCTCAAGCAGGCTCTGGTGGACGCCGCCGCTCCCCAGGACGTTGAGCCCGGCGCCGCCAAGTTCGACGACGAGACGCACGTGAATCAAATCGTGTAGTCCCGTTCTCGTTGGCTTTTTGGGCCGGGCGTCCCGTACGTTCGGGAGCCCGGCCCGTTATTTTGAAAGGAAGTGGGGATGAACCGCTTCATCGACATCAACCCGGAGAGGTGCATCGGCTGCGGAACATGCCAGTCCGCCTGTGCCGACGCCCACCGGATGCAGGGTCTTCAGGATACGCCGCGCCTGGCGCTCGTGAAGACCGGCGGTATTTCGGCCGCCCTTGCCTGCCACCATTGCGAGGGTGCCCCCTGCGCCGAGGTTTGCCCGGTGAATGCCATCGAGCACGATGGCGACCGCATCCACGTCAAGGAGCAGGAGTGCATCGGGTGCAGGCTGTGCGCCATCGCGTGCCCCTTCGGAGCCATCCATCCCGATGGCACGTCTATCGCCGGTGTCGCAGGCATGTGCGATCCGACGCCTTCGTATCCTAAGTCCCTGAGCAGCCTGCTTACGTGGGCTCCTGGCCAGTACACCTGCGCTGTCAAGTGCGACCTGTGCGCCTTCGATCCGGATGGCCCGCATTGTGTGGCGGCGTGCCCCACCAAGGCGCTGACCGTCATGGGCGGCGCGGCCGATCGCGAACTCGACGAGGCCAAGCGCCTGCGCTCGATCGAAAACGGTCCGGCTGTCGACGTCACCGCTGTGGCCCAGGGCCTGTCCGAGAAAGCAGAAGGGAGCGTAAACAATGGATAGCATGACGCTGTTTATCGCATCGCTTGCCGTCTCGTGCATCGGTGCGCTCGCCTCGGTTCTGCTGATCAAGGCCGACAACGCCGCCAAGACCGCCGGCTGCCTTATCGGCGCCGTCGCCGCGGTGCTCTCCTTTGTGGCCGGCATTCAGGCCGTGCTTGGCGACGTCACGTCGGTCGACACGATCGTCTTCTTCCCGTTCGCGCATTTCCAGCTGTTGCTCAACCAGCTGGCCGGTGTCTTTGTGATGCTCATCTCGGTGCTGGCGTTTGCCGGTTCGATCTACGGTCTCAATTACTTTGATGAGTATCCGGGCAAGAAGGGCCGCGCTGGCTTCTTCTTTAACACGTTTGTCGCCTCGATGATGCTCGTCATCACGGCCGACAATGTGTTCTGGTTCCTGGTCGCCTTTGAGCTCATGTCGCTCACCTCGTACTTCCTGGTCGTGATCGAGGAGAACGAGAACTCCATCCACGGCGGCTGGCTCTACTTTGTGATCGCGCACGTTGGCTTTGTGCTCATCATGGCGAGCTTCCTCACCATGACTAACTTCGCCGGCGGCTCGTTTGCGTTTGCCGATTTCCGCGCCACGGAGTTTAGCCCTGTGGTCGCGTCGGTCTGCTTCGTGCTCGCCTTCTTTGGCTTTGGCGCCAAGGCCGGTATCATCCCGCTGCACGGCTGGCTGCCCAAGGCACATCCCGAGGCGCCGTCTAACGTGAGTGCCCTTATGTCCGGCGGCATGATCAAGATCGGTATCTTCGGCATCCTCAAGGTTGGTCTCGACCTGCTCTCCGCCTCGGGCGTTCAGGTCTGGTGGGGCCTTATGGTCATGGTCTTCGGTGCGATCTCGTCGGTCCTCGGCGTGGCGTTCGCCCTGCAGGAGCATGACATCAAGCGCCTGCTTGCCTATCACTCCGTCGAGAACATCGGCATCATTCTGCTCGGCGTCGGCGCCTCCATGGCCGCCATGGCGCTCAATTCGGTCGGCATCGCCGTCCTGGCTCTGATGGCCGCCCTCTACCACACGTTTAACCACGCGATGTTTAAGGGCGAGCTGTTCTTGGGCGCCGGTGCGCTGCTGTACTCCACGGGTACGCGCAATATGGAGAAGATGGGCGGCCTGTTCCGTCGTATGCCGGCAACGGCCATCTGCTTCCTCGTTGGCGCGCTTGCCATCTCGGCCATTCCGCCCTTCAACGGCTTTGTGTCCGAGTGGTTTACCTACCAGTCGCTGTTTAATGCCGCCATGCAGGGCGACAAGGTCGTCATGATCGTGGCCGTGTTCGCTGCCGTCGCGCTCGCCATTACCGGTGCTCTGGCCGTCACGTGCTTCGTCAAGGCCTATGGTGTCTCCTTTGCCTCCGCGCCCCGCTCCGAGGCCGCGGCCAATGCCAAGGAGGTTCCCGCCCCCATGGTGTTTGCGCAGGGCCTGCTCGCAGCCATCTGCGTCGTGCTGGGCATTGGCGCTCCCGTGATCGCGCCCGTGCTGGTCGATGTCGCCGCGTCCGTGCTGCATCCGTACGGTGGCGTGTTTGCCGCCGAGGGCATGGAGCTCATGAACCAATACTCCGGCGCTGCCACCTCCACGCCCGCGATCGCCATTGCGCTCGTGGTGCTTGTCGGCCTTGCCTGCGGCTATCGCAAGCTCAAGACCGTCGGCAAGGTGCAGAAGTCCCAGCCGTGGGCATGCGGCTATGCTCCCAACGAGCATATGCCCGTCGTGGCCACGACCTTTGCCTCCGAGGTGTCCTGGTTTATGCAGCCGCTCTACACGCTGCGCGACCGCTGCACGGCCGTCTGCTGGTCCATCGCGCACTTCTTCCAGAAGCTCACCGGCGTGGCCGAGGCTGTGGAGCCCGTACCCGACAAAGTTCTCGTCGATGCCCCGCATAAGGGTGTCGAAAAGCTCGCCGACCTCGCGACTAAGCTCGAGGGCGGCAACTACAGCATCTATATCTGCTACATCGTCGCGGCACTCGTGGTGTTCCTCGTGCTCGCCGTGCAAATGGGTTAAGGAGGGGAGAGCATGAACAACATCGTACTTGCCGTTCTGCAGGGCGTGGTCGTCATGGCCGTCGCGCCGTTCTTCTCCGGTCTCGGTCGCGTGATCCGCGCTAAGATGCACAACCGTCGCGGCCCCAGCATCATGCAGGACTACCGCGACCTGGCCAAGCTCTTTGCGCGCCCCGAGTCCCAGAGCGAGGACGCGAGCTTTGCGCTGCGCATTATGCCGCCGCTGTTCTTCGCCGTCGCCTTTATGCTCGCTATGGGCCTGCCGCTCTTTACGGCACAAAGTCCCATCCCGGTCTTTGGTGACGCCATCACCATCATGTACAGCCTGGCGCTCGCCCGCTTCTTCTTCGCCCTCTGCGGCGTGGATTCGTCCAACGCCTACGCCGGTATCGGCGGCGTCCGCGAGCTGCTCATGAGCGTTCTCATCGAGCCGTCCATGCTGCTGGCGCTGTTTGCCGCCGCCCTGGTGTGCGGTTCCACCGACATCGCCACCATGGGTCAGCACATCATGACGGGCGCCATCGACGCGCCGGTCGCCGTGATCCTCGCCGGCATCGCCTTTGCGATTGCCTGCTACATGGAACTCGGCAAGCTGCCGTTTGATCAGGCCGAGGCCGAGCAGGAGCTTCAGGAAGGCCCGCTCGCCGAGCTTTCCGGCCCGTCGCTTGCGATGGCCAAGCTCGCCATGTCCATGAAGCAGGTCCTGGTCGTCGCCTGGTTCTGCGCGATCTTTATCCCCTGGGGCGAGCCCGCGACCGTGGGCACCGCCGCCGTTCTGGGCGCAGTCATCTTCCTTGTTAAGTGCCTGATCGACTTTGTCGTATGCGGCGTGATCGAGAACTCCTGCTCGCGCTCGCGTTTTAAGGTGCTTGGCAATCAGACCTGGGCCGTCGTGGGCATCGCCGTTCTGGCGTTTGTCTTCGTGGTCGTCGGCGTGTAGGAGAAGGGAGAAACAATGTCATTTGCAGTCAGTCTGTCCCTTCTCGGCTTGGTCGCTATCGCGGCCCCGATGGTGGCCTCGGTGCTCGTCGCCCTGTTCCCCCGTCCGTACGCCAAGTGGTTCAGCGTTTTGGGTGCCGCCGTCTCGACGGTCTGCACTATCGCCCTCGCCGCGAATTTCGCTGGCGCCGGCATGCCCGACACGCAGGTCCCCCTGATCTCGTTTGGGCAGACCCTCGTCATGGGATTCACCTTCGATCGCATGAGCACGCTGCTCGCGCCCGCCTTTGTGGGTATCGGCCTGCTTGTCGTGATCTATTCGATTCCCTATATGAGCGAGAATAACCGTGAGCATCCCGATGCGCCTCGTCGTCGCTTCTACGCGTACCTCGCGACCTTCATCGGCGCCATGGCCGGCCTCGTGTACAGCTCGACCCTTTTGGGTCAGCTCGTGTTCTTTGAGATCACGGGTGCGTGCTCTTGGGGCCTCATTAGCTACTACATGACGCCTACGGCCAAGAAGGCCGGCATGAAGGCCCTTATCATCACGCATATCGGTGCGCTCGGCCTGTATCTGGGCGCCGCCATCGTGTTTGCCCACACCGGCACTTTCGCCATTACCGCGATTGCCGGCCTCGACGCCAAGCTCAAGGCTATCGTCCTTTTGCTCGTGCTGTTTGCGGCCTGGGCCAAGTCCGCACAGGTTCCCATGTACATGTGGCTGCCTTCGGCCATGGAGGCGCCGACGCCTGTTTCGGCCTACTTGCATGGCGCCTCGATGGTTAAGGTCGGCGTGTGCGTGTTCGCGCGTGCACTCGTCTCTGCCGGCGAGATTCCCGAGATCGTGGGCTGGGTCGCCATTATCGACGCCATGGTCACCATGCTCTTTGGTTTCCTTATGTACCTGCCGCAAAAGGACATGAAGCGCCTGCTGGCCTTCTCCACGATCGCCCAGCTTTCCTATGTGTTCTTTGGTCTGGGTCTTTCGGTCTTTGGCAGCCAGCTGGCCTTTGATGGTGCCGTGTGCCACATCTTTAACCACGCTTTCGCCAAGACGCTGTTCTTCCTGATCGCCGGTTCGTTCTCCTTTACGCTCGGCACGCGTATGCTGCCCAAGCTTCGCGGCATCGTAAAGAAGTACCCGATCTCGGGCGTGGGCTTTGGTGTCGCGGCACTCGCCATTGCCGGCGTGCCGCCCATGAACACGTTCTTCTCGAAGTTCCAGATCATCGCCGGCGGCTTTTCCGTGGGTGCCGGCAACGTCGCGATCCTGGTGCTCGTGTGCATCATGGTCGCCGAAACCGTCGCCACCTTCGCCTGGTTCCTTAAGTGGATGGGCTATTGCCTGCCCGGCGAGCCGAGCGAAGAGGTCGCTGCGGGAGCCCCGCTTCCCCGCGCGATGGCGTTCGTGTTCATCGTGCTCATCATCATGGTCATCGTCAGCGGCCCGCTTTCGGCCAGCTGGATCGGTTAGGAGGTAGAACGACATGGGTTATTCGATCGTCAACATCCTTGGCGGCCTTCTGATCGTCACGTCCACCATGGTGGTCGTCTCCAAGAACATCAAACATGCCATCCGCTGGTATGCGGTGCAGTCGCTGGTGCTCGTGGGGCTGCTCGCCACGCTCGGTGTCACCACCGGTGCGCAGGAGCTGCTTATGTGGGCTGTATCTGCCTTTATCACCAAGGTCGTCCTGGTCCCTTATATCCTCAACCGCGCATACAAGAAGATGGGCGAGCCGAGCGACGCATCGCTCAAGGCCGGCCTTAAGCCCGCGTGGGCCATTTGCATCATCGCCGTCGAGGTCGCGATCTGCTTTGCCGTCGTGACGCAGATCAGCCTGCCCACGGCCGAGGTCGCAACGCCTGCGCTCGCCATTAGCTTCGCCCACTTCTTTGTGGGCCTCACCTGCATCATCTCGCAGCGCAACATCATGAAGCAGATCTTTGGATACTGCCTTATGGAAAACGGCAGCCATGTGACGCTCGCGCTTTTGGCCCCCACCGCTCCCGAGATCATCGAGATCGGTATCGCCACCGACGCCATCTTTGCCGTCATCATCATGTCCATCGTCGTGCGTCGCATTTGGGACGACTCCCACTCGCTCGATGCGCGCGACCTGTCCGAGCTGAGGGGGTAGTCCATGGAAACGTTGATTCTCGCCCTGCTCGCGACTCCTTTGGTGTTCTCGCTGGTCATGGCGTTTTTGCCCAAGAACACGTCCTATAACGTGTTTGCCGGTCTCAACCTGGTCTCCGTCGCAGCCGTCCTGGTGCTGTCGATTATGACGGCCGGTGACGTCCTTATGAGCGGCGACACCGCGAGCGCTCTTGGCCTGTGGTTCCACCTCGATTCGCTGGGCGCCATCTTTGTGATGCTCATCGGCTTTATCGGTTTTCTTACGGGGCTGTTCTCGCTGCCCTATGTAAAGGCCGATATCGAGGAAGGCTCCATGCCCGCCGAGCGCGCCAAGCAGTATTTTGCGCTGTTTAGCCTGTTCGTGTTCACCATGCTGCTCGCGTGCCTGTCCAACAACATGATCCTCACGTGGGCTGCCGTGGAGGCAACCACGCTTTCCACCGTGTTCCTCGTGGGTATCTACACGAACAAGACGGCCCTCGAGGCTTCTTGGAAGTATGCGATGGTCTGCACCGCCGGCGTGGCCTTTGGCCTGTTCGGTACGCTGCTGATCTACGCCAACGCCGCCGACGTGATTCCCAATGCCCACGAGGCCGCATTCCTGTCGTGCGTGCTGCCGTATGCCGACCAGTTCGACCCGACGCTCATGCGCCTCGCCTTTGCGTTTATCGTGATCGGCTTTGGCACCAAGGCCGGCCTGTTCCCCATGCACACGTGGCTGCCCGATGCCCACTCCCAGGCCCCGAGCCCTGTCTCGGCCCTGCTCTCGGGCGTGCTGCTTAAGTGCGCCATGCTTGTGATCATGCGCTTCTACGGCTTTACTATCCAGGCCGTGGGCGCCGAGTATCCGCAACTTTTGCTGCTGATCGTCGGCACGCTGTCCATTTTGGTGGCGGCACTTTCGATGTTTCGCCAGGACGACCTCAAGCGCCGCTTTGCGTACTCGTCTGTGGAGAACGTGGGCGTTATCGCCCTGTGCCTGGGTATCGGTGGCCCGCTGGGTATCGCCGCGGCCCTGCTGCACTGCGTGTTCCACGGCTTTACCAAGACGCTTGCCTTCTGCGTGTCCGGCAACATCCAGCACGCCTTTGGCACGCGTAGCCTGGCCAAGATCCAGGGCGTCGTCGAGGTTGCACCCGCAACCGCCGCGCTCGCCGTCCTGGCGCTGCTCGGCCTTGCCGCCTTCCCGCCCTTTGGCATGTTTATCTCCGAGTTCCTGACTTTTGTCGCTGGTGTTACCGCCGGCCCCATGTGGCTGGTCCTCGTGGTCGCCCTCGGTCTTACCGTGGCCATCTCCGCGCTCACCCGCATCGCACTCAAGTCGGTATTCGGCCATGCGCCCCAGGGCATGGGCAAGCATGAGGCTCCGGCGCTCATGCTTATCCCCGAAATCATCCTGGCTGTCATGATCTTGTGGTTTGGCATCGCCACCCCGCTGCCTCTCGTGCACGGTGTGGAGACCGCGACCGGCATCGTGCTCGAGCAGAGCACCGAGGAACTTCACGCGACGCCGATGTACCGCGCTGTGTTCGGTACCGAGACCGCTCAGAGCGAGGTGGAGTAACGAATGATTGAAACTGAGAACAAGGTGTATGCCCGTCGCTGCGAGAGCCATGTCGAGGCCCTGCGCCGCGCCGTTCCGGGCTGCATCGAGAAGGTCGAGTGGCAGTGCGAGGACCAGCTGACGATCACCGTCAAGCAGGACAAGCTGCCCGAGGCCGTCCACTACCTGTACTACGAGCGCTACGGCTGGATCCCCGTGATCGTCGGCAACGATGAGCGCAGCCTGTGCGGCCGTTACGCCGTGTACTACGTCATCTCCATGGAGGGGGAGGACCCCGGCTGGGTGACCGTGCGCACCGAGGTCGATCCCGCCAAGATGACGTTCCCGTCCGTGACGCCGTTCGTCCCCGCCTGCGTGTGGGGCGAGCGCGAGCTGCGCGACATGTTCGGCCTGATTCCCGAGGGCCTGCCCGACCGTCGCCGTCTGGTGCTGCCCGACGATTGGCCCAGCGGCCTGTACCCGCTGCGCAAGGACTCCATGGACTACCGCTTCCGTCCCGCTCCCGCGAGCGACATGGAAAACTACGAGTTCTTGGCCGATACCAAGGGCAAGGAGACCACACTCGTCCCCATGGGGCCGTTGCACATTACCTCTGATGAGCCCGGCCACTTCCGCCTGTTCGTTGAGGGCGAGACGATCGTCGACGCCGACTACCGTCTGTTCTATGTGCACCGCGGCATGGAGAAGGTCGCCGAGACGCGCCTGAACTATGACGCCGTGACGTTCCTCGCCGACCGCATCTGCGGCATCTGCGGCTGCGCCCACTCGGTGGCCTATGCCGAGGCCGTCGAGCGTGCCCAGGGCATCCATGTCCCGCCGCGCGCCCAGTACATCCGCGCTATCATGCTCGAGGTCGAGCGTCTGCACTCGCATCTGCTCAATATTGGCCTGGCGTCGCACTACACGGGCTTCGACTCCGGCTTCCAGCAGTTCTTCCGCGTCCGCGAGAAGTCCATGGACCTGGCCGAGAAGCTCTCCGGGCACCGCAAGACCTATGGCCTCAACGTGATCGGCGGCGTGCGTCGCGACATTTTGGCCGAGCAGAAGCTCTCCACGCTCACGACCATCCACCAGCTGCGCTCCGAGGTTCAGGAACTTGTCGACGTCTTGCTCTCCACGCCCAACTTTATTGAGCGTACGAGTGGTATCGGCATCTTGGACCGCAAGATCGCACGCGACTTCTCGCCGGTCGGCCCGCTCATGCGTGGCTCGGGCTATGCCCGCGACGTGCGTTTTGACCATCCCTTCGACGGCTACGCCGATCCGGACGTCCAAAAGATGCACGCCGCCACGGCCGACACCTGCGATGCCTTCGGCCGTACCGCCGTCCGCATTCAGGAGGTCTACGATTCGATCGACATGATCGAGACCATGCTCGAGAACTGCCCGTCGGGCCCCATCCTCACCACGGATTGGGAGTACACCCCGCACAAGTACGCCATCGGCGCCACCGAGGCGCCGCGCGGCGAGGACGTGCACTGGGCGATGCTCGGCAACAACCAGAAGTGCTACCGCTGGCGCGCCAAGGCCGCCACGTACAGCAACTGGCCGGTCCTGCGCTACATGTTCCGCGGCAACACCGTGGGCGACGCGGCGCTGATCGTCGGCTCGCTCGACCCGTGCTACTCCTGCACCGACCGCGTGACGGTGACCGACGTCGCCGCCAAGCGCGACCACGTGCTCGATAAGGAGCAGTTCGAGAACGTCTGGCGCGACAAGTCGCCGCTTGCGGGCGAGGGCACCATGGCCGCTCCGCTCGATGAGGAGGCGCTCTAATATGCTGAAGCTTTGGAAGGTTAACGCCAAGGCCGGCGACGCGACGGTCAAGTACCCGTTTGCGCCGTTCCCCACCAACAAGGACATGCGCGGCAAGCCCGAGCACAACGCGGAGCTCTGCATCGCCTGCGGTGCCTGCGGCGTGGCGTGCCCGGCCGATTCCATTCGCATGGACACCGACCTTGCGGCCGATACCATCACCTGGTCGATTGACTACGGCCGCTGCATCTTTTGCGGCCGTTGCGAGGAAGCCTGCCCCATGGAGGCCATCAAGCTCACCGAGGAGTTTGAGCTGGCCGTCATGAGCAAGGATGACCTCACCAGCAAGAGCGTCTATACGCTCGAGCACTGCTCGCGCTGCGGCAAGCCGTTTGCCCCGCATAAGGAGATCGACTACGCCAAGCGCCTGCTGCAAAAGACCGGCGGCATGGAGGCCATCCAGGCCGCCCGTACTGTCGGTATGTGCCAGGAGTGTAAGCGCGAGCTCGATGCACTGCGCGCCGCCTCGGCCGTAAAGACCGGCAACGCTGCTGGCATGGCTGCCAACGAGACGCTTGCGTCCGGCGAGCCCCAGGGCCCCGGCATGGAGTATCTGGGCGGCCACGGCGTGAACCCCGAGTATGTCGACCGCGAGCTCAACCCCGATGCGCCCGAGATTCCCGCCGGTCCTGCGCCGGTCGAGGGCATCATCATGGATTTTGATACGAAGGAGGAGTAACCATGGCCGAACCCACGCTTTTGCCCGAGCGGCTCCAGTACCGCCCGACCAAGATCGAGCTCGACGAGAGCATCGAGAAGGCCAAGGCGACCCTTCTTAAGAAGATCAAGCGCTCGGTGTACGTCTACCGTGTTGACTGCGGCGGCTGCAACGGCTGCGAGATCGAGATCTTCGGTTCCATCACGCCCGTCTTTGACGTCGAGCGTTTTGGCATCAAGGTCGTGCCCTCGCCCCGTCACGCCGATGTGCTGTTGTACACCGGCGCCGTAACACGTGCCATGCGCATGCCGGCCCTGCGCGCCTTTGAGGCCGCGCCCGATCCCAAGATCGTGGTGTCCTATGGCGCGTGCGGCTGCACCGGTGGCATCTTCTACGACAACTACTGCGTCTGGGGCGGCACGGACAAGATTCTGCCGGTCGATGTCTACATCCCCGGCTGCCCGCCTAGCCCCGCGCAGACCGTCTACGGCTTTGCCATGGCACTTGGCCTGCTGGACCAAAAGCTCCATGCCGAGACCACGGTGGAGGCCGCCGGCGAGCAGGCCGATATCCTGCACCCCGGCGTGCCGTACAAGCTGCGCGTTGCCATCGAGCGCGAGGCTCGCGCCATGAGCGGCTACCGTTACGGCCGCGACCTGGCCAACGAGTTTATGGATACGCTCGAGGGCGCGCCCAAGGGCGATATCCGCGGCGCCATGGCGCTGCTCATCGACAAGCAGGACGATCCGCGCCGCGTTGAGGTCTACTCGGCGCTGCAGGATCTGGTGCTGGCCGGGGGTCGCTAGATGGAGCTCACGGACCGCTCTGGTTACTTTGCGGGCCCCGGCATGCTCGGCGGCTCTTTTGGCGATGCCTCGCGCGCAAGCGACGAGGCCGCCGAGGGCGTCGCCGACCCCTGCCTGGGCCATGCGCCCGACCAGGTGGTCTTTTACGAGCTCACGCGTAAGTTTGTGGAGACCGAGGAAGACGTTCCCCAGGAGGCCTGCGACGTGCTGTACTACACGCTCGCCGTGGGCCACCACACTGGCGTGCTCGATTGCTTTGAGCCGCGCCTGTCGGTGCCGGTGGATGTGTTCTATACGCTTATCGACGCGCTGCCGGAGGGGGAGGCCAAGACCAAGTTCGAGGCCATCCGCTCCTTTGGCGAGTGCCAGCTCGACAAGGCGGCGGTGCCGTCGCTGCTCGAGGCTTGCGATGCGCTGCTCGACGAGCGCGGTTTTCGCGGGTCGGCCAAGGCCGGCATCTCGGTGTTCGACGACGACTTTGGCCTGCATGCCCAGCAGGTCGCGTTCTTAATGAAGTTTCGCGATCTGGTTGAGCGCGTGCGCGATGTGTCGGGCGTGTATCTGACGGGAAGGTTGCAGTAATGGGTCGCGTTGTGGATGGACGTGTGAACGGCGCCCCGTTTGCGGGTATCGTGCTCACGGCGGGAAGCGTGCTGCGTGCCGACGATGCCGCCGGCCCCGTGCTCTCCAAAAAGATGGAGGACGCACCCATCGCCGGTTGGTACACCATCGACGGCGGCCAAACGCCCGAAGACGACATCATCGAGGTCAAGCGCGAGCGTCCGCCGCGCCTGGTCTTGGTCGATGCCGCCGACATGGTGCTGCCCGTCGGGTCCATCCGTTTGCTCGACAAACGCGATGTGGCCCGCAAGTCGATGTTCACCACGCATTCGCTTCCTTTGTCGATCCTGATCGAAGAGATCGAGCAATCGTGCGATGATATCGTCTTCATTGGGATTCAGCCGGGCGACACGGAGTTCTACAACCCCATGTCCCCGGAAGTCTTTGGCGCCGTCGACGCCGTGTACGACGCCGTGGCCGCCAACGACTTTTCCCACTTTGTTCGCTTGGGGCAAGAGCAATAGGAGCGCTTGTCCCTGCTGATTAGGAAAGAAGTGATTGACATGGCAGATTCCAAGGTGGAGTACCCCGCTCCCGATTGCCTGGCGCCCGCCGCGATCGAGGCCAAGACCGAGGCCGCCGGTGTGACCAAGGCCAACCTGCCGGTCGCAAAGGCCTTTCTGTTGGCAATGTTCGCCGGCGCGTTCATCGCCTTCGGTGGTCTGTTCTTTACGGTGTTTTTGTGCGATAGCACGCTGGGCTGGGGCGCTCAGCGCGTCGTGGGCGGCCTGTGCTTTTGCCTGGGCCTGGTGCTGGTGCTGGTATGCGGCGCCGAGCTCTTTACGGGCAACTCACTTATGGTCTGCGCGCTCAAGAGCAAAAAGATCACGCTCGTCCAGATGCTCAAAGCCTGGCTTGTCGTGTGGGTTGGTAACTTTGTCGGTGCCCTGTTCATCGTCTTTTTGGTGTACATGGCCGGCATTTACAAGCTCAACGGCGAGGCGGTCGCCAATTCCATGGTGAGCGTCGCCGCCGGCAAGGTGACGATCGACTGGGTGACGATCTTCTTCCGTGGCATCCTGTGCAACATCTTTGTGTGCCTGGCCGTGTGGATCGGTACCGCCGGCAAGACCGTGGTCGATAAGGTTGTGGGCATTCTGCTGCCCATCGCCGCCTTTGTGGCCTGCGGTTTTGAGCACTGCGTTGCCAATATGTACTTTTTGCCCATGGGTGCCGTGATGCACGCGTGCGGCTATGGTGCCGATGTCGCCGGCGCCGATGCGCTCAACGCCGCGGGCATTGCGTTTAACCTGTCCGCCGCCACGTTGGGCAACATCGTGGGCGGTGCGGTTCTGGTCGCGCTCGGCTACTGGTTTATCTACGCCAAGAAGTCTGAGGCGTAAGGTACCGTCTGTTTGACGTTGGGCCTCCCGCGGGGCGTTGCCGTGCGGGAGGCTTTTTGGGTCTGGGGCTCGTTGCCGGGCTTTTGGCCTGTTGTGTTTGGCTGATGAAAGGGGTAATCGAGATGGCACCTGCTGCGAAGCGTGACGGTCGCGCCGTGGTGACCACATGCGGGGGATGCTATGCCGATTGCGCCTTTGCGGCCCATGTTGAGGATGGGCGTGTGGTGGCCGAGCTGCCGGTTGCGGGGCATCCGTGCGCGGCGCGTGCCCTGTGCGCCCGCGGTCGGCATCGCCTGTCTATGCCGTTTGACGAGCGCGATCGCATTGTGCACCCCATGCGCCGACGAGCTGATGGCTCGGGGTTCGATGTGATTTCGTGGGACGAGGCGTTTTCGGAGATCGCGGCGCGCCTTGGGGGGATTGTTGACGGGTATGGTCCGCGCGCGCTGGGTATGACGCTCGGCGTGCCCTCGTTCGACCGGTACTGGGCGTATCGTTTTATGCACGCGCTGGGATCTCCCAACGTGTACGGTGCCGACGGCGCCTGCGAGGTGAGCCGCCTGACCGGCTGGGAACACAGCCTGGGCTACAGCCCCGCCTCCGACCTGGCGCATACCGATTGCATCATGTATTTGGGGCGTTCCATTGTCGATTCGTCGACGATGGGGGCCGTTGATGCGCTCAACGATGCCCGTCGCCGTGGGGCGAAGATTATCGTTGTCGACCCCCGGCGCAGCGGATCGGCTGCGCTTGCCGACCGCTGGCTGCGCGTGCGCCCGGGCTGCGACCTGGCCTTGCTGTTGGGCATTGCGCATGTCTTGATTGCCGAGGAACTGTATGATCACGAGTTTGTGACCCGCTATACCAAGGGTTTTGACGAGCTGACGCAGGCGGCTGCTGTTTGGACGCCTGAGTGGGCCGAGTCGATGTGCGACGTGCCGGCCGCGGAGATTGTCGCGACGGCGCGCGATTTGGCTGCCGCAGCGCCTGCCGCTGTGGTGGATGCGGGCTTTCATGGTGGCATCGGTATCGCGTATGCCAATAGCACCCAGACCGCACGCGCGATTTGTCTGGTCGATGTGCTGTTGGGCTGCATTGGACACGCGGGCGGCGCGCTCAATCCACCCACGCCACTTGCGTTGGGCGATTTGGACCCTGCGCGTTTCGCGACGCCGCCGGTGCCTCGCGGGCCCAAGCTGGGGTCCGAGCGCTATCCACTGGTCGATCCGGTGCGCGGCCTGTGCACGACCATCGGTCAGTCGATTCTTGCCGGCGATTTGCGTGGGCTCATCGTCTATGCCAGTAACCCCGGTGCGGGCTATGGCAATGCACAGGCTTGGTTGGGTATTTTGCAGCAGCTCGACTTGCTCGTGACGATTGATATTCGCTGGTCCGAGACGGCGCGTGCTTCCGACTTCGTGCTGCCCGACGTGACGTATCTGGAGGCCGATCGCGGAGTGGGCACAGTCGTGGGCGCCAACGATGCGCGCGTGTTCTACCGCAACGCCGTGCTGCCTGTGCAGCATGACGACACGCGTCCCGGTCGGGAGATTTTTGCCGGTCTGGCGCAGACGTGTGGCGCGGGCGAGTACTTCCAGTTTACGTCTGACGATCTGGCGGCTGCCCAGGTGGCGCCTTTTGGGATCAATCTGGACGAGCTCAAGGAGCGCGGTTGGGCCGACACGGGTGTTGCGTTGCCGTTGCGTACGGGCGAGCCGGCGATTCCCTTGGATGGCGGTAAAATTGCGCTGGCAAGCGACGTATGGGAACGAGCCGGTCTGGGTCGTGTGCCCAACTGGATCGCGCCCATGGTGGAGCCTGGCCCGGGGATGTTTCGCCTCATTAGCGGCAACCGTCCCTTTGAGTCGCATACCTCGCGAAGGCTTGCAGCCCAAGGTGCCGCTGAGGCTGGGTCGGACCTGGATGCCGTGCAGATGAATGCCGATGCTGCTGCGCACATGGGCATCGCCGACGGCGAGATCGTCGAACTCGTGAGCGATATGGGCCGCGACCGCGTGCGTGTGGAGACGACGCCGTATCTGCATCCGGCGTGCATCTTCACCTCGGCCGCCCCCGGTGGGCGTTCGTTTGACGCCGATGCCGGTTGCGCTCAAGGCTTGGGCGTGGGCCCGCTCGACCATACGCCGTTGCGTTGGGACCCGTTGACGGGTGCCGCGCTCACCCAGGAAAACGCCGTTCGCGTGGAAAAGATTGTCGCGCGTGGGGATAATGACGAGTAATTGACTCAGCTGATGTATTCGACTGATCCACGTTTCTTTTGAAAGGCCGCACATGAGTGATAGCCAGAACATGTCCGATGAGGTGCGCGCCCGCCTGCGCGCCATTCCTTCCGTCAACGAGCTGCTTGCCGAGTGGCCGGTGGTGAAGGCTGCGGGGGAGACCTGCGACGCGGTGGTGCATGCCGCCGTGACGGCTGAGCTCGACGAGGAGCGCGCCGCGATTCGTGCCGGTGCCGTCCCGCGTTCCAAGCGCGAGCTGGCCTCGGCCATCGAGTGGCGTGCGCATCGCTCCGCACTGCCGAGCCTGCGCCCCGCCGTCAACGCCACGGGTGTGGTCATCCATACCAATCTGGGCCGCGCCCCGCTCGCGGAGTCGGCGGCAAAGGCCGTGGCCGAGGTTGCGCGCGGCTACAGCACGCTCGAGTACAGCGTGAACACCTGCTCGCGCGGGTCGCGCAAGGAGCATGCCGCGCAGCTGATCCGCTCGCTTACCGGTGCCGAGGACGCGCTCGTGGTCAACAACAACGCCGCCGCGGTGCTGCTGGTGCTGGCGACTCATGCCGCGGGCAAAGAGGTCATCGTCAGCCGCGGCGAGCTTGTCGAGATCGGCGGCAGCTTCCGTATCCCCGACGTCATGGAGGCCTCGGGCGCCAAACTCGTCGAGGTCGGCGCCACCAACCGCACACATCTGGGCGACTACGAGCGCGCCATTACGCCCGAAACGGCCATGATCCTCAAGGTTCATCCTTCCAACTATCGCATCGAGGGTTTTCACGAGGAAGTGAGCTCAAAGGAGCTCGCCGCGCTGGCCCATAAGCACGGTCTGCTGTTCTATGAAGACCAGGGTTCGGGGGCGCTGTTGCCTGACGATATCCTGGTGCGCGGCGGCGAGGAGACTACGCCCACTTCGGTTTCGGCAGGGCTCGATCTGGTGTCGTGCTCGGGCGATAAATTGCTCGGTGCCGCACAGGCGGGCATTATCATGGGCCGTCGCGATCTGGTCCAGGCCTGTGGGTCGCATCCACTTATGCGCGCCCTGCGCCCGGGCAAGTTGGCGCTCACGGCGCTCGAGGCTACGCTGCGCATCTACATGGACGGGGCGGATGTGGCCCATCGCGAGGTGCCGGTGCTCAACATGCTCACGCTGCCGCAGGCCCATTTGGAACGACGTGCCCGCAAGCTGCGCGATCGTATGGTCGCCGGGCTCGATAAGGCCGGTTGCCCGTGCGCTGTTCAGGTGGAGATCGTCGAGGAATCGTCGACCCCCGGTGGCGGCTCGCTGCCTACCGTGGAGCTGCCCACGATGTGCGTTGCCGTGCGTCTTGTTGACGCGCGCCTGACGGTCGATGCGCTCAAGCGCTCACTTGTCCAGGACTTTGACACGCCGGTCGTCACGCGGACCTCGCACGATCGCATTTTGTTTGACGTCCGTACGCTTGTGGGCGACCGCGATATCGAGACGGCGGCGTCGACGCTTGTCGTATGCGTTGCCAAGGCGGTGCGTCGATGAGTGAGGTTCAAGCGCTGGTGGAATGCCCCGTTATCGTGGGTACGGCGGGGCACGTCGACCACGGTAAGTCGGCGCTCATCGAGGCGCTGACGGGTAAAAACCCCGACCGCCTGGAAGTTGAGCGTCGTCGCGGCATGACCGTTGAGCTTGGCTTTGGCGAGCTGGCACTGCCGAGCGGCAAGATCGTCGGTCTGGTCGATGTGCCGGGGCATGCCCATTACCTGCGCGCCATGGTGCAGGGTGCGACAGGCATCGACGTTGCCGTGCTGGTGGTTTCGGCCGTCGAGGGCGTGATGCCTCAGACCCGCGAGCATGTGCATGTGCTGGAACTGCTGGGCGTCACGCACATGGTGGTCGCGCTGACGATGTGCGACCTGGCCGATGCCGAGATGACCGAGCTTGCCGAGCTCGACGTCGATGACTTTTTGTCGGGTACCGTGTTTGCGGACGCGCCGATCGTGCCTGTGTCGTCCAAGACCGGCGCGGGAATCGATGACCTGCTGACTGCGCTCGACGAGCAGGTTGCCGCTTGCTGGGATTCCTGCCGTGCCCGTGCCGAGATCACCGATGCCGCACCGCGTCTGCCCATCGACCGCTGCTTTACGATCAAGGGCGCCGGTACCGTGGTGACGGGAACGTTGCACGATGCGCCCGTCGCGGTGGGCGATGAGCTGATGGCTTTGCCGTCGCGTACGGTCTGTCGCGTGCGCGGGATTCAGGTGCATGGCGATACGCCGCGGGCATTGCCCGGTCAGCGTGTGGCGCTCAACTTGGTGGGCGATGCCGTCGCCGCGCTCGATCGCGGAGAGATGCTCGGCGTGCAGGGTCGCTTTGGCCAGACGATGCGCTTTATGATGGTGTTCACTTACCTGGGCCGCGAGGGTGCCAAGCCGCGCGTGCTCGAGTCGGGCGCGCGCGTGCATGTGATGGCGGGTACGGCCGAGGTTGTCGGTCGCATCATGTTCATGGAGGGCGAGGCCCCCATGGCGGTGGGCGAGACCCGTATTGTTCAGGTGCGCTTGGAAAACTCGCTGCCGCTACGTGCCGGGGATTATGCCGTGGTGCTGTCCTATTCGCCCGTGATGCTTATCGGCGGCGGGCGCGTGCTGCTTTCGCGCTGCCGTCGCTCGCGCGAGCTTGCCGAAGGGGAGCGTTCGCTGTACGCGGCGCTCGAGTCCGGCGATATCGCGGGCAGTGTGGGCGCTTGGCTGGCGTTGCAGACGCTGCCGGTTACGGCGATTGATGTTGCCGAGACTTTGGATCTTGGAGTCGGCGAGGTCGATGCCGCACTGCGCGGGTTGGTGGCGCAGGGCTCCGTTCGCAAGCTTGCCGTGGGTGATGCGGACCTCTTGGCGGACGCCGTGGTGCTCGATGCCGCGATGGATGCACTGGCGGCGACCCTGTCAGCCATGCACGCGGCGGCTCCCAAGGAGACGGGCTTTACGCCCGGCGCCGTTGCCCATGCTGCGTGGCCTACCGCTGACGATAATGTTGCCGCAGCCCTGATTTCCGAGGGCTGCTCGCGTGGCGTGTGTGCCTCCGAGGGCGCTGAGGTGTTCGACCCACACTCCGCCGCCGCTGCGGCGCGTGTGGTGCGCGAGGCCTGCGAGCGCATCGTTTCCTTGCTGGACGAAGCTGGCCTCGATGCGCCGACGCTGCCCGAGGTTGGCGAGCAGTTGCAGCTCGATCGCGACACCATGACGCGAGCCCTGCGCGAGCTTTCGCTCAATCGCTCGATCGCGAAGGTCGAGCGCGACGTTGCCCTGTCCGCTGCCGCCGAGGGCCATGCGCGCGAGCTTGTCGCCTCCGCCATTGCCGACGCCGGTGGCGCTGCCACCACGAGCGTGTTGCGTGAGGCGCTGGGCGTGTCGCGCAAGCGAGCCATCAGCATCCTGGAGCACCTGGATGCCGTGCGCTTTACGGTGCTCGATAAGGAAGCCGGCGGCCTCCGCTCCCTACGCTAGGGTAGTCATTTTGGGCGGATGATTTTTCTGGGACGGAGATTAAAAAAGGCTCTGTTAGACCAGGATTGACATACATGTGTCCCCACGGTGCCATATCGTT
>CALDCF010000014.1 GCA_937937635.1 uncultured Collinsella sp.
CGCCCATGGAACACGACCTCACACGCGGCAATGTCCTCAAGACCATCGCGGTCTTTGCCCTGCCTTATATGCTCTCGTACTTTTTGCAGATGCTCTACGGCATGGCCGACCTGTACATGATGGGGCAGTTTAGCGGCGCCGCCGGCATCACCGCCGTGGGCAACGGCGCGCAGACGCTCTATATCATTACCGTGACGCTCGTGGGCCTGGCCATGGGAACGACGGTCATCGTCGGCCACGCCGTGGGTTCGCGTCGCTTCGATCGCGCCGAGACTGCCATCGGCAACACCATCACGCTCTTTATGGGTGTCTCGGTGGTGCTGGCCGCTGTCCTGCTCGCACTGTGCCCGCAGATCGTGGCGCTCATCGGCACGCCGGCCGAAGCGGTCGAGGGCACTGCCGCCTACCTACGCATTTGCTTTATCGGCATTCCCTTTATCGCCGCGTACAACATTCTTTCGGCCATCTTTCGCGGGCTGGGCGATTCGCGCTCGCCCATGTACGTGATTGGCGTGGCGTGCATCATCAACATCGCGCTCGATTTTCTATTTATCGGGCACATGGGGCTCGGCCCCGTGGGCGCGGCACTCGGCACGGTAACCGCCCAGACGGCAAGCGTTGCCCTCGCGCTCGTGTGGCTCAAGAGCCGTCGCACGAACATCCACGTTAAGCGCAGCGACCTGCGCCCCCAGCCCGAAGTGCTCGGTAGCATCCTTAAGATCGGCGTGCCCGTGGCCGTGCAGGACGGCTGCATCCAGGTGGCGTTTATGTTCATCACCGTCATCGCCAACCACCGCGGGCTGGTCGACGCCGCCGCCGTGGGCCTGGTCGAAAAGATGATCAGCTTTTTGTTCATTGTGCCGAGCTCCATGGGCGCCACGGTCAGCGCGCTCACAGCGCAAAACGCCGGTGCGGGCAAGGGCGACCGCGCGCGTCAGGTGCTCAAGGACGCCATGACCATCTCGGTGGTGTACGGCTGTCTGATCACGGCGCTCATGTGGTTGGTGGCACCGGCGTTTCTCGGCTTTTTTGCCAAGGACGCCGCAGTGGTCGCGGCCGGCACTGGCTATATGCGCAGCTATATTTTCGACGCGA
>CALDCF010000015.1 GCA_937937635.1 uncultured Collinsella sp.
CAAGAAGCAGGGCCGCTCGCCGCTGCTCGCCGCGTGCGACGTCTACCGTCCCGCTGCTGCCGACCAGCTTGCCACGCTCGGTGGCGAGATCGGCGTGCCGGTCTTCCGCGGTGACGGCGAGCACCCGGTCGACATCGCCAAGGGCGCCATCCAGGAGGCCGTCGACCACCTGCGTGACGTGGTCATCGTCGATACCGCCGGACGTCTTCAGATCGACGAGCAGATGATGCAGGAGGCCGTCGACATCAAGAAGGCCGTCAAGCCCGACCAGGTGCTGATGGTCGTCGACGCCATGACCGGCCAGGATATCGTCAACGTGGTCTCGACGTTTGCCGAGCGCACCGACTTTGATGGTGTGATTATCTCCAAGCTCGACGGTGACGCCCGTGGCGGTGGCGCGCTTTCGGTGCGTCAGGTGACCGGCAAGCCCATCAAGTTTGTGAGCATGGGCGAGAAACCCGATTCGCTTGAGCCGTTCTATCCCGATCGCATGGCCAAGCGAATCTTGGGCATGGGCGACGTTGTCGGCATCATCGAGAAGGCCCAGGAGGCCGCCGATGCCGAACAGCTCGAGGCTGCCGAGCGCATGCTGCGCGAGGGCTTTACCATGAACGACATGCTCGACCAGATGAAAGCCGTCAAAAAGATGGGCGGCATGAAGGGTATCCTGGGCATGCTCCCCGGTGGCCAGCGCGCGCTCAACCAGATGGGCGGTAACCTGGACGAGGGCATCTTCGACAAGAACGAGGCCATCATCATGTCGATGACCAAGGAGGAGCGTCTGCGTCCCTCCATCATCAACGGCCAGCGTCGCGCGCGTATCGCCAAGGGCGCCGGTGTGACCCCCACCGAGGTCAATAGCCTTATGAAGCAGTGGGGCGAGATGAACAAGATGATGGGCCGCATGCGCACGATGGCCAATCAGGCACAGGCTGGTGGCAAGAAGGGCAAAAAGGGCAAGAAGGGCAAGAAGATGCGCATGCCCAATATCCCTGGGCTGGACGCTATGGGTCTGGGCGGCATGGGCGGCCTGGGTACGGGCGGTCCCAAGTCCGATATGGAGCTGCTGCGCCAGATGGAAGCGCAGATGCGCAATAAAAAGTAGCGACTGGTAGAGTCGTGTATGGCGAAGGCCGCCTGGATGGTATTCCAGGCGGCCTTCGCCGTTGGTGCGTTATATGTTGTGTGAGCAGACGCGTGATGGCATCGTTTGCCTGCTGTTAGTGGCAGCTGCAGCCCTCGTGACCCTCGTTCTCGTGATGGCCGTGGCAACCGCAGGATCCGCCGTGCTCATGGATGTGCTCGTGGTCGTGGTCATGGCCGTGGCAGCCGCACGTGGCCTCGCCGTTCTGTGCGAGCGTTCCGGCGATAAGGGCCTCGACACAAGCGTCGCAGCTGCCCTGAGCTCCTGCGTACACCGTGATGCCGGCTTGGGCAAGCGCGTTGATGGCGCCACCGCCGATGCCGCCGCAGATGAGCGTGTCCACGCCGCCGTTGGCGAGCAGGCCCGCAAGGGCACCGTGGCCGGTGCCGCCGGTGCCCACGACCTGCTCGTTGAGTACCTTGCCGTCCTGAATGTCGTAGATCTTGAACTGCTCGCTGCGGCCAAAGTGCATAAAGATGTTGCCGTTGTCGTACGTGGTTGCCACCCTCATGGTGTCGATCTCCTTTGCTGGCCATACGGCCGTTGCCGTGTTAATGGGGGAGTACGCGATATTGCCGCCTTCGATGATGAGCGCCCGACCATTGACCAACGCGTTTGCCACCTTGCGATGCGCGCGGCTGCAAATAGCCGCCACCGTGGCGCGCGCGATACCCATCTGCTGTGCGACTGCCTCTTGGTTAAGGCCTTCCAGGTCGCACAGCCGCAGGACTTCGAGCTCATCGACCGTCATCTCGATGGCGTCTCCGCTGGCTAGGCCGTCAGGGGTAAAGCCGCGGTATTCGGGGATGATCCCGACGCGGCGCAGTTTCTCGCGTCTTCCTGCCATACGTGCTCCTTATCTGACATATGTCAACAATAGAATAGCGAACGCGCAGATTTACGCAAGGAATTTCTGGCATATGCCAGAAAATGAAGGCATATGTTTGGGCTGTGGGGCCGCATGTGCCTGGGATACAATGAATCTCGCTTTTAGGCGACTGACAGGAGGGTCAATGAGCAAGGCTGATCAACACTTTGTAACCATGTGCCGCGATATTTTGGACCATGGCACCACCACCGAGGGCCAAAAGGTCCGCCCGGTGTGGGAGGACGGCACCCCTGCCTATACCATTAAAAACTTTGGTGTCACGGCACGCTATGACCTGCGTGAGGAGTTTCCGGCGCTTACCCTGCGTCGAACGGCCCTCAAATCTGCCATGGATGAGATCCTATGGATCTATCAAAAGAAGTCCAATAACGTGCATGATCTCAACAGCCACATTTGGGATGAGTGGGCCGACGAGACCGGCTCCATCGGCAAGGCCTACGGGTATCAGATTGGGCAGAAGAGCCATTATGCCGAGGGTGACTTCGATCAGATGGACCGTGTGCTGTACGACCTTAAGAACACGCCGTACAGCCGCCGCATTATGACGAATACCTACGTGTTTAGCGACCTTTCCGAGATGCACCTGTATCCGTGCGCCTACAGCGTGACGTATAACGTGACACAGCGCCCGCAGGACGATAAGCCCACGCTCAACATGATTCTCAACCAGCGCAGCCAGGACATTTTGGCCGCGAACAACTGGAACGTGTGCCAGTACGCCATTTTGCTGATGATGGTCGCGCAGTCGGTCGATATGATTCCTGGCGAGTTGCTGCATGTGATCGCCGATGCCCACATTTACGACCGTCATGTCGATATCGTCCGCGAGCTTATCGAGCGTCCGCAGTTTGCCGCGCCTAAGGTAACGCTTAACCCCGATGTGCATGACTTCTATGCGTTTACGACCGACGACCTGATTGTCGAGGGCTATGAGCACGGCCCGCAGGTCAAGAACATCCCCATTGCGGTGTAGGTGACGCGCATGACGTGTAAGCTTTCTGCCATTGTCGCCGTGTGCGATGACTGGGGTATTGGGTGCGAGGGCGACATGGTGGTGTCCAACCGTGCCGACATGCGTCATTTTGTGGCATGCACCAAGGGTTGCCCGGTCATTATGGGACGCAAGACGCTGCTGAGTTTTCCCGGCGGGCGTCCGCTCAAGAACCGTCGTAATATCGTGCTCACGCGCGATGAGGACTTTGCTCCCGAGGGCGTCGACGTGGTGCATAGCGTCGACGAAGCGCTCACCGCGGTAGCCGATGAGCCCGTTGCGTGGGTGATCGGTGGCGGCGAGGTGTATCGGCAGTTTTTGCCGTATTGCGCTGAGGCCGAGGTTACGCATAACCATTGCGTGCATGACGTGGATACGTACTTTCCCGATCTGGATGCCGATCCCGCGTGGGAGATTGCGCGGCGTGGCGGTGTTGCCACGATTGCCTCGGGCGAGGGCGACGAGGGTGTCGATTATGAGTTCGTAACGTATCGTCGCGTTGAGGCGTAAATCGTCCGGCGTGAACGGTATCATCGGATTGTTTGAATGCATGGGGCGGCGCTTAGCGTCGCCTCGTTTGGTATAGATGTGCTGTAAAGAAGGGTGCGGGCTGGCTGCTATGACTGATGCCGTTGAGGTGCTGCGAATCGATTCGCTCGAGGACGAGCGGCTCGATGCCTACGTGCGACTGACCGAGCGCGAGCTGCGCTGCGTGCTGGAGCCGCAAAAGGGCATCTTTATCGCCGAGAGTGCCAAGGTCATCGAGCGCGCGGTACGCGCCGGATACGAGCCGGTGAGCTTTCTTTTGGGCGAACGCTGGCTCGATCAGATGATGCCGCTGTTTGAGCGCCTGGTTGTGCGCGAGGGCGCGGGTCCGGTTCCCGTGTTCGTGGCCTCGATGGAGCTTATGGAGCGGCTGACGGGCTTTAACGTGACGCGCGGTGCGCTCGCGGCATTTCGTCGTCCTCGACAGATTCCGGTTGATGAGTTCTTGGGCGGCGTCGTCGAGGCGGCGGGGGAGCGCCCGGTGCGCGTGTGCGTGCTCGAGGGCATTGTCGACCACACCAACGTCGGTGCGATTTTCCGCTCGGCGGCTGCGCTGAACGTCGACGGTATTTTGGTGAGCCCCACTTGCTGTGACCCGCTGTACCGTCGCTCGGCCCGCGTGAGCATGGGCACGGTGTTCCAGGTGCCCTGGACGCGCATTGGCAGCGAGGCGCGCGTATGGCCGCATGATGGGCTGGCGGCGCTGCACGATGCCGGCTTTTCGTGTGCCGCCATGGCGTTGACGGATGATTCGGTGTCGCTGGACGATTCCGCGCTGCAGGAGATTGACCGCCTGGCAATCTTTATGGGCACCGAGGGTGCCGGCTTGGGCACCAAGACCATTGCGGGCTGCGACCGCGCCGTGCGTATTCCAATGGCGCATGGGGTCGATTCGCTCAACGTGGCCGCGGCAAGTGCCGTCGCCTTTTGGCAGCTGTGCCCGCATGTGAGCAACGAGTACCACTACCAGCCGGGGCTGTATCACTAGGCAGATAGTTCGCACCGGACTCTGGTTCGGGGCGTTTCGGCCTACGCCGGTCGGTGCTAAGCTGGTATTGGCTTTGGTCTTAAAATGCCGTTTTGTTGTATGACGTACGCTAGTGGGGAGGGCGTGTGGCTAAGAAATCTACGGCTATCGATGTAACGCAGGGCGTTATTTGGCAGCAGCTGCTGTCGCTATGTGTTCCCATCTTTTTTAGTTCGTTTTTTCAGCAAGCCTACACGCTTATCGGTACCTATATTGTCGGTCAGTTTGGCGGCAAGCTCGCCCTGGGTGGCATTCAGGCCACGATGGTGCTTACGGAGCTCTGCATTGGTTTTTGCGTCGGTGTTGGTGCTGGATGTGCCGTTATTACCGGCCAGTTTTTTGGTCAGCACGATGACGAGCGATTGAGTCGTTCGGTCCATACGGCCATGACGCTCGCGCTGGTGGGCGGTATCGTTTTCTCGATTCTTGGCATAGTGTTCGTTGAGCCCATGCTGGTACTTATGAACACGCCGCATGAACTATTGGCCGAGGGCGTGGCCTATGCTCGTTGCTATTTTGCCGCCATGGTTGCGGCGCTGCTGCTCAATATGGGAACGGCGCTGCTGCGCGCCGTGGGCGACACACGCGGTCCTGCTGTGATCATTGCTTCCGGCTGCCTTGTTAATGCGGTGCTGGATGTCATCTTCGTTGCCGTGCTTCATATGGAGGCTCTGGGCTGCGGCATCGCGGTGGCGCTGACCATTTGCTCCAACGCCACGATGATCGTGATTCGTATGATGCACGCTCCGGGTGCGTGGCGGCTTTCACTGTCCAAACTCTGCATTGATCCTGGCATTTGTAAGAGCATGATCTCGTGTGGTCTGCCGCTTGGCTTTCAGTCTGCTGCGTATTCGATTTCCAACGTTTTGATTCAGGTGTCGGTCAACTCGTTTGGTGCCGATGTCACCACGGCGTGGGGTCTTTCGGGCCGTTTGGATGGCATTGTCTGGATGGTTACCGAGGCGCTTGGCGTTTCGATCACCACGTTCTCGGCACAGAACTTTGGCGCGCGCAACTACGAGCGCATGCGCAAGGGCTACCATACGTCGCTTATGCTGTCGTTTATGCTCATTGGTGGCCTGTCTGCCGTGCTACTGGTGTTCTCGGGTCCGTTGTCGCGTCTGTTTGTCGACGATGCTTCGATTTCGGCCTACACCACGACGATTCTTCATTTCATCGCGCCGTTCTACGCGATCTTCTCGATTATCGAAAACGCGTCCGGCTCCATCCGCGGCGCTGGCGTGAGCTTCCAGCCTATGATGCTCACGATTTTTGGCACCGTCGTGCTCAGGGTGATCTGGGTGTTTGCGATTATGCCGTTCGATCCGTCGCTTGAGCACCTGCTGCTGGTTTACCCCGTAACCTGGCTCATCACGGCCACGATGTTTACCATCTACCACCACAGCGGCAACTGGCTCGGCCGCGCCACCGCCTAATGATCCGTAGGGGACGGAGGAAAACGGATCATTGACCTGGCGATAAGGCAAAATGATCCGTTTTCCTCCGTCCCCTTCGGATCATTTAGTATTCGATGCCTTGGCGGGCTAGGAGGCCTTCGTCGAAGTAATGTTTGACGGGGCGCATTTCGGTGACCAGGTCTGCCAGATCGGCGAGGGGCAGCAGACCGCGGCCGGTGAGCACGAGCTCCGTGGTGGCGGGCTTTGTCGCGATCAGCGCTTCGACATCTTCGCGCGTCACAAAGCCTCGGCGCATGGCTTCTCCCAGCTCATCCAAGATCAGCACGTCGACTTGGCTAATCTGCTCGCGCGCCAGCTCCATGATCTGTGCGGCACAGGCTTCGGGCGTGTCGCGGTCGGCTTGTACGATGCGCAGACCTAAACGGGGCGCCGCATCATGCTCGGCGCAGTGCAGCTTCTTGGCAAACTGCAGCATAAGCACGTTAAGTCCATAGCCCGTGGCGCGCAGTGCAAGCCCCAGCGCAGCCGTCGTCTTGCCCTTGCCGTCGCCCGTGTAGATCTGAACCTTGCCGACTTCCAGTGATGCCATCTCTGTCCTTTCGTGCCCGGCGTCGGTTTATCGTCGCTCGGGTTGGGTATTCTAGAAAACATTATCAACCCCAGTAGATGGAGTTCAAGCAGATGGAGATGGATGACAACAAACGTAGACGGAATATGATCCTCTACGTGCTCATCGCCTTCGTCGTCTACCTCGTGCTCTCGACCGTTCTGTTCCCCAACATCGGTCACACGCAGCAGATTACGAAGACCGATTACTCGACCTTTGTCAAAGCGCTCGATAAGAAGAGTGTCGACAAGGTCGAATACAATACGGACGATTACACGATTTATTACACCAAGAAGGGCGAGGACGAGAACATCGCCTACAAGACGACCGGTGTGCCAAACGATGCGGGCTTTACCGATCGCGTGCTTGAATCCGGCGCCTCGCTGGAATCTGTTGTCCCCGATAAGAACTCGGGTCTGATGACTTACTACCTGCTTACGCTCATTCTTCCCATGGCTATCTTCTTCCTCATCGGTTGGTGGCTCAATCGTCGCATGAAGAAGGCCATGGGCGATGACGGCCCGTCGATGAACTTTGGCGGCGGTGGTTTTGGCGGCGGCGGACTGGGCAAGTCCGGCGCGCGCGTTATCGCTTCCAAGGATGTGGGCGTGACCTTTAAGGATGTCGCCGGCCAGGAAGAGGCCAAGGAGTCCCTCAAGGAGGTCGTCGACTTTCTGGAGAAGCCGCAGCGCTACGAGGAGATCGGCGCCAAGCTGCCGCGCGGTGCTCTTCTTGTGGGCCCTCCGGGCACTGGTAAGACCCTGCTTGCCAAGGCTGTGGCCGGCGAAGCTGGTGTTCCGTTCTTTAGTATTTCTGGTTCTGAGTTCGTCGAGATGTTCGTCGGCCGTGGCGCTGCCAAGGTGCGCGATCTGTTTAAGCAGGCCAAGGAAAAGGCCCCGTGTATCGTCTTTATCGATGAGATCGATACCATCGGTAAGAAGCGCGATGGCGGCGGCTTTAGCGGCAACGACGAGCGCGAGCAAACGCTCAACCAGCTGCTGACCGAGATGGACGGCTTCGATAACCATAAGGGTATCGTCGTCCTCGCTGCAACGAACCGTCCTGACAGCCTTGACCCGGCCCTGCTACGTCCCGGCCGCTTTGACCGCCGCATTCCCGTTGAGCTGCCCGATCTGGCCGGCCGCAAGAACATCCTTGAGCTCCATGCCAAGAGCGTTAAGACGCAGCCGCCGATCGACCTGACTGCGATCGCCCGCGCGACGCCCGGCGCCTCTGGTGCCGACCTGGCCAATATCATCAACGAGGGTGCCCTGCGCGCCGTCCGCGAGGGTCGCAAGCGCGCGACGCAGGATGATTTTGAGGAGTCGGTGGAAGTCGTCATTGCCGGACAGCAGCGTAAATCCACGGTGCTGTCCGACCACGAGAAGCAGGTCGTTTCCTATCACGAGATCGGCCATGCCATCGTCGCCGCCCGCCAGAAGGGCTCCGCCCCGGTCACCAAGATCACCATCGTGCCGCGCACGAGCGGCGCTCTGGGCTACACCATGCAGGTCGAGGAAGACGAGCGCTTCCTGACCACGCGCCAGGAGGTGCTTGACAAGCTTGCCGTCTACTGCGGCGGACGTGCTGCCGAGGAGCTCATCTTTGGCGAGATGACGACCGGTGCCGCCAACGATATCGAGCAGGCAACCAAGCTCGCCCGCAACATGGTGACTCGCTTTGGTATGTCCGACGAGTTTGGCATGATGGCGCTCGGTACCGTCCAGAATGCGTACCTCAACCAGGACACGTCGCTCACCTGCGCCCCCGGCACGGCCGAGCGTGTGGACGCGATTGTTGCTAAGCTGATCGAGGACGCGCACGATCGCGCCCTGCAGATCCTCAAGGAGAACAAGTTCAAGCTCCACGAGCTTGCTCGTTATCTCTACAAGAAGGAGACGATCACGGGCGAGGAGTTCATGAATCTCCTCACGCGCGAGAATCCGCTGATGCCTAAGCAGCAGTAAAGCCGCGGTCGAGCCAGTAAACGCCGACGCCCCATTTGAGTTTCTATCTCAAATGGGGCGTTTTGCTTGAGAGGGATGGAAATGAAAATCGTGGTGAGCGCCTGCTTGATGGGTGAGAGTTGTAAGTATAACGGGCTCGACAATTACCATCGCGCGTTGGTCGAGGCCTGCGAGCGAACGGGGACCGAGGTTCTCTTGGTGTGCCCCGAGGTTTTTGGTGGCTTGCCCACACCGCGCAAGCCGTCCGAGATTGTGAACGGCGAAGTCCGTACCTGCGAGGGCACCTCAGTCGATCGCGAGTTTCGCCAGGGTGCTCAGCGCGCGCTCGATATGTGCGAGCAGGCGGGCGGCCCGTCCGAGATCGTTGCGTGCATTTTGCAGGACCGCAGCCCCTCGTGCGGTACGGGTCACGTCTACGATGGCACCTTTAGCGGTACGCTCACCGCGGGCAACGGCGTTTTTGTCGATCTGCTGCTGCGTCACGGGTACCGTGTGATTCCGGCTAGCGAGTTCGATCCCAGCATGCTGGAACATTGTCCATAGCACTCGAACCCAACACTTCCTCACGGGTGACCGTTTTGGCATCATCCGTGAAGTTGA
>CALDCF010000016.1 GCA_937937635.1 uncultured Collinsella sp.
CAAAGGTGCGGGCGAACACATCCAAGCCCGCGATGATGCCATCGGCCTTGGCGATGAGCTCCACCGTGGCGGGGCGCGCCGTGGGGCACACGCTCGCCGTGCTCACGTCCTCAAACGTAATGTCCTCGCGTAGAGCCTGCAGAATCAGATCATCGACGACGAGCTTCATGGTAATGGGATTCATGGTCTACTCCTCCACGGCCTGCGTGCCGGCGGCACGGGCCAAATCATCGATTGCCAGGGTGTCGGCGCTCAGGGCGCGATGACGGCCATCGAGCGCGGGATCGCCCGCCTGCTCCACGGCCAGCGACTCGCCGGTACGCATGTACCACGCGGCGCGACGACCCCAGACCAGTGCCTCGAGCAGGCTGTTTGATGCAAGGCGGTTCTTGCCGTGAACGCCATTGCAGGCCGTCTCGCCCGCGGCGTAGAGCTCGGGCATCGAGGTGCGGCCGTCCTTGTCGACCCACACGCCGCCCATAAAGTAGTGCTGCGTAGGCGTAACGGGAATGGGCTCATCCAGGATGTCGCGACTGTCCTCCAGGCAGCGTGCGCGAATGTTGGCAAAGTGCCCGGTCACTACATCGCGCTCGACGGGGGCAAAGCTCAGCCACTCGTGCTCGGTACCGTCCTGCTTCATCTGCTCGCGAATAGCGGCGGCGACCACATCGCGCGGCTGAAGCTCGTCGGTAAAGCGCTCACCGGCGGCATTGAGCAGAATCGCGCCCTCGCCGCGGCAGCTCTCGCTGATCAGGAACGTGCGGCCTGGCTGCGGCGAGAACAGGCCCGTGGGGTGAATCTGCACGTAGTCCAGGTGCTCCATCTTAATGCCATGCTCCTGAGCGATGTAGCAGGCATCGCCCGTAAGCTGCGGATAGTTGGTCGAGTGGTCGTATACGCCGCCGATGCCGCCCGTTGCCCACAGCGTGTGACGGGCATGGATCTTAAACGGCTCGCCGGCATGCGCGCCCTCGGCGGCATTTACCAGCTCGTCGGCGGGACGAACCGAGTTGCCCTCGTCCACGGGAACGGCGACGACACCGGCACACACCGTGGCGCCGTCACGCTCGCCCGTCAGGATGTCGGTCATGGCCACGTGCTCCAAAATCTGCACGTTATCCAGTTTGCGAACGGCCTGAAGCAGCTTGGTCGTGATCTCCTTGCCCGTAATGTCGGCATGGAAGGCAATGCGGGGGCGGCTGTGCGCACCTTCGCGGGTAAAGTCGAGGCTGCCGTCGGCCTTGCGCTCAAAGTCCACGCCCATCGCCAGCAGGTCGTTGATGACCGAGCGGCTCGAGCGGATCATGATGTCGACGCTCTCGCGGCGGTTCTCGTAGTGGCCGGCGTGCATGGTGTCCTCAAAGAAGGCATCGTAGTCCGAGCCCTCGGGCAGCACGCAAATGCCGCCCTGCGCGAGCATCGAATCGCACTCGTCGACAGCGCCCTTGGAGAGCATGATCACGCGCAAGCTCGTCGGCAGGTTGAGAGCCGCATACAGGCCCGCTACACCGCAGCCGGCAATAACGACGTCGCACTCCATATCGGGGTATTGCTTGGTTTCCACAGGAATCCTCTCCCTTGAATGTGACATAAGGGACCGTCCCTCATGCCGCATTGTTCTAGCGCGCTGCGTACTCGAGCATGCGGTCGAGCGTGAGCTTGGCCTGATCGGCGGCCTCGTCCGACACGCCAATCTGCACCTCGCCCTCGCCCGTCTCCAGGCATCGCACGAGCTTTTCGAGCGTGATGAGATCCATGTTGACGCAGGTGGGCTGCACCGCGGGGAAGTAGAACTTCTTGCCGGTGCCCCGGCAGCGGCGCTCGAGCTCGTAAAGTACGCCGCGGACCGTCACGATAATGAACTCGCTCGCGTCGGACTCCTCGGCATACTTGATGATGCCGGCGGTGGAGCCGATGTAGTCGGCCTCGGCCAGGACGTCAGCCTTGCACTCAGGATGCGCCAGCACGAGCGCGTCGGGGTGGGCCTCCGTCGCGTCGACGATCTGTTCGACGGTGATGATGTGATGGCGCGGGCAGTAGCCGTTGTTGAGAATGACGTGCTTTTGCGGCACCTGCTCGGCTACGAAGCGGCCGAGGTTTTGGTCGGGAATGAACAGGATATGCTGCTGCGGTAGCTTGGACACGATCTTGACGGCGTTGGAGCTGGTGACGCACACGTCGCTCCAGCTCTTGATCTCGACCGTGGAGTTGACGTAGCAGACCACGGCCAGGTCGTCGCCGTACTCGGCGCGCGCCGCGTCGACCGTCTCGCGCTTGACCATATGAGCCATGGGGCAGTCCGCGCCCGGCTCGGGCAGCAGCACGGTCTTGGTGGGATTGAGCAGCTTGGCGCTCTCGCCCATAAACTCCACGCCGCACAGCACAATGGTCTGCTGCGGCAGGCTCTTGGCAAGCTTTGCCAGATAGAAGCTATCACCGACGTAATCGGCCACAGCCTGGACCTCGGGCGCCACGTAATAGTGTGCCAGGATCACCGCGTCACGTTGGGTTTTAAGTTGCTGAATGGCCTCGACGAGCTCTGCGGGCACCAATGCCGCGCGCTCCGTTGCCGTCGTTGCCGATGCCAGGCCGGCCGCAATGTCGCGTGCAAGCTCCGATGCATCCATGTTCGCGCTCTGTGCCATCAAGGCCCCTCTCTTTTGGCGAATCTTGGGGCTTTAGTATGACACCTAGGTTTACAGCTGACAAGACAGCTGTAAACCTAGGTGTAAAGTTGAAATAAAGATTCAATCATGCGGCAGGTCCATTTTCGAACTGGCAAGCTGAGGATAGCCGAGCTCTCGATAGCGCAGGAGGCATCTTTCGCCACCGCAATACCGCTCGGCGCGAGTTGCGCACCATGAGGCACGAACGGGCGCTCCCCCGCGAGCGGCACGCGCCCAATGTGGCAAAATCGAACTACTAAGGGGGCCCGAATGCTCAAGATTATTGCCTGCGACGATGACGTCGCTTTTCTAGATAGACTGCACCGGATGATCGACCGTTGGTCGACCGAGAAGGGCACGGCGGTCGATGTTGCGCTCGTTACGCGCGGCGAGGACCTGCTGGCGCGCCATGCCGCGTCGCGCGCCGACATCATCCTGCTCGACATGATCATGCCGCTCGTCAACGGCATGGACACCGCACGCGAATTGCGCCAGACCGACACCGCCGTGCGCCTGGTGTTCCTTACCTCGTCGCCCGAGTTTGCACTGGAGTCCTACGAGGTCCGCGCCTTCGACTATCTGCTCAAGCCCGTGACTTACGAACGCCTGGCGCAGTTACTCGACGAACTTTCGAGCATGCGCCCGGCGGCAACCGACGAGCTCGTGATCAAAACGTCCTTTGGCTACCACGCCCTGCGCCTGTCCGACATCGAATATGCCGAGGCGCGCAACAAGCACGTGGTCTTCCACCTGCGCGACGGACGCGATATCGAGGCACTCGAGTCGTTCCGCAGCGTCGAGGACCGTTTGGCGCAAAATGTCACCTTCTTTAAATGCCACCGTAGCTACCAGGTCAACTTGCGCAACATCGACCACTTCGATCGCACGGACATCGTCATGCGCTCCGGCGCGTGCATCCCGCTGTCGCGCAGCAGCAAGCAGGGATTCCAAGACGCCTACTTTGCGGTGCGCTTCGAAGGCGGGAGGCGCTGATGGTCTCCACGGTCGAAATGACCCTTTGGGCAATCCACCACGCCACAACGCTACTCTTTGGCGTCTTTGCTTCGGCGGCGCTGTGCGGTATCGAAATCAATCGACGCCATGCACTCGAGTTGGTGGGGGTCGGAGCCGCAACCGGCGCTGCCTTTTCGATCGCCAATGTCGTTGGCGGAGAGCTTTTTGCCCGTCAGGTCTATCCGCTCGTCGTGCACCTGCCGCTTACCGTCTACCTATGCGCGCGCTACCACTTGAGTCCGCTGCTCGCGGCGTTGGGCGTCACCAGCGCCTATCTGAGCTGCCAGTTCAGCAATTGGATGGGCATCGCCGCATTTGCCGCAACCGATTCTCAGATCGCGTACTATCTGGCACGCATCGCTACCACACTCGCCGTCTTTGCCGTCCTGTTGCATTGGGCCGGCGACATCGGTCCGCGTTTGGCGATTAAAAGCACCACCGAGCTGGGCATCCTTTTAATCCTGCCGCTCGTCTATTACATCTTTGACTACGCCACCAACGTCTACACCACGCTGTTCCACTCGGGCTCGGTGGTGACAGTTGAGTTTTTGGCATTTGCGCTCTGTGCCTTCTATCTTATGTTTCTTGCCGTTTACCTGCGCGAATACGAAGAAAAGGAAACCGCCGAGCGAGAGCGTTGGATGTTCGAAACCCGCGACAGCGCCGCCATCAAAGAGCTCGAGGCTTGGCGTCAATCTGGGCGCGAGCTGTCGATTCTTCGCCACGATATGCGCCACTTCCTACGCGGCCTGGCCACTTTAATTGAGGAGGGCCACACCGACGAGGCGCTCAAACGCATCGATGAGCTCTGCGAAGCCGGCGACCGAACCGCCGTACGCCGCTTCTGTGCCAACGAGACCGTAAACATTGCGCTTTCGTCATTTAACTCGGATATCAATAGAAACGGCATTACCGCCAACCTGCGCGCCTCCGTACCCGAAACCATCCACGTAGGTGACGCCGACCTGTTTAGCGTGCTCTCAAATGCCTTGGAAAACGCTATCACCGCCGCAAGCGCTGCACCCCAAGGAAAGCGATTCGTCGACTTTGACCTGCGATTGGAGGACGGCCAGCTGCTGCTGTTAGTTTCCAACACGTTTGGCCGCGCGCCGCGCATGGTCGACGGCATGCCCGTGACCGAGCATGCAGGCCACGGCTTTGGCACCAAGAGTATCAAACTTGCCGTCGAACGCATGAACGGTAACTGCCAGTTCCGCATTAACGGCGATCGGTTTGAGCTGCGCGCTGTGATGTAAGGGCTGCCGCCAGCCTCGCTACAGCGGCGCGGCCGCCGGGGTCAGCTGCTTGATGTAGGCCCACATGCGCTGCTTAGCGGCCTTGTCGGTGAGTGCCGCCTCAAAGCCGTCGAGCGCGAGCACGCGGCGGCCCTGCACATGGGCGACCAGGCCGGGCTTGAGCATGGCGGTGTCGAAGTCATCGATCGCCACGAGCATATCGGCGTAGGTTTCGCGCATGACATCGGCCGCGCTGTTATCGAGCAACAGCACCGCCTCGGGGTCCAAGGCCTCAAGCGCCTCGCGGAACAGCTCGCACGGCAGAGTCTCGCCCACCGCGACCGCTCCGTCGCCTGCGCCGGCGACGCTTGCCAGCACGCAAAAATCCTCGGGCGCGTAGCCGATGGCCCCAAGCGCCTTGCGCAACGCCGCGCCATCCGGGCCGGCGGCAAGCTCGCCACCCGAACGCTCGGCCTCGTCCAAATCGCCTTTGACCAGAACGATCGGCGAGCACGCGTTGCCCACGATGCGCACGCCACGGACCGCAAGCGATGTGAGCTCCTGCTCGGCCGCCTGGGCGATGGCTTCTTTTTTCTGGCTTTGTGACGTGGACATGCGCTCTCCAATCGTTTGCGTGCCCACCATTATATAAAAGAGCCGCCTGCGAGTGGTTGCTTTGCGGGCGGCTGGGTATAAGCACGGTCGTACTGAGTTTTACGCGGCTGAGCCGCGTCACATTATGGAGGTCACCATGGCTGACATTAAGCAGATTACCCCCGAGAACTTCGATTCCATCGTTAACGGCAGCCTGCCCGTGCTGGTCGATTTTTGGGCACCGTGGTGCGGGCCCTGCCGATCGCTCTCGCCCATCGTTGACGAGGTTGCCGATGAGCTGGCGGGCAAGCTTGCCGTTGCCAAATGCAACGTCGATGACAACCAGGACCTGGCCATGAAGTATGGCGTCATGAGCATCCCCACGCTGATTGTGTTTAAGAACGGCGAAGAGATTGACCGCTCGGTTGGCGCTCTGCCCAAGGCGAGGCTGCAGGCGCTGCTGGAGAAGCATCTGTAATACGCTTGTTACTTACCCGCCGTCCATGAGCGGTTTTGCACCGCTCGCCGGACTGCCGGGTGCGGCGCGTGCGACCACGGATAGTATGGTAGTTACAAACAGCCCCCAGTGAACGGGTGCGAGTCGCACAGACTCGCACCCGTTTTCTTATGCAGCTGCGCACAGAGTGGGCGTAGTAAAATCTGAACCACTGAACTGCCCCGTACAAAAGGAGACTCCCCATGCATGACGTCGGAATGAACATGAGCCAGCTTGCCATGAGCGTCAAGCAGGTCGACGACACCATTGAGCTCGCTCACGAGTGGAGCCATCAGCTGCTGCATGCGACCGAGAACTTTGACATGGAGCGTATTGGCGCCAAACTCGAGGCCGCCATGTCTGCGCTGCACGAGGCGCACGATGCGCTCGAGGGCTACGAGGAGGCCATCGAGGCAGATCACAACTCCGTCGGCTCCGTGAAGCTGGTGTAACGTGGCCGAGCACGAGCACGAGCACGATCACGGTGTGGACGACGACGCGAGCTGCCGCTGCAGCGGCTCCAGCTCCGAGCTGGTCCGCTTTTCGGTCACCGCGCCCGACGACCTGCTGCGCCGCTTTGACGAGCAAATCGCGCGCCGCGGTGACGTGGCCAACCGATCCGAGGCCGTACGCGATCTGATTCGCGCCTCGATCGCCAAGGAGCAGATGCGCACGCCCGACGAGCAGGTCATCGGTTCGCTCACCATGATCTATGACCACCATACCGGCGATCTGACGCGCCGTCTGGACGAGGTGCAGCACGACTACACCGACGAGATCGTCTCGACCATGCACGTGCATCTGGACCACCACAACTGCCTGGAGATTCTGGCGCTCAAGGGTCGCGGCGAGCGTGTCTACGAGCTGGCCGACCGCCTGCTGGGCCTGCGCGGCGTTAAGCACGGCGAACTCACCTGCGCCGCCACCAAGCAGAGCCTGGGGCTGTAACGGGATTTCCCGCAGCGCACCTGCCAAAAAGGGACAGGTTTCAACGAAGGAGGGTCGCATGCGACATGTGCATATCCATGTAACGGGCATTGTGCAGGGCGTTGGCATGCGGCCATTTGTGTATCGCGAGGCTATGGCGCATGGCATTTGCGGCTGGGTGCTCAATGCGGGCGATGGCGTGCACATCGAGGCGCATGCTTCGGTCGAGGCACTCGACGGCTTTGTCGCCGCGCTGTCGGAGCACGCGCCGGCCGCGGCCCGCGTTGAGCATGTCGCTGTTGCAGACCTGGAGCCCCACACTTGGGATGCCGACGATGAGCAGGTCTTTCGTATCGTAGCGTCGCAGGATCAGACCGCGCACACGACGCTCATCTCCCCCGATATCGCCACCTGTGACGACTGCCTGCGCGAACTGTTCGACCCCACCGACCGACGCTATCACTACCCCTTTATCAACTGCACCAACTGCGGGCCGCGCTTTACCATCATCCAATCGCTGCCTTATGACCGAGCGGCTACCTCGATGGACCGTTTTCCCATGTGCCCTGAGTGTGCCGCGGAGTATGCCAATCCGCTCGACCGTCGCTTTCACGCGCAGCCCGATGCCTGCTTTGATTGCGGGCCGCATATCATGTGGCGCGAAGCGAGCGTGGGCGATGAGCCGGGCGAAGCCGCCGCGCCGCTGGCCGTCGGCACCACGCGCGAGACCAGCGACGCCATTATCGACCGCTGTGTTGAGCTGCTGGCCAACGGCGGTATCGTCGCCATCAAGGGACTGGGCGGATTTCACTTGGCATGCGACGCCTCCAACGAGCAGGCGGTAGCCGAGCTTCGCCGCCGCAAACGCCGCAGCAACAAGCCGCTTGCCGTTATGGTGCGCGACCTTGCCGACGTTGAACGCCTGTGCCATGTCAACGACGTTGAGTGCGGCTTGCTGGCCGGCAGTATCCGCCCCATTGTGCTGCTGCGCCGACTTGCTGTTTGCGAGAGCGGCGATTCCCCCGACGCCCTCGCGCTCGCGCCGTCCGTCGCGCACGACCTTCCCGAGCTCGGTGTTATGCTCCCCTACACCCCGCTTCAGCATCTGTTGCTTGCCGCGGCAGAAGCCTGCGGTATGCACGCGCTCGTCATGACCAGCGGAAACCTGAGCGAAGAGCCCATCGAGACCGACGACGACCTTGCCTGGGAACACCTCGTTGCCGCCGGCATCGCCGATGCGTTGCTCGGCAACGACCGCGCGATCCTCTCGCGCTACGACGACTCTGTAGTGCGCGTGGTCGACGGCGCCGTTATGCCCGTGCGCCGCGCTCGCGGATATGCACCCCAGCCGCTGCCGTTGCCGGCGCTCGACGGCACTCCGTCCTGCGTGCTCGCCTGTGGGCCACAACAAAAGGCCACGATTGCGCTCACGCGTGAAGGGGCGAACGGCGAGGCAACCTGTTTTGTGTCGCAGCATATCGGCGATGTCGAAAACGGCAAGACCTTCGATGCCTGGAACGCCGCGCGCACGCGCTTGGAAGATCTCTTTGACCTGGCGTCCGCCGCCTTGGCCTGCGATGTACACCCCAGTTATCTATCGAGCCAGTGGGCGCGCGAGCAGGCACGAAAATGCAATCTGCCGCTCGTCGAGGTGCAGCACCATCATGCGCATATCGCGAGCGTAATGGCCGAGGCTATCGCCGCGGGCCAGCTTACAACCGACGCGCGCGTCCTTGGCATCGCCTTTGACGGCACCGGCGCCGGTACCGATGGGACCATTTGGGGCGGCGAGTTTCTTGTTGCCAGCCTTGGCGGCTTTGAGCGCGCCGCGCATTTGCGCACCTGGGCGCTCCCCGGCGGGGCGGCCTCCGTGCGCGACGCCCGCCGCAACGCCTTTGCCCTGCTCAGTGAGCTCGGCCTGCTCGAGCACCCAGGCGCCGCTCGGCTTTTGGACAGCCTCGACGAGCAAACGCGCAGCGTGACAGCCACCATGATCGAGCGCGGCATCAACAGCCCACGTACCAGCAGCATGGGGCGTCTCTTTGATGCCGCGGCAGCAATTCTGGGCATCTGCGACAAGGCAACCTACGAGGGCGAACCCGCCATAGAATTCGAAGCCGCCGCTTGGCGCGCGTTCAGCAGTGAAAGTGCCTGCCCCACCGGCAATATGGCCAGCTTTTCCGTAACCGAATCATCCCGTCCGGACGACTGCCATGTTCTGAACTCCAGGCCGCTTTTTGAGGCGCTTTTGGAGGGAATCAGGACCGGCGTGCCCGCCGGCAAGCTCGCGCTCGACTTCCATGTCACCATCGCACGCGCGTCGGCCCGCATCGCAAGCGAGATCTGCGTCCGTGAAGACCTCGACACCGTCGTGCTCTCGGGCGGCGTGTTCATGAACCGACTTTTGCTTCGGCTCCTTACCCACGAACTCAAAGACGCCAGTCTTGCCGTCTTGGTCCCCCGCTCCGTGCCCGTCAACGACGGCTGCATCGCCTACGGTCAGGCCGCCATCGCTCGCGCTCACCTCGCGCAGACAGCATCGCGATAGGCTGTTTTGCCAGCCTGCGCGCCGCCGTCTCACAGGTGTAACGCGTTTGCTCGTGACTCCCGCGAGCGCTACCATCAACTGATGGGTAATTAGGCGCCTATCCAGCGCAAAACGTATAAAAGGGGAACATTATGTGCCTTGCCGTTCCCGGTAAAGTGGTCAAACGCGACGACAACCTTAAGGCGACCGTCGACATGATGGGCATCGAGCGCCCCGTTTCGCTGCGTCTCGTGCCGACGGCGCAGGTAGGCGACTATATTCTCGTACACGCCGGCTTTGGCATCCAAATCGTCGACGAGCAGGAAGCGCAAGAAACGCTCGAGCTCGTTAATGCCATGACCGAACTGGCCGAAGAAGATCAACTGGCCAGCAATCCGGCCGAGGCATACTAGTGGCGGCCGGACAGCCGGCGCGCTCCGGTATCGACTTTTCGGCATTTCGCGACCCCAAGCTGGCTCGCGAGCTCATCGATCGTATTCATGAGCTTGTCGGCGACCGCGCCATCAACCTTATGGAAGTCTGCGGCACGCACACCGTGAGCATCGGTCGCTATGGCTTTCGCTCCATTATGCCTGCCGGGCTCAAACTGCTGAGCGGTCCGGGTTGCCCCGTCTGTGTTACCGCCAACCGCGATATCGACCATGCAATCGCGCTCGCCAAGATGGACGGCGCCATCATCACCACCTTTGGCGACATGATGCGCGTGCCCGGGTCGTCTACCTCGCTCGCCGCGCAAAAGGCGGCGGGGCGCGATATTCGCATTGTGTACTCCCCGCTCGATGCACTCGATATCGCCGAACACAACCCCGACCGCCCGGTCATCTTTATGGGCGTGGGTTTTGAGACCACAACGCCCACCATCGCCGGCGCCATTTTGGAGGCAGACGCGCGCGGACTTTTGAACTTTTCGGTCTATTGCGCCCACAAGACCACGCCGCCGGCGCTGCGCGCCATCGCCAACGATCCCGAGACCACTATCGACGGCTTTATCCTGCCGGGGCACGTCGCCACCATCACGGGCCTGGCGCCCTTTAGCTTTTTGGTCGACGAGTTCAATACCCCGGGCGTGGTCACGGGATTTGAGCCGGTCGATATCCTGCAGGGCATCTGCATGCTGGTCCAGATGGTTGTCGAGAGCAGGCCGGCGATCGACAACGCCTACCGCCGCGGTGTCAATGCGAACGGCAACCCCGTGGCGCGCCAGCTGGTCGAGCAGGTGTTTGAGCCGTGCGACACCACATGGCGCGGTCTGGGGCCGATTGCCGGTTCGGGGCTCGCCATTCGTCCCGAGTTCTCGCGCTTTGATGCCCGCGTTCGCTTTGACGTGCCCGTTGAGGCGACGGTTGAGCCGCGCGGATGCCGCTGCGGCGACGTGCTGCGCGGGGCCATTACGCCGAGCAGCTGCCCGCTCTTTGGCCGCACCTGCACGCCCGAGCATCCTGTCGGACCGTGCATGGTGAGCTCCGAGGGCAGCTGTGCAGCATATTTCCGCTACCGAGGCTAATGGGTTCCGCCGTTCTAACGAACGGCGGACCGGTCGACGCTGCGCGCCATTCAGGCGAGCGATTTGCCTTTCAATCGTCGGCTGCGGGCAAAAGCCCAGCAGCCTCCTCTTTCAAGGCAACTCACTTCGCCTGAATGGCGCTCGCTGACTTTTACTTAACATCGATTCTGCCACACTCAGCTATTGCCGACCCCCCACGATTGGAGTTTTCGATATGTCCCGTACTGCCACCGATAGCACTGTCCTGTTGGGCCACGGCTCTGGCGGCCAGATGATGAAACGCATCATCGATGAGGTCTTTTTGGATGCCTTTGGGTCGCCCGAACTGCTCGAGGGCAACGATGCCGGCGTCGCTGCGCTGCCCGCGAGCGGGCGCATCGCCATGTCGACCGACAGCTTTGTAGTCTCGCCGCAGTTCTTCCCCGGCGGCAATATCGGCCGACTCGCCGTGTGCGGAACCGTCAACGACGTCGCGACCTCGGGCGCTAACGTGCGCTACCTCTCATGCGGCTTTATCCTCGAAGAGGGCTATCCCATGGACAAGCTGCGCCAGATTGTGCAGACCATGGCCGAAACGGCACATGAGGCAGGCGTGAAGATTATCACCGGCGACACCAAGGTGGTCGAGCGTGGCGGTGCCGACGGCGTCTACATCAATACCGCTGGCGTAGGCGAGGTGCCCGCAGGCGTGACGCTCAGCGGTGCCAACTGCCGGCCCGGCGACGTCATCCTGGTGTCGGGCACACTCGGCGACCACGGCATCGCCATCATGAGCCAACGCGAGGGCCTGGCGTTTTCGAGCACCATCGAAAGCGATGCTGCGCCGCTCAACCACCTGATTGCCGATGTGCTTGCCGCAGCACCCGACACACGCTGCTTCCGCGACCCCACGCGCGGTGGCCTGGCCTCGACGCTTAACGAGTTTGCGCAGGCCAGCGGCGTTGCCATGGAGGTCGACGAGGATGCCGTGCCCGTGCGCCCCGACGTGCAGGCCGCCTGCGAGATGCTCGGCTACGATGTGCTGCAGGTGGCAAACGAGGGCAAGATGGTTGCCGTCGTGCCGACCGAGCAAGCCGATGCCGCGCTGAGCGCCATGCGCGCCGCCCGCTACGGCGAGAATGCCGCCATCGTCGGTCGCGTGCTGCCACTTGCCGAGGGCGCCCGTCCCGCCGTGCGCGTACGCACCGGCTGGGGCTCGACCCGTATCCTCGACATGCTTGTGGGAGAACAACTGCCGAGGATTTGCTAACGACAAAGGCTCAGGGCTATTAAAGATATTCAGATTCCAAACATGCCCGGCACGCATGCCCAGTATCATGGGGTGCGTTTTACAACTCAAGCGGCAGGAGCACCCATGGCAGCAGCTTTTTCCCATGTGATCTTTGATCTGGATGGCACCATCCTCAACACGCTCGAGGACCTGGCGGCCGCCAGCAACCATACCTGCGAGATGCACGGCTGGCCCACGTTTGCCGTAGACGAGTACCGCTACAAGGTGGGAAACGGCATGCTCAAGCTGGTCGAGCGCTTTATGCCCGCCGAGTATGCGGGCGACGGCCGTATGTTTGAGCAGACGCTTGCCGAGTTTAGGGCTTACTACGGCGAGCACAAGGAAGACCACACTGCACCGTACGCCGGCACGATCGAGCTGCTCGACTGCCTGCGCGCCGCGGGTGTGCAGCTTGCCGTGCTCACTAACAAGGACCACGTCTCGGCGGTTCCGCTTATCGAGAAATACTTTGGTTCCGAGCGCTTTGCGCTGGTGCAGGGCCGCGTCGATGCGTTTCCTCCCAAGCCCGAGGCGCCTGTTACGCTGCATGTTATGGAAGAGCTAGGCGCCGACCCGGCAACCACACTCTATGTGGGCGATTCCAATGTCGATGTTCTGACCGGTCACAACGCCGGCCTCAAGAGCGCCGGTGTCACCTGGGGCTTCCGCGGCCGCGCAGAGCTGGAGTCCGCCGGCGCCGACTACGTGGTGGACACACAGGAAGAGCTCGTGGCGCTGGTGCTTGGCGAGTAGCAGGGCTGTTGCTCAACGCGGCTGTAGTGATTCTGCCGCGCGGAAAGTGCATCCCGTTTTAGCGCCAGATTCCGGGATGCGCTTTCCGGTTGAGCCTTGTCGGGGAAACGGCATCCCGTTTCAGAGCAATATTCCGGGTCGCGCTTTCCGCAACCCACCCCATCCGGAAACCGCGACCCACTATTCGGCCAAAAACCGGGTCGCATTTTCCCGACCACCCGATGCGACGCCAATGCACCAACCGCGCCCAAAGAGTGTCCCCGACTGCCGGCAGAAAAGGAACGTCCCCAAGTGCCGCCCCAATGACTACCATGGCAACGCCGCAGGTAGAGGACGGACAGCGAGCGACGTCCAGGACGAACAAGTTGGCATGAAAAAGGCGAGGCATAGACCTTCTGGTCATGCCTCGCCTTTTGAATGACAAATTGTCGTCCTGGGCGGCGCGCAGCGTCAACTGGTTACGCGGTTCGTAGAACCGCGTAACTCCCCTAGCTCAGCATTGCATCCATCATCTCGGAGTTGACGGAGTCGTCGGCAGACCACTCGCCGTCGTCGTTGCAGGTGTACTTGAAGATAACCGTGGTCTTCCTGGGCTCGGTGGCCTTGGTCACATCGACCATAACCTGACCGGCCATCTTGTACAGCTCGTCATCGGAGGGAACCGTATCAAGCGCGGCGACCTTCTCCTGATACTGGGTGGAGAAGTCCTCGACGATCTTGTTCATGGACTTGCAGGTGATGGAGACCTCGGCGGTCGCGACGCCCTTGTCCTCGTCGACCGTCACGTCGCCGATCTCGTAGTCAAAGCCTTCGAGATAGGTCTTGGCATACTCCTTGGGATCGATACCCAACTGCTCGAACTCGTCGCCCGAAGCCTCCTCCAGACCAGAAAGGAACTCGTCGCCACCGTTCTTGACCTCGTCAAACTGAGTCGTAAGATCCTCGGTGATGAGTTCCTCGATCGAAGGGCCTCCACAACCGGAAAGCACGACCACGCATGCAACCAAGACGGCCATGAGGGGCGCAAGCAGCAGCTTCTTTTTCATGTTGTTCCTCCCAATGAGCGGCACTGCGCTTCCCAGACGCGGCGCACGTTGTAATAAGTAAGCCCATACTATCCGATTATGAACACCCTCGGCAACGCGAAGGCGCGGTCGGTTCGTTTTAGCGTCCGAACGGTTTGCAAGCCCGCCCAACGTGCAATAAAACGCTTCCCCACGGTGCAATAAAAAAGGTGGCCGGAAAACCCGACCACCTTTGCACATCCTTTGGATGCCGCAGTTTACTTGCGGACGACCTTAACGATGGCGTCACCGGCGGCGACAGCGGAGTCGGCCTCGACGGCGAGCTCGACATCGGCGAACTCGGCGGTGTTGGACACGGCCACGACGACGCAGTCCTTGTAGCCGGCAGCGGCGATCTTGGCGCGGTCGATCTTGAGCATGGGCTGGCCGGCCTTCACGACATCGTCAGCCTTGACGAAGCCCTCGAAGCCGTCGCCGTTCATGTTGACGGTATCGACGCCAACGTGCACCAAGACCTCGATGCCGCTATCGGACTGCAGGCCCACGGCGTGACCCATGGTGACGGTAACCTTGCCGTCGCAGGGGGCATAGACCAGATCGTCCTCGGGCCACACGGCGCAGCCCTTGCCCAGAACCTCGCCACCAAAGACGGGATCGGGCACGTCGGCCATCTTGATGACCTTGCCCTTGACGGGCGAGCACAGCACGTCGGCGCCGGCAGAAGCAGAGATGGAGGCGGGAGCAGCGGCAGCCGCGGGCTCAGCCTTCTTCTTGAACATGTCAAACAGACCCATACGTTTTCTCCTCTTGATTAAGCGCAACGTAGTGCGCATGCCTATGGTGATTATAGTGCCAAATGGATCAAAAACTAAGGTGGGGAGTCGAATCGAAAACCCCGCCGACGTCTTTGTCCCATCGATAGCCGTTTTGTTGATTAGCCCTCGATGAGCCCCAAGTGCACAAAGGCGTTCCAGATGCCATCGTCGTCAACGCCGGTGGCCGCATAGTCGGCGGCCGGTCCGGCGTTCGGTAGAACGCCGGAACCTAAATCCCTTACTCGAGGCCCTCGGTGCCGTTGGACTTGATGATCTTCTGGTATGCGAAGAAGCTGTCCTTGCGGCGGCGCTCGTAGGTGCCGGTGCCGTCGTCGTACTTATCGACGTGGATGAAGCCGTAGCGCTTGCGCATCTCGCCGGTGCCGGCGGACACCAGGTCGATGGGGCCCCACCAGGTGTAGGCGATCAGGTCGACGCCATCGGCGACGGCCTCGCCCATGGCCTTGATGTGGCTCTGCAGATAGGCGATGCGGTACGGATCGTGGATGGAGCCGTCCTCCTCGACCTCGTCGTAGGCGCCCATGCCGTTCTCGACCACCATCAGCGGAATCTCGTAGCGAGCGTAAATCTCGTTGAGGGCGATGCGCAGACCCAGCGGGTCGATCTGCCAGCCCCAGTCGGTGGACTCCAGGTAGGGGTTCTTGCCGCCGAAGGTCATGTTGCCCTCGGTCATCTCGTGGTCCTCGTGGGTACCCACGGTGCCGGACATGTAGTAGCTAAAGGTGTAGAAGTCGACCTTGCCGTCGGCGATATCCTGCAGGTCGCCGTCCTCCATCGCAAGCTCGACGCCGTTCTCGGCCCAGAAGCGCTTGGCGTAGAACGGGTACTTGCCGCGCACCTGCACGTCGGAGCAGTACCAGTTCATGGAGTTCATCTGCTGCTGCGTGGCGAACACGTCGACCGGATCGCACGTGGCGGCATAGGAGAGAATGAAGCAATCCATGTTGCCCATCTTGAACTGCGGGTAGTGCTCGTGGGCGTAGCGCACGACGCGGCCGCTGGCCACGAACTGATGGTGCAGGGCCTGATAGCGCTGCTGAGCGGTGGTCTTGATGGCGCTTGCCGGACCCTCGAAGCCCTGGATCAGGCCGGTCTCCATCATGGCGCCCATGTCCATGGTGCCGCAGTTAATCTCGTTGAAGGTGAGCCAGAACTTAACCTTGTCCTGGTAGCGGTCAAAGACGGTCTGGCAGTACTTCTCGAAGAAGCCGATGAGCTCGCGGCTTGCCCAGCCGTTGTACTTCTCGACCAGGTGATAGGGCATCTCGTAGTGTGAGAGGGTCACGAGCGGCTCGATGTTGTGAGCGCGCAGGCAGTCGAAAACGCGGTCGTAGAAGGCGAGGCCGGCCTCGTTGGGCTCGGCGTCGTCGCCGTTGGGGAAGATACGGCTCCAGGAGATGGACATGCGGAACATGTTGAAGCCCATCTCGGCGAACAGCGCAATGTCCTCCTCGTAGTGATGGTAGAAATCGATGCCGTCATGGTTGGGATAGAAGCGGTTGGGGTCGATATCGATCGTGATCTGGCGCGGCTCCTTGTAGCTGCCGCCCAGGAAGTGGTCGTCGACGGAAGCGCCGCGGCCGTCCACGTTCCAAGCGCCCTCAAACTGGTTGGCAGCAGTGGCGCCACCCCAATAGAAACCCTCGGGGAACTTGATGTTTGCCATGAGCATCTCCTTTGCATCGTGGGTCGATAAGCCGAGTATCGCCCACGCGGGAGACATGCGGGGGCGGGCGCGCCAAACCCGACACTTCTTTTCGCACCTGCCGCCTGCCGACACCCCGCCCCTGACACTTCCTGATATCTGCCAAAAAGGGACAGGTTTATTTTGGTCGGTTTTATCTGGGCAAACGCTGGCGATACGCTGCCGGCGTGCAGCCATAGCGCTCGGCAAACTTTTTGTAGAAGAAGCTCATGTTGGCGTAGCCGGCCTCGCGCGCCGCGGCTTCCGCAGTGGAGCCGGCGTCGAGCAGTGTTGCCGCGCGTGTCAGGCGACTCTCCTGCACGAGCTGCATAAACGTGCGGCCTGTCTGCCGCTTGAGCAGCGCGCTTGCGTAGTTGGGACTCAGGTGCAGGTGGCGGGCCAGGTCCTCGAGGGTGCAGTCGCGGGAATGGCGCTCGATGTAGCCCATCGCCGCCGCGACCTGCGCCGATGGCAGCGCGGGTGCGTCCGTTTGCAGCAGGCCGGCTTCGTAGCTTTGCATGAGCTCAACCAGCAGCAGCTCGAACAGCCTCGACACGATCTGGGGGCTCGCCGGCGTGGGCTCCAGACGCTCGCACAGCATCTCCTGCATGTAGCGGCGCACGCGGCGGCTGTTGCCTGTACGGAAATGCACATGACCTCGGTGGTCGGTTTCGTCCGTGAGGGCGTTGAGCAAAAAGCTCGAGACCGCGCTTGTGGGCGAAAGGCTTTGCTCCAGGCTGCGGCCGAGCATTGGCCGCGAAATGATGACGCTCAGCATAATGTCGTGTTCGCCGAGCTCGCCTACGGCATGCGGGCAGGCAGCGTCGAGCAGGAGCACCTCGTTTTGAGCAAGCGTGAGCGCCGCACCGTTGACGACTTGCGGCGCTCGTCCTCGATAGACATAGCTGATTTCGACATAATCGTGCACGTGTTCCGGCGCAGGATTGAAGCGCGAATTGCGTACAATCGATAGGCCCTCGGGCATGCCTTCTTGGTGCAGGATGAGCGTTGGGTTACCGATTTTACGGATATGCCGACCATCGACATCTGCTTGATTAGTTTGACCGAGTGCATCGCCCCAGTCGTAATGGGCACCCGCACGGTAGGCTCGCTCGCTGTCGGTCAGCTCGAGTAGCAGGTTGTCCAGCCGTGCGATTTCCATTACATCACCATCGTTGATTCGGTCATATTCTGTCGTGATTTTGATATTAGCAGAACGGCACGCTCGGCGTACTCTGGCGTCAATGGGTTTGAGAGGTTGATTTTGGAGGAGCGTATATGGCGGCGTATTTTGAGCAGGTGCTTGGCGGCACTTATGACAACCATGTGCTTCCGTTCTTGTGGCTCAGGGGCGAGGCGCGCGAGACAATCACCGAGTATTTGGAGCAGATTGCCGGCGCGGACATCCGCGAGGTCTGCCTTGAGTCGCGCACGCATCCCGATTTTTGCCGAGACGGCTGGTGGTCCGATCTGCGGTTTATTGTCGACGAGTGCAAGCGCCTGGGGCTGAAGATCTGGCTGCTCGACGATGCGCACTTCCCCACAGGCTATGCCAATGGCGCGCTCGAAGGCGAGGGCGTCGACCCCGCGCTCAAGAAGACCGTGCTTAAGCATCGCACGATTACGGTTGTTGGCCCCCAGCCGTCCACGACTATCAAACTCGGCAATCTCATGGATCCCACGGAGCGCTTTGTTGGCGCAGCGGCTTTTGATGCCGCCGGCATGCCGCTCGATCTTGCGCTTGCTGTTGAGCAGGCCGACGACGGCACCCCTGCCCGCCTGCGTTTTGATGCTCCCGCCGGCGTTACCACGATTGAGCTCTACGTCACCAGCCAAGAGACCGGCTTTCGCGACGAGTACATCAACATGGTCGATGCTGCCTCGTGCCGTGTGTTGATCGACGCCGTCTACGAGCCAACGTTTGAGCATCTGGGCGACGAGTTCGGCAAGACCATCCTGGGCTTTTTCACCGACGAGCCCGGCTTTATGAACGAGAAGGGCACTACGCTCGACGACGCCTCTACCAGCAGCTTTATCGGGCGCAACGACCTGTCACTGCCCTGGTCGGACGAGCTCGCCCGTCGCCTGCGCGATGTGCTCGGCGAGGACTGGCTCACCGAGCTGCACGGCCTTTGGACACGCGAGGCGGACGGCGCACGGGCTCGCCACGCTTACATGGACATTGCCACGCAGCTCTACCGCGCGTGCTTTGACGAGCAGATCGGCGATTGGTGCCGCGAGCGCGGCGTCATGCACATCGGGCACGTGATTGAGGACAAGAGTTGTCATGCACGTCTTGGCCAGGGTGCGGGGCACTACTTCCGCGCGGTTGCCGGTCAGGACATGGCGGGCATCGATGTGGTTATCAACCAGCTCGTCCCCGGAATTGACCGTGGGCACTACAGCTATTTCCACGACGCGTGGAACATGGAGTTCTTTACGTACGCGCTTGCCAAGCTGGGCTCTTCGGCCGCGCGCCTCGACCCCAAAAAGCAGGGGCGCTGCATGGCCGAGGTCTTTGGCGCTTTTGGCTGGCACGAGGGCCTGCGCGAGATGAAATGGATCGCCGACCACATGCTCGTCCGCGGCGTCAATTGGTTTACGCCACATGCGTTTAGTATGGCGCCCTTCCCCGATTGGGACTGTCCACCGCACTTTTACGCGCACGGCAACAACCCGCAGTGGCCGCACTTTGGCCAGCTCATGAGCTATATGAACCGCACGGCGACGCTGCTTTCGGGAGGCCATGCCACCTGCCCCGTCGCCATCCTGTACCATGCCGACGCCGAATGGGCAGGCAATGCCATGCCCATCGAGCACGTGGCGGCCGAGCTCACACGCGCGCAGATCAACTTTGATTTTGTGCCGGCCGAGGCTTTTGAGGATGAGGACCGCTACGAGGTTTCGATTGCCGATGGGACGCTTGCCGTTAACGGCCGCCGCTACCAGGCATTTGTTCTGCCCGGGGCTTCGTTTATTGGTGCTGCCACAGCACGGGCCGTGGGGCGCATGATGGCCGCGGGGGTTATGGTGCTTGTCGTCGACGAGGTTCCCGGCGCGCTTTACGACGCGGATGGCGCGGCCGAGCTGAACGGTCTTGCCGCGACCCCGCTTGCCGATGTCGCGGACGCGCTCGCCGGCGCAGGGCTGCAGACTGTTGTGACCGATACGCCGCAGCCCTGGCTGCGCGCGCTTCGCTACGAGCGCGCCGGCGAGACCTATGTCATGTTGGTCAGCGAACACCCGCGTGAGAGCATTTGCTGCACGGTTTCGCTTCCGCAAGGCAAGCGTCTTTGCGGAACGCGCCTCGACCTGCTGAACGGCGCCGATCCCATTGCGTTTGACGGCGTGCTGGAGCTGGCGCCGGCCGAGAGCTGCGTTGTTGTTCTGGGGGCAAACAGCGAAATCGAGCCCGCGAGCTACACGGACACGAGCACATGCGCAACGCTCGCCCTCGACATCAGCCACCCCTGGACCGTTGCCCTCTCCCCCGCCGGCAGCGACGACGCTTTTGGTGAGCCGCAAGAGCTCGAGCACCTGTGCGACCTCACGTCCGAACTGTTCGCCGGCACCTGCGGCACGTACCGCTACCGCACGTCGTTCGAGCTGGCGGACAACCTTGCCGACGCCGCGATCGGCCTGGGAGATGTTTACGAAACTGCAACGCTCACGCTCGACGGACGCCCGCTCGGCACACGAATCTGCCCGCCCTATCGATTCGCCACCGGCCCACTTACCGTCGGCACGCACGAACTCACCATCGACGTCATCAACACGCTCGACCACGCGATCCCCGACATCTTTGCCCTCACCGAACCCGTCGCGCCCAGCGGTATCCTCGGCCCCGTTACCCTTTGCGGGCAAAACCTGCCAAAATAAACCTGTCCCCTTTTGGTCGGTTTAGTGAGCGCGGGAGTTCGCATGGATATCAAACGCAAGATTTCCGAGGCGCAGGGCCTTACCCCCACCGAACAGCAGCTCGGCATCTCGGCCCTTGCCATGGGCGAGGAGATCCGTGGACTGTCCATAAAGGAGTTTGCTGCCTGCACCAACGTTTCGGTCGCGAGCGTGCACCGCTTTTGCAAAAAGCTCGGCCTCGAGGGATTCAAGGACCTCAAGGTCGAGCTCATCCGCCAGGCGACCGAGGCGGGCAACCGGCGCGACGTGGACATCAACTTTCCCTTCGATGCCACCTCCACCCCTGCGCAGGTGATGGAGCGCATGGAGGGGCTCTACCAGACCACCTTGGCCGAAACGCAGGAGCTGCTCGACCCTGCACAGCTCGACCACGCCGCCAAGCTCATCATGCGCGCCGGCACCGTGGACATCTACACGGGCTCGCATAACCTGTATCCAGCGGGAATGTTCCGCGATCGCCTGCTTTCCGCCGGCAAAAGCGCGACGTGCCACGACAGCGTCGAGGCGCAGGTGCGCACGGCACTCGCCTCGGGTCCCGACCATGTGGCAATCATCATCTCCTACAGTGGCCTTGCCCCCAACCTCAAGGAGATCTTGCCGATCCTTAGCAGTCGACATGTCCCGGTCATCGTCATCGGCACGCCGTACTGTGCCCGCATTCACCCCGGCTTTGCCGCCTATCTCACGGTAAGCGACCACGAGAGCATGACGCACCGCATCACGCAGTTCGCCAGCCATATCGCCGTGCAATACGTACTCGATTCGCTCTATAGCAGCTACTTTGCCAAAGATTACGCCCGCTGCTCCGAGTTCTTAGAGCGCTCGTTCCCCTACACCCGCCTGCCCGGACTCAAGTAGCGACGAGCGTGGATTTTTGGACACTCAGATAACGAGCGTGGATAATCTCCCACTTTGAGCCTGCATGCGGCCCAAAAACGGGAGATTATCCACGCTCATTTTGGGTCCCCCGGGAACGCATGAGGAGGGCGGATAGACAGCCGTTATTTGCGAGGCGTCAGCGACGTAAAGAGTCCGTGTTGGTTGCAGTAAAGATATATCCTGCCGCGCCCGGTAATATGGAAGCGCGGCTGCACCGATTGCTCTGGATAGAGCTTCTTAAAGCAGATGCCGTCCATAGTCGCATATGCCACAAAGCTAATGTAGTGATCCTTGGTCATGGGATGATCGAGCGTGACGTACCAATCGTCCTCGATGCGCTCGATGGAAAAGGCGTGGTCCGCGTCCGGCTCTTCGGCCTCCTGGGGAAACATCGTGGAGCCACAGCAGCTAAAGCTGCCTTCTCCGAGCGCGTGCACAACGTTTCCGCAGATAGGGCAAACGTAAAAGACGCCTTTGAGCATATTGCCTGCACGGTTGGCGTTAGCCCGAATGTCACCAGCCAAAAGCTCAGCCACGCTTATGCCGAGTCTCTGGGCCAAAGGCTCAACGAGGGAAATGTCGGGGAGGCCGCGGCCGGATTCCCACTTGCTGACGGCTTTATCGGTCACGCCAAGGCTTTCCGCCAGGGCGCGCTGGGTGAGGCCGCGCTCTTCGCGCAGCTGCTTGATGGCATGCGCTGCCAAAAAAGTATGGGAGGCATTGGTTTGCCGTGTCTGGTTCATGGGCTGTCCAATCAAATTGAAGAAATGGAGTGAACCGGTTCGACAGTCAGTATCCATTTGAAGGCCAGGCTCGACAACCTACGCTGCGTAGACATGCGCCAATCGAACGAGCGCGGATTTTTGGACGCTCATCTCGAGCAGTCATTTAAGAACGTCCCCAATGACCACCCCAACAAGGAGTGTCCCCAGATGCCGGCAGAAAAGGAACGTCCCCAAGTGCCGCATTTGGAGCAAGATGACGCCGATGTTTTGGTAGCGACAGCGAAAACCCGCCAGAGCGAGCAAGGTGCCTTGAAACGAGGCGGCATTGACCTTCTGGTCATGCCGCCGAAGTTGAAAGGCAGATTGCCGCTCTGGCGGGTTTGCAGCGTCAAGCCGTTACGCGGTTTGGCAAAACCGCGTAACTAACGAACTCCGTACTGCTCGTAGTAGGCGTCGATGGCGGTCTTGAGCTCGTCGTCGATGACGACTTTGCCGTCGATCTCGTGGTTGTAGAGGGTCTCGACGACCTCGGCCATGGAGACGATGCTCGCGACGGGGAAACCGTACTTGGCCTCGATCTCCTTCTGCGCGGTGGTCACGCCACCCTTGCCGACCTCCATGCGGTTGAGGGACACGATGAGGCCCTTGATCTCGACATCGGCAGCAGCCTTGACCTTGGGATAGGTCTCGTCGATGGACTTACCGCTGGTAGTGACGTCCTCGACCATGATCACGCGGTCGCCGTCCTGGGGCTCGTAGCCCAGCAGGTTGCCCTTGTCGGCACCGTGGTCCTTGGCCTCCTTGCGATCGCAGCAGTACTTGACCTCCTTGCCGTACAGCTCGTGGTAGGCAATCGCGGTCACGACGGCCAGGGGAATACCCTTGTAGGCCGGCCCGAACAGCACGTCAAAGTCGTCACCAAAGTTATCGTGGATGGCCTGGGCATAATACTCGCCCAGCTTCTTGAGCTGATAGCCCGTCACGTAGGCACCGGCGTTCATAAAGAACGGGGACTGACGGCCGCTCTTGAGCGTAAAGCTGCCGAACTTAAGAACGTCGGACTCAACCATGAACTTGATGAACTCTTGCTTGTAAGCCTCCATGCGGGCTCCTCTCGATTAGGCGTTCGTGCTTCACAGTTTAGCGCAGCCAGCCCATCACTGCCGACATGCTTTGCCAAGCCCGCGGCCGAAAACCACCACGAAGGTGCCTGTCCCCTTCGTGGTACTTTTCGCAGCAACTACTGCAAGCGCATGGCCTCTTGAACCGCGCCAACCAAGTTGGCGTCGTTACCGAGTTCCGCAGCCTTAATCTGCGGCTCGGGAATGCCGGCGAGGCCGCCCTCGTACCCTGCAAGCGCGATGGGCATCTGTTTGCGCAGGGCATCGATAAGCTCGGGATGGCACGAAATTCCGCCCGCAATAACAAATACCTCGGGGTCAATTACCGCCTGAAGGTTAACAAGCTGCGCATCGAAGGTCCTCGCATAGCGATCGAGCGCACGCTGAGCATCGGCGTCGCCGCTCTCAATCCATTCGAAAACTCGACGTCCATCTACGGGAGAATCCTCCGGCAGTCCCTTTTCGGCAACGGCCGCATCGCGCAGCGCACGCCATCCACCCGTACCGGCAAAGGTGCTCTCCATGCTCGCCGGACGCGTCACGTCGTTGCGCAAGAAGCTAAACTCGCCCGCAAAGCAGTGCGCGCCGCGCAGGACCTTTCCGTCGATAACGATGCCGCCGCCGATGCCGGTGCCGATAGCGAGCACAACGCCAAACCGCGTACCGCGCAGCGCTCCCGCCGCGTATTCGCCCAGCGCACAGCACTTGCCGTCGTTGTTAACGGCGACGGGCACACCTAGGCGCTCGCGCATGATTTTTCCCAGGGGGCATCCATCCATATAGGTCAGCGATCCGCCGCGATGAATCGTGCCATCAAGATCGCCCTCGTAAATGCCACCCGGGGCGCTCACGCCTACGGCCGAAATACGGTCGCGGTACGGCTCAACAAGCCCAATCAGCGCCTCGACCGTCTCTTCGGCTGTGGTAAAACCGGTCGGCACGCTTCCGCGCGCGCGAATGGAAAAATCCTCGCCCAAAACAGCCCACTTAACGGCCGTGCCGCCCACGTCGATACCAAAGTATTCCTTCATGTTCCACTCCTCTTGTCTGCATCTGCAAATGCCGAATGCCGGAACGGGAAACCGTCTCGGCATCGGCTAGTCTTGTCTGAGATTGTCTCTACTGCTTGGCTTCCACCTCGCGGACGCGCAGCATCATGTACTGACGGCTCGGCAGATCGATGCGGAACTTACCCTCAAAGGCGCCCTCGAGCGTCTCGACGGTCATATTCCACGTGTCGATCACATCGACGGTATAATGCTTGCCCTCGGCGCCCTCAAACTCTCGATACGCCGGGCGGTTAAAGCCAAAGTACATAACGACATCGGCAGTCCCGTGGCCATGGTCGTTTGACATGCAGGTAACGTCCCAGGTAAACGTTCCGTCAAGAACGCCGACCTCGTCGGGCACCCAATCAAAGTCATCCGGCAGCGCCTCCATATAACGGCGGCAAAAACCGATACGCTCGGGCGACTCGCCGTAGAGCTTGCCGCCATGTGCCCACCAAAGCTTGGGGCCGCGGTCGACGTAGGTCTCACCGTGCGTGACATAGCCGCCGCGCAGGCTGCCCTCCCAAAAACGGCGGACAAGCTCCTGGGCCGTAAGGTTGCCCCAACCCCAGTTAATGTTGCCCTCGTAACCGACCTCATCGATCAAAACCGGCTTGCTATACTGCGCGCGCAGCATGGTGACATCCTCGGCCGTGTTCTTAAGATCGCACCTCTGGTAGCTCACATGCGTAATCCACGGATGGCTGTGGTCGAAGATCTCGCGGCAATTGTGGATGCTGCGCAGGTGGCCATACGGGTCGTTCGCCATGATGATGCGGGCATAGCGGTCCCAGTCCTCGGCCGGCTTCCACGGCATAAGGTCCCACTCGTTGGCAAGGCTCCACCAGATGTTCTTGTATGCCGAGAAACGGCGGGCAACATACGTCAGGTAGAAGATGTCCTCCTCGCGCGTCATGCGGGAGAAGCCCCAGTCCTCGGGCTTGTCATACGGATGCAAAACGATAAGGTCCGCCTGGATGCCCAGCTCATCAAGCTGCTCAATGCGGTGCTCGAGGTTCTCCCAAAACGGCTCGTAAAAGCGGTAGTGGTCGAAGTTGCCCTTCTCGCCCTCGTAGGCATACATCGCCGGATCCTCGACGTTATAGTCGTAGAACTTGGGGAAGACGCACATGCGGATCTTGTTAAAGGGCGCCGCGGCGAGCGTCTGAAGCGTCTGCTCCTGCAGCTGAAGATCCTGGTTGGTCCAGGCATAGCACGTGGTGCCAAAGGGCAGATAGCGCGTGCCGTCCTCGTAGGCAAAGTTGAAATCTTCATCGGTGATAAACGGAGCATCGTGGCCGAGCACGTCCTTTGCCAGCAGCACGCGGCCATGGTTTTCGCCCGTGGCAGGCGTGGCTTCAAAAGAGCCGGCGGCGCCATCGAGCTCGGGGTCGTTAGAACTCACCGTGTAGTTCCAGACGCCGGCGCTCTCGGGCATAAAGTTGATTCCGTAGCGGCCGTTGCCCTTATAGAAGCCATGAACTTCAAAGCTGTCCTGGCCGTCCGCGCGATCGAAGCGCGCCGACAGCTCGACCTCGACATAGGGATTGCCGGCCGCGGTGCCCGCAAGCTCGAGCTTAAACACCTTGTACTGCTCGACGGTGGTCATAATAACGCCTCCAAGTTAAGCGATTGAATAGTCGGATCCCGTCGGGCGGCGCGAACGCAGCCCGACGGAAGGAAAGGGAGTGGCGGATTATTTGGCGCTCTTGATGAGCATGATGAACACATAGCCCACAGCGATGAGCGCGATGGCGATCGGGAACGCCATGAAGTAGGAGCCGGTGGCGACAACGATTGCCGAGGTCACGATGGGGCCAAGAATCTGGCCGATGGTGTTAGCGATGTTGAGGATGCCCAGGTCCTTGCCGGCGTTCTCCTTATCGGGCAGAACATCGACATTGAGCGCCTGGTCGACGGAAGAGTAGATGCCGTAGCCAAGACCGGCCAGCAGGGCGAAGCCGTACATGCCGGCAACGGGCTTAAGCAGCCAGGGCAGGGCGATACCGATACACATCATGATCGTCGCGACGAGGATGATGGGCTTGCGGCGGCCGATCTTGTCGGAGATGGCACCCGAGGTAAGCGAGGCAACGAGCGACACGACCATGATCACGACGGACATGCTCGAAAGGACCGCGCCGGCTTCTGCCACGGGAAGACCGATGTACTTCTCGAGGATGTAGAGCTGATAGCCGTTGATGCAGAAGTAACCGAAGATGAGGAGCAGGCGACCAAAGAGGGCCAGGTAGAAGTCACGGCAGTTCTTGGTGGGCGGAACGAACATGAGCAGCAGCGACTTGAGGTTGAGCTTCTCGGACTGCTCGCCCTCGGCAAGAGCGGCAGACTTCTCGCGCGGCCAAATGATGATGGCGAGAATGCCGGTCAGGAACCAAGAGACCGTGCCGATGATAAAGCCGGGCACCGGGTTGGCGAGGAACTGCGTACCGATGATGGTGCCGATCGACTGGCCGGCCGTTGCGCCACCGCCATAGAACGCGGAGAGCGTGCCGCGCTTGTTAAGCGGGATGCGGTCGGAAAGCACGGCAACGGCAGGAGCGAGCATGCAGTTGAGGCCAATCTGCAGCACGCACCAGGAGGCGACGATCATGGGAAGCGTGGTCGCGACCGAAGTGCTCCAGAAGGCGCAGCCGCAGATAAAGCCGCCGAGGACGATGAACGGCGTACGCTTGCCAAAGCGGCTGTGGCAGTGATCGGAAAGCGCGCCGAAAACGAGATTCGAGAACAGGGCGAAGATCGAACCGACCGAGTTCATCGCTGCGAGAATTGCCTCGGGCTGGCCAATGTTAAGGCCGTTAAAGCGCTCGGGGAACAAGACGTTGGAGCCGATCGTGCCCGACATCATCCACATGATTCCGAAGATGATAAAGCCGATCATAAAGCGCCATGTCTCGGTCTTGGTCATGGGCTCGCCGGTGTCGGGGGCAATGGCGTTGGGATCGATCGCCGTTGACGTTTGGGTTGCCATTTTGACAGTTCTCCCTTCAAAGATGTTGCCTGCGCAGTCCGCGCAATGGGGTGGCGTAAAAGGGGTCGAAACGCCACCCCTCAACGAGCGCGATTTGGGGTACGCCCATCGTGAACTGCTCGAAGTCTACTTACTAAATAGTAAGTAACTTCTACGGCTTGCATAGTAATCCTTTGCAACAGTTACTTAGTGGTTAGTAAGTACTTATTGCGGCGAACGGTCGATATTGCCGTTTAAACGGTGTTTACTTTTGTTGAGAGGGCTGTTGCGCCGTCTCATTTGAGCCAAGTTGGGCTAGCATCAATTACGACAAAGACGGTACGGAGCCGACGGGCACCGATACATGAGATATGGATTTTCATGAACAACGATCAAGGGAAGAAATCGGTCCGAACAGCCTCGAGGCGCAGCAATGCCGCGCAAGAGCGCCTTGAGCAGATTGTGCTCGCTGCCGTCAAGATCATTAACGCGCGTGGCTATAACGGTATGTCGCTGCAGGCAGTCGCAGACGAGGTGGGGATCACCCAGGCGGGCGTGCTTCACTATGTGGGCAACAAACAGGGCCTTTTGATGGAGGTTATTCAGCATTACTACAGGCGCAGCTCCAGCACCCAAGACTACTTGACTTTGTTTGCCCCCGGTGGCGCCCTTGAGGGGCAAAAGCCAAAAATTCCTGAGTACCTGCGCCTAATTGTCGCAGAAAACGCCAACCAGCCCGAGCTCGTCATGCTGTTTCAGACGCTCAATACCGAGGCGATGTCGCCCGAAAGCCCGATGCACGAGTACTTTAACGACTACTCACGCACTGCCACCCACCCGTCAGAAGTGCCGTCATGGTTGGTGCCCGAAGGCGTCGACGCCGATGAGACGCTTTCATGTGCTCTGGCCGCCATGTACGGCCTCGAAGGCCGCTGGCTGGCCCGTCCGGACGAAGTCGATTACAAAACCGAATGGGCAAAGTTCGAGGACGTCTTGTTCCCCCTACCGCTGTGGAAAGACTATCGCTAGCGTAAACCACCACAAAGGTGCCTGTCCCCTTTGTGGTGGTTTTGGTGCGCTATGAGGCGTTGGCCAGGCGGCTCCAGAGCTCATCGATATCGATTTGGTCGCCGCCGCTCAGGTAGCCGGTGCGAATAAAAGCCTCGTTGTAGATATAGATGTCATGAGCGCTGTCGCCATCGTCTTCGGTGTCGTCGGCCATAATCACGTAACGGTGGCCGTCAAGCGCTTTGACCAGCCAATACAAAGCATCGTCAATCGTGCATTTCTCCTGCACCATCGCTGCGTCGCCAATCGCACCGATGAGTGCCCGTTCGCCCTTCGTATAGCCTCCTACCGAGAGTAGAATCGCGACGTTTTCGTCTCCACCGCCCGGTTCAAGCTCCTCGTACTCGGACTCCGAAAGCGGTATCGCGCTATTTGCAAGTTCGTCCACATCATCCGAAACCTTGGAAAAGGTAAAGGCGAAAAATCCTGCGTCATCGACGGCGCCGTAGCCCACGTTCTCGCCTTGCCACTCATAATTTTGATGTTTGAGCAGGCGCACCAGATCGGCACCGCCCAGGTTGATTGCGGCATAGACCGTCACGTTGGCATTGTCGTCCACGCAGGCGGCGTCCGCTGTGCTCGCTGCTTTAGCGCCACCCGCGCCGCCCGTAGTGCCCGAGCAGCCAGCCAGCGCGCAAGCCGCCGCGCCCGCGCCCGCCACAAAGGCCGCGCGGCTCATCGTCATCTCATTCATCATGTTTGTCCCTCGCTGTGATGTCGGTCGCGTCGCGCTTAGCCGAGCGCGCGCCCGGTCTTCTCCTGCCAAAATTCGTCAATCGTGGGGGCACCGCCGCCCTGGGTAAACGTACCGGTCTTGATAGCCTCCTCGGTAATGAGGTCCAGACGATAGTCGCCATTTTCCATCGGGCTCACCATGGCAACGTGACGCGCCATGTTGGAACCGTAAACGCACGCGATCCACGAGCCCGAGGTGATCTGTGCCCGATCCTCGACCGGCACCGAAAAGCCCGCGATAACGTCCTCGCAGCTCGAATAGCCCGCAAGTTGCAGCGTAAACATCACGGTGCTCCCGGTTCCGCCCTTGTCGAGCTTTCCGATTTCGTCCTCACCGAGCCATTCGGTTGCGCCGTCCTTGCTGATATTGCAGACGCTGAGTACGCGGCCTGCCTCGTTCTCGTACATCTCGAGCGCATCTTGCCAGGTATAGCCCTGTTGCGACGCAAATTCCTGCAACTGCCAGCCCTTAAGCTCGAGCAAGGCCGCGATGCTGATGTTGCGGTGCGCATCCCAGCAGTCATCCGACCACGTATCAAACGCATCCGTTGAGCCGCCGTCCGCATCCGAGCTGCCGCCCGCATCACCGGAATCGCCCGATGACGAGCCCGCGTCCATCTTGTCCTTTACCGGGCGGTCGTCGTTAAAACCCGTCGTATCCTGTGTCTGCTGTCCACCGCACCCCGCAAGCGTCAGCAGCGCCGTTCCCGCCGCCACGACAAACGCCGTGCGCGAAATAACCGTCTCCCTCATCGTTGTTCCTTTCCCGTTCTTTATCACGGTGCCGAGCAATGCACTCGGCACCGATTCACCCATAGCCCGCTCACGCTATTGACGGGGCAGTTCCGTCCAGCCAAAACCGGGCTCAAAGCCATCGCGCGTGCCGATCACATCGCCCGAGCCGTTCACCCAAGCTTGGTCCGCCATCACCGAAACCTCGACATCGGTACCGTCGGGCCTGGTGTAATGGTTGACTCCGCGAATGGCATCGGAATACGAGGCCGCGCCCGCGCCTACGCCCGCGCTGGAGAAACTGGCTGCGCTGGCGGCCATGTTCGCGGCGTGCTGACGATCGCTGCGATCGAACCATGCCTGCTGGTAGCTGTCGAACGCCGCCTGCTGCGAAGCATGCATCTGCTGCCAGGCTGCAAACTGCTGTTGCTGCTGAGCGATATTCATCTGTGTGCGTTGCCGCTGCTCGAGCACCATCTGCTGCTTTTGAGCGGACGCTTCGCGCGCAAGCTCCGGGTTGAGCCGCAGGGTCGATGCCATTGAGGCGAGCGCCGTAGAGGCCGCCTCGTCCAGACGGCCCTCTGGCGCAACCAAGCAGAAGCTGTCCCTGATACGCCACTGCAACAGGTCGGCGGCGCCCAGCTTAAACAGCGCCTCGTCTGGGCAATCGCCCTGATCCGAGGCCCGCTCTTGCGCGACGCCCTGCCCCGCCGCCGCAGCCGCCTGGCGCTCGCGCAGGCGCTTGCCCAGAACGCCGCCGATGAGCCCGCTCGAAAGGCCCGCGCCCAGCAGCGCCTCGGCCCCGGCGGCAATGCTTTTACCCATAGAGCCCGCGACTCCGCCGATCGAGGCCACATAGCCCTCGACTTTGGCAGCCACCGCAAGCTCGGTGGGCACCGGGGCGCCCGCGATCCGGTATCTACGCATGCGGCACTCATAGATCACATCGCTCGGCTCCATCGTAAAGCCCTGAATCGCAAAGTCGTTTGCCGCCTCGCGCTTGACGCGGGCACGCTCGTGCTCGATATCGACCGCCGCGCTCGATGGGTACGGCTGCTCGGCCACAACCTCCGCCCGTGCGCCCAGCTGTGCCGCGCAGACCTGGGCCAACTCGTCGCAAGCTGCCTCCACGTGCATAAACGCCTTGCGCTCGGTTTGCGTGGGGATACGCTTGGCAACGGCGCCCGCATCCACGTAGCAGAGCTCGGAGCGGTACACAATCCGCTCGCCCGTCGAACCCGCCGCCGTCACGCCAACCGAAATCGGGCAGTCGAAGCTACCGCTACGCTCAAGATGCGCTTCTTCGATACGCCAACCCCACGGCAACGCCACCTGCGCGAGTGCCTGACCGCCAGAAACATCGCATGCGGTATGGAGCTCGAGGTCGCCGACGCGGGGAGCACCCGCCGAGGCTGTGCCGCCAGACGGTGACGCGGCCTCGGCACTCCGCGTTGGCGCATCTGCCGGCACGGCCACGCTCGGCTCGCAACCTTCACCCGCGCTATCATCGTCAGCCGCATCATCCACAGACCCCGTGGCATCCGGGCCGCATGCAACGCCCCCGAGCCGAACGCCGCAACCCGGGCAAAACCGCACCGGCACACCGGCAACCCGAGGCAGTTGCGCCCCGCATGCCGGGCAGAATCTCAAGTCACTCATCCCGTACATCCCTCATTTCATTGGCTGTTCTTGATGGCGGCAAGCTGTCGCCACAGTTCCTCGGCACCGTCGAGGCGATATGCCGTCTTGTCGAGCACGATATTCTTGCCCTCGAGCCCCACCGATCGCTCCGAGCCGTCCGCATAGACAAAAACGAGCGTGCAACCGGCGTCGCTCATCCGCTCATCCACCTCATCTCCCACGATGCAGCCGTCGAGCGCGGCAAAGGTCGATGCGACCAGCTCGGCATCGTCGGTCTCATAGACCGTCCGTGCCTCTCCGTCCTCGATAAGCCTGACCGCCACCGGAGCGGCGGCACAATCATTGAGCGAAGCTTGTGCGGCAGTCTTTCCCTGAGCGCCATGGGCGCCGGCGCCGTAAGCTCGCATGAGTGTCACCGCCGCGGCAACAACAACCACGGCGATAAGCGCGCCCGCAATTTTATTAGACGCGCAACCCCGAGACGCCATAGGTGCACCCCTTCTGTTCTACTTCGCTCAACATCACATTCATATGCCTTTGAGCGCCAAAACGGCAGGTGACAAATGTCTCATATTCACATTTTCGCAGGTAAAAACCACCACAAAGGTGCCTGTCCCCTTTGTGGTGGTTGACTAGTCTTGGGGCGTCCAAGACCAGAAGAAGTTGATGAGGGCCACGCGCGAGGCGGCACCGGTCTTTTTGTTGATCGAGGCGATGTGGCGGTAGAGCGTAGAACGCGAGAGGAAGAGCGCCGCCGCCACGTCCTGCACGCTGTCGTCCGAAACGACCAACGCCTCCAGCACATCGCGCTCGCGCTTCGTAAGCCCAAAGGCAGCTACAAAGCCGTCGAGTCGATCGTCAAACGAAAGCTCCGGCGTCTCCAGGGGCACCGCGTCGGTCTGATCGGGCACACGGCTCTTGCCAAGATCGTCGGTGGCAAACGCCAGGCCTCTGTGATCCGCTTCGTCCTCAACGCCTTGTCCAAACTGTCCCAGCAGCGAGATCGCAATGCCGACAAACAGCACGAGTACGACACCCACCGCCACTAGCACGTTTTGGCTCGAGATGATCGCCACCGCCGGAGCCGTCACAAGCATTGAGCAAATGTTGTTGATGACGCGGCCCATGCACGGCCACAAATACGACCAGCGCGCATACATCGAAATCGCGGCGAACTTCGCGGTGAAGAACACCACGAAAAAGCCCGTGCCCAGGTAAAAGATAATCGTGGCGGCGAGCGCATTACCGCCGTTGCCATCGGTGATAAGCACGAAGAACGAGAGCGTGGACAACATGGCGGCGCACGTCATGATGATATTCATATACGAGCGTCCGCGCAGGTCATACAGGGCGCCGGCGGCAAGTGCACTCACAACCAGCAGCAAGCGCGGCCAGTCGCCCAGATCGATGGCGCCGGCGGCATGCGAGGTCGTAAGACCGGCGTTGAGAGCCGCGAATACGCCGGTAAGACAGGCGCTCGCCACCGTCAAGCGCACTACGGCACCTTGGAAGGCCGCCTTTGCCTCGGGATTATCGCGCCACTTGGCGCCATGCTCCGACGCATCGACCGATAGCTCGGCAATCTCGACTTCGAACTCGGGCGCAGATTCATCGCGCAATTTAGCTCGGCGGGTACCGTGAAGCAGCCCAACCAGCGCAATCGCACAGGCGACCAGAACAAACTGTTGAGGAATGCCCGCAGGCATCACCATATGGTTGAGCACCTGCACCAAAATGCCCGCAGCATAAGAAACCGCCACGGCACGTGCCAGACAAGGCGTCTGCGCAAAACGCCGCGCCAGATTGGCATGGGCGGTCGATCCGCAGTAGCCCAAGGCGCAGCACGCCACCAGACCGCCCGCAATCACGACCTGAAACTGCGCCGCCATAATCAGCAGCAGCAATGCCGACACCAGCAGCACGCCCGTCATATCGCTCGTTGCATCGATTGCCTGGGGACGACGATAGTACAGGAGAGGACGCACAAAATAGCCAATCACGCTCGCGCCGACGACGATGCTCTCGTAGATAACAACCTCGTTCGCTGGCACAAACTCGGCCACGCGTACGTCAAAGAAGTACTCGCCGGCCAAAAACGTGAAAAAGAAAAGCGCCAGGCACAGAATCTCCCGTATGCCCCGGCGCAAATATGCGATTGTGTCTCCCAGGTCCCTCATGGTAACCCCCACCCGCTTAGATGTCCGGAGAACCATTTTAGTAGAGAACGGGTCTTACTACCCACGCAATAGCCGAAGTGTTACGCAATTGCCCTCAACCGCCCTCAACACAAGTTGCGGTGGAATACGGACTGTTTACAGCCAAAAAGGCTGGATTTAGACCGTATTTCACCGCAACTAAAGGAGCCCTTCTCCGATCGCACGCTCAGTTGCGGTGGAATAGTTCCTGTTTGTCCGGCTGGGGGCACTTTTTAGGAACTATTCCACCGCAACTTATTGAGGGACTGGGTTGTGTGCGATGGAGAAGGGGGATGGAGGGATCGGAAGTGTTGGAGCTCGGGCGTTAGCGCTCGGGAGTCAGAATCACCAGGGTGTCGTGCTCAAAGGGATGCTGAGTCACGCGCACGGTACCGTCGCCGTTGTCGCGCACGGGCAACTTGGCGATGCGTTTGTCCTCCATGTCGAGGGCCGTCGCCGACCAGCCGCGCGAGCTATCGAGCTTAAATGTAAGCGCCGTGGTACGCGGCAGATAGGTAACGACACGCTCGCCAATACGCGCCACACGGATGGCCTCGCGCGCGTCGTCGAGCAGCTCCTGCGCGGGGATCACGGAAAGGGCGTCGTCGGCAGCTGTGGCACCCAGGCCGGCAAGCACATGCTCGATCGCGCCAAAGTCCCACACGCCCGCAAACTGCAGACACTCTTGCCAGCGGAACGGCATATCAAAGCCCTCGCCCAGGACCGAACCCTGGCTGCGCGACGTCTGCCAGTTCCAAACGCCGTGTGCGCCGTAGGTCACGCCGGCACTGGCGCCGGCAAGAATCGACGACCATACGCTCGCGCGGCAATCCTGCGCGGTAAAACGCCAGTAGACGTTGCGCGACGCACCCATCTGCTCGTAGCAAGGCTCGGAGTTGACCATCGGCTTTTTGGGATAGTTGACGATAAAGTCCTGCGGCAGACGCCATGCCTCGGGCTGGCCCTCGTAGTTGTGGCCGGGCTGGAACATATAAAAGTCCAGACGGTCCAGATACTGCGCCGGAATGTTGCGATTGCCGCGGTTGATATGCATGGTGCGCAACGCGTCGGGCGCGCGCTTAACGACCTCGTCGAGGGCGTCCTCGTAATAGGCGATCGCCTCGTCGCCGGCAAAGTCGGTATCGCCCGTCACCACGTAGACGGGGTCGAACTCGCCCAGGTTCTCGATGACGCGGGCAACGTGGGCGCGAACCTCCTCACGCGGCATAATCTCGGCACCGCAACGCTCGGCGATCTTGGCACCCCAGGTACCGGGCACGTAGTTGCACCACATGAGCACGAGCGCCGGACGAATGCCGTGCTCGACGGCCGCGCGGCACATGGCGGCGGCACGATCCCAATACGCCTGGTTGGGGCAGGACCAATCAAAGTGCACGCCGTCCTCGCTGGCATAGGGCCAAATGCCCAGATCGGGACAGCAGCGATCCCACTGCGGCAGCGTGTTGATCTGCAGCACGTTCATGCCCTGCTCGGCACGGCGGGTCAGGTAGTAGTCCCAGTCGTCCTCGGCGATGCTCGTAAATGCGCTCCAGCACGTATCGGCAAACCAGAAGAACGGTTTGCCCTCGCACAAAAAGCCGTCCTGGCGACCGTTGACGGTCAGCTTTCCCAAACTCATCTGCATGTCCTTTCGTTTGATAAAGGATTTGCGAACCGCCGGGGGCTTTCGCGGTAACCCCGCGCGAAAGCCCCCGCCGCTTGGCAAACCCTCGCGGGCGAATCTCACCCGCCTCCATCAGTCTACCTTGCAAGAAGGGCCCCGCCGGGCTTACGCCTGACGGGGCCCTGTCGTGTAGGTGAGGTCTTATGCGACCGAATGGCTTGGCCTTAGGCCTCCATCTCGGCGAGCTCCTCCTTGGAGAAGCCAGAGACAAAGACGACGGCAGCGGCGATGACAAAGGAGATAGCCATACCGACGATAGCCCAGACGGTGTTCATCTGACCACCCTGCAGGTAGTTGGTGAAGACCAGGAAGTTGGAGGCACCGCCTGCGAGGTAGTAGGTAACCCCCATGAGGCCGGAGAACACAGCGCCGATAGCACCGCCGATGAACATGCCGAACATGGTGCGACGGAAGCGCATGAGGATACCGAAGAGTGCGGGCTCGGTGACGCCGCCGGCGATGGCGGAGATGACGTAACCGATGGCGAGAGACTTCTCGTCGGGGTTCTTCATCTTGAGGAAGGCACCGAAGGCGCAGCCCCAGACAGCGGCCATAGCGCAGTTGGTGGAAACGAAGACGAAGGGATCGTAACCGGCAGCGATGATCTGAACCTGAGCGAGCAGGATGACGGGCATGTGCATGCCGCAGACCACGAAGAGCTGCCAGAAGGCGCCGAGGACGGCCATGACGATCAGGATACCGATGCCGCCAAGGTCAGCAAGGCCGAAGAGGGCGTTAGCGATCAGCGTACCGATCTCGTTGCCGATGGGGGCGAGGACGATGAAGGCGATGGGGATGGTAACGATCATGGTGCAAAACGGCGTGAAGACGGTGGAGAGCACGTCGGGCATGACCTTCTTAAAGAACTTCTCGACGAAGTAGAGGACAGGCACCGAAAGGATGATCGGCAGGACGGACTGCTGATAGTTGGCAGCAGCGATCTGGATGCCGTAGACGGAGATGATGCCGCCACCCTCCTGCGTGGCAGCCGTCACAACGGACGGAGCCATGAGGGCGCCGCCGAGCAGCATGCCGAGCACGGGGCTGGCGCCGAGCTTCTTAGCCGCGGCATAACCCAGGTAGATGGGGATAAAGGTGAACGTGGCCTCGTACAGCGTGGTGTAGAGGAACGTATAGGTCGGATCGTCGGCCGAGAGCACACCGAGCATGGTGGGGCCGAGGACCGCAGCGATGGTGCGGAACAGACCGCCGGCCATGAGCAGCGGGATCAGCTGGGTCATGGAGCCCGACAGATAGTCGAGGATGATGTTGGGCAGGTTCTTGAGCTCGAACTTCTCCTTGGGAGCATCGAGGTTCTCGTCGACCGCGGCACCCTGCTTGACGCCGGAGATGGCGACGAACTCGGCGAGCACCTTGGGCACGTTCTGGCCGATGATGACCTGGAGCTGGCTGCCGGCGAACTGGCAGCCCAGAACGCCCTTGACCTTCTTGATCTTCTCCACGTCGGCCTTGTTGTTATCCTTGAGCGTCAGACGCAGGCGCGTCATGCAGTTGGTGGCAACGGAAACATTCTCCGCGCCGCCCACGAGCTCGAGGACATCGGTGGCAATCTGCTTGTTATCTACTGCCATGGGACCCCTCCCCATATCTTCGTGTGCCAGCCCCCTTGGGCTTAGGCACGCCTTTGGCCCGGCGACTATAACCCCTTACGGTTGCCGGACCCTTGGATACGCTGTCGTAAACAAAGTGTTTACTGAACGTTTACGGGCTTTAGTTTACACGGAATGCCTAATTTGTGGCAATTTTGCCGTATGCCGTCCGGTGAACGGTAGGAAATCGGGGGTGAACGTATTTGAATGGCAGGGAATTGCCTATTTGCTGCATTATCGCTATATGCCTATTTACGTGGTCTTTTACTTTGACTGACGCCTCCGCATTTTGTTTACTCGTCAACAAAAGCCCTGATAGATGGTGCTAAACGACTGTTTAGTAGTTTGTTGAGTGTTCATTTAGACCGTTTACCGAGTTCATCTGCCTGTTCTGTAATTCTGCATTACACTAAACATGTTTAGATTGTATTGCCGCAGATACTTACCGCTCGCGGCGCAGAGGAGGCAGCTCATGGAACTCAAATCGTGCACCTATGCAACCGTCACCACCTTGGGCGACTTTGGCCCCTGGATCAGCAAGGTCGTGCTCGACCTGCCGTGCACCGTTCGTGCCAACGACATCGACGCGCACTCCTTCCATATATATGTAGAGCGTCACGAACGCTCGGGCGAGGTCCTGATGCGCAAGGAGCGCGGCGCCGACCATGCCGCGCCTTCCGTGGGCTACGTCGACGTGCTCGCCGCCTATCCGTGCGATGAGTGTGGCCGTAAGCTCGCCTTTGGCACCCACGTGGCGCTCGAGGTCGCCGAGCAGCGCCTGACCAAGACCATCGAGGGCGGCGTGATGGGCTCGCGCATGCTTGATGACCAGCTGCGCATCACGCAGCTCGCAGCCCTTCCCGGCAACGACGGCGACGACCCCACCTGCGGCCTGATCTTCGACGCCTGCCGCGGCGACATCTGCCCTGCGCTCAAGGGCTGGAGCAATGCCACGCAAAAGACCGCTGTCAACGGCATCGCACTCGAGTACGGCTTCTTTGAGCCGAGCTTTAAGGCCGAGGACTCGGCATGCTTCAATCCCTTCGCGCCCGAGGCCACAGTCGTGCCCCAAAAGGCCCCGCTCGTGGTGTACCTGCACGGCGCCGGCGAGGGCAAGGGCGCCACGCAGGGCGAGGGTGCCACGCGCGCCTATATCGGCAACCGCGTGACGGCCATTAGCCAGGCGCAGATCCAGCGCTATTTTGGCGGCTTTGCCTGGGTGCTCGTGCCGCAGTCGCCCACGTTTTGGATGGACAACGGCGTCGAGCAGCTCGGCCACTCCAACCAGAGTATCTACTCCCCCGTCATTAAGGCGCTCATCGATGAGTTTGTCGCCGAGCATGCCGACCGCATCGACACCGACCGCATCGTGGTCGCCGGCCTTTCCAACGGCGGCTTTATGACGCTGCGCCTGTGCGCCGACTACCCCGATTTCTTCGCCGCGGGCCTCCCCTGCTGCGCCCCGTGGTTCAACGCCTCGGACGAGGACGTAGCCGCGCTCGCAAAGACGCCGCTGTGGTTTACGCATTCCAAGGGCGACGAGCTCGTGTCGCCGCAACAGACCGTGCTGCCGCTGTTCGCGCGTCTGCGCGAAGCCGGCGCCAACGTGCACCTCACCTACTTTAGCCATGTCGAGGACCTGACCGGCGTGTATCGCGAGGCCGACGGCTCGGCCAAGAAGACGTTCAACCACGGCGTGTGGATCCACCAATTCAACGACCTGTGTTATCAAGACTTCGACGGGGGCAACGTACTCATCGACGGCGAGCCGGTGGGCTGCTGGGAGTGGTCGGCCAGGGTCGACAGGTAATCTTTCCCGGCGCGGGGCCGAGGGCTTACCTCTGAAAATGTCCTCGGGCATGCGGCCCGGTTGCACTACGCGCTTCGCGCTGTGCAACCGGGCCGCCCCCTGCGGAATATTTTCAGAGGTAAGCCCTCGGCCCCGCTGCGTTGACGTTGCTGTAGACCCTGGACGAGCGCTTCCGGCGGGCTGCCGGGTTGACGGCGATGAGGGCGGGGGTCCCGTCTTGCCTTGCGCGTAACTGGCTGAGATTTATTTGGTTGGAGCTTTTTTATGACTCGCGATTTAACTCGGGTGATTGTTACTACTGATATGGAAGTCGATGATATGAACTCGCTCGTTCATTTGGCTCTGTATCTTAACTTGCTTGACGTGCAGGCTGTGGTGTATACGGCTTCGCAGTATCACTTTCTTGGGGATGGCGTCCATACGCTCGGTGAGGTGAATCCGCATTGGCGGACTAAAGGGCGTCGCTCTTATGAGTGGGATGTTGTGCCTCATGAGCCTGATCCGCTGGCTGGGGAGCTTCTTGAGTATCGGCCGTTTCCTGAGCATTGGATTGAGAGTCTCTGGAGTAATGAATATGCCCAGGCTTGGCCGCAGTTGCAAGCAAATGCGGCCGCTGCCGGTGAGCCGCCGTTTCCCACGCCCGCCCAGATGATCGAGCGCACCTTTGTGGGAAATGTTGCCTTTGAAGGTGATGTGACTGAGGAAACTGAGGGGTCTCGCGTAATTGCGCAGGCGATTTTAGATGATGATCCGCGTACGTTATGGTTGCTCAGCTGGGGTGGTATGAATACGATCGTTCGCGCCCTCATGAGTATTGCCGAGCGCTATCGCGCCACGCCCGAGTGGCCCACTGTGCAGCAGCGGGTCTATCAGAAAGTGCGCGTGATGGGCGTTGCCGATGGTGTGGGGCAGGATAACTCGTGGCTCGACCATGGACGCGAGCTCTTTCCCGAGCTCATCTTTTGGCGTACGCCCTATATGTATGGCAACTATTTCGACGCCAAAACAGCTCAGCCCGATACGCTGCCGCTGTTTAAGGCTCCTTGGTCTGAGCGGAATCTCACGCAGGGCAACGGACCCCTCATGGCACGCTATATGCTCTATGGCGATGGTAAGGTCTACGAAAACGAGCCCGAGCGCTTTCAGTTTGGCAAGCATGCCCGTCTGGATTGGGGCCTAGAAGGCATGCCCGCGGTGCAGTTTGAGCGCGGCGATTTTATGGCCGAAGGCGACAGCATGACCTATATTCCGCTGCTTCCGTTTGGCCTGCGCGGTATCGACGACCGCGACTTCGATACGCTGCTGGGCCGCATGTTCCTTGACGGGCATCCCGACTCGAATGCGCCCGCTGGTTTTGCCGCCATGGGAACGCCGGTGGACGGCAACCCCAATCCCTACCTGCGGAGCTATCAAGAGGACTTCGCCGCCCGTGCGCAGTGGTGTGCCCACGAGCCCGCGGCCTGCTCGCATCCGGCGTATGTTGCCGAGGTTACGGCCGACCGCAGCGCCACAGCCGGCGAGTGCGTCGACCTTACAGCGACCATCGTCGACCCCGACGGCAAGGGCTTCGATGTACATTGGGATGTCGCCGTGGACCCGTCGAGCTATGCAGGCGCCCAGGATCTGTCGCTGTGGCAAGAATGCACGGTAGACACCGCTTTCATCGTGCCCGCCGACGCGCGGCCCGGCGACCGCTTCGTGCTCACCCTCACCGTCCAGACGCGCGCCGAGCGCCCCTTCACCCGCTACGCTCAGGTCGCCGTGACCGTGGCATAGCAAAGGCAACGCCCACATTCGACAAAGAGTGTTCCCCGGGCGCCAAACGAGCGAGGATTTTTGGACGCCCAAATGACGAGAGTGGATAATCTCCCACTTTGAGCCTGCACACAGGCCAAAAACGGGAGATTATCCACTCTCATTCTGCGGGTACTCATTGGGGACGCGGCACTCATTTCAGTACGTCCCCAATGAGCGCTTCACTTCTTTTGCAAGTTTTAACTTCTTTTGCTTTCTTTCGCTTCTTTTAACAAAACGCCCGGCGGGCATTAACTGCTCGCCGAGCGTCTTGGTTAGGAGGCTATAGTTGTTGGGAAAGCCTTAGGCCAGGTCCTCGCCGTTCGTCTCGATGACGTGTTTGTACCAATCGAAGCTCTTCTTTTTGGAGCGCTTGAGGGTACCGTTACCCTCGTCGTCGCGGTCGACGTAGATGAAGCCGTAGCGCTTGGACATCTCGCCCGTGCCGGCCGAGACCAGGTCGATCGGGCCCCAGGTGGTGTAGCCCAGCAGGTCAATGCCGTCCTCGGTCACCGCGTCGCGCATCGCGGCGATGTGCTGGCGCAGGTAGTCGATGCGGTAATCGTCGTTGATGGAGCCGTCCTCCTCGACAACGTCCTTGGCGCCCAGACCGTTCTCGACCACGAACAGCGGCTTCTGGTAACGGTCGTATAGGTCGTTGAGGGTGATGCGGAAGCCCAATGGGTCGATGGCCCAGCCCCACTGGCTCTGCTGCAGGTAGGGATTCTTGGCGCCAGCGAAGGCGTTGCCCTGGGTCCTCTCGACATCGGGGTTGTCGGCGCCGGCCGAGCAGCGGGTGCTGTAGTAGCTAAAGCTGATGAAGTCGACGGTGTTGGCGGCCAGGATCTCGCGGTCCTCGTCGGTCATGCCCACATCGATGCCCAGACGCTCGAGCTTCTTGACGGCATAAGCCGGGTAATAGCCGCGGCTCTGGACATCGACAAAGAAGTAGTTGTCCTGGTTGTCGAGCTGAGCCTGGCGCACATCGCCCGGACGGCAGCTGTAGGGATAGTAGCTACCTGCGGCGAGCATGCAGCCGATCTTGACCTCGGGGTCGATCTCGTGGGCAATCTTGGTTGCCCAAGCGCTGGCGACGAGCTCGTTGTGGGCGGCCAGGTACTCGACAGCCTCCTTGTTCTCGCCCTCCTCAAAGACCAGGCCGGCACCCATAAACGGCAGGTGCAGGATCATGTTGATCTCGTTAAAGGTGAGCCAGTACTTCACCAGGCCCTTGTAGCGGGTGAAGATCGTGGTCGCGAGGTTCTTGTAGAAGTCGATGAGCTTGCGGTTGCGCCAGCCGCCGTACTCCTTGATGAGGTGGATGGGGCAGTCGAAGTGCGTGATGGTCACGAGCGGCTCGATGCCATGCTTCTGGCACTCGCGGAACACGTCCTCGTAAAAGGCCAGGCCGGCCTCGTTGGGCTCGGTCTCATCGCCGTTGGGGAAGATGCGGGTCCAGGCCAGGCTCATGCGGAAGGTCTTAAAGCCCATCTCGGCAAAGAGGGCGATGTCCTCCTTGTAGTGATGGTAAAAATCGATGCCGGTCTGCGCGGGATAGTAGTAGCCGTCCTCAAAGTCGAGCATCTTGCGCTGGCCGGAGACCACCGCGTAGCGCTCGGAGCCGTGCGGAGCCACATCCACGTTGGCCAGGCCGCGGCCGTCCACGTTGTAGGCGCCCTCGCACTGGTTGGCAGCCGTCGCACCGCCCCACAGGAAGTCATTACGGAAAGCCATGCATCGATCCTTTCATACGCTGCTTGTCGTGGCTTCAGTATCCCCGTAAGCAGCGCGCTACTCAACGGCAACGGCGCAGGTCGACACTTCTTTTCGCGCACAGACGCCCGGCAGCCGCCCCCATCTGACACTTTTTGATACCTGCCCGCCCAAACCGCCAACCACCACAAAGGCGCCTGTCCCCTTCGTGGTGGTCTCATCAGTTGCGGTGAAATAGTTCCCGTTTTTGGCACTGTAGCCCCCAAACAGGAACTATTCCACCGCAAGTTAGTGAGGTTAGTCGCAGGTGATGTCGAGGTTCTTGCCGGCGAGACCCACGTAACCGCCTTCGGTCAACAGGCAATTTGACTGAATAGGAAAAAAAGGAAAAAATAGGAAAAAAAGGAAAGGAGACTCATGACTGAAACCATCTTCTCCCCCTCATTTGGAAATCGCCCGTCCTATCTGGTGGGGCGCGGGAGCGTGATTTCGACATTCATCTCCGGCCTTGAACAGGAGCCGGGCAATCGAGACCGCGCCATGCTCATGCTCGGTCAGCGAGGCAGCGGCAAGACGGTTCTCCTGTGGGAGCTCGCCGATCGCGCTCGCAAGCTTGGCTTCGTCGTCGCCACGCCCACCGTTGCCTCCGAGGACATGCTCGAGCGCATTGTTGAAAAAATCCAAGAGGCGGGCGAGCCCTATGCCAACAAACGCCATCTCCCTAAACTCACGGGCGGCAGCCTGAGCGTCTTCGGTTTCTCGGCCGGCCTTGAGTTCACACGCGATGTGCAGGAAACCAAGAGCTTCCAGTTCAAGCTCACGCAGCTGGCGCGCAAATTGACCGAGCAAGGACACGGCATCCTCATCCTTATCGATGAACTCCAGGCCAATTCGCCCGAGATCAGACAACTCGTCACCGCCTATCAAGAACTCGTCGGCGAGGGACTCAACGTCGCACTCGTCATGGCGGGCCTTCCGGGAGCGGTCTCGGCGACGCTCAATGACCGCGTGCTGACGTTTCTTAACCGCGCGCGCAAAGTCACACTCGAACCGCTTTCAGTCGGAGATGTCGATACCTACTATCAGCGAGCTTTCGAAGAGCTCGGCCTTGATATCCCAGGCGATCTTCGGCTGGATGCCGCTCGCGCAACCCAGGGTTCACCCTACATGCTGCAGCTCATCGGCTACAACATCGCCAATCGTTGCCAGGCAGGAGAGCGCGTAACGCAAGAGCAGGTCGACGGAGCCATCGAGGCGTCAAAAGTAGATTTCGAAAACGATGTGTGCGAGACGACGCTCGCCGCACTGTCGGACCAAGACGTCGCGTTTCTCGTCGCGATGGCAGACGACGAAGACGGCGCGTCGCGCATCTCTGATGTTGCCGAGCGCATGTCGGTCACACCCGACTACGCCCAAAAATATCGCCGACGCCTCATCGACGCCGGCGTAATCGAACAGGCCCGCCGCGGTTACGTACGCTTTGCTGTTCCCTATATGCTCGACTACCTGCGAAGTCAGCTGTAGAAAAAACCACCACAAAGGTGCCTGTCCCCTTCGTGGTGGTCTGGGCCAGTTTGTCTCGATCTGTAACAGTTAGGCCGGCAAGACCGGGCTTGGTGTTACAGATCGAGATCTTTCGGTCGCCCCCTGCGATTTGTCTAAATCTGTAACAGGTAGAGGCGATTTAGCCTGCTAGATGTTACAGATTGAGACAGAAGACTCTAGTCCACGGTGATGTCGAGGTTCTTGCCGGTGAGGCCTACGTAGCCGCCCTCAGCTGCCTTGGGACTATCGGCGTGGCAGAGGACCCACTTGTCGGCCTTCCAGTAGCAGTAGCTGTCACCGGCGGCGGGCATGTCGGCTGCGGCCTCGGGACGCGGGCCGTTGGTGCCGGCGGGCAGCGCGACCATCACCTGGAAGCCGCCGTCGTCGACCATGCACGGCGTGTAGTGGAGCGTCGTGGCGTAGACCTCAACGAGCGTGCCGGCCGGCGCGCGGAAGGCCTTGACCTGCGCGGTGTCGAGCTTGCCGTCGACGATCTGCTCGCGCTTGGCCAGCAGCAGGATAAAGTCACGGGCGCCCAGGTTGAACTCGCTGGCGCGGTGATACTCTAGGCAGTTGAGCTGCGTGTTGTGGCCGTTGCACCAGCCCAGCTGGAAGGGACGGCCGCCGTACATGAGCAGACCGAGCGTGTCGGTGCCCTCGACCTGCTCAAGCTCGGGCGCGGAGGCCACGTACTTGCTGCCCTCGGGAATGGGCGTGGCGGAGAGCGCCTCGACAAGCGGGGCGGTCAGACTGGAGGGCACGTCGTCCCACACGTGACCGTAGGACTTGAACTCGGGGTCGGTGACAGAGTAGATATGCATGTTCACTCCTGTTCGTAATTGTGACTATACGAACATTCTAGAACAAACATATACGTTTTGAGCGCTCGGCACGAAAAAGCGCCCTCGCAAGTGCGGAGGCGCTTCCATTGCAAACGTTGATCCTACGAGCAGCCCTATGCCTGCTGATAGTGCAGGTGCTTCTCGTCGATATCGGCCAGGTCACGGTCGAGATAGCGGCGTGCGAGCCAATTTGCCATGGGGAGGTTCTGGTCCAGGTAGTTACCGCACTCCTCGGGAGCAGCACCGGGGACATCGCCCTCAAAGCCGGCGACAAACTCAAAGAGTTCGCGCACGAGCGGCAGGATCTCCTCGCTCGTCACCTCGCCAAACACGACGAGGTAAAAGCCCGTGCGACAGCCCATGGGACCAAAGTAGACGATACGGCTCGACCACTCGGCGTGATTGCGAAGAAACGTCGCCCCCAAGTGCTCGATGGTGTGGCACTCGGCCGTGTTCATGACCGGCTCTTTGTTGGGCGTGGTCAGGCGCAGGTCAAAGGTGGTTACGGCGGTAGCGGTCGCCGGATCGCGGTCGATGCGGCTCACGTACACGCCGGGCTCAAGCAGCAGATGATCGACAGAAAAGCTCGCAATGCGCTCCATGGCAGATCCTCTCGGTAGTCAATTTGGGACGGGACTCTTTTAGCTGGTTGAAATGATCGCACCAATCATACCAGTCAAAAAAGCCCCGTCCCAAATTAGCTACCTGGGACGAGGACCAATGAGTTTTTAATCCCCGTCCCAGAAAAATTGTCGAAAGTACGGCGATACACGGGGATAGCCTGCGGGAGGCGAGCGACGCCCAGGTGCCGCAGGTTGCCGTGAAAGAGGAGCGCCGCGTACTTTGGTACGCAAGCGACGGCTTGAGCGGCAAGATGCGGTGCCTGGGCGCCGCGCAGCCGCCTAAGCGGTGTAGGCAATCGTTGCCTCGACCGCATGTCGCCAGCCGGCGATCTTTTTTGCTCGCTCGTCGGCGGACATGGCAGGCTCCACGATACCGCGGGCGCCGTAGACGTCAACCACATCGCGCGTGTACATGCCCAGCGCAATGCCGCAGGCCCAGGCCGCACCCAAACCGCTCATCTCGTCGTTGCTCGCAATGCGGATGGGCGAGCCGACCAGGTCGCTCTCAAACTGCATCAGGTACGCGTCACGCGTGGGACCGCCGTCAACACGAAGCTCGGCCAGCGCCGCGCCCGAATCCTCGACCATCGCATCGATGACGTCGAAGATCTGATAGGCGATCGACTCGTCGGCGGCCTTCACGAACTCCGCACGGCCCGTGGTGCGCGTCATGCCAAAGACGCAGCCCTCGGCATCGCTCGCCCAGTGCGGCGCGCCCAGGCCAGTGAACGCCGGCACAAAGTAGACGCGGCTCGCCGGATTGGCGGCGTAGCACAGGTCGGTGACTTCCTCGGGGTTGTTGATGAGCTCCAGGTCGTCACGCAGCCACGTCTTGACGGCGCCGGCATAGCTCACGTTGCCCTCAAGCACGTACTCGGTCACGCCGTCCATGCGCCACGCAAGCGAGCTCGAAAGCCCATGCAAGCTGGCGACAAACTCGTCGCCGACGTTCATCATGACCGAGCTACCGGTGCCATAGGTCGCCTTGGCCATGCCACGGCTGTGGCAGCCCTGCGCAAACAGGGCGGCGTGGCTATCGCCCAGCACGCCGTGAACGGGCACGGGCGCCGGCAAAAAGCCGCCCAGGTCCGTCATGCCGAACAGGCCATCAGAATCGGTCACCTGCGGCAGGCAGGCCGGATCGATGCCAAAGGCTTGGCACACCGGCTCGCTCCAGCAGCCGCGGCGCAGGTCAAAAAGCTGCGTGCGGCTGGCGTTGGACCAGTCGCAGCGGAACTCGGTGCCGCCCGTGAGCGTCCAGACCACCCAGGCGTCAATCGTGCCCAGGCACAGCTCGCCTGCCGCAGCGGCCTTAGCAGCCGCCGGCACGTTTGAGAGAATCCAGGCCATCTTGCCCGCCGGATAGTAGGGCGAGAGCACCAGGCCCGTCGTGTCGCGCACCAGCTCGGCCACGCCCTCGCGTGCGGCAAGCTCGTCGCACAGCTCGCGAGCGCGGGCGCACTGCCACACCACGGCGTCGCACAGCGGCTCGCCCGTCGCGCGGTTCCAGGCAACGGTGGTCTCGCGCTGGTTGGAAATGCCGATGCCGGCGACATCGGCCGGATTGACCCCGGTCTCCTCCACCACGGCACGCGCCACGGCCAGGACGTTGGCCGCGATCTCGGCCGGATCATGGCTCACCCAGCCGGCCTCGTTGACGATCTGGCGATGCGAGCGGTCGGCACGATGAATCAGATGGCCGCCCTCGTCCACCAGCAGCGCCTTGGTGCCCTGCGTAGACTGATCGATTCCGATGATGTAGCGGCCCATGGCCACCCCTTTCAAAATGAATGTGACAAAGGGACGGTCCCTTTGTCACATTCCAATTACTCTGCGGGAAGGAACTCGGCGACGGTCTGCGCGATTCCAGCACCCGTCAGCCCGTAGTGTGCGAAGACCTCGGGGCTCGTGCCGGTGATGACCGGCGCGTCGGGCAGGCTCAAGCACTTGACCGGACGCGGGCAATGCTCGCCCACAACCTGCGCGACCATGGAACCCAGGCCACCGAAGGGGCTGTGTTCCTCGACGGTCACGACGGCGCGCGTGGCACCGGCGGCCTCGATCACGGCCTCGGCGTCGAGCGGCTTGACGCAGTACATGTCGAGCACCGTTGCCGAGATGCCCTGCTCGGCCAGCAGATCGGCGGCGTCCACGGCATGGCGGACCATCTCGCCGGTGGCGACGATCGTCACATCGGTGCCACGGCGCACCCAGGTGGCGCGGTCCATCTGGAACGGGCACTCGTCCTCGGTGTACACGTCCTCGACCGGGTTGCGACCCACGCGGATGTAGGCCGGCTTGTTGTCGGCGACCAGGGCACGCACGAGCTCGGCGGTCTGGAAGCGGTCGCTCGGCAGGTACACGCGCATGTTGGGGATCGCGCTCATGGCGGCGATATCCTGCGCGGAGTGGTGGCTCATACCCAGGGCGCCGTAGGACACGCCGCCCGAGATGCCGATGAGCTTAACGTTGGTGTTGGAGTACGAGACGTCCACCTTGCACTGCTCATACGAACGCGTGGTCACAAAGGATGCCGGCGAGGCAGCCCAGGCTTTCTTGCCGCACGAAGCCATGCCGGCGGCGATGCTCACCAGGTCCTGCTCGGCAATGCCGACCTCAACGGACTGCTGGGGATACTGATCGAAGAACGGCGTGAGCGACGCGGAGCCGCGGGAGTCGGAGCACAGGACGACGATGTCTTTATCGGTTGCGGCGGCCTCGAGCAGCGTGTCGCAGATAACCTTGCGGTTGGCGATCTTGTTAGCCATTGATGGCCTCCTTATGGGCAGCGAAATCGGCGATGATCTGGGCATATTCCTCGTCGTTGGGCAGGTGGTGATGCCAGCCGGCCTTGTCCTCCATGACGGGCGAGCCGTAGCCCTTCACCGTGTTGAGGATAATGACCGTGGGCTTACCCTTGGTCTCGGCGGCAAGCGTCAGCGCGGCGTCGATGGCCTGGACGTCGTTGCCCGGAATGGACAGCACGTTCCAACCGAAGGCGGCCCAGCGCTCCTCCTGCGAATCCTGCTTCATGACGTCCTCGGTGCTGCCGCTGATCTGCAGACGGTTGCGGTCCACGAGCGCGCACAGGTTATCGAGCTGGTAGTTGCCACCGCTCATGGCGCCCTCCCAGACCGAGCCCTCAGCAAGCTCGCCGTCGCCCATGATGGTGTAGACGCGGTAGTCGCGGCCATCCATCTTGCCGGCAAGCGCCATGCCCACGGCCACGGGCAGGCCGTGGCCCAGCGAGCCCGAGTTCATCTCGATGCCCTTGAGCTTGTTGTTGGGGTGACCGATATAGGGGCTGCCGAACTTGGAGAAACGCGCCTTCACATCGTCGAGGTCAAGATAGCCCTCGTGGCAGAGCACCGCGTAGTAGGCCTCCATGGCGTGGCCCTTGGAGAGCACGAAGCGGTCGCGGTTGGGATCGTCGACGGTCTCGGGCGAAATGTTGAGGTGGTTGGCGTAGAGGGTCATCAGCGCATCGATGACCGACATGTCGCCGCCGATGTGCCCGCCGGCGCCAGCCATGATGATATCGACGCAATCGCGGCGAAGGTCCCAACGCAGGGATTCAAGCTCTTCGATAGTTGCCATTTCTACTCTCCTCGCAGGTAAGCTTTGACGTCTTCTTCGATGGGGTCGTACAGGTCGGGGGCGATGCCGATGTACTTGCATGCCTCGTACAGCACCGGCACCACGTTGGCGTGGATGGCCACGCAGTGGTGGATGTAGGGGCCCTCGACGATCTTGGCCTCGAGGCGCTTGAGGTTCTCGACCTCGACCCACAGGTAGGTGCCCATGCCGGCCGGGCCGTCGATGCCGCGGGCGTTGCCCAGCAGCAGCGAGTACTCGCCGTTGTCGCCGTCAAAGCGGGCAAGGGTGAGGTCGCCGTGCTTGGCCTCGGCCGTCAGCGCGCCGGGGTGATCGAAGGCCAGCGGGTAGGTGAGCTTGGGCTTGACCGCCGCGCAGCTGCAGGGCCAGGGGCCGCAGTGCTGCAGCAGCTCGCCGTTCTCGTTGTCGGGATGGCGAACGGTCCAGTCGGCGAACATGCCGCGGTGACGGCCAAGATCGGCGGCCTCGACCATGAGCGCGGTGATGGCGCCGTGGATGTCGGTCTCGCAGACGACGGGGATACCCATCTCGTTGAGAATGGCGTTGGCGGCGCAGGGCATAATGCCCAGCTCGTCCTGCAGGGCGTTCCAGCACTGGATGGCGCCGGCGTTGCAGCCGTACTTCTCGACCAGGCGCTTCATGGCGATGGCGAGTCCTGCGACCGCGGGGACCTTGTCCTCGGGGATGCAGATCTCAAAGCTGTCGCGGATATGGTCCAGCATGGCGGCCATGGCCTGCTCGTCGGCCTGGGCGTCACGCACGGCCTGGACAAGCTCGGTCATGGGGATGGGCGAAAGCTGGATGTTGAACTTCTCGAGCAGCTCGCCCTCGTTGCACATGGTCGACCAGAAGTCGAACGGGCGGGTGGCCATCTGCAGGATGCGGGTGTGCTTGAAGGTCTTAACGACGTTGCACACGGCCAAGAAGTCCCAAACGCCACGCTCGAACTCGGGATCGGTCAGGCGGCAGTTGGTCATGTAGGTGAAGGGAACCTGAAAGCGGCGCAGGACCTTGCCGGTCGCGAACAGACCGCACTGGCTGTCGCGCAGACGGGTGCCGTCGGGCTCGGGGCGCTCGTCGCGCGGGCCCCACAGCAGCACGGGCAAGCCGAGCTCGCGGGCAAGGCGGGCGCAGACATACTCGGTACCAAAGTTGGCGTGGCAGAGCATGATGCCGTCGACGCCCTCGGCGCGGAACTTCTCGACGATAGGCGCGATATGGCTGTCGTCGAACAGCAGGCCCTCGTCGTTGATGTCGTCGATATCCACAATCTCGACGCCGATCTCGCGCAGGCGATCAGCCGTAAGGCCGCGATACTTGATCGCGTCCGGCGCGCTAAAGATGCTACGGCGCGTGGGCACAAAACCGAGCTTGATCTTATCCATGTACGTCCTCCCCTAGTCACATGTTCAGTAAACAGACGCATGTTTCGTTTTGTTCTGTTTACTAAATGTTTTACTCTTCTGTTTAGAAGTTTAGCGCGAAATACCCGTAGACGGTAGAGAAATCAGCCTAAACGGTATGTAAACAATCTGAACATACAAGGGAAACAAAAAGAGGACCCCGAAGGATCCTCTTCTGAATGGCACTATGTTAACTGCCCTAGCGAGCTTTGGCACGCTGCAGGCAATGCCGTCTCCGCCTAGATTTCGCGCACGCTCTGGCGCTCGACAAAATAGGTCGACACGGCCGTTTTGCAGGTGTAGCTCTTGGGATTGCGGATGTTGCCCACCAGGCGGCGCACCGCGATCTCACCCACCTCGTGCTTGGGAACATGCACCGTGGTGAGCGGCGGGTTGGAAAAAGCGCCCAGAGATAGGTCGTCAAAGCCGATGATCGAGACATCCTCGGGCACGCAAATGCCGTGCTCGTTGAACGCGCGCATGGCACCCACGGCGAGCACGTCGTTCTCGGCAAAGAAAGCCGTCGGCAGGTCGTCGTGCGAGGCATTGTCGAGCCACGCGCCCATGTCGCGATAAGCGCCCTCGAGCGTGGTGCCCAGCGTGACGCGCCATGCCGGATTGGCCTCGAGGTCCGCATCCTCAAGCGCTTGGCGATAGCCGCGCTCGCGGTCCTTAAAGTTGCGGATACGAAGGTCGCCCGCCAGATAGCCGATTTGCTTGTGACCTTTCTCGATAAGGTAGTCCACGGCACGCAGCACCGAATCGGTATTGGCAATGACCACGGCATCAAAGTACTGGCGGTCGCTCCAGCCATCGAGCACAATCAGGTGGGCGGCGGCGTTAGCGAACAGGGCGTAGTCCTCCTCGCCCAACTCCGTACCCATTAGTACAATAGCGGCGGCCGGATCGGCAATCAGGCCCTCGACCTGCGGACGCACGGCGTCTAGGTCGCTAAAGTCGAGCGAGACAAAGCTCGTGCTCATGCCGTGGCGACGCGCCTGGCGCTCCACGCCCTCGATGACCGCGGGGTGGAAGGTGCTCTCGTCCAGGATGGCGCCCGTCTTGCGCGCGAGCACAAACTGGATGCTCTCGAGCTGCGTCGACTGCTGATAGCCGAGCGACTGCGCGCACTCCAGGATGACTTTGGCGGTCTCCTCGCTCACGCTGCGCTTGCGGTTGAGCGCGTTGGACACGGTTGCGGGCGAAAAACCGGTGATGCGGCTGATCTCGCGAACACTTGCTTTGGCCATTGTTCCCCCTAGCAACGGTCGTGGCGGAGCATCGTGGCCTGACCGCCCCGTGACTCGACAACTAAACGACCGCAAATTCAATCTAAACAGAATAGTAAATGTTTAATAGCTAGTTTAGCCTGTTGTCAAGCGAAGCGACGCGACTATTCCCCCAACGGGCGTATTTACTCGGTAGCTAAAAAAGCCCGTCCCAAATTGACTACATGGGACGGGGCGTGAAAATCATTTAGCCCAGGACACGAGCCATACGGGCCTTGAACTCGGACAGGAAGCGCGGGGCGTCCACGGTGAGCGCCACGAGCGCGCTCTTATCCGGATCGGACAGACGGTGCTCGTCACAGATAGTGCGGCCGCGGTACTCGCCCAGCAGGTCGACACGAAGATTGCAGCCGAGCGCACCCACGAGCGTGGGATCAATCGCCACGGCAACCGCCAGCGGATCGTGCAGCGCGCAGCCGCCCAGGTAGGGCGCGTTCATTTCGTACGAACCGATATAGTGCTCGACCATGCTCGCAAACGCGCAGCCAGCCATAGTGCCCGAGCCCGTCCAGCCGGCAACGTCGCGACGTGTGAGCACCACGCGGTGCGTCACATCCAAGCCCACCATGGTGAGCTTGCGGCCCGAGCGCAACACGGCGTCGGCAGCCTCGGGGTCGCCCGCCATGTTGGCCTCGGCGCCCGCGCTCACGTTGCCGGGCACGGTAAGCGCACCGCCCATCACGACCACGCGGCCGATGGACATCATCGCCGCCGCATCGCGCTCCAGGGCAAGCGCCAGATTGGTGAGCGGGCCGGTCGCAACGTAGACCAGATCGGGACCATAGGTACGCGCGGCATCAATCAGGTAATCGACCGCCGCATTGCCATCGGCCGACGTCGCGCCCACTGGCTCGTACGGCGAGGCGGGCACGCTTGCGCCGCCAATACCGTTCTTGCCGTGGATGAGCGTGGTGGACGCCGGCGGCGTATAGGGCTCGTTCGCCTTAATGGGACGATCGGCACCCAGATACACCGGCACCTCGGGGCGGCCCAACAGGTCGAGCACCGCCAGGCAGTTATGCGCCGACTGCTCGACGCGCACGTTGCCAAAGCACGTGGTAATACCGACGAGCTCCACCTCGGGGCTCGCGATGGCGTAGGCGAGCGCCATGGCGTCGTCCACGCCCATATCCAAATCAAGGATCAGCTTCTTGGTTGCCATTGTTCTACTCCGCTTCTCCGTCTAAACCGTCTAAACCAAACTTATGTTCAACTTCGGCGCGCGTGGGAATCGATTGCTGAGCACCCAGGCGCGACACCGTCACTGCCGAGGCGCGAGCGCCCGCGGCCATGCACTCAAAGAGAGGCAAGCCCTGCAGCCGAGCCGCCGCAAGTGCGCCGATAAACGTATCGCCCGCAGCCGTAGTGTCAACCACCTCGCCCGAAAGCGCCGGCATGCGCAGCAGCCCTCCGTCATCGCCGAGCGTAACCGACCCGGATCCGCCCAGCGTGATGACCGCGGCACCGGCCCCCTTGTCGAGCAGCGCATTGAGCGCGGCGACGCAACTCACATCATCTGTGGGCAGAATGCCCGTCAGCATCTGGCACTCGGTCTCGTTGGGGCAGACCAAGTCGACCGCAGGCCACGCTCCTGCCGGCAAATCGCAGGCGGGCGCAGGGTTAAAGACCGTATAGAACCCCAGCTCGTGAGCGCAAGCAAGCGCCTCGGCCGTCGCTGCAAGGTCACATTCGCCCTGGGCAATAAAGACGCCGCCAGCAGCCGGGGCAATCTCGCTGGCATCGCCGTCGAGCTCGTCGGCCACCAAGCGCCTCAGTGCGCAGGCAACGTCCTCGCCCGCAAGCGCATGGTTGGCGCCCGGCGACAGCACGATGCGGTTGTCGTTCTCGCAGCGAATGATAGTCGCGGTGCCCGTCTCCACGTCATCGCGACGCGCCACAAACTCAACGCCCACGCCGGCATCTTGGAGCCCCGCCACCAGTGCGTCACCAAATGTATCGCGCCCGACGGCGCCGATCATGCACGTGCGCGCACCCATGCGCGCGGCGGCGACAGCCTGGTTTGCACCCTTGCCGCCGGCGTTGGTGATAAAACCGCTTCCGCCGACGGTCTCGCCCGCACGCGGCATGCGCTCGCACGCCACCGAAAGGTCCATGTTCATGCTGCCGAACACCGCAACGATGCCGCGATCTGCCATGGAAACCTCCTCATCCGCGGGCTTTTTGCCCACCGTCGGCCGTCAATCGTATGCTTTCGCACCTCTATAACTTTAGTTCACTTTGATGTGAACGCGCGCTTGAGGTTGCGCCAGCAGCAAGCATTCACAGGAGCAGGCGGCTACAATGAATACGTGCTGATTATTCTCGTCATTGGATGATGTTTTATGGAACAATTCCCGCAATCGAGCTCACGCGGCCGACGCCGCACGGGCAACGAACCGGCGCCGCACGAACGTCCGCGGGCCGAGCGCCGCCCCGGCGGCTCGCGACGCGCCCCGAGTCCTCATCGTGCGCCCGCCAACAAAGCGGACCATGCCAGCGCCGCCACCGCAGACCAGACGCCCGCTCGTCCCAAATCCCGCTACATTCCCGCCCTCGACGGCCTGCGCACACTCGCCGTTGTCGCGGTGGTGCTCTATCACCTCAACCTCACATGGGCGCAAGGCGGCTTGCTCGGCGTCACGATCTTCTTTGTGCTTTCGGGCTATCTGATCACGCGCCTGCTGCTCAACGAAGTCGCCAAGACCGGACGCATCGACCTCAAGAGCTTCTGGATTCGCCGCATCCGCCGCCTGTTCCCCGCCGTGGTAACGGTAGTGTTCGTGACCTGCGCGCTGTGCACCATCTTTAACCACGTGATGCTCACCAAGATGCGCCCCGACATCCTGCCGTCGCTGCTGTTCTTCAACAACTGGTGGCAGATTGCCCAAAACGTCTCGTACTTCAACGCCCTGGGCGACCCCTCGCCGCTTACACACTTTTGGTCGCTCGCCATCGAGGAACAGTTCTACCTGGTTTGGCCCCCGCTGCTGCTCGCTATGGTATCCATGCACATGAGCAAGCCCAACACGCGCCGTGTGGTCCTGGGACTCGCAGCGGTATCCGCCCTTGCCATGATGGTGCTCTACAACCCTGCCGCCGACCCCAGCCGCGTGTACTACGGCACCGACACCCGCGTCTTCTCGCTGCTGCTGGGCGCCTGGATGGCCTTTATCCCCGATCGCGACCTGGCGCCGGTGTGTCTCGCTCATCGTTTGGGGCTCAATCGCCTGGCTGGCGCCGCCAAGCACGGCAAGAACACCGAGGGCAAGCCTAGCGAGAAGGCCGACAACGCAGCCGAGACCGTCCCGGCACAGCCGAGCGCCCTCGTGCGCTTTTGGTCCTCGCCCGCATCCATCGATGTGTTGGGCGTCGTGGGTCTGGTTGGCCTTGCCGCCATGGTCGCGCTCACCAACGGCTACACCGCGTTCCAGTATCGCGGCGGCACGCTGCTGTGCTCTATCCTCACGCTCATGGTCATCGCAGCCTGCGTGCAGCCCCAGGGAATGGTTGCCCGCGCACTATCCGCCGAGCCGCTCGTGTGGGTTGGCAAGCGCTCGTACAGCATCTACCTGTGGCACTATCCGCTACTGTTGCTCATGAACCCGGTCGCCAACATCAACGATACGCCGTGGTGGCAGTACATTTTGCAGGTGTTGTTGGTGGTCGCCGTAGCCGAATGTTCCTATCGCTTTATCGAGACGCCGTTTAGAAAGGGCGCCTTTGGGCGCACCGTATCCGAGTTCCGCGACGGCACCACCACGCCCGCCAACTGGGTGCGCGCGCATATTCCCGTGTGCGCCACTTGCGGCATCGTGCTTGTTATCGCGCTGGGCGGCCTGATCTTTGTGCCGGAGACCTCCGCGCTGAGCGGTGAGGGCGCCGAAGTCCTCAACAAGGAAGCCAAAAACACCGCGCCCACCGACCAGCAGGCGGCCGACGACACCGACAAGGACAACGACGGCTTCCCCGATGGCTCCTACGACCTGTTGATGATCGGTGACTCCGTGTCGCTGCGCGCCGTTGATTCCTTTGACGGCGTGTTCCCGCACAGCCATATCGATGCCGAAAAGGGCCGCCAGTTTGATGCGGGCCGCGCGACATTTGAGGGCTATCTCCAACAGAACCTTGCCGGCAAGATCGTGGTCTTTGCACTGGGCACCAACGGCTTGGTAACCGACGACCAGATCGACGCCATCATGGCCGATGCGGGAGATAAGCGTATTGTGGTGTTTGTGAACACGCGCAGCCCGCAGCCGTGGGTTGGCTCTACCAACCAGGCCATCGCCAACGCTGCTACGCGCTACAAGAACGTGCGCGTTATCGACTGGTACGGATACAGTGCCAATCGCAACGACCTGTTCGATGGCGATGGCACGCACCTGTCGACCACTGGCGTGACTGAGTACCTCAACTTGATCCACGATGCAGTCAAGAAGGACCTGCCCGTGCATCCCGAGGATCACGTCAACGATCCGCAGCCGGCGGCCGTCAAGTCTGCCACCGACGCGCTCGTCAATGCGCTCGCTCTCAAGCCGCACAAGCTGGGCACCGACAAGTAACCCGCAGCGCAAACTTCCCACATCCGGAGGGGGTGCCTGCCACGGCAGGCACCCCCTCCGGCAGTTAGGGACGTTCCTTATGTGCCGGCACCTAGGGACACTCCTGGCACAGCCGAGGAACGCCCTCCTTGCGACCGAATTCTGGGCGCCTCGCCACCCCGAGCGTTGTTTCCAAGCCCCACATCCGCAGCAAACAACCCAAAATCACTCTTTTCGAGCCGACTCCAAGAGGTCGTGGACAAAAAGTGGCAAATATGAGTACTGTTACCATTTTAGTAGCAGGCAAAACCACCCAAAATGGCGCCCCTGCGGTAGCGCGCGACCCTTCCAGTTGACCAGAATGGCCGGCTTAGGACTTGGAGACCCGCTTTTAATAAACAGATTCTTAACTATGTTCATTATTTTCTTGGTCGTAAATGCTATCGGCAAGGCAACAGTACTCATATTTGGCATTTTTTGTCCACTGCCATATAACTAACGCCCTATAGCGGGCAAAAAACAGGCCGCAGTCCATCGCTGCGGCCTGTTTGGAGTCCAAAAGAGGCGCTAAGCGCTGTAACCCATCGCCTGCAGAACAAACATGACGACCGTCAGCACCGTAATCACACCGATAGTCGCCCAAGTGAGCACATTCCACACGCGGCCGTTGCGGTTAGTGCCCATAATGTGACGGTCAGCGGCGATAACCACCTGGAACACCAGAACCACGGGCAGTAGCACGCCGTTGATGACCTGCGAGGTCATCATGATCTGGAACAGATCGACGCCGGGCATGAGCACCAGCACGGCAGAGATGCCAATGATGGCAGTAATGATGCCGCGATAGACCGGGGCCTCGTCCCAGCTGCGGTCGGCACCGCGCTCCCAGCCAAATGCCTCGCAGATAGCGCTCGACGTAACGCCCGGCAGCACGCAGGCAGCCAAGAAGCTCGCCGCGACCAGGCCCGAGGCAAACAGTACCGTAGACCACTGACCCGCAATAGGCTCCAGCGCGCGGGCAGCATCGGCAGCATCGCTAATCTGAATACCCGCCGGGAACAACACCGTGCCGGTCGTGATGATAATAAAGCCGGCAATGATATCGGCAGCAAGCGAGCCGCTCACGGTATCGATGCGCTGCAGCACGATATCGTCCTCGCCCGCGTTCTTATCGACCACGTTGTTCTGCGCCAAGAAAATCATCCACGGCGCGATGGTGGTACCGATCGTTGCGACCACGAGCGACACGTAGCTGGGGTCATTTTGAATGTTGGGCACGACCAGGTCGACCGCGACCTCACCCCAGTTGGGGCCAGCCATAAACGCGGCGACAATATAGGTCACGAACACGCAGCTCACCAGCAGCAGAATCTTCTCGATGCGCTGGAAACTCCCCGACATGGTAAGCATCCACACCAGCAGCGCCACCAACGGCACCGAGATGCTCGCCGGCACGCCAAAGAGGGCAAGGCCGCTCGCAATACCCGCAAACTCCGAAATGGTCACAGCCGTGTTGGCGATCAACAGTGCCGCCATAGCAAGTACACTCTTGCGCACGCCAAAGCGCTCGCGAATGAGCGATGCCAGGCCCTTGCCCGTCACGCAGCCGCAACGCGCCGCGGTCTCCTGCGTCACGATGAGCAGCACAGTCATGACGGGAAGCATCCAGAGCATCTTGTAGCCATAGCTGGCACCCGCACTGGAATACGTTGCAATGCCGCCGGCGTCATTGCCCGAAAGCGCCGCCAGCAGACCGGGACCCATAGCGCCAAAGATGGCCGCGATGGTCAGCTTTTGCTTGGTGCCCGACTTTTGCTTGGTATTTTGCACGCGACCACCTAGCCCATGACTGACATGGCGAGCAGCACCGCGGCGATGCAATACGCCACACACGAGATCATGACGGCAATAACGTTCATGGCGGTGCCCGACGTGTTGAGGTCATGCTCGTCACGCCAGAACAGCACCATCAGGTAAATCACAGCACTCATGTTGCCAACCAGGCAAATAATGGCGGCAATGTTAAAGCAGCCGGTAAAGAGCTGCTCCTCAAACATAGAGGCATCGGGGAATGCAGCGGTGCGCACCAGCTGGGCGCACAGGTAGGTCACGAGTGACAGAATCAGGCCCATGCCCGTGCTCTGGAAGAAGAATCCCAGATACGGCTTGGGCTCGTCATCGTGACCGTCATACTCCAGGAAGTAGTTCTTGACGAACGACACCATGCGCGAGGCCGCCAGCAGCACGAGCGGCATGGCACACATGGGAAACACCACCAGATGTGCGGAGCCCAGCGCCGTCCCCAGCACCGTTGCCATGATGCACGAGGCGATGCCCCATACAACAACCCAGTACTGGCGATGCACGAACCAGCTGAGCACGTTCGTCGAGTCGTCGGACGCGCTGTCACCCGAGCCGACACCAGCGATCTGCAGGTCCTCCTGATGCTCCTCGGCGATAACGTCCATGGCGTCGTCGAAGGTTACGATACCCAGGATGTGGCGGTTCTCGTCGCAGACGGGGATAGCGACCAGGTCATACTTGGTCATCTCGTCCGTTACGTCTTCCTGGTCCTCGTCGGGCGACACGTAGACCAGGTCGCGATAGGCCAGCTGACCCAGCGTGGCGTCGCGATCGGCTACGATCAGCGTTCGCAGCGAAAGCACACCGGTCAGCATGCCGCTCGGATCCTCGGTATAGACGTAGTAGACGCTCTCGAAGTCCTCGTCGAGCTCGCGAATCGCCTCGATGGCGTCACCGACCGTTGCCGTGGCAGGCAGGGAGACAAACTCCGAGGTCATGATGCGGCCGGCGGTGTTGTCCTCATACCCCAGCAGGTTACGAATCGCCTTCTCCTCCTTGACGCCCATCAGGCGCAGAAGCTTCTCGGCCTTCTCGTAATCGAGCTCGTCGATCAGGTCGGCTGCATCGTCCGGGTCCATCATGGCCAGCATCGACGATGCGTCCGTGTCGGACAGGCCCTCGAGCATCTCGGTCATAAGCTCGTCGTCATCGAACTCCGAGATAGCTTCGGCTGCCTGGGCGGTATCGAGCTGCGCAAACACCTGCGCACGTAGGCGCGGGTCGAGCTGCTCGATAATGTCGGCGATGTCGGCAGGGTGCAGCTCGCCGAGCGTCTTGTGCGACACCGAGAGTTGAATGTTCTTGGTCGAGCGGTCGAGCAGGTCCATGTAAGACCAGGCGATAATGTCCTCGCTGAGCGGCTTGCCCAGGTGCTTCATAAAGCCCTCGACGACGTGCTCGAGCGCGGGGCTGATTGCACGCAGCAGACCGCGGGCGCCGACCTCGGCACCCAGCAGACGCAGCTGATTTTCGCCCGACATGGAAAACTTGATGTCGTTGACGCGCACGACCTTCATGCCCTGCGTGTCGACGATCTGCTTATTGAGAACATCGCGCGCCAGCAGGAGCTCGGTCGGCTGCAGGTACGAGAAGCGAATATTGGTGGCAGACGTATTGAGATACACGCCCGTCTCGTCGATACGGTCAACCCACTTGCGCCAGCTGATCATAAACGGCGTCTTGCCGGGACCGCGGAACGCGAGCGACGTCACGTGCGGAAAAACTTCGCCGGTAGCAATACCAAAATCGTTGACCACGCCGAGCTTTTCGCCGTCGACGTCCAAGACCGGCAGTTTGAGCATCTCACTCAGATAATTCAATGGTGCTCCCCATCATTATTCCTGCGGACCGCGGCAAAACGGGCACGCCATCCGTGGACAATTGGATATGTATACGCATGCGCGGGCGGCACGCCGCTCGACGCTTACACCCCGTGCATGCGCAAAAAGCACCTGCATGGGGTCATCGACTGTATGGTCGAGGTTTGGATTTCACCTGTAACCTTTCTCTTGACCCTCATTAACCGCAGTAACTATAGCATCAGCATCGCGCTGCGGCACCGAATTTATGCGCTGCACATTGCAGGCATACCAAACGCTGACGTATCCGTGACATAGTCGCCGAGGACTACTCCGTGGCGTCGTCGTCCTCGGCGAGTTGGGGGAACACGGCGTTCTTGGGCATCGTGACCTTCGTCAGCGAGGTGAGCTTTTTGCTCAGCGACGTGTCCGTCTTGACCAGGTCGCTGAGCGTCACGATCTTGTAGCCGTCGGCAACGAGGCCGTCGATAATCTGCGGCAGCGCCTCGAGCGTCTGCTCGGCGCACTCGTCGCTATCGGTGAGCAGCACGATATTGCCCGGCGTCACCGAGTCGAGCACCGTCGAGACCTGCTCGTCGGCACCATTGAGTAACCAGTCGCCCGAGTCGATATTCCACGAGACCACGGCAGACACCAAGTCCATCGAGTCAATCCAATTTTGCTCGTCAAAAGCGGCGTAGGGAGCGCGCAACAGCATCGTCTTGACGCCGGTTGCCGACTTGATGGCGTCGGTTCCCCTCGAGATCTGCTTGCGCACCGTCTCGCGATCCTCGCCCTTGAGCGAATCATCGCTATAGCTATTGGAGCCGACCTCGCACCCGGCGTCGACAATCGCCTTGGCCGTGGCGGGCGAGGACTCGGCGGCATCGCCCGAAAGGAAGAACGTGGCGCTCACGCCCTTCTCCTTGAGCACCTGCAAAATCTGCTTGGTGGCACCGCTCGGTCCCTCATCAAACGTCAGGGCCACAACCTTCTCGTTGCCCTTTGGCGCCACGCTGGCGCAGGCAACCACGCAATCGGTGGCGGGCACAACCTCGCCACGGTCCTGCGTCTTGCCCGATTGCTCGCCGACCCACACCTCGGAGCGACCCTGGACGCCCCATGTCTGCACATACTCGATGGCGCCCGTGCCCTCGACCTTCAGCTTGGGCTCGATGGTCGTGGCCTGAACCTCGTGCTTCTCGTAGGTGTTACGGCCATCCTTGACCGTCACCTTCTCGCCGCCGGTAAGCTCGCGGCTGTCCCATTTGCCCCGCTTAACGCGCTTGCCGTCAACCTTCACGGACAGCTTTTCGCCGCCGTGGCGCTTGAGCACGCTGTCATCGACGGCCAGCAGGTCGCCTGCGTCGTAGGTGTCAGTCAGCTCCTGGTCGTCGATAAGATTCTGCAGCGTAGAGCCCACGCGCACCGCGGTCTTTTGTCCGTTGAGCTCCACGTCCACGCTGCGGTTGACGTAGCCCACGACGGCAGCGATAAACAGCACGAGCGCGCAGCCCACGGCGATGAGCGCATAGGGCAGACGGGATGGACGGCGGGGCGAGCGCCCGTTGCCAATGCGCGCACTGCGGTCGCTAAACCCGCGGCTATGGTTGAGGTACATCGCGCCGGGCTTACGGCGGCGTTTGCGCTGGCCGCCGGGCAGCTGCCCCAGGTCGCGGCGAGCCGTCGGACGCGCACCGGAGTGCCCGTTTAAGTTGGATCCGTTTTGGCGCATGTGCCCTCCCCCATAAACACAGCGAGCCGGAGCAACATGTCTCCGGCTCGCCTCCCATCATTTGGTACGTCGCTATTTGCTAGCTTTTGACGAGCCCCCGCTCGCCTTTTGGTATTCGTCCTTAAAGGCCTTGAACATGCCGCGCGTCTTGCCGAGCTGCTTGCCCAGCGCGCGACTGCCCTTGTCCACGGCGACCGATCCCTTGTCATCGAGCACCTTGGCGCCCTTTTTGACCTTATCGCCCACCACGACACTGGCCTCGGCAGCCTTTGCGGCGGCGCCGCCCGAATACCCGAGCGCCTTGACCTCGTCCGAAACGATCATCGCGCCGTTCTCGTAGCCGCGCAGCATCGTCGGCGGCACCTGCGTGTCACCGACAAGCACGCTCGAAGCGGCACCAGCAGTCACATAGAACATCTGGACGATGCCCGAGCGCGGCTTGAACTCCACGTCCGAACAATAGCCCACGACATCGCCCGATTCCGTGCGCACGTCCATACCAACCCAGATGATGCAATCGTCCAGGTTAATGTCGAGGCGCTTGGCCGCGGCGGCATCGTAGGTGTCCTTGGCGTCATCCACCGCGATAGCACCCTCATAGACGCCGATGGCATCGAGCGCCACAAAACGGTCGGGGCGCTCGATCATGCCCGCAATATCGGACTGGCGAACCATAAAGCCCACCACGCGCGTTCCGCCCGGGGTAAAGACCGGAAAGTGTATCTTTCCGAGCTTTTTAGGGCTACGTGGCGTGCCGTCCTTTTTAGTGCGCTTGTCCTCGGTGGGCTTGCGATAGATCTTGGCGCCGACAAAATCCCCGGCGCGCATTATGCCTCGGTCGAGGGCTCCGCAGCCTCGGTGTCGGCCTCGGCGGCGTTCTCGACCACGACGTCGGCAGCGGGCGTCACGTTGCCGCCCGAAATGGCGTCGTTGAGCTGCTCGCGCAGCTGATCCATACGCTCGCGGGCCAGGTCGACCTTGGCGCGCAGGTCATCGGTCTTGGCATCGACCATCGGGCCGAAGTCGTTGACCGCGGCGCGGGCCTCCTCGGCACCATGCTCGTAGGTATCGCGCATGTTATCCCAAGCGTCGTTGGCGATATCGGCAGCCATGGCGCGGGTCTCGGCACCCGAGCGAGGGGCCAGAGCAACGCCGATGATAGCGCCGGCGGCGGCACCAAAGAGTGCACCGGAGACAAAGCTAAAAGTCTTACCCATGATCATTCCTCTCCTGCGGGCACGTCGGCGCCCACCGTTTGAATGCTGTCCATTATACCCGCAGCGCAACACTTGCCGCCCCGCTCATCTGTATACGGCAAAAGCGCAGGTACATGATGGTGCTGAGCGAGCGAACCTACTCCTGCGGCAGGGCCGGCATGGCCGTCGTGGCCGCCGGATCCTCGCCGGCACCGTCTACGAGCGGCAGACCACCCTCATGCGCCAACCCAGTCGGAACCGTCGCCGCACCGCCAAAGACGGCAGCGGAGGCCTCGTGGTTCTCGGCAACCGCGCCCTCGGTATCAATCGCCACCTGGGGCTCGTCTTCAAAGTTGGGGACGCCCTGAGGCTCAGCTGCCGGCTCGACGGCCGCATCGACAACGAGATCGACATCGTCGTCGGCAGGAGCTTCGCCCTCAGTCGCATCCTCGGCAACGTCCTCGCCATTCGCGGCGGCGACGGCCTCATGCGGATCCTTGCCCTCGGCCTCGGCACGCATACCCAAAACCAGGTTGCGCAGGCCCGCGACCGTACCGTCCACGTCGGGGGCGGGCTGGTCGGCGTGCAGGTAAGCCCAATCCATCATGAAGGTGGCAGACGACAGCGCGCCGATGGCCAGCGCATCGTCGGGACACGAAAGCTCAATCTCAAAGACGCGCTCGTCATGCTCGCTCACGCGGGTGCGGCCGCACGAGATATTGCCGGCAAGGCCGGTCTCGTTCATCAGCTCGACCGACACGTGCTCCAGCAGGTGGCAGAGCTCGGTCTGGCCCATGCAATCCTGGAACTCGCGGCCGGAATCGCCCAGGCACAGATGCTTGGCAATCGCCGGCACCAGATAGTACACGCGCGCCGTGGCCTCGATATCCTCCGAGGTCATGAGCGGCATGCCGGGGTTCACCAGCACATGCGCGCAGATCTTGTCCTCACTGACGGTGACCTTAAGGATGTTGAACAGGCCTGCCATAACTCTCCCCTACTCGTCCTTGTCCTACTCGTCGCCGTCGTGCGGAATCGCAGTATCCGCACCCGACGCCGCCGGCTCGTCCGCCGCGGACTCGGAATCCTTCTTATCGGTTTCGGCCGGAGCGATCACGCGAATGAGCGAGATGCGCTGGCCACGCATCGACTGCACCTTAAACTTGTACCCCGCAACCTCAAACACCTCTCCGATGTCGGGCACCGAGTCGCAAAGCTCCAAAATCCAGCCGGCGATGGTCTCATAATCATCGCTTTCCTCGAGCGGCCATCCAAGCTCAATCGCATCATCGCACGAAAAACGCCCATCGACGAGCCACTCGCGGCGCGAGAGGCGCGTGAGGTACTTGTTATCGGGGTCGAACTCGTCCTCGATCTCACCGACGATCTCCTCGACGATGTCCTCGATGGTGATGATGCCGGCCGTGCCGCCGTACTCGTCCACGACCACCACGATCTGGTCGTGCGAGGTCTGCATCTCGGAAAGCAGCGGCAGGATGTCCTTGGTATCGGGCACAAAGGTGGCGTCGCGCAAAAAGTCGGCGATGGGCTGGTCGCCCTTGCCGTCGAGCGCGGGCTGGATCAGGTCCTTGATATGCGCGATGCCCGCCACGTTGTCGGGATCCTCGTGGTAGACGGGGATACGGCTGAAGCCGGTCTGGCGCATAGTGGACAGCACGTCGGCGACCGTCTCGTCGTCCTCGCACATGGTGGTGTCCACGCGCGGCACCATGACCTCGCGGGCAACGGTGTCGCCCAGGTCGAAGATCTCGTGGATCATGCGCTTTTCCTCGTCGAGCAGGTCGTCCTGCTCCGAGACCATGTACTTGATCTCTTCTTCCGAGACGTTCTGACGGTCGTCGGCACTCTTGATACGCAAGATGCGGGCCAGGCCATCGGAGCAAGCGCCAGTCAGCCACACGAGCGGACGGGCGATCTTTTGGAATACGGAGAGCGGTCCCACGACCTGCTTGGATACGCCCTCGGCGTTAGCAAGGCCGATGCGCTTGGGCACGAGCTCGCCGATCACGATGGACACAAAGGCGACGGCGACGGTGATGATGACCGGCGCCAGGCCGCGTGCGATGGCGGAAAGCGGCGCGACGCCAAAGCTCATGAGCCACGTGGCGAGCGGGTCGGACAGGCTCGTCGAGGCGACGGCGGACGAGGCGAAGCCCACGAGCGTGATGGCGACCTGGATGGTAGCCAACAGCTGATCGGAGTCGGCGGCGAGCTGGACGGCGCGCTCGGCGCGCTTGTCGCCCTCCTCGGCATCGTGCTCCAACACGGCACGCTTGGCCGTGGTGAGAGCCATCTCGGACATGGAGAAGTAGCCGTTGATAAGCGTCAGGACAAGCGTGGTAATAAGGGAGATGGTTATGTCCATCGGGAGTTTCTCGAACCTCCAAGATTCGGGACGTTGGGTAGTAAGCGTAGGTGACGGATAGGGCAATTGCGCCGGTCGCCCGTGCGAGCGGGGCCGTGGGCGCGGTCGCTAGATTACGAAGAGGATCACCGCCATGAACTGGAAGATGCTGCCGGCGAGCACCCACAAGTGGAAAACACTGTGCAGATAGCGCACGTTTTTGGCGATATAGAACGGCACGCCCGCGGTGTAGCACACGCCGCCGACGGCGAGCAGGGCAAGTGCCACGGGGTTGAGCAGCGCCACAAGTTCGGGCAGCTTAAAGACAACGAGCCAGCCCATCAGCAGATAGACCAGGCCGCTTACCCAATGCGGCTGGCGCTCGCGCAAAAAGCACTCGAGCGCGATGCCAATAATGGCGATGGCCCATACGGCAAAGAACAATGCAGCGCCGCCGTCGTTTGCCAGTGTGATGAGGCAAAACGGCGTATAGCTGCCCGCAATGAGCAGGTAGATGCAGCTATGGTCGATAATGCGGAACACGCGCTTGGCGCGCTCGGGCTGAATCGCGTGGTAGAGCGTGGAGGCCAGGTATTCGAGAATAATGCTGACACCATAGACAATCGCCGCGGCCATGTGGGCCGGGCCTCCGCCGCGCAGGGCAGCGAATACGATCAGGAGCACCAGGCCCGCGATACCCAGCAGGCAGCCGACACCATGGGTGACGGAGTTCATGATCTCCTCGCCCACCGTGTAGTGTGGAACGGCCGCGGTCTTGGGTCGCGGCTTAGAACTGTCGCTCGAATCGGACATGCCGGTTACATCCTCCAACGTAAAGAGTTCTCAACACTATATCAAAGCGTCTGGGTGCGTGCGAAATTTGCACCATACGTGACCCTTTGTTTACCCATTCTTTGCTTGTTGACGCATCAACGGTGAACATCCATAATGCGCTTCGTTTAATTGTTGATGCATTAACATCTTAGAGGAGAAGGCCGCATGGACCAAAGCTCACATCACCATCGAAAACTTAAGATAGCCGGTGTTATTGCGCTGGTGCTCGTTGTCGCGCTGCTCGGTTTTGCCGGCAACTTTCTGTTCGACTTTGCCCTGAACCCTCGCGCCCCCTACACCATGAAGATGATGCAGGACGGCAAGGACGCCGAAAAGGGCGAACAGATGGATGCCGAGGGAACCGAGGCGCGGGCATGGTTTAAAGAGAACCGCGAGAGCAGCAGCCTCACCGCAGATGACGGAACCGAACTTGCCGCTTGGTATTTTGTCGCCCCAGAGAGCACGCACAATTACGCTATCTGCCTACACGGATACACCGATGAGCCCATCGGTATGGCCCGATACGTCAAGCGATTCCACGACCGCGGCATGAACGTGCTCGCACCTGCCGCCCGCGCCCACGAGCGTTCCGGCGGTGACTACATCGGCATGGGCTGGCCCGAGCGACTCGACATCGTCGCATGGATTGAGCGAATCGTTCAAGCTGACCCCGAGGCGCGCATCCTGGTCTTTGGCGAGTCGATGGGCGCGGCGACCGCCATGAACGTCGCGGGGGAATCTTTGCCGTCCAACGTGAAATGCATTATCGAGGACTGCGGTTATACGAGTGTTTGGGACGAGTTTTCTCTGCAGCTCAAGGACGTGTTCGGCCTGCCCAGCTTTCCCTTGCTCGATGTAGCAAACTTGGTGTGCAACGTGCGCGCGGGCTACGACTTTCATAAGGCGAGCAGTGTGGAGCAACTCAAACACGCGACGGTTCCCATGCTGTTTATCCACGGCGACCAGGACACCTTTGTGCCGTACGACATGCTCGACCAAAACTACGACGCGTGCGCCAGCAAGGTCAAGCAAAAGCTCACCATCCACGGCGCCACCCACGCCAAGAGCGCGCAAGTCGACCCCGAGCTCTACTGGAATACGGTCGACGACTTCCTCGATAGGAATTTTTAGGCGAATAGTACGGTTTACTGGTCTATCTGACCCCCGTTTTCGGAAGTGCGGGGAAAATGCCGGGAAGTCCGACCAGACCACAGTTTTACCAACAATTTATCAGGGGTTTTGTTGCCAAAAAACGGTTTGTGGTCGGCGGTATTCGATTTTTCACCGCACTTCTGAAAAACCGCCCGTGGGCGCTGTGCTCACGGGTGGTTTTTACTAACGTTGCGCTACAAAAGCGCTTGATATGTCCAATAACTAGGTGCTATTTGACCTCGATGAGCTCGTACTCGCTCGTACCCAGGCCGATCTTCTCGGCATGCGCGATGCACGCGCGCCAGTCGGTGTCGGGATGCGTGATGCAGAAGGGGTCGCGCGCCTGCTCGCCCTCCAAATGCTCGTGGTTATGCTCCATCTTGGCCGCGCTGTCGGTAAGCTCGGTGTTGGGCAGCGGCTCGGATGCCATGACGGCATCGGCACAGGCCTGGTCGATGGCGACCGGGTCGAAGCTCGCGAACATGCCGATATCGTTGACGATGGGCGTGTCGTTTTCGGGATGGCAATCGCAGTTGGGGCTGATGTCCATGGCGAGCGAGATGTGGAAGCTCGGGCGGTCCTGAACAATGGCCTTCGTGTACTCAGCGATCTTGTAGTTGAGCACGTCGGCCGCGGCATCATAGTCGGGCTTGATGCAGTCCTGGTTGCACGCCGCAATGCAGCGTCCGCAGCCCACGCAGCGATCGTGGTCGATGGCAGCCACGTGAACCGTGCGGGTGCTGCCGTTGGCAAGCTCGCGCTCACGCGTACCGTCAAACGTGATGGCGCTGTGCGCGCAAATCTTCTCGCAGGCACGGCAACCTACGCAGTTGGTGGTATCGACGCTCGGCTTGCCGGCGGCGTGCTGCTCCATCTTGCCAGCACGGCTACCGCCGCCCATACCCAGGTTCTTCATGGCACCGCCAAAACCGGCCTGCTCATGGCCCTTAAAGTGGGTGAGGCTGATCACGATGTCGGCATCCATGAGTGCCTGACCGATCTTGGCCTCGCGCACGTACTCGCCGTCCACAACCGGAACGAGCGCCTCGTCGGTGCCCTTGAGGCCGTCGGCGATGATAATCTGGCAACCCGTGGCATACGGGGTAAAGCCGTTCTGGTAGGCGGTGTCGATGTGCTCGAGCGCGTTTTTGCGGCTGCCCACATAAAGCGTGTTGCAGTCGGTGAGGAAGGGCTTGCCGCCCAGCTCCTTGACGACATCCGCGACGGCGCGGGCGTAGTTGGGGCGCAAAAAGCTCAGATTGCCCAGCTCGCCAAAGTGAATCTTGATAGCGACGAACTTGTTCTCGAAGTCGATCTGCTCAATACCGGCGCGGCGAATGAGGCGCTTGAGTTTGTCGAGCTGGCTCTCGCGAGCATGCGTGCGCAGGTTGGTAAAGTACACCTTTGCTGGTGCTGCGGGTGCAGTTGCGGTCATAGATATATCCCCTCGGTCTATATGGCGTTACAGACATAGAGGATGGTACCCGGTGAAGTGGGGTTGAAGTCAAGCACGGCCACTCATTGGGGACAGACTTAAATGAGTGCCGCCAGGGACAGTCCTTGCCAGTCCGGCCGGCGAGCCGGCGAATCGGCAAAGACTGTCCCCAACGACTAGTCGTTTAAGAACGTCCCCAATTGCTACTCCTGCACCTTGAGGGCTTCGGCCAAGCTCACGCGCTTGATAGAGCGCGTGTGTAGCAGCGCCACGACCAGGTAGGTCGCAAAGCCGATGCCGACGCATGCAGCCATGGACCAAGCGGGCACGTAGATCTCGATATTGCCGTTGTAGGCGAGCAGCATCGAGCGGAAAATCGCGGTCAGCGAGCCAATAATGACCGGCAGGCTCAGCACGAGTGACGCCGCCACGCACAGCGTAATCGAGCGGATGTACAGATGCGAGATCTCGCCATCGCGATAGCCAAAGACCTTCATGTAGCTAATCGACCGGGCGCTATGATCGATAACAGCCTTGGTCAGCAGGTACATAAACAGCAGGAAGATAAACACCGCGAGCCCGACCATCATGCCGATCATTTTGCTCATCATGCCGATAAACTGGTCGCCCACGGCGCGCATGTCGTCGGGCGTGGTGTCGCCGGCAAAGTAACGAGCATCGAGGTCGAGCTTCTCGTCGCTCACATAGCCGTTAAAGTAGGCGGCGTCGTTGCCGAACAGCTCGTTAAAGTCGTCGATGCTCATATAGACATTCATATCCGACTTAGAGCCCCAAACGCAGTCCTTGCCCGCGCACTTAAAGGAATAATTCTCGCCCTCATACTTGTCGTGGAGCGTGACCTTCTGGCCCTCGCTCCAGCCAAACTTGTCGAGCAGGCCGCCGCCAAAGACAACGCGCCCATCGCCGACGTCGAGGCCCTTCCAGTAGCGCGAATCGGACGAGATGCCGTAGACAGAAATCGTCTCCTCGCCATTACCGTCGCCACGGTCGTACTGCAGCTGGTAAACGGCATATTTCTCGGCCTGCGCGATTGCGCCCGCGCCGTTGTCGGTCGTATTGACCGGGTGGATATCGTCGTTGTCAGTGTCGATCTTAGAGGCCTTGTCGATCAGATCGATGGCCTCATCGCGGTTGCAGCCGAGGGCATCGGCAAGATCGTCAAGGCGCGCGTAGAGCGCATCCTTCTTGTCCTGGACCTTGGCAAGCGCATCCTGCGCTGCGGTCAGGCTCTCGGCAGACGGAGATGCGGTCGCGGCATCGGCTGCCGTCTGCGCCGCATCGGCCGCGCCGTCAAGCTCGTCATCGGCATCCTGGGCGGCAGAAAGCAGCGCGCCGTCAACCGACTGCAAGCGCTCGAGTGCCGACCACTGCTCGCGCTCCTCGGTAGTGCCCTCGAGCTCCAGCGGCGCCTTGAGTGTGTACTGATGCTCGGCGACCAGGCTCGTCTCCAGGTTGTCCGCATAGTGCGTCATCGTGGGCAGGATCGCCAGGCCAAAGAGCAAAAGCAGCGACCCAAACGCGATGCCCACGAAGAGCGTGGCGAAGTTGCCCAGGTTGCGCAGGAAGACGCGCAGGCGGAAGCGGGAGACAAAGCCCATGCGTTCCGGCAGCTGCAGGCCGCGCTTGGTACCCGACTTGCCACTCGCCTCGTGACGAAGGAACTGCAGCGGCGTCTTGCCCATTTTGCGGAGCAGACCCACCAGCGTGATGAGGATGAGCGCGGCGGCGGGGACCACAGCGCACTTCACAAAGATTTCCCAGCTCCAGTACACCTGGAAGGGCGGCAGGCTGTACGAGCCGTAGTAGAGACCGCGCATGGGCTCGGTAAAGAACGCAACGCCGAGCGCGGTGCCCAAAAGCGCCGCGACCACGCCCACGATGGCGGGAAGTGCCAGGTAGTGCAGCACGATCTCGCGGCGGCGATAGCCGCTGGCGAGCAGCGTGCCGATAATGGCGCTCTCCTCCTCGATGGTGGCGTCGGTGAGCACCACAAAGACGAACGCCATGATCACGATGATGATGTCGAGCAACGTCATCCACATCATGGAGTCGCCGTCCACGTCGTCGCGCGCATAGCCAATGCCCTGATTGGAATCGACATCGATCAGGTCGTCCACGCGCGCATCGGCATCGGTCAGCGCCTCGACCATATCCTGCTCCGCATCGATGCGATCCGCAGTGGGGAGGTCGCGATCGGCAAAGGTGAAGGAGTAGGTGTAGGCAGGCGCGCCGCCGGCGTCCTCAAGCGCGGCAAAGCCGGCGTCGGTGACCTCGGCCACGCCGTACGTGATGGTGTTCACCGTAAAGTCCGAATTGTTGAGGAACAGCGCCTGGCTATCGGGCTGGGTCATGATGCCGCAGATGATGTAGGTGCGGCCCTCGAGCTCGACTTTGTCGCCCACGGCGAGGTCGTTGTTGGTGGCGAAGACGCGGTCGATGGCCACCTCGTCGTCCGCCTTGGGCTGCCTGCCCTCACAGTAGGACGCGATATCGACCTTGGTGCGGTGCGCATAGGTGCGTAGTGTGCGCTTGGTGCCGTCGTCGCCGGCGGTCTTTTTGATGATGGCGTCGATGGAGAAATTCTTGTAGAACGTAACGCCGCCGACGTCCTCAGCCGCGTCTTCGGCAGCCTTGAGCTGATCTTTGGTGGCCTCGAAGGAGGTAGTCACGCGGCCGTCCTCGATCGTATATGCATCGCGCATGTCGTCAATGAGGCAGCCGATGGAATGCGCCGCGAGCAAAAAGCCCGACGTGAGGGCGATGCTTCCGCACATAAGCAAAAAGATGCCCAGGTACTTGCCGATATTGCGGCGCAGCTCGCGCGGGAGACGTTTTGCGAGAGGTGTCATGGCGCCGCCTACCAATCGAGCTCGGCGGCCGCGACGGGTGACTCGTTGAGCTCATCCTCGACGATGCGCCCGTCGCGCAGGCGCAGCACGCGATTTGCCATGCGCGCGATGGCGGCATTGTGGGTGACAATGATGATGGTGCAGCCGTAGGTGCGGTTGACGTCCTCCATGAGCTGCAAGATTTCCTTGGACGTCTTGTAGTCGAGCGCGCCCGTGGGCTCGTCGCACAGCAGCAGGCCCGGATTTTTGACGAGCGCACGGCCGATGGCGCAGCGCTGCTGCTGGCCGCCCGAGACCTGGCGTGGGAACTTGTTGCGGTGCTCGTAGAGGCCCAGCGAACGCAGCAGATCGTCGATGTTGAGCGGGTTTTTGGACAGGTGCGCCGTGACCTCGATGTTTTCCTTGATGGTAAGGTCGGGCACCAGGTTGTAGAACTGGAAGACAAAGCCCAGCTCGCGGCGTCGGTACTCGCCCAGATCGGCGGGCTTGAGCGCCGTGAGATCGCAGCCGTCCACCATGATGGAGCCGCCGTCGGCATCCTCCAGGCCGCCGATCAGGTTGAGAAAGGTCGACTTACCCGAGCCCGAGGGCCCCAGCATGACGCAGATCTCGCCGCGGTTGATGGACGTGTCGATGCCGTCGAGTACCGTCAGGCGCGCATCGCCGTCGCCGTAGTGTTTCTTGAGTCCGTTGACCTGGACGTAGACACGCTTTGTCGCCATGCTATCCCCCGTTGTTAGCCTTCTGCTACTTTTCTAGACTAATAGTAAACCCGGGCGAACTATTTTTAAGCGACGTGCGCGAACTATTTTCCAACCTACTCATTGGGACAGTCCCTGCCAGCCCTGCCGGCGAATCGGCAAAGACTGTCCCCAATGAGTACCCGATGGCTAGGCTCGGGATTTGTTGTGGGTGAGGGCTAGGCCCACGGCGGCGATGGCGGCGGCGAAGAGCACGGTGACGCCCAGGTCGCAGGCGATGTCACCCAGCACGGCAGACGTCAGGTCCGCGGCGAGCGCCTTGCCGATCGCGTCGTTCACCCAATATGTCGGCACAAAGTGCGCTGCCGTCTGCACGGCCGAGCCCATGAGCGACAGTGGCATCCAGGCGCCGCCCAAAAACGTCATGAGCATGCCAAGCAGGTTACCCACGCCGTTGAGCAGCTCCTCGCGCGCGCCCAGGCTCGACAGCGCAAAGCCAACAGCCAGGGGCGTGCACGCCAGGGCAAATGTCGCTGCCAGCGCCAGACACACACGGCCCACGCCGACCTCGGCAACCGCTCCAGCAAATCCCACGACGCCCATCATGCTCGACACAAGCCAGATGCAAACGGTGAGCACCGCGGCGGCCGCGAACACGGCGAGCGAGCGCTGGCGCTCGGAAACCGGGCCGGCATCCATGCGGCGTACGCGCTCGGGCTCGTTCATGCCCGAGAACACCAGGCCCACCGACACGATGACCGACGAGATGATCGCGTACGCTCCAAAGTTGAAATACGACTCGAGTGTGGCGGCGGCAGTCGAGTCGACCTTGACCTGCTCGATCTGAACCTCGGCGCGCTTTGCGGCGGCGTGCTCGGCGGCCTTGGCGACGTCACCGTCGGAGGAGGTGGGTTCAAGCGCCGCCGCGGCGCCCGCGAGCGAGATCCAGCGCGAGGCCTCGGCAGACGAAAGCGCCGCGGCCATGGTGCCAGAGCCGTACGTCACGTCGAGCTTGGGCAAGGTCTCCCCCGCACGGGCGGCCGCGATTAGGTCGTCCTCAAACCCATCCGGGATAAAGAACACGCAGTCGGCGCTGCCCTTGGCACTGTTGCTCTTGGAGAGCGCGTCCGCAAGATCGTACGTGTCGTCGCCGACGCCTGTGACCAGGTCAAAGCGCGACCCCAAGTGCTTGGCGAGCGCCCGCGAAAGGTCGCTGTTGTCCCGATCGACCACGATCACGTTGGTGTCGTAGGGCTTGTACTCGGTAAGCTGCGACGAGTTCCAGCTCACCGAAGCCGCGATGAACACGCCCATGAGCGAGATGAACACCGTATAGATGAGCAGGTAGAACGGGTGCGCCAGCGCCATGCGAAGCGCGGTCTTAAAGGTGCTCATAGCGACTCCTTCCAAACACCAGCGTGGCGGCAACGACAAACACCAGGGCCATCAGGACGAGCGCGCCCGCGCGCACGGCAAAGGGGCCCAGGTCCTCAAAGAAATACAGACGGTTGAACATATCGCAGATAAGTTTGACGGGATTGAGCCAGCATTCGGCCGGGCAGGCGCGGGCGACGTCGTCGGCAAGCGCCATCGCCGGCTCGCCGTAGAGACCGGCGAACAGGGCACACGTGGTGGCGAAGCCCGTGAGGATGCCCGACTTGGACGCCTTGCCGCCCTTAACGGGCAGCGTGCCCACAAAGAGCCCCAGGCCCGTCGCGGCAAGTGCGGAGGCGGCACCGCCCAGCAGGCACAGTCCCTCGCGCCCGCCAAAGTCGACGCCGACGACCAGGCGCACATAGCCAATCGCAACCGTCATCGAGGCAAAAGAAACCAGCCACGAGCCTACGAAAATTCCGGCCAGCGACGCCGTCTTGGAAAGGCCGCCCACGCAGCGGCGTGCGCCAAGACCCGACAGGTTGGGCTGCAGGTCGACGACGCTCAAGGCGGCAAACTCGGCAGACATCATCGCGACCAGGCCAAAAAGCGCGTAGTAGTAAATGGTCGTGCCGTCGGGCGTGGTGCGTGTCAGGCTCACGCGACGGGTTCCGCCCTCGAGCGACAGGGCGCGCGCAACCGCCTCCGGGTCGGCAAGCGCCGCCGGGTTGTCCTGGGCAATCTGGGCCATGAGCTCGGCATTTTGCGTATACGAGCTTGCCACCGTTTCCAGAATGCTGCGGTCGACGAGCACCGTGGACGCGCGCGAGCTGTCGTAGCTCGAGAGCAGCGTGAGCCTGGGCTCGCCCGCGGCATCGACCGCGTAGATGCCCGCGACTTCGCCCGCCTTGAGTGCGCGGTTCGCGGTAGCCGCATCCTCGCACTCGTGAATCTCGAGCAGCTGATCGTCGCCCTCCTTAGACAGCGAGGCCGCCACGTCCTTAAAGGTCGACGCGTCCCAGGCTTCGTCAGCCACGATGGCCACCGGCACCGGGTCGACCTTGCCGTCGGAGCTCAGGTTCGCAAACATAAACATGAACATCGTGGAAAGCGCGATAGGAAAGAGAGCGCCCCAGACCCACGTGCTCGGCCGGCGCAGCAGCGTCTTGACCGTGGTGATGATGGTGTTGAACATGGCCGCCCCCTAGTCGCGCAGCTCGCGGCCGGTGATCTCGAGGAACACGTCGTTGAGGGTCGGCGGTTCGGAATAGATGCGGCCGAGCGGCACGTCATGCGAGCGCAGCGCATCGAGAATGTCCGTCAGGTTGTGCGGGCTCGCTTCGCACGAAAACCTGAGCTGTCCCGCCGTTGCCGAAAGGTCCAGAACGTGCGGCAGGCTTGCGACGGCACCGAGCGCCGCACTCGGAACCTCGCCGACCTCGATTACAATCTTCTCGCCCATCTGAATCATGCGCTTGAGCTCGTCGTTAGTGCCCTGCGCCAGCACGCGGCCGCCGTCCATGATCATGATGCGGCTGCAGATCTGCTCGACTTCCTCCATGTAATGGCTGGTATACACCACCGTGGCGCCCTCGTCGCGCAGGCGGCAGATGCCCTCCAGGATGGCGTTGCGGCTTTGCGGGTCGACCGCCACCGTGGGTTCGTCAAAAAAGATGAGCTCGGGCTTGTGCGCGATGCCGCAAGCAATGTTGAGACGACGCGCCAGGCCGCCCGAGAGCTTGCCAGGGCGGAACTTGGTAAAGTCGCCCAGGCCGACAAAGTCGATCGCCTCGTCCACCAGCGCGCGGCGGCGCTTGCGGTCGTTGACGTAGAGACTGCAGAAATAGTCGATGTTCTCGCGCACGGTGAGCTCGTCGAACACCGCCACCTGCTGCGGCACCACACCGATGCGGCGCTTGAGATCGTAGCGGGCGGGCGTCATGCGCTCGCCGAACAGCTCGATGGTGCCCTTGTCGTAGGCGAGCAGCTGCAGGATGCAGTTGATGGACGTGGTCTTGCCCGAGCCGTTGGGGCCCAGCAGGCCAAAGATCTCGCCGGGGGCGATACTCAGGTTAAAGTGGTCGAGCGCAATAAGGTCGTCGTAGCGCTTAACGAGGTTTTCGACGTGGACGATGTCTGTCATGAGGCGGCCCTTCTGTTGATTGCGGCCCGGTACGATTGCATCATCGCAGGAGCAGGCAGCGCGCGCCAGTGAGCTTTGTCACGAGTGCGGCGCTAACAGAACCGGCATCGCCACGGGACAAAGCAATCAGATGTGTTTGTCCCAAATCTTAAGTAAGTGGGGCTTGCATTTCTAATCACTTTGGCCCGTCCGCGCCGTAGCAATCACCAGCTAAAACAGCTCCACCTCATCCCGCAAGAACTGCTCAACCGAAACGTTACGATCGCCCACAATCATCGGCTTCGCCTGAGGGTTCTGCGCCAAAAACTCAGTCATACCGCTCTTGGACACGCGGCCGCTTTTAACCTCGATCGCCGCAAGGGCGTCATCGCCACGCTTCGCCACAAAGTCCACCTCGAGATTGCCCTCACGCCACCAATACAGCTCAAAGCCTTCTGTTTGAGCACGCGCGATGAGCCGGGCGCCCACCGCAGTTTCGACCAAATGCCCTCGCAGGGCAGAATCAGCCAACAAGTCACCCGTCCCGCGCCACATCGAGAACATTAATGAGGGATCATGCACGAGCAGTCGCGGCGAGCTTGCCCTCGACCTCACCTGCTTGGCGTCGTATTTTTGCAACCCGCTCATCATGCCCGCCTTGGACAGCAGATCAAGATAATGGCGCACGATATCAGTGTTTCCCTTATCGTCGAGCTGCCCCAGCAGTTTTCGATACGATATCTCCTGCGCCGAATACTGCGCACCCAGCTCAAAGAGGGCTCGTATGAGCGCCGGCTTGCGCACGTCTTCCATCTGCAATACGTCGCGCGAGATTGTCGATTCCACGATCGAATCGCGCATATACTCGCGCCAGCGGTCGACATCGCTCTTGAGGATTGCGGCGCCCGGATACCCGCCAAACATCAGGTAATCCTCAAGGCTATACCCAAACGCCTCGGACATCTCGGATAGGCTCCAATGCGTCGAACGCAGTAGCTCAAATCGCCCCGCAAGCGATTCGGTCAGCCCACTGCCGAGAAGCAAGCTCGACGAACCGGACAGCACCACAAGAAGCTCGGTGTCGTTCCAAGAGTCTTCGTCCCACAGGGCCTTGACCGTCTCGGACCAACCCGTAACCTTTTGTATCTCGTCGAGCACAAGGATGGCACGCGAGCCATTACTTGTCAGCTGCCGAGCCTGGCGCCACTCAAGGTCGATCCAATCCCCCGCGAGTTCGCGCGACGAATCGGCACTCGCCACGCGACACGGAAGCCCGCAAGCCTTGACCGCCTGCTTGATGGCCGTGGTCTTGCCAGTTTGTCTGGGACCCATAACCACCTGAATAAAGGAACGCGGCCCCATGAGTCTTTGCTGTAACACGGTCGATATCTTGCGCCTATACACCTAGAGCCTCCTTTTGATAAATCTATCTAGCAAAAATAATAGCTGTATCTAGCAAAAATGATAGATATAGCTATCAAAAAAGCTCAGGTGAAATGATTGTCGGCGAGATATAGTCGCGGTCCCCCTTGCTGGGACAAATGTCACGGTTGCTCCCGGTGGGGCCTCCCCCGCGCGCGGCATCGCGTACAATACCCGTATGAACAGGCTTTTCGACAAATCGATCGTGCTGGCGTGCTGCATCGCGGCCGCCCTGGGCCTTGCTGTGGATGCCCGCTTGGTTGCGGCGTTTTGCCTTGGCGTCGTCATCGCCGCGCTGACCGAGGTCGCGCAAGGCGAGCGCGCCCGCCGCGCCAGCGAGGCCGCGAGCTACGCTTACATCATCGCGGCCGTCTTTGTGCCGTCCTTTGTGCCGTTTGCACCCCTCGCCTTCTACGACATCGCGCGACGCGTGCGCCGCGAGCGCGTCTGGGGCGCACTGGGCACCGGCGCTATCTTTGTCTGCGCGCTCGTCGCATATGCCCACGCCGGCGCGCTTCCCACCCGCGCGCTGCTGTTGACCGCCATCCTTTCGGTCGCCGCCACCTTACTGTCGCTGCGCACCGCCCAGTTGAAACGTGAGCAGGAGCGCATGCGTCGCACCCGTGACGAGCTGCAGGAACGAGCCCTCGCGCTCGAGGCACGCAACCGCGACCTTGCCGACCGCCAGGACTACGAGGTCGAACTCGCGACGCTCGCCGAGCGCGCACGCATCGCACGCGAGATCCACGATAACGTGGGCCACCAACTCACGCGTGCCTCACTGCAAACCGAAGCCCTACGCGTGGTCCACGCCAACGAGCCCGGCGTCGCCGCCGACTTCGCCGACGTCAAGCGCACGGTCGATGAGGCGCTTCAGCTCGTGCGCACCAGCGTCCACGCGCTCAACGACAACGCGGCCAATCTCTCCGTACAGCTCGAGCGCATCGTGAAAGGCGCGCGCTCAGATGGCGGGCCGCAGATTGAGCTTGAGGTTTTGGCCGAGCATGCACCTGCCAACGTCGCCAACTGCTTTGCGGCGGTGCTGCGCGAGGCGCTTTCCAACGCCATGCGCCACGCCCATGCCAAAACCATTACCGTGCGGTGCATGGAGCATCCATCGTTTTACCAGCTCATCGTTACCGATGATGGCGCGGACGCGACCCCGGCGAGCAGCAGCAACGTCGCAGAAGGCATGGGGCTCGTCTCCATGCGCGAGCGCGTCGAGGCGCTTGGCGGAACCTTCACCGCCGGCCTGCGCGCCGGCGCCCCCGGCTGGCGCGTGTTTGCCACCGTCCCCAAACAGCAAGGAGATGACGCCCGATGAGGCTCATAGTTGTCGACGACGACCGCTTGGTAGTCGATTCGCTCAAGATTATCCTGGGCGCCCAGCCGCAGATCGAAGTGGTGGGCACCGGAGCCGACGGCAACGACGCGGTGGCACTTTACGCCGAGCACGCGCCCGATATCGCGCTGCTCGACATTCAGATGCCGGGGCGCGACGGCCTTTCGGCGGCGCGCGAGATCCTTGAGCACGACCCCGCGGCACGCGTGGTGTTTCTGACGACATTCTCGGATGACGAGTACATTGTGTCGGCGCTCAAGCTGGGCGCCCGCGGTTACCTGATCAAGACCGATGTCGCCGCCATTCCGCCAGCGTTGGCGCAGGTCATGGATGGCAAACGCGTGCTCGAGGGCAAGGCGATCGAAGATGTCGATTTTGATGGGGCGAACGCTGAGGCCGGTGCGACTCGCCGGCCCGCGGCCTTTGCCGGTCTGACCGACCGCGAGTTCGAGGTCGCCGAGCTCATTGCCCGCGGCCTCGATAACAAGGAGATTGCCGCCACCGCCTATATGGGCGAAGGCACCGTGCGAAACCACATCAGCTCGATCCTGGCCAAAATGGGCCTACGCAACCGCACCCAGATCGCCATCGCCTACCTGCGAGGGTAATCAACCAGCGGCCGACCACCCCGTCAAAGCTAAATGGCTGTTACCGATTTAATGCCATTTTAAAACTATGCCGGTTTACGGGGCTAAACTCAGGACCCCCATCCATACCCGCGTTTTCTGCAAAATGACGGCTCGTCTACCTGCAGTTTTATTTTCACGAATATCGGCATGGTTGGGGACTCGTGACTCAGCCCCGTAAACCGGCATAGTTTTGTTTGAACGGTCCTGCGCGAACGCACCCACCAGCCGCGTGGGGCCAAAAATGATCCGTTTTCCTCCGTCCCCGGGGGATCATTTGGCGGCGCCAACCACGGAATCGGCCCATCTACTACGTTTGACTCGATACCCCCAACCATACCCCCGTTTTCCAGAAAACCGCAGGCGTTCTACCTGCGATTTTGTTTTCGCGTTTTTTGGCATGGTTGGGGGTAAGGGGATAAACGTAGTAGATGGGCCGATTTCGTGGCGGCCCTTCCTCCCCTGCGCACAAAAGTGCCGCCACGGAGAAGGGAGACGTCTCCGT
>CALDCF010000017.1 GCA_937937635.1 uncultured Collinsella sp.
CACGGAGGCCACATTAAGTGGCCTCCGGCTCGTGCGGAACTCGCGACAAACTTAACCCCTGTGCCGCCCGGCCCGGGAATCCGACGTGCTCGTCGGGGCAACGTTACCTGCCAAAAAGGGACAGGTTTATTTTGGTCGGTTTTATCTGGGGAAACGTCGCGCTCCAGCGGTGAACCGCTCTCATCTGTCGCATGGAAATCGGCGGCGTTTTCGGAAGTATGCGGCAAATTCTGTACTTACCGAGCACACCGAGGTTTTGCGATAACAAACCCGCAGGTAGAGCATGTAATCATATCCCGTGTGGTCGGACTATCGGAATTTTGCCGCATACTTCCGAAATTCAGGCGAATATCGCTCGCTTTAACCGCCCATTTACCGCAAAAGAGGCCGCTTCCCCTAGTAGGAAGCGGCCCAGACGTTACGAATAGACGATGGTAAAGGGTTCTTTCGTTTCGGTCTCCCCCGTTGATGTGTACCTCGCGCCCTCGAGGGTTACCGAGACCACTTGATCGACATCGATCAACTTCGTTGGCACCCAGATGTTCTCTCCGCTATTGCGCGCATAAGAAAAATATAAGTTGAACACCCCTGCGTCGTCATCTTCGATAATCTGCTCCGATCCATCCTTGTAGGTGACGGTCAGTTTATGATCAACTGCTTCATAGCCCAGATCATCGATGTGCGTCTGGATGGAAAACGGGCTAATCTCGAGAGGCGAGTCATCGGAGCGGAGTTCCTTGGTATCGACGTATGTTCCGACGCTAAACTCGGGCGTCGATGCTTCGAACAGTTTCGCATCCTCACCTTCGCCCTCGGTCCACTGGATATTCCAGGTGACCGCATTTTGCAAACCTCGCTCGCGATCCATAGAGGCAAAGTACATCGTGCCATTAATGACAGTATCGCTTGATGTGTCTTTATCAATTGTGCAGCGTGTATCAGCCCATTCCTCGGCGAACTTCATGTCGGGCGTGCCGATGCCTTGTTCTTCTTCACCATAGAGAACAAGTTCGCCAGTCTCTGCTGCCGGCTTGTAGTAGTTAACACCATTTGGATTGGACAACGTAAACGTCACGGCACCGCAACCGTTTTTATCGATAGCCATATCATGAATGTCGAGTGTATAGCCGTTGCCCTCGACGGACAGATTGACCTTCTGTACTGAACCCTCCAAGCTTTGGGGCGCGATACCATCACCAAACTCTCTGGTGTAGGTATATTTAGTCCCCGACGAGCCACCTTGAGTCCAGGTAATGGACTCTCCGTTGCCATGGTTTCCCCAGGCAGAGGCAAAATAACTGGAATTGACGACGGCGTAGGCGACCCCTCCGGTCGCCAGCACTCCGGCAAGGCATCCGATCACGGCAACATACAGAGGCTTCGCGTGACCCTTTCGGCGAAGCGGCTCACCAGCAGCGGCATAAAGAACACGGTCAGCAAGATCGCTATCGGCTTGGACGGACTCGAAGGCCTGCTTGATTTGATTGGATTTCACGGTCGCCCTCCTCTAGGATGAATTTGAGCTTCGATCTGCCGCGAGCTAAACGCGTTCGAACGGTCGCGGCTGGCACATGCAGTAACTCGGCAATCTCTGAAGTCGAGAAGCCCAGATAGTAATAGAGCACGATAGGAATACGGAATCGCTCCGGAAGTCGCATAACGTCTGACAGGATCGCCTTGGTCTCCTCCTGCGCCGTCGAAAGCGAATCGGCCAGGTTTTCAATATCCTCCACACGCCTCCATGGCTTTCGAAAGAGCGATTTGCATTCATTGATCGTGACCCGGATAAGCCATCGACGAAGATGCTCCCAGCCTTCAAAATGCGTATCGCTTTTGAGCAACTTAAGAAAGACGTCTTGTGCAACATCGTCGGCATCGGCGCGATCGCGCAGATACGTCAATGCGATCCGAAATACGACATCTCGGTGATCTTCGACCGCCTGTCTAAATGTTTGTTCTTCCATAATCACCTCCCGGTGACGTTAATGATTCTTGATGAGGCCCTCACCTTAGATACGCTCTTGTCGGACGAAATGTTTCAAATTCAAGCATGAAAAAACCGACCAAAATAAACCTGTCCCTTTTTGGCAAAAAGGAATCCCCTCCTGTGCTCGTGGGCGGATTCCCGCTCCGGGCCGCCCGCGGTTTAAGTTTGCTGCTCTACAGTCCTGGCTCGCACGGAGGCCACATTAAGTGGCCTCCGGC
>CALDCF010000018.1 GCA_937937635.1 uncultured Collinsella sp.
GCGTGGGCGCCGTACCCGGCTCGAGCTTCTTCCGCGAGCCCGTCAACCATCTGATTCGTTTCCACTTTGCCAAGCGAGACGAGACGCTTAACGCGGCACTGGAGAACCTCAAGTCTCTGCGTGATAAAATCGAGCCGCGCGGGTAAGGACGGCCCGACAACTAAAGCAACCAAAGAAGCCTCGCACCGCCCGCCGCGTTGCGAGGCTTCTTTTATAGCGCTTTCTTAAATGGTTTAGAGCGCTATACTTTAGTCACGGAGCAACTCGTCCCAGAGAGGAATACTATGGCAGAGCAGCAGCTTATCGGAGCGCTCGAGGCCGGCGGCACCAAGATGGTCTGCGCCACGGGCTATGCAGACGGTACGGTCCTGGAACGCGAGCAGATTGCGACCACGACCCCGCGGGAGACCGTTGAGGCCGTCAACGCATGGTTTGCGAACAAGGGCATCGCCGCGCTGGGCATCGGCGCCTTTGGCCCCACCGCAGTCAACCCTGCCTCGCCCCAATACGGCAAGATCCTGGAGACGCCCAAAACGGCATGGCGCTACTTTGACCTGCTGGGCACCATCCAAAACGAGCTCAATATTCCCTGCGGCTACGACACCGACGTCAACGTCGCCTGCCTGGGCGAGGTCACCTTTGGTTGCGCCCAGAGCCTCACTGACGTGGTGTATCTGACCATCGGTACCGGCGTGGGCGCCGGCGTGCTCTCGGGCGGTAAGCTTGTGCACGGCATGATGCACCCCGAGGCCGGCCACATCCTGGTCACTCGCGACCCGCGCGACACCATCGGCGAGCACAGCGGCTGCCCCTTCCACGACAACTGCCTCGAGGGCCTCATCGCCGGCCCCGGCGTCAAAAAGCGCTGGGGCGGCAAGAGCGCCGGAGAGATGGCCGACGACCCAGATGCCATGGACCTGCTTGCCGGATACCTTGCGCAGGCGCTCATGACTTACATCCTGTGCTACGCACCGCAGAAGATCGTCATCGGTGGCGGCGTGGCCGACCACACCCCCATCGTGCCGCTCGCTCGCAAGAAGTGTGCCGAGATGCTCAACGGCTACATCGTCACGTCCGAGATGGTCGACATCGATAGCTACATCGTCAACAACAGCCTCGAGGGCAAGCAGGGCATTATGGGCTGCTTGGCCCTGGGCGCACAGGCGCTTCAGTAACAGACGCACCCGCAGGGCGTGGCGCGCCCGGCAAATCCGACCTACGGAACAACGCCACCACGCCCCATATAAGCCCTCGAATAAAAAAGGCCGCCTAGGACCAAACAATACGTCCTAGGCGGCTTTTTTGGCGCACATCAGCGACCGTAAGAGATATCGGAGCACAACACCCGTTGCCGCTCCACAGCAGTCGATCATCACATCGGTGATCATGCCGGCACGTCCCGTCACAAAGAGCTGAATCGTCTCGTCGATCGAGGGAATCAGCAGCAGGAACACCGCCGTGGGCAGCAGCACGTCAAAGGTGCGCCGCCCCTCAAAATCGAAGGCGTGCGTTGCCAGGATGCCGAGCACCATATACTCGGTAAAATGCGCGCACTTGCGAACAACAAAGTTGGTCACCCATGCATATGGGAGTCCCACGCCGCGCAGGAAACCGCGGATAGCTTCCATGACCGTTAGGCTCAGCGAACCCGACCCCGAGCCGGGAACCAGCGAATTGCCCCAGATCAAGAGCGCCATCAGGCAGGTCACGACCGCCCATTTTCGATTGATCTTAACCATGCAGAAGTTATGCCTCCGCGCGGAGCGGCGCGAAGCTGGCGGTACCGCCCTCGATAACGCTCAGATAGGCACGGCCCGTACGCTTGGCGGTAGAGGACTGCAGGCGCTCGATCTCTTCCTCGAGGATCTGATTGACGCGCTCGTGACGACGATTTTCCATAATGCCGGCGGCAATAGCCTCGGCTCGCTCGATGCTCTCGCGCGAGATGCGGGCAGTATCCTCGGGGAACACAGCGCTGTGACGGCCGACATAGGCGGGGGCAGCAGGCTGAGGGGCAGTGACGGGAGCGGGGGCTGCAACAGGAGCAGGCTCGTCAATCTCATCCAGAATCGCGGTGGCGGCGGCCCACATGCCCTCGTGGCCCGAGTAATCGGCCATGGGGACATCAACCTCGAGCGAAGCGTCCGGAAGGTCGCCGGTGTCGATGCGATCTTGAGCATCAATCGATGCGGTGATGGCCGCAGGCTCATCGAGGTCATCGAGATCGATGTCCGCGACACCGGAGATGATAGGCATGCTGGCGAGGTTTGCGTTGTACGGCGCAGCCTCAGCCGCCTGCTGCTGGGCAGGAGCGCCCCAAAGCGAGCTTTCGGCGGCACGGCGGGCGGCAACGGCCTCCTCGTCCGCGGTCATGGCTTCATCAACGTACGAATTATCGGCAGAAGCGTTCGCGTCCGCCGAGGTAGCGCTGTAGGCGTTATTGGCTGCCGCGTTGGCAACGAGTGCCACAAAAGCCGCCGTGCTGCCCGCAGGGGCGGCCTGGGAGCCCGACACGGCACGTGCCGCGGCGGCGATGTCATCGCGATTGAAGGAGCCGGTCTGCCCGCCGTTGGTGAGCTCGTCGATGGCGACTTGATAGACGTCGCGCGAGCGCGCAGGGTCGCAGCTAACCGGCGAATCGTCGTCGAGCATGCTGTCGATCATGGACCAAGCCTCGGCCTCGTCCATGGCATCTGCGGCTCGAGCGATGGTAGGGACACCATCATCGGCATGACGGCGCTGGAACGCACCGGTCAGGCCGGAAAGGAATGCCGAGGTAGACTGCTCCGACTGAGCCTGAGAAGCAGAAGTCGCAGCGTAAGGAGCCGCATCCTGCTGCTGAGCTGGAATCGAGGCGGTCTTGAACTCGCTTTGATGCTGATTGAGATTGGCGGCACCGCCCATGGCATCGGGCTGGAACAGACGCTCTTCACGCTGCACACGGTACTCGGAGATACCCAGCGAGGCGG
>CALDCF010000019.1 GCA_937937635.1 uncultured Collinsella sp.
GCACAAGGCCAACATCATGAAGGCGACCGACGGCCTGTTCCTGCGCGTCGCGCGCGAGGTGGCCGCTAACTATCCCGATATCGAGTTCAACGACAAGATCGTCGACGCCACCTGCATGGGTCTGGTCCAGAACCCCAATGACTTCGATGTCCTGGTGCTGCCCAATCTGTACGGCGACATCGTCAGCGACCTGTGCGCTGGCCTGGTGGGCGGCTTAGGCATGGCTCCGGGTTCCAACATCGGTGCCGACTGCGCCATCTTTGAGGCTACGCACGGCTCCGCGCCCGATATCGCCGGTCAGGATATCGCCAACCCCACGGCCGAGATCCTCTCTGCTGCGATGATGCTCGACCACTTGGGCGAAAACGACGCGGCCAATCGTATCCGCGCCGCCGTCTCTGCCACGCTCGACGAGGGCGAGCAGGTTACCGGCGACGTACGTCGTGCCCAGACCGGCTCCGTTGAGGGCGCTGTGGGCACGCAGGCCTTTGCCGATGCCGTTATCGCGCACCTGGCCTAAGACATGCAGGCCGCAAACGCCTAAATAGTACTTAAGTGTTTGCGTATAACCTAAGAATCAATACGCCCGGCGCCTCGTCGGGCGTATTCTATTGAGGACTATGTTTCCTAACAAGGAGTAACTGATATGGGTCTGATTCAAAAGAAGGACGAGAAGGACGAGATCGACGGCATCCAGATCATCGAGCGCGGCGAAGGCCCCGACGGTGATGAGGACGAGAAGATCGACCTGGTTGCCGGTACGTCTGCCGAGCATATTGCCGCCGGTACGACGGCCGAGGAGGAGGACGCCCGTCTGGAGGCTCAGATTGCCGCGGATGCCGCTGACGAGAATCTGATGCCCGAGGAGCAGGACGAGGACGATTCCGACGCGGACGACCACGCATCCAAGCACAAGAAGACGATGATTGCCGCCTTCGTGGTTGCCGTCGTTATTGCTGCCGTGGTTGGCTTCTTTATTGGCAATGGCGGCTTTGGCGGCAAGGGCATCGGCTCGGCGACCCTCACCGAGGACCAGCTCGATTCGACCGTGGCAAGCTATAGCTACAACGGCAAGAAGAGCGATATCACCGCGCGCGAGGCCATCGAGAGCCAGTACAGCCTCGACACCGTCAAGGATAGCGATGGCAACTACACCGCTCCTTCTGCCGACGTCATCCTGTCCTACGTGCGCAACCAGATTCTGCTGGACGCTGCCGAGGACGAGGGCATTACCGTTTCTTCCAAGGAGATGAAGCAGTACGCCGAGGATTCCATCGGCACCTCCGACTACAAGACCATGGCCACGCAGTACGGCGTGTCCAAGGACCAGGCCAAGCAGATCGTCCGCCAGTCCGCGACGCTACAGAAGCTCTATAAGAAGAAGGTCGGCGACAGCTCCGCAAGCATGCCGACCGCCCCGACCGAGCCTGCTGACGGCAACGAGGAGACCGCGAGCAAGGACTACGCCGACTACATCATCAACCTTGCCGGCGATGAGTGGGATAGCTCAAAGGGCACCTGGAAGGACGCCGACAGCACCTATGCTAAGGCCTTCGCCGACGATGCCTTTACGGCCGATAGCGCCACCTACAAGCAGGCCATGACCGCCTACTACACCGCCTATCAGCAGTATTCCTCCCAGGCCTCGAGCGCCAGCTCCAAGTGGACCGAGTACGCCAACGGCCTGTACGCCAAGGCCAACATCAGCATCTACGGCCTGTTTGCGTAAAGGCTTATAGGGCTTGATTCGCTTGCCACACAATCGAATCTTTGCATGATCGATAACACCCCCTATACAAAAATAGGGGGTGTTTATTCATGTAAAGCGCAAACGATTTCAGGTCAACTGGTAGTAACAATGTGGTACCACTGTTCATCTGGTAGTAACCAATTTTGAGACGAAATCGAATGGAAATTGCTAAGAATTAGTTTGGTAATGAAAGAAACGCTTCACGTCTACCTGCGGAAATTACCGTTTACGGGCCAAAAATAACCGTTTGGCAACGATATAGTAATTTGAACGAAATGTGGTGGACGTTTGAATTGAGTGTGTGCTAACGTACATACCAGCAGCCCAAAAAAGGGACTGGGTTGTCTAAGTTTGCGCACCAATGCCGGCAAGCGGAGAAGCCGGTATGCATAAGGCGCGGACATGGAACTCGTTGGTGAACAACGAAAGAAAGGTTGGAGGAGATACCATATGATGAAGTACCTCCAGAAGCTCGGCAAAGCGCTGATGCTTCCCGTCGCGGCGCTTCCCGTCGCAGGTATTCTTATGGGCGTGGGCTATCTGCTCGCTCCCGCAGTCATGGGTGCTGCCGGTGACACTACCGGTTTTGCCTATACCGCCGGTTTCCTGCTCATCAAGGCAGGCGGCGCTCTTATCGATAACATGGCCTGGCTGTTCGCAGTCGGCGCCGCTGTCGGCCTTGCCGACGATCACGATGGCACCGCTGGCCTCGCTGGCCTCGTCGCCTTCCTGATGATCCAGCAGCTCCTGAACCCCGCTGTTGTTGGTACCATTCGTGGTATGGACGCCGATGCTCAGACCGCTTGGCTTGCCACGACCGAGGGCATCGCGTTCTCCAAGATCGCTGGTAACTCCTTCATCGGCATCCTGTCCGCCATCATCGGTGGCACTTGCTACAACAAGTTCAAGGATACCCGTCTTCCCGACTGGCTGGCCTTCTTCTCCGGCAAGCGTTGCGTCGCCATCATGACCGCCGTCATCTGCATCGTCGTCTCCGTCGTCCTGCTCTTCGCTTGGCCCCTCATCTTCGGTGCGCTCGTCGCTCTGGGCGAGGGTATCGCTGCCATGGGCGGCATCGGCGCTGGCATCTACGCCTTCCTCAACCGCCTGCTCATCCCGACCGGTCTGCACCACGCCCTGAACAACGTGTTCTGGTTCGACACCATCGGCCTGGGCGACCTGACCCACTTCTGGGCCGGCGAGACCTCCGCTGACGTCAAGTGGAGCCTCGGTATGTACATGTCCGGCTTCTTCCCCTGCATGATGTTCGGTATCCCGGGCGCTGCCCTGGCTATGGTTCAGACCGCTAAGAACAAGAAGGCTGCTATCGGCCTGGTTGTTTCCGCTGCTATCTGCGCCTTCGTCTGCGGCGTCACCGAGCCCTTCGAGTTCGGCTTCATGTTCCTGTGCTTCCCGCTCTACGTCGTGTACGCTGCCCTGTACGGCATCTTCACCATCATCACCTACTATGTTGGTTTCCGTGCTGGCTTCTGCTTCTCCGCTGGTGCTACCGACCTCCTGTTCTCCTCTAGCCTCCCGGCTGCTGCCAACACCTGGGCGATCATCCCGCTGGGCATCGCTGCCTTCGTGGTCTTCTACCTCGTGTTCCGCTTCGCCATCACCAAGTTCAACCTCATGACCCCTGGTCGCGAGGATGAGGATGTCGAGGAGACCTCCGCTTCCGCCGCTGCTGGCGACGACAAGTTCGCCGCTTTGGCCGCCGCTGTTCTCGCTGCCGTCGGTGGCAAGGAGAACGTCAAGACCGTTGACTGCTGCGCTACTCGCCTGCGCTTCGAGCTCGGCGATTCCGCTCTGGTTGACGAGGCTGCCTGCAAGAAGGCTGGCGCTCTGGGTGTCATGAAGATGGACAAGGGTGCTACCCAGGTCATCATCGGCACGCAGGTCCAGGCTGTTGCCGAGGAGCTCAAGAAGCTTCTCTAAGCCTTAAAGACTTATCTGTCTTGCAAAGGGTCGTCCCGCTCCGCGGGGGCGGCCCTTTTTGCTACCTCGATACTTGATGCGGCGATGTGATTGGTATTACAGCGCACAGGCTATCAACCGGCAAACAATATTGAAATATGCTGGTTGACCTGCTGTTATTCCAATAAAACTGCTATAGTACGTGGTGTCTGGTTACAACCAATTTCGAGTCATTTATCCGGCAGGTATCATTATGGCAATGGGAGCGCGCAAACAACCTCTGTACGATCAGCTCGTCGATCTGTTGACCGATAAAATCGATCACGAACTTCGGCCCGGCGACTATTTGCCGTCCGAGCGTGACCTGTCGGAGCGCTACGGGCTCTCGCGTACGACGGTTCGCCTTGCCCTGCAGGAGCTTGAGCGCCTGGGCTTGGTGGTTCGTCAGCGTGGCCGTGGAACCATGGTGTGCGACCGCTCTCTGCAAACGGCAAACCTCACGCAGACGTATAGCTTTACCGAGCAGATGAAGGCGATCGGCCGTGTGCCCAAGACGACGATTCTTGAGTTTACCGAGGTCGAGGCTGACAAGAATATTGCCGTAGAGATGAACGCGCGCCTGGGCGAGCGTCTGTACAAGATCAAGCGCCTGCGTATTGCCGATGGCGTGCCGCTGATGATTGAGTGTACATATCTGCCGAGTCGCAAGTTCTTTGCGCTTAAGCGCCCCATGATCGAGAACAAATCGCTGTACGACATGATCGAGCAGGACTTTCACGAGAAAGTTCGCGTGGCAGAGGAAGAATTCTACGCGAGTATCGCACGCCATTCCGACGCTCGTCTGCTCGAGATTACCGAAGGCGCACCGGTGCTGGATTTGATTCGTACCACATATGACATGAACAACGAGGTTATCGAGTATACGCGTTCGGTTGCGCGTGCCGACCAGTTTAAGTACAAGGTCTACCACAACCGCGCCGTCTAGAGTTATTGGGTATAAACGGCTTGGCGTGTTTTGCGGCGGGTGCAAAATATGCCAAGCACAAGAAGGCAACGAACAATCGCTCGAATTAACAATGCAGTGGTTTTTGATCCGCCCTAAAACGCACTGCGGGTACGGGAGCATAGATGAGCACGTATGCTATCAAGGCCGACAAGTTCTTTTTGCCGGCGGGGCCGCAGCTGGGCGGTTTCCTGATGGTCGAAGACGGCGTCTTTGGCGCTTGGCAGGCCGATGAGCCCGCTTGCGAGATCAAAGATTATTCGGGTACATGGATTGCGCCGGGCATGGTGGACACCCATATCCATGGCTTCTATAACCATGCCACGACCGATAACGATGCCGAGGGCATCAACATCAGCTCGACCGAGCTTGCACGTCGTGGCACCACCAGCTGGCTGCCTACGACCTTTACCGACGGCGTGGAACAGATCAAGGACGCCTGCGCTGCCATTGCACAGGCGGACGAAGAGCGCGGGCCTGAGTTCTGCGGTGCTCGTATTCAGGGTATCTACCTGGAGGGCCCGTTCTTTACCATGAAGCATGTGGGTGCCCAGAACCCCGCTTATCTGATCGACCCGTCAGAGAAAGTATTTGACGAGTGGCAGGAGGCCGCCGGCGGTCGTATCGTCAAGAGCGCTATGGCGGCCGAGCGCGACGGCGCTGCCGCTTACGCCGCGGCTCTGAGCGCAAAGGGCGTCGTGACCTGCATTGGCCACTCCGATGCCACCTATGATGAGTGCGCTGCCGCCATCAATGCTGGTGCCAGCTGCTTTACGCATACCTATAACGGCCAGCGCGGTCTGCATCACCGTGAGCCCGGTGTCGTCGGGGCTGCTATGACCACGCCCAACACTTATGCCGAGATCATCTGCGATGGCAAACATGTGAACCCCGCTGCTATCAAGGCCCTGCTGCAGGCCAAGGGCTGGCAGCACACGGTGCTGATCACCGACTGCTTGGGTTGCGGCGGCATGCCCGAGGGCAAGTACACCAGCGGTGGCATGGACGTCATTATGAAGGACAACCTTTGCTGGCTCGCCGATGGCTCTGCTATCGCCGGCTCGGTTCTCACGCTCGCGCAGGGCGTCAAGAACATCGTCGACTGGGGTCTTGCGAGCGCCGATATCGCAATTCGCATGGCGACCGAGGTGCCCGCGCGCTCTGCTCACATTGAGGATAAATGTGGCAGCATTATGCCTGGCCGCGACGCCGACTTTGTCGTGTTCAATCCCGACCTCACCTTGGTCGAGACATATGTGGGTGGCAGCAGCGTCGGTAACGCGTTTGCCGAGTAGCCGCCAAAGAAACGATCCGAGAGGGGATTTAGATGATTTACGGTGCACTGGGCGATATCGAGGAGTACCGCGGAATGCTCAAGGGCCTCGACGTGCTGATCGACTGGCTCGAGGAGAACGACCCAGCGGAGCTCGAGGTCGGCAGCCATCCGATTCTGGGCGACAAGGTCTATGCGAACGTCATGGCTCCCACGACGCGTCCCGAGGCCGAGGCTCACCATGAGACGCATCAGCGCTATCACGACCTGCAGATCGATGTCGAGGGTCGCGAGGCTTTTAGGGTTGCCACGGGCAGCCTGACGCTGGTTCAGGAGTTTGACGAGAAGGACGACTACGATCTGGTCGATTCCGACGCCTCGATCGCCGGCGATCTTGCTGACGACAAGTTTGCACTGTTCGTTGCCGGCGAGCCTCACATGCCCACGCTCGAGTTCCCGGGCGATGGCGCACAGCCGGTCAAGAAGATCTGCTTTAAGCTCCTTGCTGATGCTTACTGGGAGGAGTAGCGAGCTGCTCGGCTGAGTTGTTCGTGTGCTGGCGTGATTTCCCTAGGGGAATCACGCTGCGACCCCGCCAACCGTGTTTTCCCTAGGGGAATCACGGTTGGCGGGGCTTTTGTTGAGTAGGGGAGTTTCCGGCGGCGTTGTGCCTGGATTGGCGGATGTGCGCCCGAAATCGGCAACAAAAAAGCCGCCCGAAGGCGGCTGTCTTGTGTAATGGAGCCAGCGACCGGGCTCGAACCGGTGACCCCCGCTTTACGAGAGCGGTGCTCTACCAACTGAGCTACGCTGGCGACCATGTGATGACGCAACTGAGGCGTCAACGGCTGTCTATGATACGGGACATCGCAAATCCGCGCAAGTGTTCTGACGGCTTTTCTCACTTTAAATGCACTAAGATTGGAGACGTGATGTCTGCGGCGTCCATTTAGCGCTTGACCTGCTGTCGAGTTGGCTGCCGTCGTCCTGTTCGTATGGGTCTCAAACAGAATGGGGCAGCCATGGCTCAGCCCAAGATCCTTCTCACGCGTATCGATGACCGTTTCATTTACGGGCAAGACGTTGAGCTGTGGAACGAAGCCGTGGGTTCCAACCTTGTCTTAATCGTCAACGATGAGATCGCGGCGGACGCTCATAAGTGGGCCCCTATGAGGGTGGCGACGCCAGAAGGCGTTTGGACGCGCTTTTTCTCGGTGCAAAGGACCGTCGACATCATTCATACCGCAACGCCGCGTCAATGGATTCTGATCATGGTGGCCTCACCCGCCGATGCGCTCGCGCTGGTTAAGGGTGGTGTGCCGATCACCAAGATCAGCATCGGTCACATGCAAGCAGGGGAAGGCAAGCGCCCCATAACGCCTGCAGTTGCCGTAGACGACGCAGACGTCGCTGCCTTCAAAGAGCTGCAAGCACTCGGTATAGAGCTAGAAATCCGCTATCTCCCCAGTTCTGCCCCCGACCCCATCGGCAATCTGTTCAACTGATCCTTGGGGACGGAGGAAAACGGATCGTTTTACCCTTGCGAGGGACGCGTGCGATGCCGCCTGTCAAAAACTATGCCCATTTACTACGTTTGATCGGCTATCGCCGAGCATGTCGAATTTGAGAAAAACAAAACCGCAGGTAGACGGCTCGCAAATTAAACAAAAACTGGTGCATGGTCGAGCATCCCGGGCTAAACGTAGTAAATGAACATAGTTTTGATATGTCACCCATACAGTCACAGCGAAAATGAGCCCAAAAGATGAAAAAGCGCCCGTCGGCGGTGGTGCAGGCGGGCGCTGCTGTGCGATATGTTGCGTTATGGACTTAGTGCCTCATAAAGTGGTATTCGATCACATTGCTGTAGGGGTGACCAGGGCCCACAATGCCCTGCGGGAACAGCGGCTGATGCGGCGTGTCGGGGTACATCTCGGCCTCGAGGGCAAAGCCGGCGCCCCAGCCATAGTTGGCGTCGTCCTTGGCATGCTCGTCGCCCAGCCAGTTACCGGTGTAGAGCTGTACGCCCGGAGCGGTGGTGTAGTAGTCCAGCTCGCGACCGGTCCACATCTCCTCGACGTGCATGGCACGGCGCAGATTACGGCCGTACTGATAGCCATCGATGCACAGGCAGTGATCGTAGCCACGGGCCTGCTTAATCTGCGGGTCGTCGGCCTCCATGCCGGGGGCGACGGGACGCAGCTCGCGGAAGTCAAACGGCGTGTCCTCGACCGAGGCGATTTCGCCCGTGGGGATGTTCTGCTCGTTGATGGGCAGGTAGTGGGCGGCGTTTGCCACAAAGAAGTGCTCGCAGTCCATACCGGCGTTATGACCGGCAAGGTTAAAGTACGTGTGGTTGGTCATGGACACATAGGTGGAGCGGTCGCTCTCGCAACCATACTCGATGCGGAAGACACCGGTGCGCGTCACGGTAAACACGGCCGTAAAGGTGCGGTTGCCGGGAAGGCCAAGCTCGCCATCTTCAAGCGAGATGGACATGCGTACGGCGTTGTGGACCTCGTCGAGCTCAACATTCCACACGCGCTTGTGCAGACCATGCTCAAGATCGCTGTGCAGGTTGTTGGCGCCCTCGTTGGCGGGCATGTGCCAGTCCGTGCCGGCGATGGTGATCGTGGCGCCCGCGGTGCGGTTGGCCACGGGGCCGATGGTTGCGCCAAAGCAGGCGGGGTTGTCAAAGTAATCCTCGAGCTTATCGAAGCCCAGCACCACATCGCGCACGTTGCCGGGAATGTCGGGCACATCGATACCCAGCACGGTGGCGCCATAGTCCATAATGCGAACGCAGATCTCGGGCCCGTTGAGGGTGTAACGATGAACGGGGGTACCGCACGGCGCGGTGCCGAAAAGCTCGGAAGTGATCATTTAGTTCCTAACATCGAGGTATTCCAGAAAAACTGTAGCGCGAACAGGCGAGATTATCACTACACCCCACTAAAGCAGGGAGTATTTTTCTCAAAAAAGTGATGATTTGGGCTGTGTGGGCGCTCATTTTTGGCGCGCGCGATTCTGATACAATTTGTTCGTTACTGTTTGAATGATATGCGCGCAAAGAACGGCGAGGATTCATCGTGATTAAGGCAGAGCGACAGGATAAGGTTCGTCAGCTGCTCGAGGAGCAGGGCACGGTCTCGGTTAAAGAGATTTCTGATGCATTAGGTGTCTCGGACATGACGATCCGCCGTGACCTTGAGGAACTTGCGAGCCTGGGCGAGATCGAGCGCGTGCACGGCGGTGCCCGCAGCGCGCAGGGTCGCCCCCATGCGATGCTTCGCCATGAGTACTCGCACAGCGAAAAGCGCACCAAGCATGCTGAGGAAAAACTGCAGATTGCGCGCCGTGCCGTGGAGCTCATCGAGGAAGGCTCGACCATCTTTTTGGGTACGGGCACTACGGTGGAGCAGATGGCCTCGATGCTGCCGGCGTTTCGCCTGCGCATCGTGACCAACTCGCTTTCGGTGTTCAACCTGCTCGAGGAGCGCGAGGACTGCGACTTGTGCCTGGTGGGTGGCATGTACCGCCGCCGCACTGCCGCCTTTGTGGGCCCCACGGCCGAGGATACCCTGCGTGCGCTGGGTATCGACGCGGCGTTTATCGGCGCCAACGGCATCCTGGATGGCGACGTGTCCACCTCCAACATGGAAGAGGGCCGCATCCAGCAGCTCGCCTTTAGCAAGGCTGATTCGCGCTACCTGATCGTCGACTCCAGCAAGATCGGCAAGCGCGACTTCTACACCTTCTGTCGCCTGGACAGCCTGGACGCCGTGGTGTGCGAGCCGAGCGTTGCCGCCGAGGACCGAGCCGCCATCGAGGAGCACACGCAAGTCATCTGCTAGCTAGCGCTGCAGGAGGTACTTTTGGCTCTCTTGTCGCGGCTGGGATTTATCAATTCAAAATGACGCGCAAATGCGCGCGGATAGCAAGAACGAGGCCATTTCGAGAAATGACTAGATTCCGTATTTTGCCCTGATGTCCCTTGAGAATGAATTGTAGTCTTCGTAGAGTCCCTCGACGCTTTCATCCTCGGCTCGGTTCATGCGCTCAAGGAGCTTATCCTTTGGGGATTCTTTTGTAACTGCTTGTTCGCCATCGGGTGTTGTGGATCGCATGAATAATTCCAGAGCATGGGCGTCTTTGAGTATGTAGCCCGTTGAACGACCTGCTCCAGTTTTTTCGATTGCACCGCAACTAACAAGCTGGCTGAGGGTCCGCTTTATCGTCACTTCGCTGATATCGGGGCTATTGGACTGGATGTCGGATTTCTTTATGACGCCGGGTCTTTGCTGAAATAGAACGGCGATTCGGTCTTGCTTCGACACGGGGCGGAGACTGGATCTTACCAAGGTGCGCTCCTCGAGCTGTCGGTAGGCCGCCAAAGTGGTTCCGAGCATGAAACGGATAAAGGGTGCCTCCGTGTTTTGATTTTCATTCCATCCGGTGGAGCTAGCGGCGAGTGCGTTGTAATAAAGCGCCTTGTTGTCCTCGATGAGTCGTTCGATGCTGATATAACGTGCAACGTCGTATCCAGTCTTTTCGAGCAGCAACGTCGTGAGGAGTCGGCTCATCCTGCCATTGCCATCGTTGAAGGGGTGAATGCTGACAAAATCAAAGATAAAGCGGAATGATATAAGGAGAGGGTCGCAGGCTTGGCGAGATAAAGCGTCGTTAAGAGATTTACAAGCTTCTTCGATAAGCCCCGGGGTTGCTAGGGCCGAAGGGGGCCTAAAGCGTACATATCGATTACCTTGATCATCGATGGAGACGATTTCGTTATCGCTATCTTTCCAATGACCGCCATATGAGATGGCTGTGTGTGCCATGAGGTCACGATGTAGCTGCAGAATGACCAACGGCGTGATGGGAATGGAATCGTGGTACTCGTGAATAAGCGATAGAACGTCTCGGTATCCAGCGATCTCTTCCTCTGCACGGGAGCTTGGTTTGGTGGAATACGCCATAATCGCTTTGAGTCTTTTTTGAGTGGTAACGATTCCTTCAAGTCCGTTGGAGGATTGGGTGCTTTGAATTTTTGCTTCCTCCATAAGAGATGACAGAAGCTCAGGTTTGACTTGGCTCAGAATAAGCTGCCTGCCTTTATGCTCGCGTATCGAGAGAAGGAGGTTAGTGATTGGAGTTATTTCGAGCTCCGCTGGAACTGTGGCGTAATCGAACTGTCGCATGGAATTCCTTTCGGTATCACGAACATACTTTCGGTATCATATTACCATGAAATGATACCGAAAGTATGTTCGTGATACCGAAAACTAGAGACCGCGTTTCATGGCTGCGTGGAAAGATTGGATTCCACCATCTAATTGTCTCAATTTGTAACAGCTAGGGGTGAAAAACTCGGCTAGATGTTACAGATTGAGATTTTGTTGGAACGGGTCACGGGTTTGTCTCGTTCTGTAACATCTGGGCGGCAAAAATCGGTCTAGATGTTATGGATTGAGATCTTGCAGGGCAGCCCATCCGTTTGTCTTGATCTATAACAGGTAGGACCGAAAACCCCTGCTAGATGTTACAGATCGAGACAAACGGTCTGCTCGGGCCGAGCCAAAACAAAAAGGCCGCATGCGAACCCGCGGAGGGATTCGCATGCGGCAGACAGAGGGTGCGCGGCGGAAACTAGGCCATGAGCAGGCCGGTCTCCGCGACGTTCTTGTACCAGTACGCGCTCGCCTTGGGATAGCGCTTCTGGGTCTCAAAGTCGATGTAGAACAGGCCGTAGCGCTTGTTGTAGCCGTTGGTCCAGGAGAACTGGTCCTGCAGTGACCACACAAAGTAGCCGTCGACGTTCACGCCGCCGTCGATTGCCTTGAGAACCCACGCGAGGTGCTGGCGCATGTAGTCGATGCGAGGGGCGTCGTCGATAAAGCCGTCCTCGAAGTCGTCCTTATAGCCCATGCCGTTCTCGGTGATATAGATCTTCTTGTAGTTGGGGTAGTCGTTCTTGATGCGCAGCAGCAGGTCGTACAGACCCTCGGGATAGATAATCCAGTCCCAATCGGTGGTGGGAACGCCGGGGCGCACGCACGCTTCGCCCACGCCCTTGAGGAACCAGCGCGAGGAGCCCTTGTCGCCGGTACCGTTGTGATTGATGTCGTTTTCGCCCTCGGCGGCACGCAGGAACTGGCACTTGTAGGTGTTGACGCCCAGACAGTCGTTGTAGGGGAGCGCGGCGGTCAGAGCGTCAATGTCCTCGTCGCGCACGTCGAGCTCGCCGCCGGCAATGTGCGCCAGCTTGGTCGCGGCCTCCATGGTGTCGGCCGCGTAGTGGCCGCGGAAGGTGGCGTCGAGCACCCAGCGGTTATTGATGACGTCGGCCATGCGGGCAGCCTCGCAGTCGGCGGCGCTGTTGGGGTCGAGGGGATACTTGGGCTCCAGGTTCTGGACAATGCCGATCTCGCCCTCAAAGCCGCCCTCATGGAAGGCAACGACTGCCTTGGCGTGGGCCACCATCATGTTGTGCATAAGCTGGAAGGCCTTGTCCAGGCGATACTTCTCGCCGTGCGGCCAGTTGCCAACAATAAAGCTGCCCTCGGCGGTCGCGGGAATCTCGTTAAAGGTGAACCAGTGCTTGACCTCGGTGAACTCGGAAAAGCAGAACCTGGCGTACTCGACAAAGGCGTCGATCGTCGTGCGCGTCAGGAAGCCCTCTCTGCCGTCCTGGTAGAAGGCCTCGGGCGTATCAAAGTGGTCGAGCGTGACATAGGGGATAACGCCGGCCTTGTTGCAGGTGGCAAAGAGCTCATGATAGTAGGCAACACCTTCGGGGTTAACCTCGCCGGTGCCGTTGGGGAAGATGCGGCTCCAAGCGATGGAGACGCGGATACCGTTGATGCCGAAGCGCTGACACAGGTCGATATCGACCGGATATTTGTTGTAGAAGTCGCTTGCGGGATCGGGGGAGAAGCGACCCTGTGCAGCCAGGAAGTCGTCCCAGGGCACTTTGCCCTTTCCGTGCGTGCGGGTCTCGCCCTCAACCTGGTAAGCGGCGGTGGCGCCGCCAAACACAAAGCCGTCGGGGAACTGCATGAGGTTCGTCATCTGCTGTCCTTTCGTGAAATGTGGATAGGGAGAGGTGCCCGAACGGGGATTCGGGCACCAGCAGAGGGAGGAAAACTAGTCGAGGTTCTCGCGGAGCCACTTGATGGCGCCAGCGGGGTCGCGGGTAAGGTCGATGTATTCCTTGCCGCGTGGGGCGAGCAGCTTAATGCCCAGGCGATCGGTATCGGCCTTCATGTCGTTGTAGTAGCTGCGAACCTGCGGAGCGAGCACGATGACGTCGTACTGGTCCATGATGGCGGTGTGCTGACCGTAGGCACCTGCGGAGGAAGCGATGTTCTCACCGGTCTGCGCTGCGCCTTCCTTAATGGCGTTGGCGAGCATGGCGGAGGTGCCGGCGCCAGCGCACAGGACGAGGACCTTCAGGCCATCGACGTCCTTCTTAGCGGATGCGTCGGCGGCGTGCTCGGGCTGATCGGCGA
>CALDCF010000020.1 GCA_937937635.1 uncultured Collinsella sp.
CCTTTTTAGCTTCGGCAGCAGCGAGAATGTCTTTGGAAATGTCACCTGCCGCTGCCATGATTCGATCTTGCAGTGTCATCCGCGCCCACTTGTCTTTGAATTCCTCGCTACGAGCCAAGGCGCTCATTCGAGACTTGATGGCCGCGACGATCCTGTCGCCCTCATCGCTACTGATCTTGCGCCCCAGCGTCCCGCCGATGAGGTCTAAACATTCTTGTTTCATTCTCTGATCCCGTTGTTTCTAAAGACACACATAGCCGCCGTGCCCATGGCGGCCGTTTCTTTATTGGCTTGCGCGTCAATGTCCGCGTCCGTTTCCAGCACGTCTTTGGCCGTCATCTGAACGGTGTTGCCGTCGTCATCAATCCACTCGTAAACCATGTCGGGGTTAATTTCAGCGAGGCTTTCCACCTGAACACGGTCTGCGTTTTCAGAGAAAACAGACTGCTCATGTGCCTGATGGGCCTGCGCAAGCTCAACATCAGGCGCCTGCGTGACGGTATCAGGATAGACGTCATCAGCTACCGTTTCAATCATAGAATTGTTCATGTCTTGAGCAGGGTGCTGAGCTTCAGTGAAGGCCTTGAGCGTGTTTCGCATGCTTTCAACATCAACGGCGGGGAGCTCTTCGCGAATGCCTTTCGTATTGCCGCTATCGCGTATTTCAGCGTTCGCCTCAGCAATCAGGCGGTTTTGCGTGTCTCGGAAGATAGCCATAACGTCAGCAAGATCTGTCGCGACGTTTTGAGCTTCGCCAAAAAGTCCGGCTTGAGGGCCGTTGCCGGCCGCTTTCAGTCGGTTTTCTACCGCTTGCGCAAACGGCTCGAAGACGCGCCCGATAGCCTTGGCAGAGTTCTGATTTTCTGCGACAAAGCTCAAAATCTGCGCAACGGCGGGATTGTCACCAAAAATGTCAGCCTGACCGACGATGTTTTCGAGTGGCGTCCCGTCGATTTTTGCGTTGCGGATGCGATTGACAACGTCAATCAAAACCGGTCCTAGATCGACAGCGCCGTTTGATGCCTCACGGATATTGATCACGTGTGGCGCGAAAGCCGCCATCGCATTCAAAATGCGCTTGATTCCCTGCTTATCCGTATCGTCAGCCACCAGCGCCGTCAACGTGCGATCACGATAGGCTTCGTAGAAGACAGCCGCACGGAGTCGATTCATCGCCGATTCTGTCGGGCGCCCGTCTGCCGTGAGCAGTTTCCCAAGCGCATTGGGTTCGCCAATGTCAAGCGTGAACTGCCGCACGGTTTCGGGCGTCGGGGCGCCGTCTTCGTCAAATTGATACTTCCACGCATTGGCTCGGATGCGCGGGGAATCCTGCACCGCCGTCTCAAGCGCCGACTTTTCCAAGACGTTCGACGAGTTCGAGCGCTCGATGAAACCGGTGTCAACGGCCTCTGGCGGCATGATGCGCACGAGAACAGGCCGTTGCATTCCTGCCACTACTTGCGGATTGATCCCCAGGGACTGCGCGTCCGCCATCAGATCTTGACGATATTGTTCAGCCGTCCCGCGATTGTAGGCTTCCGAAAGTCCGGCCATTCGGCCATTGCCCGCAATCGCGCTCATGCGAGAAGGATCCGTTCCGTATCCGAGGACAGGCGTCCCGTCAAACCTATTTGAACGAAGCACGGAATCGGCCTCGACAACGGCGTAGCTCATGGGGATTCTTCGACTGCCGTCCGCAACAATTTCCGTCCGCCCCACGTACCGAGAATCGGGCATTGCTCCGAATGAAACAATCGGCGCACCGGAGTCCGTCGTTCGGGAGATGGAAAGGCGCGTGTAATCGGGCGATGCCGCGATAGCGTTCATCTGCCCGATAGAAACCGCCCCCGTTCGGTCACGATTCTGCAAAACGACAATCGTGCCCGTGTCTCCGATCATGAAAGATTTCGCGAAAGCGTTCTGCGATTGCTCAACCGCCGCATCGTTCACGGGGACATTCTTCATCTGCTGCGCAACGTCCGTCTTTTCGCCGGTGTTGATCGCCTGCGCCGCCTGCTGCTGGGCGCGAACCGCCGCCGTGTAAACGTCAGTCAGCGAGTTGTTTTTCAGCGGAGCGGTGACTTTTTGGTTATTGGTTCGCTGAGCCTGAATGACGCGGGCGGCGGTCACTTGCGCCGCCTTCGGGCGGAAGGACGCCATTTTGGTTTCGGCCTCGTACATGCGATTAAGCACCTGCCGAACTTCTGGCGAAAGGTCGGGAAGCTCTTCGCCGAACTGAGATTTGTAGCGGGCTCCGATTTCCTTCTTTGCCTCATCGTTTCCAGCGCCTTCGCCAAGGATGTCGCGGTACATGCCCATCAACCACGAGGCAAAGCGGCGGAACATACCCTGAAGATGGCCGGCGGGGTACTTTGCCTTCGGCAAGATAACGTTCAGTCCACGAGGCAAAGCGTTCTTGCAGTTTGGCTTTTTTTTCAAATGGCAGTGCGTTGTACTCCTCAACAGACTTAAGACCGAACGCTTTCAAAAGCGAGCCGATATCCGCCCGAGCCTCAGGCGAAATGTTTACATCTGCGGCATGGGCAAAGAGATTCGTCAAATACCAATGCGAGTGTTCGTGCGAGAAGGTGGAGAGGTTCGCGTTCGGTGTAAGTTTGATGGTGTTCGTCTGCGGGTTGAAGGAACCGCGGATTTCGCTTTCACCCATGCCATGCTGAAACAGCACGTCCCCGCGATCCAGCTGCAGTTTCTGTGACAACTCCTTTTCAGCCTGCAGCCGATTGTTTGTCCGTTCGCCACCAGGGAGAACCGTATCTTTCGCGTATGTGCGCACCTCGACGCCGGCATCCTCCAGAACCTTCAGCACTTCCGGCGAGGTCCCTTCAGGCACCACCGCGCCCGCAAACTCGCTCAAGCCTACTGCACGCTGAGGCTTTGCCTCAAAATAGTCCGTAAGCCCCTTTTGCACGTCCGTGAGAATTTTCACACCGGAGCCCAACAGTTCTGACGGGAAGCCTCCCTTCGGCTCCTTGAAACCGTTTTTAACGAGCGCAGCGCGGACTTTTTCAGCCGTCGGTTTTCCCTTCGCAGAATCGGCCAACGCCCGCATCGCATCGTCCATCGCTGCAAAGGTATCCTTGTAGCCGTAGAAGTCTGCCGCCAGACTTCTGAAGTTACTCATTGCGGCATCAATGCTCTTGTTAGCCTCATCAGCCGTCGCCGGATCAACCACCCTTTCGCGATTCGCTTGAATGCTTTCTACTGACGAGAACTTCTTCGAGGCCGCGGCTCGAACCTTGCCCGGACCAAACGTCATCGTGTCTTGCGTGTTTTTTGCCACGCGCCTCGTCATAGCCTTGACGACGTTCTGTAGTGTCACCGGAACCAGTTTGCCGCCGACCTTGATTCTCGGCTCACCAAAAAGGCCATTCGTCTTTTTAGCAACCCAAGCATCAAAGCCTTCCGAGTTATTCTCAAAGACCTCGCGAATTCGCTTTTGCGTCGCGTAGGAATCAATCTGCGGCTCCGTCGGCGATTTGCCAATCTTCTTAACATTGTTGATCAGGGTATAAAGATAGGCATCCACCAAACGACCGCCGTTGCGAATCTTGTCGGCATTCCGCTTCTGAACGCGAGTCGCCTTATCGCCAAGCGCATCAACCGCCTGCACGTACGCTTCGTTGTAAGCCTGCATTGAACCTGCCACATCGAGCGATTGGTCGGCATCAATCTTTTCGAATTGCGGAAGCAACAGATGTTCAAGAGGCGTCCCGGCGTAGGGCTGCTGATAAACAGGCTCAACCTTGATGCCCTTCTCGTCAAGGAACATCTTCTGCGAGACAACCGAGGTACGGAACCGCCACATAAAGTCGTCACGGTCTGGGCTATCAATGAGCGACCTCATGGTATTGTCCATGCCGCCGCGGAAAAACCGCTCAGTCTTCCGATATTCCTGCCGTAGAGACTCGGCCTTCTTCTTATCAACGGACTTTCCCCACTCAAACGCGGGGAACGTATTCGTATAGGCGTCCGCGCTGTAAACCGGCGTTCCTGTCGCGGGATCAATAAGCCCCTTTGTCCCGATCAGGGTAATGTCGCCAAAACCGGAATAACCAGAATTCACCTTCGTGATGCCTATGGACGGAACGGCCAATCCGCCGAGTGCGTTAGCCTTCAACAAATTGTCGGCATCGATATGGTGCACCGCAACGAGCAAATCAGTCGGTTGAGTCGAAGTATCGTGAGCGGTTTTTCCTCCGATCTGATAGAACTCCTGCGGTTCGTAGTACGCTGCCCCTTCGGCACGATAGGAATCATCCACCGAATCAAACGCCCCGCGTTGATCTTCGCGGACAAAACCCTTAAGCAAATCTGATAAACTGACGGTATCAGCAGACGACCACGCAGTAGGTACCCCAGCACCGGGGGACTGCGCGGCACCGGGAGGGACACTAGTAGCGTCTGTGGGTGCAAGTGGTGCTATAACCCCCTCCCCGCCTGCGGTACCAATTTCTTCCACTTCCACAGCATCAATGCTGTGCGTCGCCAAGCGCTCACCACCGGCCGAAGGCAAATAATCCCGCACAATCAATTGAACGCGATAGTTTTTTCCACCATAAGAAGCTGCAGCTGCAAACTTGTGGATTCCGCGAACATCGGGGTTTTGATGCTGGGTGTCTGCGTGAGATTCGATCAGCTTAGCGTCCGAAACAATTTGTTCGAAGTTTTGGACAATGGCGTCATACAAGCCGGCGTTTTTCTCTGCGAACTTAAACGGAGGTAACGACTTTTTGGCGTCGCCGCGAGAACCTGTAAGAACCCAGCCACTGTCAGAGTTTTTGACGCCTTCTGACAGTTTTCCTGCCAACGTATCGATAGCAGCCTTGCGCCCTGCTTCAGGAACGTCGTTCATGTGGACCACATTGACGGCTTCGTTTTCTCGGCCAATCGTCTGCGGCCCCATGTGCCATTCTTTACTCTGAGTCACCGGCATATTGAAGGCTTCTTTCGGCACCTCCGCAGACTTTCCGTCTTCCGCCCATACGATCTTTGCCGCGAAGTCCCGCACATTGTCAGGCTCAACTCCGAGATTCTTAGCGAGCGACATAACAGCACGGGAGTTGATTGCCGCCTGCACTCCGGCCTGCTCGAACGTGAACTGACTATTCCCGCCGTTAAAGAGCGCCGCGCGCTGATTCTCGAAAACCTTCCGCGCCGCGTCTTGATACTTTTGTGCCTTGATCTGCGCGGGACTGCGCCAAAACGCCCCGCCAAACGTCGCACCAAGTGCCGCACTGACGGCCAAATCCACGGCATTCAAGTCGTACTGCTCCGCCAGCTGATCGTAGTCTTGATGCTCAAGAATAAATTTAATGCCCTCGACTTCCGCCACGTTCGCCCCAGCGTTCACCGCCGCGCCATACGCCGCAGAAACACCGCGGCTTGCGCCGAGAACCGCAGGAAGCCGCATACCGATAGCGTTCATCCCGAATGAGACAAGGCCGGCGTTGATAGCCGTGCTGGTGTCAACGCCCTCGTCGCTGAGGCGATTTGTCTCGTCGATACCTACGTCAGCGCCGAAAGCCAGCGCACCACCGGCAACGCCGCCGACCATCCCATAGCCCAAGGCTTTCGGTAGTGTTTTTACAAGCCCGTACACAATCTGAGAAGCCTTGCCCATCGTTTCGGGATCGGCTTCAAAGTGAGTCTTGTTGTATTCGCGAATGTCGCGGGCGTTCTGCTCCATGATGGCCTTCTGCCAGCGCCACCAAGCGCGAGTTTCTTCCGTGCCCATGTTGGAGAGAATGTCGGCGCCGGTGTTTTTGAACGCCGTGATAGCGGAGCTTGCCGTCTGCAAAGCAGCGGATGGAATGCCTTTCCAAGCATCACCAAGCCCTGAAAAGACGCCTAGCTGAGTATTGATTCCGGGAAGCGGGCGCTCTTCGAGAACTTTGTCTTTCAGATCGAGAACAACGCCAGGCTCGTTGTACAGGAAGTAGCGCCGCAACCGATCTGCTTCAGCCGACGAAAGTTTCCGCCCGGGCGTGTAGACGTCTTGCCCTTTGGCGTTTCGAGACCACACGCCGCCCGTCACGCCGTCCGCGCCGCTGTAGATCGACTGATTCGAAAACGTCATGTGATTAGGCTTCTTGTATTTGTCGCCCAGGTGTCCGCGCTCGTCTTCGCTCATCGTGCCCGATTGCAATTCCTTCCACGCGCCGCGCAAATCGTAGTCGTAAACGTCTCGTTCACGATGGTTCTCCGTCGCCCACGCCTGATATTTTTCTTCGTCCTCAGGCGAGAGCACGGTATTGAACTTGTCTGAATAATCTTGAGCAAACGCATCGCGCGGTCCCTCAGAGTCGTTTCCCCAGCGACTGATACGAGCCGCCCTCATTTCGTCCTGAGTCATCGCACGATGACGATTGTCGTTGCCGTAAATTTCTTGGAAAAGCATTATTCAGCGCCCTTCGTCAAATCGATGGTATAGAGGTTCTGATCCTTGTCGTAAACAGGTTCGTCGTTGTAAAGGACGGAGTAGGTCACACTGCCGTCGGCGTGCACCGACTCGGTTTGTAGTGACAACTTAGGTAGACGATCCGCGAATTCGTCCGCCGTCATTACCAGCCCGCTCACGTAGAAAAATCTGTCTTTCCCACGACGAATGGTTTTCGCTTTTTCGTCAATTAGGTCGGAGAGGTCTGTCGAAAAAATGGCACTCGCGTCAACGCCGCGCGGCAACACAACCTTTTTTCCGTTATACGCGTCAACTTTCCCGCCGACGGCCATAGTTGCGGCGTCTTCGATGTCGCCGCCACGCCACAGCTGATAGGCCGCGACCCCTCGCGCGAGCTCAACAGTCGCCGCCTGCGCGGCCTCTGACGTAAAGAGCGGTTTCGTGCCGTCACGGGTTTCGCCGAAGATATCCACCAGTTGAGCTTGGAGTCCTGTTTCCTGCGCGGCATCGATCTTCACTGCCTTTTCTTCGATCTTTTGGAGCCCGCGAAGATACATTTCGCCGGCGGTGACGCCGGTTTCGTTGGGGATATCGAACCCCGACATCGCAATCGCGTACTTCTTCTCTCCGCTCTTGAGTTGATCGGCAACCATACGGATGCCTTGGGAACCGAGGAAATTGGAGAGAGACGTAAGCAGGCCGACACGACCGTCGATATCCATTTTGTCAAGAGTCTTTACGAGTTGACTTGCCTCGGCCTTAGACAAAACACGCTTGGGTGCCCCCCAAATAGAGGCAAAAGAATCCGCCGAATCAAGTCGGATTTGTAACTGCTGCTTGAGTTGGTTCGGGTTGTCGAATTGCAGCGGCGCGTAATTGGCCTGCCCCGTAGCGATTGCGGCGCCAACCGGGTCTTCGCGACGGAGTTTCACGACCTCAGTGGCCGCCTTCACTTGGGCGTCGTAGAGTTTCTTGTCTTCAGCATACGTAGGGGAGCCTGGCGTCGGTCGGGCGTTTTCCAAGTCCTGCGCAATCTGCTCATCGCTCATGTACTGCTGTCGATAAATGGCCGCGTTGGTGTCAAAGTTTTGTTTGTACTTCGAGTGCTCCTCGTCCGCTCTCTTTTCGCCATACGCCAACACAAAATCGTCTCGGCTGAGTTCGTTCTCGGAATACCCCTGGTCGGACGCTTCGGCCAGCGAGTTCCGTTTCTGCTCATTTAAGTCCGCCTGAGACGCCGCCCGTTTTTGAGCCGCGTAGGAGTACGCCGCCGAAAAAAGTTCAATCTTCTGCGACTGATTAAGGCCGTCAATGGCAGGAATGCCGGTACGATGCCCAGGCTTCAAGGACTCTTTAATGAAGTCTTTCTTGGTCAGCATCGTCTCGCCGACCGTGTCGGCGAGCGTCATCGCAAGCGGCTGTTTGGCCTGTTGCCACAGCTGAGTCCCGATCTTGGCCGCCACGTCATTGCCGATGGAGCCACGGTTTTTCTGAAAGTCCGTCAAGGCCGCCACAGCGTCATCCTGCCCCCACGTGCTGTAGCGCTGAGCCTGGGACATATCCCAGTAGCCTTCGCGCAAGGCTTTCGTCTGTTCCTCACCAAGCCCCTGCATTTTGGCAAGGGCCGTGATTTCGTCGTCAAGGCTTTGATATGACGCGCCGCAGTAGTCTTTGTTGCCGTAGTTTTGCCCGATGCTTTCCACAAGCGAATCAATGCGGGCTTTAGACGTTCCGATATGCCAGGCGTCACGCTGTCGCGTCATCCACTGCATCGACTGCCCCTGAGCCGAGCGGAGGCGGTCTTGAATACGGGGCTGCACCGCCTCGCGCGCCCACGGCGACAAGCTGCCGAGAATATCGTCGGCGTCTTTTTTGAGCCCCTGCATCGCGCCGTCGTAGGCGTCTACAGCGTTCTTTCCCTTCTGATTGAAGTACCCTGCATCCGGATCGTAGAGGCGACTTTGCACGGCATTCATATACTTCATTTCAGCTTCGTCGCTTTCGGCTTTGATGTTGCGAGCGGCGATTGTCTGAAGCGCTTTGCCTGCGTTTGTGGCGAAATCCTGCAACGGTTGCTGTGCCTCTTGCATCAGCTTTGCGTAGTTGATCGTCTGATTCGGGAGATTGGCAATGTGACGACCGGCCTGCCCGGAATCCACAACGGACGGCACGCCGCCCTGATACGTCGGAACCATCGGCATGGCACCTCTCCTAGTAGAGCTTGACGCCGTTGAAGGCGCCGTACTGGAAGGTAGGCGGAGTCTGAGTACTACCCAACATCGGAATCTTTACGCCGCCAACCTCGACCGTCGGTGTATTTTTGAGCGTCAAATAATTACGACTCCCCGACTGAGCAGTCTGCGACCCGTTGTTTCCAGCGTCTTTGAAAACGCCATTTGCAGACATGAGCATATAGTTAGTGCCCACCTGAGACGCCGTGTTGAGAAGGGAGGTAGTGAGGTTCAGGCCAACGCTCTGCTTTGATGCTTCCGCCATCAGTGCCTGCCCCTCGTAGTTTGCCGCCTGCATCCGATAGCCCCAGGCGTTTCGGACGGCGTTTTCCTTCATCTGATTCTTGTCCATTTCTTTGACAATATCAGTGGAGGCCTGCAATTCCGCCGCAGAGCCTTCGCCAACCGCGATTCCATTGGCCGCCAAAGCCGCTCGCTGCGACGACTTCACCTGCCCGGCATGCATCGTCTTGCTAACCGTCGCGGACTCATTAGATCTCAAGACGGCCTGAGCTTGCAGTTCCATGGACTGCGCATTGATTCGCGCAATGTTTGCTTGAGCTTTCGCAATCGAGTTCTGATGCCGTGTAACGCTCATGCCGCCAAAGGCGCTTACAAGACCCGACGCGGCCTGCAACCATAGCGTTCCGTACCCCGCCTGAGCAGGCGTGAGCCCGTCGCTTCCTGTCATTGTTGCCATAAAAATCCCCCTGATTATTCGCACCCTAAAACTAATCAGGGCGCATACGCGCAGGGGGGCTTTCAATGGACGCTTTTTACCACTGGCGACGGCGGCATTTCGAGCGCCTAGAGCAAAGTGCTAGACTATCGGAACGCGCCTTGCGCCGTTGAGGTAAGTTGCGAATAGTGGCAAAAACAGGGGCAAATCTAAAAAACCAAGACAATTACGCTGATATTAGTGTAGGGTTCGAATCCCCATGGGGACGCCACCGCCAAACACAAGGCCTGCACTCGCAGGCCTTTGTTTTACCTTCTTTTTTCCTAAAACCCTTGATCCGCGCGGCTTTTGGGGCGCTTCCTAACTTCCGCATACTCCCGACTACTCCCGACTGTTAACGGTTCAAAAGATCCAAAACCCGTATACTTTTGGTCAAAACGGGGGCAAAAAACAGGGGCAAGGATTTTTCCAAAACGGGGGCAAAAAATGGCGTCTCTTAAGGTCAGAAAACGCGGGGAAAAAGAATATTGGTACGCTCGGGTCCAGAGGTCGGGAAAGGCGTTCGAAAAGTGCATCGGCCTCAAGTCGTCGATCAGCAAGACGGAGGCCACACTTCGACTGGCCGACTTCATCCGTGAGGTAGAGTCGGGGGCCGTTGAGACGCTGAAAAAGCGTGTCACTTTCGCGGAGCTGTGGGAAAAAGCGCTTGCGTCCATTGCCGAGGTTAAGTGCTGGAAAAATCCAAAGACGATTGTTTCCTGGCGATTGTCCTTTGGCGTCTATGCGTGCCGAGCTTTTGGCGGCAAACCGGTAAGCGCTATTACGAGAGACGATATCGTCGCGCTACTTAAGCCAATCTGGGCGACGAAGACGGCGACGGCATCAAAGGTGCGCGTCCGTATGGAAACGTTTTTCGCCTGGGCGATTGGAAGCGGCTACTACTCG
>CALDCF010000021.1 GCA_937937635.1 uncultured Collinsella sp.
TAGCAAGTCGGGTACTCGCCCTCCCAGACGATGCGACGGTACTGATCCGGATCGGTGTCGCCCTCGGTGGAGAAGCAGAGCACGGAGCTCGTCTTGTCCAGGCCGATGAGCTCCTTGAGCTCGGCGTACTCGGGATCGAGCATAAGGGTCTCAACCAGACCGGTGGTCACGGCGCCGGACTCGCCGGAGATAACGCGCGGGTCGCCCTTCTCGGGAGCACCCAGGGTGCGCATGCCGCGAGCGGTGACCCAGTCGGGGCAGGACACGAAGGCAGTGGTGTGGTTGCGCAGGATATCCCAGCCCAGAATGTTGGGCTCGCCGCAGCACAGGCCGGCCATGATGGAGGGCATGTCGCCGTCCACGATGCGCGGATCGCCGTCGCCGGCGGCAGCGCCCTTGTACAGGCAGGCGGCAGGCGCGCACTCGACCACGACGAAGGTGGGCGGGTTATCGGGATACAGGTTGGTGAAGTAGCCCACCACGGCGCCGGCGAGCGAACCCACGCCAGCCTGGACAAACACGTGCGTCGGGCGGTTGATGGCCATCTCGCGCAGCTGCTCGGCAGCCTCGGAAGCCATGGTGCCGTAACCCTCCATGATCCAGGACGGGATCTTCTCGTAGCCCTCCCAGGCGGTGTCCTGAACGATGACGCCGCGCTCGCAGGCGTCGGCCTCGGCAGCGGCCATGCGCACGCACTCGTCGTAGTTGACCTCTTCGATGGTCACCGTGGCGCCCTCGGCGGCAATGTTATCAAAGCGGGGCTTAGTGGAACCCTTGGGCATGTGCACGACAGCCTTCTGGCCCAGCTTGTTGGCAGCCCATGCCACGCCGCGGCCATGGTTGCCGTCGGTGGCGGTAAAGAAGGTGGCCTGGCCAAAGTCCTTGGCAAGCTGATCGGAGGTCAGGTAATCGAAGGTGCACTCGGCAACGTCCTTGCCGGTCTCGTCGGCAATGTAGTTGGCCATGGCAAACGAGCCGCCCAGAACCTTAAAGGCGTTCAGGCCAAAGCGATAGCTCTCGTCCTTAACGCACAAGTTGGACAGGCCCAGGCGCGCGGCCTGGCCATCCAGGCGGGCAAGCGGAGTGACGGTGTACTGGGGGAACGACTGGTGGAAGGCGCGGGCCTTCTTCACGTGGTCGAGGCTCATGATTCCCAAGTGCTTGTCATCGCTCTTGGGCATCGTGTTGCCCGCCCACTGGATCTTATCGGCCATACGGTGAACTCCTTAAGTTCTCTCTTGCCGGCCCCCGCATACGCGTTTCAGCCCATTCCCATTCATGCGACTGAACTTTTATGTGGATGCCAAACAAAAAGTTTGTTAGCACTGTTCTATCACACTTTTTGATTGGAAAACCTAACAAATTGTTTGTTGCCGTAATCGGTACCTTTTCGCCGCCGAACGGTCACATAACACAGCGACGCTTTCGTTATTTGCGAACAAGTGGGGTTTATGGCACAGTGAGCCCAAACTAATTTTTAGGAAGGCACCCATGACCCCCGCACAGATTGAGTTCTACAAGCGCCTTGCACACGGCCTGGCGCTCCAATTTGGCCCCAACTGCGAAATCGTCGTCCACGATCTGGAGACCGATGACGTGGACCGCTCCATCGTAGTGATCGAAAACGGCCACGTCAGCGGGCGCAAACTGGGTGACGGCCCCAGCCATATTGTGCTTGAATCCATGCACGAGGGCACCGCCGACGTGCACGACCGCGAGCCGTACCTCACCAAAACCGCCGATGGCAAGCTGCTCAAGTCCTCGACCATCTTTATCCGCAACGACGAGGGCAAGCCCGTCGGCATTTTGGGCATTAACTTTGACATTACGCTTATGAAGGCTTTTGAGCGTTCGCTCGACGCCTTTACCGGCACCGGCGGCACGGGCTACACCGAGCCCGAGCCCATTACCAAGAACATCGGCGACCTGCTCGAGGACCTGCTGCACGAGTGCGAGCAGTTTGTGGGCAAGCCCGCGGCACTTATGACCAAAGATGAGCGCATTCGCGCCATCGGCTACCTCGACCGTCGCGGCGCCTTCCTCATTTCCAAGTCGAGCGAGCGCGCCTGCGAGTTCTTTGGCATCTCTAAGTACAGCTTCTATAGCTACCTCAATGAGGCCAAGGCGGCGGCCGGCGACAAGTAGGCACTCGCCTGGATTGCCCCTCCCCTTTTGGGCGCGAGTTCTGGAAAGCACGAATCCAAGACCGAGCCACTTGGGAAGTTCCATATAATCGATGTCATTAGTATTTCGAAAGGGTGGAACAGAATGGCGTTGAGCAAGGCATCATGCACCGGTCGCGGATTGATTCCGGCAATTGGTGGACATGTGCACCGCATGTTCGATGAGGGTGAAGACGACCTGTTTTCGCTGAGCCTTGACGACGTGATGGATGATCGCCCGTGGACCGCCGACGAACTCATGGGCGGCGGGGCTCGCCCGTCAAGCCCCAATCCCGCACTTGCGCCTAAGCCCGCATCTGCGCCGGCTCCTGCGCAGTCGCCTGTTTCGACGCCCGCGTCTGCGCCCACACCCACTTCGGCGCCCACGCCCACTCCCCGCCCCGCAAGCGACCCGTCCGAGACGGCGGCGTTTCTCGCTGCAGCGACGCAGAGCAAATCGGCCGACAGCACCGTTATGTACAGCGCCCAGCAGTTGCCTGTTCCTGCGGCACGCAAGCCTCCGGTCACAAGGCTCGATGAGCCCGTTGCCCATCAGGTTGCCTACGATTCCTGGGCTGCAGCCGATCTGGATGAGACCTCTACCGGCATGCCGGCGCTCGACGTTCCAGTTAACCCGCTTTTTGCCGCCAACACGAGCGCCGCGGGCTATGAGGGCGGTGCGGCATATTCCGATTATTCCGATGGCTATGCTGACGCCGGTCGCATCGAGACCGAGGATTATGGCACCACATCGAGCGATTATCTCAACGATCCGTACGCCGCCACGCCTGCACCGGAATATGACCCGGAGGCCGCGTCCGCACCGGCGTATACCAAAAGCACGGGCGAAGAGCGCTTCGCCGATTATTACGCCGAGGAAAAGGCGCTGCGTTTTTCGGAATTTCCGCAGGCAGTCAAGGTTGCCTTTATCGCCATTGTCATTGCCCTGCTCGGTGTCATTGCGTTTGAGGGATTCCGTCTGTTCTCCGGCCCCACCCAAGCGGAGTCGGAGACCCAGCAAAAAGAGTACGATGACGAGTACCTGGACATCAACACCCTCAAGGGCGACCCCAACGACGGAGACGACGAGTAGCGAGAGCTGAAGGCGGCCGCAGGATCCCGCATCCAGCACCGGCTTCTAAGTGCTGTTTTGTCATCCAGCTATACTTTTCCGGATAATTTGCCTATCGAATTTGACACTTTTTTCCGAAGTTTTAAGGTGCCTATTTCGACACTTTTCCGTACTTTTATACGGGAGATTTCGACACTTTTTCGGATTTAAGCCTAGCGACAGCCGGCGAAATCAAGCGCCGCCCGCGCGTCATTTCGCAGGCGGCGCTTGATTTCTGTCCGCGTGCGCTGATAGACTCCATCGTGCCCGCAAGGAGCGGGCGCGTTTTATCCAGAGTCGGGGTAGAGAGTTGGCTCCACGATCCCGACGCCAACCGGCCAAGAGGCACGGTGGCCCTGCCAACATCGATGAAAGGAGTCCGTATGGACAATTTCTCCGTGCGCAGTGAGCGTAACTTCCACAACCTGATCGTCAAACCGAATCACATGCATCTTCTGGATAAGCCAAATGGCTACGCCTCGGCCATGATCAAGAGCAGCCTCTCCCACCAGATGCGCTTTACGGTGCAGGTGCTCGAGGAAGAACTCTGCGCCGCCGGCAGCCCGCACGTGCTGCAGATCAAGCTGCTTGGAGACGACTCTCGCGAGCCGTCTAGCTGGAAGCTCTTTGCTGACGGCGTATGCGTTGCGGACGGATCCGGCGCCTTTGTCCGAGAGTGCTTCTGCGAGGGAGCCGAGGCATTCCTGGACCTGTGCCGCGACGCCGTCGACGCGGCCGAGCTGTGCCAGTGGAGCCAAAGGGAGTACGAGCTGCTGAGTGCCGTGCGCGGGATTGCAATGATTTAGAAACAGAGCGGTGGCGTTATCGAACTGTCGACGCCGCCGCCTCCCCAATGCCCGTCGTGCTCAACGATCAGATCGACCTCAAGGCCCTTCTCATCTCGGAAATAATGAACACTGTTGTCGACACCGCCGTAGGTGGAAAGGAACACGCGCACGTCGCGCAGGATGAGATTCTCAAAGAGCATCCCCAGCGTTTGCATATCGCCAAGCAGCCGCTCAGGGGTAGCCCCCAGCAACGCCGCCGCAAGTGACGGGTCACAGAAGTAGCGCTTGGGGCGCACGCGAACGCGGGCCTTCGAGCGCACATACTGGCCTGCTCTCTCGCGCAAGCTCGTCCGAAAACCCAAGGTTTGCAGGTCACCGCTCCTGCAGCACCAGCGGGCGACGTCATCCTGCGAAATTACGCCATTCTCAATGCAGTTTTTACGCCGTTTTCATTGTAGGTTTTACGCTCGGCATCCTTGGCGCGGCGCTTGCTCAACCACCGGACCAGCGAATTGCCCGGTTTCTGGGACGTGCTTTCCGCTCCAGGCCTCTACCGGAAAATGCGTCCCACTCTGAGGCCGAAATCTGGGACGCGCTTTCCGCCAAAGGGAAAGCGCGTCCCATTCCGAGCATCACATCAGAGCGCGCTTGGTTATCTCCGCTCGCACATCTCGGCAAACGAAATCAGCTTGGCATCTCCCCTGCTCGCCGCAGCTTCCTGACATCCTTGCGTAAAGCCACGCTTCGAGAAGATCACGTAGCTTTTATGCTGCCGCCTAAAGAGCTCGCTTCGGTACACGAGCTTTTCCAGAACATCCTCGCCTACCGGTTCATTGCGCCATTTGCACTCCGCAAACAGTGCAGTGCCCTCGCCATCGTCAACAATCAAGTCGATTTCTTCCTGCGTATGCGTGCGATTATCCGTCCCCCACCAGCGCCCGACGCTCGCCGGAACCACATCGAGCTGGCCCGCGCGCGCGAGTTCGTACACGTATTGTTTGCATATAAGCTCAAAGACCGTACCCATGTAATCCGATATGTGCGGCTCAATGCGCTTATACGCCATCTCGGCCATATCGTTTTGAATCAGCCCGATGTTCTGCGGCACAAACTTGTACCAGAACCTAAACATCTGGTCGCTCAGCAGATACACGGCCCGCTTATTGCTCGTCTCGTTTAGGGGCAGCTCGCGCTCGACAATCCCAAGCGACGCCAGCTTATCCACATAGCTCTTAACGTTGCTCGCAGGGATTCCCGTGGAGCTCGCAATCTCCGAAATTCTCGAGCGCCCCTGGGCAATTGCTTGCACGATCGCATCATATTGCTCGGGATTGCGGCACTCTTGCAACAGCAGGTTACTCGGCTCCTCAAAGAGATAACCCGTAGGAGTAAGAAAAAGACGTTTGATGTTGTCCTTGAGCGGTGCGGCAGGATCGACTTTCTCGATATATGCAGGAATGCCGCCCGTCATGCCATAGCAAACCGCAGCGTCTTCGCGACCCATGCTATGCCACAGGCCGAGGGTCGTCGTAAAATCGAGCGGCATGATCTTAAACTGGGCTGTACGCCTACCGTATAGTGGGCTCTCGTAGCCCAACACCTGCTCTTCCATAAACGAAAGAGACGAGCCGCATAGAATCAGCATGAGCTTGGTCTCTTTGTACAGGTGATCGATCTTGTCTTGCAGCAACGAGCTGATCTCGGGATTCGATTGGGCGAGATAGGGGTACTCGTCAATCACGACAATCAAACGTTCCGTGCGAGCCATGGTGGCCAATGCATCGAACGCCTCGTCAAAACTACGAAACGACACGCCTGCAGCACCAACCGAACCCGCAAGTATCGCCTGGCTAAAGCCGTGCAGATTTGCCTCTGCATTGGTACGACGAGCTTGAAAGTAAATAGCCTTCTTGCCTTGGATGAACTCTGTGATAAGACGCGTTTTACCCACACGACGGCGGCCGTAAATCACAGGCATCTCAAAGGAGCCCGTGCCATACAGTCGATTGAGCTCGGACATTTCCGCTGTTCTTCCGATAAACATAGGACCATCCTTCCTTTACGTTATAGCTAGCTATATTATACCTTCCTATAATATAGCTAGCTATAACGTAATTCGACAAGCGGCGCACGCAAAAGGGGCGGTACACCACCGTACGTGGACCGTTCCGGAAAATGCATCCCGTTCTGGAGCCAAAAACTGGGCCGTAGTTTCCGCCAAGCATCCCATCCGGAAAGCGTGTCCCGTTCTGAGCCTGAATTCTGGGATGCACTTTCCGCTGAAGCTTCTACCGGAAAATGCATCCCATTCTGAGCGTCGAATCCGGGACGTAGTTTCCGCATGCGGCCTCGTTAGGAAAGCATGTCCCACTCTGAGCGCTCATTCCGGGGCGCAATTTCCGCCAGAAACGCCGCCGGGAAAGCGCATCCCGGTTTGGAGCCGAAATCTGGGATGCGGTTTCCGGTTGAGGGCTGTCCGGAAAGCGCGTCCCATTCCGAGTGGCAATTCCGGGTCACAGTTTCCGCAGATACAAGGCGACAGTCCGCCGGCCTTATCACATGCCTTCAAATATGCGATCCAGAAACACAAAACAGCAGATAGAATGCTCTTTTTCAAAAAGTACACGTCCCGAAACTTACCAAGACTTCATATCCAGCTACCGTTCACGGTCGCCGATTACCGCCCACCGATTCAAACAAGAAATATGTCGCCGAAAACAGGCCATCTACCTGCATGGTTAGATTTTGGTCAGCTTTTGGTCAGTTGGGCGGCAAGTTGCGGCTGATACGTTTTTTGCTACCCAAAAGGAGGCGGTAGCTCATGACCCATTGCAATGACCAACTCATCGACCAACTGCTCACTCAAGCCGAACAAGAGGGGCGCTGTCTGATTCCCCCGAGCACGGCAATCCGAAAAGCGCTCCTTCGGCGCATCGGCAGCGCGGTCGTCTCGCCCATGCCGGGACTGTTCGCGCGCAAAATGCGCTGGGATGAACTCAACCGGGCACAGCGTCATTGCGAGATTATTCGCGCCCTTGCGATCATCCACCCCGATTGGACGTTCTGCTCGTTTTCGGCCGCCTGCCTGCTGGGGCTCGAGGTCTCGTGGCGACATCTGAACGTTGTGCATGTCTGCAGCTCGACAAAGCCGTCGGCTCGCCCGGGCGCGCATATTCAGCGGCATCAGATCGAGCCGACCGGAGCAATCCGTCTATCCGGCACATCAGTAACGCCGCCCATCCAAACGGCTACAGATTGCCTGCTGCAAACTGGCTTTGCAGACGGCATGCCCATTGCCGATTCGGCGATCTCAAAGCTCGGCCTTACGCGAGAGCAGTTGATGGAGGCCGTCGAACAACGAGCGACCGCCCGCAATGGTCGCGCGATTCGCACTGCCCTCACGACACTTCGATATGCCGACGCCCGCGCCGAGAGCGGTGGAGAATCGGTCGCCCGAGCCGTCATGATCGAGACGGGCTTTGCGCCCGACTGGCTTCAATACGAGCTGACGGACCCCTTCGATTCGGCCAAGCCCATACGAACGGACTTTGCCTGGGAGCGCCAGACGCGGGAACTCACACTGGGCGAGCTCGACGGGCTCATCAAATATACCGACCAGACCATGTTGGCCGGACGCACCACCGCCGAGGCGCTCGTTGCCGAACGACAGCGCGAGGCGCACCTATCGCTCTACGGTCACCCTCTGCTGCGCTTTACCATGAGCGAAGTCCGCTCGGCGGGTCTGCTCGCGAAAAGGCTGCAGACGGCAGGCATCCGGCAGACCGCTCTGCCGGCATGGCTCAACGAGGTGGAGTTGTAGAAGCTGTTGAGCTTATGCCCGTCTGCCTGCCAAACCGGGACACACTTTCCGGTTGAAGCTCCAACCGGAAAGTGTGTCCCACTCTGGAGCCGAATTCCGGGATGCGCTTTCCGCCAGAGGCTCTACCGGAAAGCGCATCCCATTCTGAGCATCGATTCTGGGATGTAATTTCCGCCGAGGGCTCCAAGGGGAAACTGCATCCCATTCTGAGCGCTCATTTCGGGACACGCTTTCCGCTCCAAGCAAAAGGCCCCGGCTCACGATGGAGCTGGGGCCAAAGGCGCAGCTTATACAGTTGATGGCAAGCGCAGACGGCAGTCAGCAATGGCCGTCCGCGCTCTACTCTACCCGCGGTGACGAGCGCGGCTGTACGGCGTATCCACCATGGGCAGATCCGGACGCAGCTTGCCGTCGAATGCGCGGTAGGCGTTCTGCACGGCGGGCGCCGTGGGGATCGTTGCGATCTCGCCGATGCCCTTGCCGCCGTATGCCACGGGCAGCAGTTCGTCCTTCTCCACGTAGATGGCGTGGATATCCGGAATCTCGGGCGCACGGAACAGTCCGAGCGTGCCGTACCTTGCTTGGGGCACGCAGTCCTTGAGCGGCCAATCCTCGGTAAGCGCATAGCCCATACCCATGAGCACGCCGCCTTCGATCTGGCCCTGGATGGAGATGGGGTTGACCACCTTGCCGGAATCATGCGCGGCATAGACTTCGCTCACGCGACCGTCATCATCCAGAATGACCACATGCGTGGCAAAGCCGTAGCAGATGTGGCTCTTGGGGTTGCGAACGTCGGCGCCCAGCTTGTCGGTCGGCTCCAGATACACGTAGCCAAACTCGCATCCCTCGAGCGCCTTGATGGTGGCCGCAGGGTCCTGAGGATGCATACCCTGGCCGGCGACGAGTTCCTGTGTGCGCAGCTGGTAGGCGCGACCGTCGTCGTACTCGATCTTGACGCCGTCGCCATGCGCGCTCACCGGAGCGGCGGGCGCAGGCTTGCCGGCCTCGATGCCAACCATGGCGTCGCGCAGCAGGAAGGCGGCACCGCGCACGGCCTCGCCGGTCACGACCGTCTGACGCGAACCAGACGTGGTGCCGGAGTCGGGAGCGTTCTCGGTGGAGCACTCGCCGTTGGCAATGCAGCGAAGCGGCAGACCGCAGGCCTCGGCAACGTCCTGCAAAAAGACCGTGTTGCAGCCCTGGCCGATGTCGGACGTGGCGGCATAGACCACGGCGCGGCCATCCTCGACGCGAATCTTGCAGCGGCCGGCATCGGGCAGACCCACGCCCACGCCGGCGTTCTTCATGGCGCAGGCAATGCCAGCGTGTCCGGGATGCGCGTAGTAGGCATCCTTGACCTCGAGCAGCGTCTCCTTAAGCGCCGTGGAACAGTCGGCAATCTGGCCGTTGGGCAAAACCTCGCCCGGCTCGATGGCGTTACGGTAGCGGATCTCCCACGGGTCCAGGCCGACCTTCTCTGCCAGCAGGTCGATGAGGCTCTCGAGCGCAAACTCGGACTGACAAACGCCAAAGCCGCGGTACGCGCCGGCGGGCGGGTTGTTGGTGTAGTAGCCAAAACCGCGAATGTCAGTGTTCTGGTACTTATAGGGGCCAACGGCATGCGTGCAGGCGCGCTCGAGCACCGGGCCGCACAGCGAAGCGTAGGCGCCGGTATCAAAGTTGATCTCGCAGTCCAGGCCGGTAAAGTTGCCCTCGGCGTCGCAGCCCAGCGTAAAGGTGCCGGCCATGGCGTGGCGCTTGGGATGGAACGCGAGCGACTCGGCACGCGTGAGCTTGCACTTCACAGGACGCTGGAACTTATATGCGGCGAGCGCGGCCAGGTGCTGGACCGAAACGTCCTCCTTACCGCCAAAGCCGCCGCCCACGAGCATGGTCTCGACGACCACGCGCTCGGGCTCGTTGTCCCAGCCAAACATGTGGGCACACTCTTTGCGCGTGTCGTAGGCACCCTGGTCGGTCGACTGCACCTTGACGCCGCTCTTGTACGGGAAGGCAACGGCGCACTCGGGCTCCAAGAAGGCATGCTCGGTAAAGGGCGTGGTAAAGCGCTGCGTCACGGTAAACGCGCTCTCTGCCAGCGCCTTGGCGGCGTCGCCGCGCGTCACATGGCGGCTCTGACACACGTTGTCCTTGAGCTCCACCGTGTCGCCAAAGGCAAAGAAGCTGTCGTGCAGGCGCGGGGCGTCGGCAGCCCTGGCCTCGACAATGTTACGCACGGGCTCCAGCGGCTCGTAATCGATCCTGACGAGCTTCTTGGCCTTCTCGAGCGTCGCCTCGTCCTCGGCAACCACCAGCACGATGGCGTCGCCCACGCAGCGGGTGATATCGCCCGCCGCGATCATGACGTCCCAGTCCTGGATAAGGTGGCCGACCTGGTTGACCGGCACGTCCTCGGCGCGCAAGATGCCCACCACACCGGGCAGGGCCTCGGCCTTGGAGGTGTCAATGGAGAGCACGCGGGCGCGCGGGTACTTGGAGCGCACGGCGCTGGCATAGGTCAGGCCCGGCTGGTCAAGCTCGTCGATGTCGTCGGGATACTTGCCCTCGCCGAGCACCTTCTTGCGCACGTCGATGCGGAAGGCGCGCTTGCCCACGCCGTAGTCGTCGCCGCGCTCCAGGTCCTCGTCGATCTGCTTTTCGCCGCGGAGCACCGCAGCGGCCAGCGAAATGCCCTCGATAATCTTTTTGTAGCCGGTGCAACGGCAGACATTGCCGCGGATGGCGTACTTGATCTGCTCCTCGGTGGGCTCGGGGTCCTCGGCGATGAGCGCCGCGCCCGCCATGACCATGCCGGGGATGCAAAAACCGCACTGCACGGCGCCCACGGCGCCAAAGGCGTACACAAAGGCCTCGCGCACGTCCTGGGGCAAGCCCTCGACGGTCACGATGTTGCGGCCGGCGGCAAGAGCGGTGGTCAGCACGCAGGCCTTGACGGCCGCGCCGTCCACGTGAATGGTGCAGGTACCGCAGGCGCCCTCGGAGCAGCCGTCCTTGGCGGAGTGGATGTGCAGGTCGTCGCGCAGGTAGCGCAGCAGCGGCTTGTTTTGGGTCGTCGTGTGCTCGACACCGTTAACGGTAAAAGTGAATTCCTGTGCCATGGTGATTCCCTTCTACACGCCGGCGGCGATGCCGGTGCGGTCGTGAATGGCGCCATGCGGGCAGACGACGGCGCACATGCCGCACGACAGGCAGTCCGCGCCGTCGATATGGGCGCAGTTGTCCTCGATGCGGATAGCGCCGGCAGGGCACTTTTTGGCGCACATGCCGCAACCGATGCAGCTCGTGTCGCAGATCTTGCGAGCAATGGCGCCCTTATCGGTGTTGTTGCAGCGCACCAGAATGTTCTGGTAGCCGGGAACGAAGGCGATCACGCGCTGCGGGCACGCCATGCCGCACAGGCCACAGCCCGTGCACTTGGAGCGATCCACGCGGGCGATGCCATCGACCAGCGCAATGGCGCCGTGGGGGCAGGCCGTGACGCAGGCGCCACAGCCAATGCAGCCTTCGCTGCAGCGGGCGTCGCCGCCTGCGGAAGCACAGCCGCTTCCGCAGGCAACGTAGGCCACGTTATGTTGAATGGATTTGGCCATAAGAGACTCGCCTATTTCTTAAGAAGATACGGATAGCTGTCGCGCACGGCCTTGATGGTCAGGCGGACGGCCTCGGGAAGGCCGGTGTTGACGGCATCGACCGAAACGGTGCGGACCGTGCCGGCGACGCGGACCTTAAAGTGATCCTCGTCCACGGCCAGGAAGCCCTCGTTCTCGGAGTTCTCCATGTCCTGATCGCTCCAGAACAGGGTGAGCTTGTCCTTGTAGGGACGACCCTCCTGGTAGGGGCAGAACACGGCGCAGTTGCCGCACTCGTTGCACATGCCATCGACATGTACCACCTGATGCTTGGCCAGGCCCGGCACCTTAATAGCAACGTTTGCGCGGTTGGGGCACACGTCGCAGCAGACCTCGCACACCGAGCCGCAGCCCAGGCAGCGGGTCTTGGTGCAGTTGCGCTTGTCGCGGCACAGCGACCCCTTGCGCTCGTAGCAGGTGTCCTCGCGGCCGGCCTGCTCGTTGCAGTCGGCGTACTTGTTAAAGTCCACGCCAGCGATGGCACGGGCGACCTCGGCGGCGTCGGCGATAGCCTCGACCACGGTGGCCGGACCGCGACGGCAGTCACCGGCAGCCCAGACGCCCTCGACGCCGGTGGAGGTGGCGGCAAGGCGGCCGCGACGGTCGTGCTCGACGTCCGCGGCGTCGTACAGGCTGGCATCGATGCCCTCGCCCACGGCGCAGATCACCGTGGTGGCGGGAAGCTCGACGGTCTCGCCCGTGGCAACAGGGCTGCGACGACCGCTTGCATCCGGCTCGCCAAGCTCCATAACGTCGCAGGTCAGCACGGCGCCGTTGAGTGCCTTGGGTGCCAGCAGCTCGCAGAACTCAACGCCGTCGGCAAGAGCAAGATCGAGCTCTTCCTCATCGGCGGGCATCTGCTTCTTGGTGCGGCGATACACCAGGCGCACGTTCTTCACGCCTGCCAGGCGCTTGGCCACGCGGGCCGCGTCCATGGCGGTGTTGCCGGCGCCGATGACCACGACGTCCTCGCCCAGCTCGAGCTTCTCGCCCTTCTTGGCGGCCTCGAGGAACTCCAGCACATCGAGCTCGGCACCCTCGCCCAAGCCCGCAGAGCCGGGCATCCAGGCACCGGTTGCCACGACCACGTCGGTGAAGCCCTGGGCCTTGAGCTCGTCAATGGACTCCACGCGGGCGTTGAGCTGAACCTTGGCGCCAAAGGCCAGGCAGAGCTCGGCATCGTGGGAGATATCGTCGCTCGCAATGCGGAACTCGGGGATCACGTGACGGACCACGCCGCCGAGAGAGTCGCGGGCCTCGAAGATAGTGACGGGCACGCCGGCGCGCGTCAGGAAGAACGCCGTCGCCAGACCGGCCGGGCCGCCGCCGATAACGGCAACGTTGCGCTCGGCGTCGTTGGCAATGGCCTGGGCGCGCAGCTTGGGCAGCACGGCGGTCATGGCCTCGCGGGCGGCCTTGAGCTTGCTGGCGCGGATCTGGGCACCCTCGGGCTCGTAGAACGCACGCTCGCAAGCACGGCCGCAGGGATGCGGGCAGATGGTGCCGGTAATGAACGGCAGGGCGTTGCGCTCGATGATGATGTTGAGCGCGTCCTCGTAGCGGCCCTCGTCAACAGCCGCCAGGTAGGCGGGAATATCCTGCTGGATGGGGCAGCTCGTGCGGCACGGCGTGGTAAAGCAGTCGGAAAGCGGGCTCTTGCCGGCGACCTTGCGGTCGGGCAGCGGGCGCAGCGGCTTCTTGTAGAGCGGGTTGGTGAGCGAGTCGGCCTGGATCGCGGTCACGGCCTCGAGAGAGACGCCCGCGAACGGCTTGCCATCCAGGTCGGTAAACTCGCCGGCCATCTGGCTAAAACGCTCGTATCCACCGGGCTTGAGCACGTCGGTCGCCAGGGTAACGGGCCAAATACCGGCATCATACAGGGCGCGGATGTTGTAGACCGTGGCACCACCGGAGTAGCTGATGCGCAGGTTGCCATCGAACTGCTCGGTAATGCGGCGGGCGGCCTCGATGGTCAGCGAGAACAGCGAACGGCCGGACATGTACATCTCGGTGGAGGGCAACTCGTCCCTCGTCACATCGACGGGGAAGGTGTTGGTGAGCTTGACACCAAACTCCAGGCCGCGCTCGGCGCACAGGGCAATCAGGCGCTCGAACATGGGCACGGCGTCGACCCACTGCAGGTCCTCGCGGAAGTGTGTGTCATCGAAGACGATGTAGTCAAAGCCCAGCTCGTTGAGGCGCTGACGGGCAAACTCATAGCCCAACAGCGTGGGGTTACACTTGATGTAGGTGTTGAGGCCCTTCTCGGTGATGAGATAGGTCGCGATGCGCTCGATCTCGGCAGGCGGGCAGCCGTGCAGGGTAGACTCGGTGATGGAGTTGGACACGCGCGCCGGAATGGATTCGACAAACGCGGCGTCGACATGCTCAAACTTGTCCAGGTTGGCGAGCGCCCATGCGCGGCACTCGTTCCAGACGTCGGAGCCGCTGGCGTCCTTCATGCCCTCAATGTAGGCATCGACCTTGGGGCTCTTAATACCCTCCAGGTCATAGCCCACCGACATGTTGAAGACAAAGCCGTCCGGGCTGCCCAGACCATACTCGCGAGCAATCAGGTGACAGGCAAACCATGCCTTCACGTACTCGGCAAAGGCCTGCGGAACCTCGAGCTCGGTCGACCATTCGCAGTTGTAGCACTCGTCCTGCGCCACAATGCAGGGCTTGTTGACGCAACGGGAAAGCTCCTCGCCGTCCATAACCTGAACGGTCTTGAGCTCAAAGAAGCGGGAGCCGGCCACGTAGGATGCCACGATGTTCTGGGCAAGCTGCGTGTTGGGACCGGCGGCCGGGCCAAACGGAGTCTCGATGCGCTCGTCAAAAATGGGAAGCGCGCCCTCCTGGTTGGCCGTGACCATCTTGCGCACGCCAAAGACGGCGCCCTGAGTCTTGTGCTCTTCGATGATCCAGTTCATCAGCTGCGAAAACGGGATCGGCCTCATGATGTCGCTCATAATGAGCTCCTCTCTGTAACGCCCGGCGAGACCGCGCGGCGGGCGCAAATACGGTGTAGCGCTAGCACAGCGCCGGCGACCCCGCGGAGGCCGCCTATGCGCGCGTCGGATGCGGCGAAACATCCGACGCGCGCGAATCTACTTGTGAATTAGTAGGTGCGATCGTTGAGCGTGCTCCAGAGCTTCTTGGACTCGGCCATGGTCCACGCGTTGATCTTTTCTTCATCGATACCGACAAACTCGCGATCCTTGTACAGGACGCGGCCGTTGATGATGGTGGTGCGGCAGTTTTTGCCCATCATGCCAAAGAGCATGTGGCCGTCGATGTTCTCCTCGCTCAGCGGCGTAAAGGGCTTGTAGTCCATAACGATAACGTCGGCGGCAGCGCCGGCCTCGAGCACACCGAGCTTGCGATCGAAGTACTTGCTCGCCATCTTGGCGTTGTTCTCGAACAGCATCGTCATGGCCTCGCACCAGCCCACGTTGGGCATGGCGGCGTTGTGGCGCTGGATGATCAGGAAGACCTTGAGGCTCTCGAGCATATCGTGGGTGTAGGCGTCGGTGCCCATGCACACGGGGATGCCGCGGCGGAAGAACTCGAGCACGGGGGCGCAGCCCACGGCGTTGCCCATATTGGATTCGGGGTTGTTGACGAGCCAGGTGCCGGACTCCTTGACGATATCCATCTCGGCAGGCGTCACGTGGATGCAGTGGCCGAGCATGGTGTCGGGACCCAGCAAATTGTGCTGCAGCAGGCGCTCGACGGGGCTAATGCCACCGCGGTTGAGGCGGGAGTCCCACACGTCATTCATGCCCTCGCACACATGGATGTGGAAGCCGGTCAGGCCGTTGTTGGCCTCGGCCATCTTATCCATGGTCTCGTCCGACAGCGTAAAGGTGGCGTGACCGCCAAACATGGCGGCAATCATGTGGTTGTCGTTATCGCGACGCTCCTTGGCGGCCCACTGGGCAAACTCGGCGTTCTCGGCAATGGCCTGGTCGCATTTTTCCTGACCGCGGCGGTCGGAGACCTCGTAGCACAGGCACGAACGCATGCCCAGCTCCTGAGCTGCATCCTTAATGGTAAAGAGGCTGCCTGGGATCTCGCAGAAGCTCGCGTGGTGATCGAAGATCGTGGTGACGCCATCGCGGATGGAGTCAAGAATCGTGGCATAGGCGCTGGCCTTGGTGCCGTCGAGCGTCAGGTTGTCATCGATCTTCCACCACTGCTGCTCAAGATTCTCCAGGAAGTTGGTGGGGTTGCAGCCCTTAATGGCAAGGCCGCGGGCCAGACCCGAGTAGATGTGGGTGTGGCAATTGATGAGTCCAGGCATGATGAGGTTGCCCTGGGCGTCGACGTACTCGGCATCCGGGTACTTGGCCTTGAGCTCGCACTCGGGGCCCACTTCGACGATCGTATCTCCGTCAATGGCGACCGCACCGTTTGGAATAAACGGGGTCTGAGCGTTGCGGGTAAAAACGGAACCGTTAGCGACCAGAAGCATGGATGCTCCCTTCAACATCAGAGGCGGGGTTTGACACCTCTGACATGGCGGAGTGCGAAGCGCCGGCCTACACCGGAAACGGGCCCTCTCCCGTCAACGCTTCACCAAAGGGACAAACCCTTTGAAGTGCGGCTTGGCGCCGCATGACGTCGGCGGACGAGGCGATGCGTCCGCCGACGAATAGCACCGAATTGGTTACTTCTTGCTCTCGGGCAAGACCAGATCCACGGCAGCGTCCTTGGCAGCATCGATGTGCTGAGCCACGACCGGCGTCTGCGGAAGGATCAGGTTAAGGACAATGGCCATGATGGCGGTGGGGGTTACGGCATTGGAGCCGATGACGGTGGACACCCAGGCGGGCATACCCTCGCCGGCAAGGCAACCGCTGGCCATCCAGATACCCAGGCCAAAGACGACGGAGGTACCGACGATGGTGGTAGTGCGCTGCGTGAGGCCCTCGCGGGTGAACATGCGCACGCCGTTCATGGTGATGGTGCCAAAGACGCCGACGGTCGCGCCGCCGATAACGGGCTGCGGGATAGCGGAAAGGACGGCAGAGAGCTGCGGGAACAGACCGGCGATGGCAAAGACGGCTGCGATGATCACAAAGACCCACTTGTTGACGACCTTGTTGGAGCAGATGATGCCCACGTTCTGGCCAAGGGCGCTGGTGGGAAGACCACCCAGCAGGCCGCCGACCATAGAGGTGAGGCCCTGGGACACGATAGCGCCGGAGAGCTCGCGCTCGGTGGGCATACGGTCGATGGAGCCCAGGCAGGCGGCGGAGACGTCACCGATAACCTGGATGGCAACCATGGGGAACACAACAGCGAGGGTAATGCAGACTTCGGGATCAAACTCGAGCGCGTAGGGCATGAGCTTGGGAAGGGCGAAGACCTGAGCGGTGGCGACGCTGGAGAAGTCGATCATGCCAAAGGGGATCGAAACGATCATGCCAACGATCATGCCAAAGAACACGGATCCCAGCTTGAGCGTGCCCTTGCCAAAGTTGGCGAGCGCAAAGACCACGGCGAAGGTGATAAGAGCGACGCACCAGGCCTGCGGAGTGCCCCACAGCGGCGTACCCATACCGCCGGCCATATACTTGACGGCCGTGGGATACAGCGAAACGCCGATGGAGAAGATGACCGTACCGGTCACGACGGGCGGGAACAGCCACTTGATCTTGCTGTAGGCCAGACCAAAGAGGACCGCGACGGCGCCGCCGACGATCTCGCCGCCCAGCAGCGCACCAAAGCTAAAGCCCGAGGCACCCATGGCCTGCAGAGCCGGCAGGAACGCGAACGAAACGCCCATGACGATGGGCAGGCCGCCGCCGATGCGACGGAAGGGAGCGAAGGCCTGAAGGGCCGTATCGATCGCCGAAAGAATGAGCGCGACCTGGATGATGTCGGTGCTCTGCTGGCTATTAAAGCCGTAGACGCCGGCCATGATGACCGCCGGGGTAATGATGCCGGCAAACGATGCCAGTACGTGCTGAAGGGCACACGGGATCATTTCCTTAACGGGAGGCATGCCTTCACGAGTGAACAGGGCTTCAGTGCCGTTCGTAACCGTCTCCTGGGTCATTTGACCACCAATCCTCGAAATAGTTGTTTTCGCATCTAACGCTCTATTGTGACGCAGTGCGGGGTTGAGGTTGTGCCTTCGTTGCATATCGTATTAAAGATGATTCTCATTCTCAATAATAATTTTTTGTTATCAGACTGTTCTTCAGCTGAGATAATGAATTTCCGCAGGTCAGGAAAGTGTCTTGTCAAAATAACATCTAACTTTTCTTTTGGTCAACCGTTTACCGCCAAAATCATACCGTTCGTCTGTATTACGCAATGTACCTGCGAATATGCGAGTCAATAGACACCGTGTTACCATGAGAAAAAATTGTTATGAACATTTCCGATTTCACCCAAAGGAGTTGCCCGTGAACGAGACCGTAAGCCGCTTTTTGCCGATGGTCGATTTCCTGGAGCAGATACTCGGTAAGAACAGCGAAATCGTGCTGCACGATTTCTCGGATCCCGACCACGCCATCGTCGATATTCGCAACGGCATCGTGAGCGGCCGTAAGATCGGCGGTCCCGCCACCGATCTGGCGCTCAAGATCATGCACGACCCCAAGTATCGCGACCTGCCGTTTATTACGGGCTACGAGGGGCGCGGTGCCGGCGGCAAGACGTTGGAGTCCGCGACGTTCTTTATCCGCGAGGATGACGAGATCGTCGGTATGCTCTGCGTCAACACCGACCTCTCGACCGTACGCTCCATCAACGCCATGGCGCAGCAGCTCATGGCGTGCTTCGACGCGGCGCCGACGCGCACGGAGCCCGCCCCTATCGAGGTCGAAAGCCTTTCGGAGTCCACACAGGAGCTCATCGACCGCAGCATTGCCGAGTTGCTGAGCGCGCGCGGGCTGGATGTAGCGTCGCTTGGTCAGAGCGACCGCGTGGACGTCATTCGCCACCTCAACGGCAACGGGGTGTTCATGCTCAAGGGCGCCGTGGCCTGCGCCGCCACCTCGCTGGGCATCTCGGAGCCCAGCGTCTACCGCTACCTGCAAAAAGTCCGCAAGGAGGGCTAAACGTGATCCCTTGGGGACGAAGGGAAACGGATCATTTTTGTCGCATCGCTTGACAAAAGACCCTGCAGCTCGCACGCGCTGCAGGGTCTTTTTGCATGTCATGTTTAGTTGTTACCAACACCTTAGAGAGCGGCGACAACCTCGATCTCGACCAGACCGCCAGCCGGAAGGGCGGCAACCTGGAAAGCGCTGCGCGCGGGGAACGGAGCCTCGAACTTGGAGGCGTAAATCTCGTTCACGGCGGCAAAGTCGGCGATGTCGGCCAGGTAGACCGTGGTCTTGACGACATCGGCAAACGTGGCGCCGGCAGCGGTCAGCAGAGCCTCGACGTTGGCGAGGGACTGCTTGGCCTGGGCCTCGACACCCTCGGGCAGCTTGCCGGTCGCGGGATCGATGCCCAGCTGGCCGGACAGAAACACCATGTTGCCAGTCTGGATACCGGGGGAATACGGGCCGATGGCTGCGGGTGCGTTATCGGAAGACACGACGGTCTTGCTCATGTTTTTCTCCTTACAAGTAAAAGGGAACGGGAGCGCGGCGTTCACACCGGGAGGCACAGTTCGGTCTGAACACCGCGCTTGATTGGGATAGTAGGGGATGAGTTTGCCCGATGCAAGATAATTATCAGCCCTCGAGAATATTTTATCGCCCAACGGTTTCCCCGGACCGCTGAACGGTTCTCATACGAAGCAGCCAGTCCAAGCTGCTGAAGACTTTATCCCGCTTAGAGCACGGGCATCGCCTGCCGCGATGGCACCACTATACTTTTGATTATCTGAGCATTTTGAAAGGCAGGATATGACCGCAACCGCCAGTCGAACCACCAACCGTAGACCCGAGCTCTTGGCCCCCGCCGGAGGCCCGGAGCCCTTCGCCGCCGCACTCGCTGCCGGGGCAGACGCCATCTACTGTGGCATGGGCAGCTTCAACGCCCGCCGCAAGGCAACGAACTTTACCGACAAGGCCTTTGAGCAGGCCTGCCGCGCTGCACACCTGGCCGGCTCGCGCGTCTACGTCACGGTCAACATCGTCATCAAGCAGTCCGAGATGGCCGATGCGTTGCAACTCATCCATCGCTGCTCCACGCTGGGCGCCGATGCCTTCATCATCCAGGACTGGGGTCTGTTCTTTGAGGTCAAGCGCACGATGCCCGGCATCGAGACGCATATCTCGACCCAGGCGAACATCCATGACGACCGCGGAACCATCTGGTGCCGCGAGCAGGGCGCCGACCGCGTGACCCTCTCGCGCGAGCTCTCCATCGACGAGATCGCCGCCATCCACGACGCCGCGCCCGATGTGGACCTTGAGGTCTTTAGCCATGGCGCCATCTGCTTTTGCTACTCGGGCCTGTGCCTGCTATCGAGCTTTGCCATGGCGGGCCGCTCGGCCAACCGCGGCATGTGCGCCCAGCCCTGCCGCTTGCCCTACGAGCTGATCGACGAGAACGGTCGATCGCTCTCCCCTGCCGGTCGCGAGCGCGCGCTGTGCCCGCGTGACACCAACACCTCACAGCTTGTTCGCCGCCTGTATGACGCCGGCGCCGCGTCGCTCAAGCTCGAGGGCCGCATGAAGGCGCCCGATTACGTGTATTCCATCGTCGACGTGTATCGTCACGAAATTGACGACATGTTATCCGGAGCCACCGTTGCCAAGGACGAGAAAGCCGCCCGCCAGCGGCAGCTCAAGCGCTGCTTCAACCGCGACTTTACGCACGCCTATCAGGACGGCACCTCGGGCGACGAGATGATGAGCTATGAGCGTTCCAACAACCGCGGCCAGATCGTGGGCACGGTGCTGGGCAGCCGCCCGGCCAACCGCGATGTGCGCGGCCTCAAGCCCGACGACCGCCGTCGCCGCGCCGCCATCGCCCGCATTGAGTTGTTTGAGCCCGTGAGCAAGGGCGACCTGCTGGAGCTTCGCCACGACGATGAGTTCGACCAGTTCCTGACCACCATTGCCGCCGATGATGCCGCCGCGGGCGACATCATCGAATGTCGCGTGCCCCGCAGCATGCCCGAGGGCTGCCGCGTGCGCGTGATTCGAAGCCAGCGCGCTATCGACGCCGCCGGCGCCGCGCTCAAGCGCGATGTGCTGCGCCGCCGAGCTGTTGATGTGTCCGTCGTGGCGCGCCTAGGCGAGCCGTTTACTGTCACACTCACCTGCCGTGACAACCCCGCGCTCACCGCCACCGCCACGGGCTTCACCGTCGAGGCCGCCAAGACCCGCGCCGTCGAGGCGGCAGACCTGGTTGAGCATGTGGGCCGCATGGGCTCCTCGCCCTTTGAGGCAGCGAGCTTTGATGTTTCGCTCGACGCCGGCTGTGGTATGGGCTTCTCCGCCGTACACAAGGTGCGCGCCGCTGCCTGTAAGGCATTGGAGGAGGCCATTCTTGCGCCGTACGAGGAGCGCGCGAAAACACTCGAGTTGCCGGTACTCGACAAATGTACGCGCGCCATGCCCGAGCATTACCGCGATGAGCCGCAAATCTGCGCCACCGTCACCTCGCTCGAGGCCGCCGAGGCAGCTCGTGCCGAGGGTGCCGCGCGCATCTACATGACCACCGATGCGCTCAAGGCTGTCGGACTCTCCCCTGCCGATGCATTTGAACAGGGTATCGTGCCCGTACTCGACGAAGTCTGCCGCGCCGTTGACCACGAGCGCGTCGATCCCTGGATCAATGCCGGAGCCACCGTCGCCATCGGCAATATCTCCGAGCTCGCCGTAGCCGCGCATGCCGGCGCCACGGCCGAGATTCGTTCTTGCCTGCCGGTTCATAACACGCCCTGCATGGAAGCGCTTGCCGAGCGCGGAGCCGGTGCGTTTTGGTTCTCGCCCGAGATCACGCTCGACGAGATTGTCTCGCTCGGCGCCGCCGCGCCCGCGGCTCTGGGCATCACCGTCTTTGGCCGCCCGCGCGTCATGACAAGCGAGCATTGCATTCTGCAGGTTGCCAACGGCTGCATCCACGATTGTGCCAACTGCCGCCTGCGTGCCCGCAAGCTCTCGCTCAAGAATATCGACGGCAAGGTCATGCCCGTCCGCACCGACATCCACGGCCGCTCGCGCCTGTACGATGCCTATCCCATCGACCTCACGCCGCAGGTTCCTCAGCTGCTCGATGCCGGCGTGCGCCGTCTTATGGTGGACGGCACGCTGCTCGAGGCGGATGAGGTGGGCCGTGCCGTTGCCCGCGTCCGTCGTGCCGTCGAGGCGGCGCAGGCCGGCCGCAAGCCCGCCGCCCGTCTGCGCGGGGCGACCTCGGGCTGCATGTTTGTGGGAATCAGCTAACCGAAAGGCTTACACGTGAACGAAGAACCTCAAGTCCTCTACTGCGACGCCTGGCTCATGGCCATCGACAAGCCTGCCGGCATGATCGTCCACGGCGACGGCACCGGCGAGCGCACGCTCACCGACTACGCCAGCGACCTGCTACTGGCGATGGGCGACGGCTTTGCCGCGACCGACATGCAGCCGCTCAACCGCCTGGACCGCGACACCACCGGCGTGGTGCTGTTCTCGCTCGACAAGCAGACGCAGCCCGCCTTTGACCAGATGGTCATCGACCACGCGTTCGAAAAGCACTACCTGGCGCTCGCCGAGGGCAAGATCGACTGGAACGAAAAGCTCATCGACAAGCCCATCGCCCGCGACCGTCACGACAGCCGCAAGATGCGCGTCGGCGCAAGCGGCAAGCCGTCTCAAACGCGCGTCAAGGTGCTCAAGCGTCTTAAGAGCCGTCGTGGCCTGCCCACGCGCTCGTATATCGATGTCGAGCTGCTCACCGGCCGCAAACACCAAATCCGTGTGCATCTGGCGAGCGAGCGCCACCCCCTGGTAGGCGACGAGCTCTACGGCACGCCGCGTCCCTGCGGCCTTATGCTCCACGCCCACAGCGTGTCCTTCACGCATCCCGTAACCGGCGAGCACATCCATATCGAAGCCCCTTGCCCCTGGGAGCCCTAAACCACCACAAAGGGGACAGGCACCTTTGTGGTGGTTTTGCCGCAATGGCTTCAGCCGCGGTCCCAAAACGTCTCGATTTGTAACAGTTAGAACCCGTTTTCCGGTCTATCTGTTACAGATCGAGACATTCAAATCCCCCTTAAGGGAAAATCTCAATCTGTAACAGTAACTCGGCAAAATCGTTCCAAGATGTTACAGATTGAGACAAAGGGACGGCGCGGTTCGGAAGCATCTCGATTTGTAACACCTAGCCCACTTTTAACGGGCTAGTTGTTACAGACTTAGACAAACCGGCAGATAACAAGAACGGCAACGCCCGTAATGGATGTTGCCGCTTTTCTATTGAGAAAACTAAATGGTTTTGGCCTTACTTCGCCCCGTTGCTAGACCGTGATGACGTTTTCCATCGCCTGGTACTTGGCGGGCACCTCACCCGCGGTGATAATCGTTGCGTCGCGGAAGTCCGCAAACTTGACGGGCGCCACCATGCCAAATTTGCTGGCATCCGAGATTACGAAGCGTTTGGCCGTATGGCGCATCGAGATGCGCTTGACCTGCGCTTCCTCGATATCGGGAGTCGTAAAACCCTGCTCGGCGGCAATGCCGTTGGAGCCCCAGAAGCCGCAGTTGAAGTTGTAGCGTTCTAGAGTTGCCAAGGCATCGGGGCCAACGAGCGCCTCGGTCTCGGGTTTGAGCTCGCCGCCCAGCACCACGGTACGCATGCCGCGCAAAGCGAGATGCTGAGCATGGAGCACGGAGTCGGTCACATAGGTGACACCTTCAAGATGCGGAAGATGCTCGATGAGCCTGAGCGTCGTCGAACCCGAGTCGATGTATACAAAGCTCTCGGGCTCCACGAGCGCCGCCGCACGGGCGCAGATACGCTCCTTGTCGTCGTAATGGAGATCACTGCGCTCACTGATCGTTAGGTCGCGCGTCACGTGCGCGCGCTCCAGACTCGTCGCACCTCCGTGCACCTTGGCGATACGGTGCGCGCGGTCGAGCGTCTGCAGATCACGCCGAATGGTAGACGCTGTCACGCCCAGGGCCTCGGCAAGCTCCGGCACCGTTACCGAGCCGGCCTGCTGCACCATCGACACGATCGCGTTGAGCCTATCCTCCGCAAGCATCGCTTAGTCCTCCTCGGGGTACACGACTCCCCAGTCGGCGCGAAGCTTGGTCATAAGCTCCATTACATCAGAGGCATAGCTCAGAAGCTCGCGCTTGGAGTCGTCACCGGCAACAGCCTTCTCTAGATCGGCCATCTCATAGCAAAGGGCGTAAGCCTCAGTGCCGGCATGGACCTCCTCGCGGTGGCCGTCCGCAGTCCACACGATGGTCGCGTGATCGGCACGCGGATATTCGTTGACCTCGATATAGCACTTGTCGAAGCTGATGACCGAGCGCTTGGGCTGCTTGGAGTGGAGCGTAAGGCTCACGACGCCCAGCTGCTGCTCGGCGTTACGGCAGACAATGCCGCCCGCAACATCGACACCAGTCTCGCAGGTGTTGCCCAGCGAAACTACCTCGGCGGGCTGGCTCGCCATAAACAGGCGCATAACGGACAGGGCATACACGCCAATATCGAGCATGGCACCGCCGGCGAGGTTGCGATTGTAGAAACGGTTGGTCAGGTCGCCGTACTCCTTATAGCTGCCAAAGTTGAGCTGGGCGAGGTTCATGCGGCCAAAGTCGCCCGCATCCATGCGCTGGCGCAGCTCCTGATACAGCGGCATGTGGAGCACCGTGGTGGCATCCATAAGGACCACGTTGTACTCGTCGGCGATGGCACGGGCCTCGTCGAGCTCGGCAGAGTTGAGGGTAATGGCCTTTTCGCAGAGCACGTGCTTGCCGGCCGCCAGGGCGGCGCGCAGATAGGTGATATGGGTGTTGTGCGGGGTGGTGATGTAGACGGCGTCGATGTCAGGATCGGCGTAGAGATCCTCAACCGTGTCATAGACCTTCTCGACGCCATACTGCTCGGCAAAAGCCTGAGCCTTGTTGAGCGTGCGGTTGGCAACGCCCGTAAGCTTGCGGCCAGCCAGAGCAAGGGACTGAGCCATCTGGTTGGCAATAACGCCGCAACCGATCACAGCCCAACGAAGCTCGGGAGCCGTAAAGATGTCGGTAGGGAACGGCTTGTCCTGGACCGAAGCGAATGCTGCTTTGGCGGCTGCCGCGGCGTCGAGTGGAGCCTGCTTGGAATCTGCCATCATGTGCCTCCTGGGTCATGGAGCGTCTAACATTTCTACCGTCTCTATATTCGCACAAATAAGCGCGTATGTGCGCGTTTCTGCGTATCTCACCGCTAAACGGTCATTTTTGCCCCGTAAACGACGCATCTATATGCATATTCACGCAATCCCACGCACGTAAATATGCACAAATGCGCACTGGTTATTGCTCAGAGACAGGGGCTTATGCTTATAACTCAAAAGACAGGATGATCCGCTTAGCCTCGTCACTCATGCGCGCTGCAGCTCAAAGGACCGTCACTAACTGCCAACAGTATGCCCACTCATTTATGTCTGTCCCCAATGAGTGTTCTCACTCATTTAAGTCTGTCCCCAATGAGTGGTCCCCAATGAGTGGGGATAGAAAAAGGCCCGGGTGCCGTGGCATCCGGGCCTTTGCTAGCAACTTGATGTTGCGGGCAGCTTAGAACTTGTGGCCGCACTTCTTGCAGACGCGCAGCTTGTTCTTGCCGTCCTTCTCGTGACCGACGCGGGTAACCTTACCGCACTCGGGGCAGACGAGATTGACGTTAGAGGCGTCGATGGGAGCCTCCTGCGAAACGATGCCGCCCTGCTGGTTGGCAGCGTTGGGCTTGACGGCCTTCTTGACGACCGAAACGCCCTCGACAACGACCTTGTTCTCGGCGGGGAGAGCACGCAGGATAACGCCCTGCTTGCCGCGATCCTTACCAGAGAGAACCTGGACCTTATCGCCCTTCTTGATATACATATATCTCCCCTAACTACAGGGTCTCGGGAGCGAGCGAGACGATCTTCATGTACTTCTTGTCACGAAGCTCGCGAGCGACAGGCCCGAAGATACGGGTGCCGACGGGCGAACCATCGTTGTTGATGACAACGCAGGCGTTCTCATCAAAGCGAATGTAGGAGCCATCCTTGCGGCGGATCTCCTTAACGGTGCGAACGACGACGCAACGGACAACGTCCTTCTTCTTGACGTTGGCACCAGGGGTAGCCTCCTGGACAGCACCGATGAACACATCGCCGATGCCTGCATAACGACGCTTGGAACCGCCAAGCACCTTGATGCAGCGAATCTTGCGAGCGCCGGAGTTGTCGGCGACGTTCAGCATGGTTTGCATCTGAATCATGGTAGATGTTCCTCCGAACTAAGAACCGAAGAGAGGTGCGCAGCCTTTATACGGCCCGTGGTATGCAAGCCAGGCATACGCACATCTTCGGAAACGTACAAGTCGTAAGAGCGACTGCTTATTTAGCGCGCTCGACGACCTCGATGAGGCGCCAACGCTTCATCTTGGACATAGGACGGGTCTCCATAACGCGGACGGTATCGCCCACGCCAGCCGTGCACTCCTCGTCGTGAGCGTGCAGCTTCTTGGAGCTGGTCATCATCTTGCCGTACTTGGGGTGACGCTTGCGCTCGGTGATGGTGACAACAATGGTCTTGGCACCGGAGACGGAGGTAACGACACCCGTACGGACCTTACGCGAGTTACGCGAATCAGTCATGTTCTCTCCTTAGGTCCTACTCGGCGACAGCGGACTTCTCCGCTGCGATCTCGCGGGCGCGCTGCTCCGTGAGGACGCGAGCGATGTCCTTCTTCACGGTGTTGACGCGAGCGGTGTTGTCCAGCTGGCTGGTGGCCATCTGGAAACGAAGGTTAAAGAGCTCGGCGCGCATTTCCTTCAGCTTCTCAACGAGCTGAGCGTCCGAGAGCTCACGAATCTCTGCGGGCTTCATTAGTTCTCCTCCTTGGCGGCGGCGGCGTCCTCAGCAGCCCACTTGGCCTCGAGAGCGGCCTCCTCAGCCATCTCCTTCTCGATGCGCTGCTCAGCGTTCTTGGCAGCAACAATCTTGGTCTTGATGGGAAGCTTGTGCTGTGCAAGACGCAGAGCCTCGCGAGCGACCTCCTCGGGCACGCCCTTGACCTCGAACATGATGCGGCCGGGCTTGACGACGGCCACCCACTCCTCGGGGTTACCCTTACCAGAACCCATGCGAGTCTCGGCAGGCTTCTTGGTGATGGGCTTATCGGGGAAGATCGTGATGTAGACACGACCGCCACGCTTCATGTAGCGGGTCATGGCAATACGAGCAGCCTCGATCTGACGGTTGGTGATCCAATGGGCCTCGAGAGCCTGGATACCAAACTCGCCGAAATGCAGCTCGGTATTACCCTTGGCCTGGCCCTTCATGGAGCCACGCTGCACCTTGCGGTGAAGAATACGCTTAGGGGCAAGCACTACTGACCCCTCCTCTCGGAGTTACGACGACGAGGACGGGAAGAGCCCTCGAGTGCAGGGTTGGGAACAGGCTGGCCCGGGAGCTTCTCGCCCAGGTAGATCCAGACCTTCACGCCGCAAGCGCCCATGGTGGTGCTGGCGACAGCCGTGCCGTAGTCGATCTTGGCACGGAGGGTGTGCAGAGGCACGCGACCCTCACGGTACCACTCACGACGGCCCATCTCGGCACCGCCGAGACGACCGGAGCACTGGATACGGATGCCCTTAGCGCCGGCCTTGCGGGCGGACTGGACAGCCTTGCGCATGGCGCGACGGAAGGCAACGCGGCCCTCGAGCTGCTCGGCGATAGACTGAGCAACGAGGTTGGCGTCGAGCTCGGGACGCTTGATCTCGACAACGTCGACGGAGAGCTGGCCCTTGGAGACGCCAGCGACCTTCTCGAGCTCGGTGCGGAGGGTATCGATCTCGGCACCCTTCTTACCGATGACAACGCCGGGGCGAGCGGTGAGGATGATGACCTTCACCTTGTCGCCAGCGCGCTCGATCTCGACGCGGGAGACAGCTGCGCGGGAAAGACGCTTCTCGAGGTACTTGCGGATCTCGAGATCGTTACCGAGGGTCTTAGCGTAATCCTTCTCTGCGAACCAGCGGGAGCGCCAATTCTCGGTGATGCCAAGACGGAAGCCGGTGGGGTAGACTTTCTGACCCATACAGCTTTACGCCTCCTTTCGAGGAGCAACGACGACGGTGATGTGGGAAGTACGCTTCAGAATGCGAGAAGCGGAACCCTTGGCGCGGGGACGGATGCGCTTAAGCGTCGGACCCTCGTCAACATAGGCAGCGGCGACAACCAGGTTGTCGGCACGCAGACCGTTGTTGTTCTCGGCGTTCGCAACGGCGGAACGGAGAACCTTCTCGACATCCACGGCGACGGCGCGGTCGCAGAAGTGGAGGATGTCGAAGGCCTGAGCGACAGGCTTACGGCGGATCAGATCGACCACCAGGCGGGCCTTGCTGGGGGAAACACGCACGTACTTAGCGACGGCGCGAACCTCGGTGGCCTCAGTTTCAATAGACTTAGTTGCCATTTACGGTTAACCCCCTATTTGGCCTTGTGGCCACGGAACGTACGAGTCGGCGCGAACTCGCCGAGCTTGTGACCAACCATGGACTCGGTAACATACACGGGCACATGCTTGCGGCCGTCGTGGACGGCGATGGTGTGACCAACCATCTCGGGGAAGATGGTGGACGCGCGGGACCAGGTCTTCACGACGTCCTTCTTGCCAGCCTCGTTCATCGCGGTGATACGCGAGAGAAGGCGAGTCTCCACGAACGGGCCCTTTTTGAGACTTCTGCTCATAAGTGCTTTCTCCTAAAACTCGGTATCCGAAATTACTTCTTACGGCGACGAATGATGTGCTGGTTCGAGACCTTCTTCTTCTTGCGCGTACGAAGGCCCTTCGTCGGCTTACCCCAGGGGGTAACAGAGGGACGACCAGAGGTGTGGTTCTTGCCCTCGCCACCGCCGTGCGGGTGGTCGACAGGGTTCATGACGGTACCGCGGACGGTCGGGCGCACGTTCATGTGACGCTTACGGCCGGCCTTGCCGATGACGATGTTGGCGTGATCGGCGTTGCCGACCTCACCGACGGTGGCGCGGCAGGTAACGAGGATGCGACGCATCTCGGAGGAAGGCATACGGACGATAGCGTACTTGCCCTCCTTACCCATCAGCTGGCAGGAATTACCGGCGGAACGGGCGATAGCAGCGCCCTTGCCCGGCTGGAACTCGACGGCGTGGATGAGCGTACCGACGGGGATGTCGGCGAGGGGCAGAGCGTTGCCCGGCTTGATGTCGGCGTCAGAACCGGACATGATGGTCTGGCCGACCTCGAGGCCCTTGGGGGCCAGGATGTAGCGCTTCTCACCGTCAGCGTAGTGCAGCAGAGCGATGCGAGCGGAACGGTTCGGATCGTACTCGATCGTGGCAACCTTGGCGGGCACGCCGTCCTTGTTGCGCTTGAAGTCGATCACGCGGTAACGACGCTTCACGCCGCCGCCCTGGTGGCGGGTGGTGATGCGGCCGTTGTTGTTACGACCGGCCTTCTTGGGCAGGGGCTCGAGAAGAGACTTCTCGGGCTTGGTGCAGGTGATCTCGGAGAAATCGGAGATCGTCTGCCAACGCCTACCAGCGGAGGTCGGCTTAAGGTGCTTTACAGCCATTACAATCCCTTTCAATAGGAATCCGTTAGCCATCGCAGACAGGGATTCGAGGTTCTGCCTCGGGTGCGATGACACCGGACGTATACACGGTTCCGGGCGTGTCCATTTTATACGCCCGAAACCTTGAGCTCTCGCCTCCCCTATTTGGGAGGCATGAGCTCACTCAACAGCAGCGAGTCTTAGGCCTGGTTGCCAAAGACCTCGATGGTGTCGCCCTCGGCCAGCGTGACGATGGCCTTCTTCCAAGAACGGGTCTTGCCGGCGACATAGCGCACGCGCTTGGTCTTGGGCTTGACCGTCAGGGTGTTCACGCGAACGACCTTGACGCCGAAGATCTCCTCGACAGCGTCCTTGATCTGATACTTGTTAGCATCCTTGGCGACCTCGAACGTGTACTTGTTCAGCTCCATGCCGGAGAAGGAACGCTCGGACACGATCGGACGGATGATGATCTCGTGGGCGGTCATTTATGCAAGCACCTCCCCGAAGTGAGCGGCGATGTCGGCGGGCATCAGCACAGCGTTGTTGTTGACGAGATCGTAGGTGTTGGCCTCGTCAGCGGTGATGATGAACGTCTTGGGAATGTTGCGGAACGACAGGTAGGCGTTGACGTCCTCATCGCGAACGATGATGGTCAGACGCTTGCCCTCAAGGCCGAGAGCCTTGAGCATGGCGACGGCAGCCTTGGTGGAAGGCTTCTCGAAGCCGTAGTCGTCGACGAGCACGAGCTCGCCATCGGCCAGCTTGGCGGACAGCGCGGAGCGCATAGCCAGCTTGACCTCCTTGTTGTTCATACGCTTAGCATAGGAACGGGGCTTGGGGGCGAAGACAACGCCACCGTGACGCCACTGGGCAGCACGGATGGAACCCTGGCGGGCACGGCCGGTGCCCTTCTGACGCCAAGGCTTCTTGCCGCCACCGGAAACCTCAGAGCGACCCTTAGCAGACTGGGTGCCCTGACGCCAAGAGGCCATCTGGCACTTGACGATGTGGTGCATAACGTGGATGTTCGGCTCGATGCCGTACACCTCAGCGGCGAGCTCGGCCTCGGCGACCTTCTTGCCCTCGCTGTTCTTTACTTCAAACTTTGCCATTTAAGTGTTCTCCTTGGTATGACGCTGGGCTAAATGGGCTGGGCCCTTAGGCCATACGGATGGCGACGAGACCATTCTTGGCACCCGGGACAGCGCCCTTGACCAAGATGAGGTTCTGCTCGGCATCGATGCGGACAACGGAAAGGTTCTTGACGGTAACGCGCTCGTTACCCATGTGACCGGCCATCTTGACGCCCTTGAGGACGCGCGCAGGATAGGCGCACTGACCGATAGAACCGGGGTGACGCTGGAAGTGAGAACCATGCGTCATAGGACCGCGGCGCTGACCCCAGCGCTTGATGCGACCCTGGAAGCCCTTACCCTTGGAGGTACCGATGACGTCGACCTTCTCGACATCAGCGAAATCAGCGACGGTGACGACCTCGCCGACCTTGTGCTCCTCACCGTTCTCGACGCGGACCTCACGAAGGAAGCGGACAGGCTCGACGCCAGCCTTGGCGAAGTGACCAGCCATGGGCTTGTTCACGTTCTTGGCCTTGATGTCGCCGAAACCGATCTGGACGGCGTCATAGCCGTCGGTTGCCTGAGTTTTAACCTGCGAGACAGCGCAGGGGCCAGCCTGGATGACCGTGACGGGAACGACGTTGTCGTCCTCGTCCCAAACCTGGGTCATGCCAATCTTGCGGCCGAGAATCATGCTGATCAAGATATGATCCCAACTCTCGCGTGGTCTTGGGACAATGCGTACACCACCGAGCGTACGCCCCTAGAGGACCACTACTTACACGACGTGCTCCCCAGCCTTGTATTTCGCCCGGACTACCTGACAACCCTATTAAGCAGGCATTTTGTCCAGCCAGAATACTCCCCTGGTTGCACACAGTTGTTTAGTATACACGGCTGCGGGCGTATCCATCGAGATTCATATTTCACTCACATTGTTTACGCAGGTAAAGTGCGTGGTACGTTCCCAGTGTGCGGCGGAGGGGGCGGGCCTGAGACATATTAAGGTTGCTGCTCTACAGTCCTGCTCACGACGGAGAGCACATTAAGTGCTCTCCTGTTCGTGCGGAACTCGCGACAACCTTAATATGTCTCAGGCCCGCCCCCTCCGCCGCACACTGGGAACGCCACGTTGATGTCTGCTTAACTCTGCTCGCTCAGCTTATTACTTTGTTGAGGATCGATGATTTGCTGCAAGATGAACTTGGATTGGGGTGCGTCGTCTTCTTCTCCTGACTTTTCCTCGTCAAAATCGAAGATCATGATGGCGCAGTTTGGGAGTTTTGCTGGGAGCTCAAAGCACTCTGGGGCTGCAGCCTTGATGAATTGGCGGCTGGCGCTGCCGTGGCTTACTGCTAGGAGGGTTTCGGTGTCCTTAGCGCCCATGAGATTGGTGAGGGTGCCTACCATGCGCTCCTGCAGGGCATGGCTTCCTTCTCCGCCAAATGGGATCAGGTCCTCGCCCGGATCCCAGACGTCGGTGGGCAGGGCGTCGTGGGGGCCTTCTTCGAAGGTGCCGTAGCTGCGCTCGATGATGCCTTCGCAGGGCTCGACTGCTGCATCCGGGCCGAGGAGTTCGGTTGCGACGAGACTTGCCGTGTCCATGGCTCGGTCTAAGGGCGAAGAGACCACTTTGTCGGGAACGACATCGTGGTCCCTGAGCCATGCGGCCGCCATTCCAGCTTGCCTGCGGCCCAGGTCGGTCAACGGAGAATCGCAGCGGCCCTGGACCAGCTTTTTGACGTTGAACTCAGTTTGACCGTGGCGGAGTAGATATAGCTTCTTCATGCTCTCCCCTTCTGCATCAGTTGCTTTATCGGCTCGGCCCTACTCGTGGGTATGGCCGACATAGTCTTCGTCGATCGTGATCTTGGCAATCGACTTGGGATATTCGGATTCGACACGTTTCGCCAACGCGCGCTTTAGGTCCTCGGCGCTCATCGCCAAATCCGAGGGTCGCACGCAGTCAAAAATCACATTGGTGTGCGTAGGGCCCGGCACACAGCGCAGGTCATGAATCGAAAGACGGTTATCGATCTCCTGGGCCATGGCGTGAATGCGCAAGCGCATGCTCGCCACTTTGGGATCGTCGGTCACGATGGGGTCGTAATGGAGCGTGACAATCATACCGTCTTCGTTCTTAAACGACTGCTCGATGTTATCGAGCGTGTCGTGACTTTCCAGCGGGCTGGTCTCGGCTGCCATCTCGGCGTGAGCGCTCGCAAACTTCCTGCCCGGGCCGTAGTCGTGAACCATCAAATCGTGAACGCCCAAAACGCCGGGGTAGCTCATGATCTTGTCTCGAATGTGCTTGACCAGCTTTGGATCGGGCGCCTGGCCCAAAAGCGGGCTCACCGTATCCTGGATAAGCTCAAAGCCGCTCCAACCGATATAGGCGCCAACGGCAAGGCCGACCCATGCGTCAAGATTGATGTGCGTCACCTGCGAAACAATTGCGCACGCCAGCACAGCACCCGTGGCTAGGACATCGTTCTTTGAGTCCTGAGCGGTCGCATGCAGCGTCTCGGACTCAATGCGATCGCCGAGCTTTTGGTTGAGGGCCGCCATCCACAGCTTGACGACCATCGAAAGCGCAAGGACTGCCACCAGGGCAAGCGAGAACTCGACAGGTTCGGGGTGGATGACGCGCTCAACCGAGGACTTGATAAGCTCAAGGCCGATCAGCAGCACGAGCGCCGCCACGACCAGACCCGAGAGATACTCGTAGCGGCCATGGCCGTAAGGATGCTCGGGGTCTGCCGGCTTGCCCGCCAGCTTAAAGCCAAGCACGCTCACGATGTTTGAGCTGGCGTCGGACAGGTTGTTCATGGCATCCGCCACGATCGAAACCGATCCCGACAGCACGCCAATTACGCCCTTCGCAGCGCATAGTGCCACATTGGCGAGAATACACACCATGCCCGTCAACGTTCCCACGCGTGCACGGTCGCCCTGCGCACGACGAACAATCCACTCGACCATCTGCATCCGCCCCCACGGTACTACCTATATATCTATTGCTCAAATGGATTGTAGTGTAGCCACTTTGTCCTCCAGATACAAAAAGGCCGCAACCCACACGGGCCACGGCCTTGGAACACGACAAAGGAATCGCCCTTTGTCGCACAGGTTTATGCGCTTACTTCAGCAGCGCTCGCCACTGTTTCGGGCAAATCGGCCCCGTCTTCTGTCGCCTGCCCCTTCGCCGGCACCACGCCAAAGCAGTAGCTCAGCGCCGCAGACACCGCAAATGCCACACCGCCGGCGGCGCAGCACCACAGCAGATTCGAGATGCCGCCCGTGGCAAAGCCAATGACCATGAGGACATTCGTCATGCCGATGGTATAGGCTGTAACGTGTCCCACGGCCGCAACAAGTCCTCCGACGGCGCCACCGATGGCCATGCATGTGAGGCACCTGCCGTATTTGAAGCCGCAGCCATACAGCGCCGGCTCGCTCACACCGCCAAGTACGCCCGAGATCGAGTAGCCCAGCATAAGCGCTTTTTCGTCCTTATCTGCAACGCGAAGCGATGCGCCAAAGGGCATGCCCCAGACAGCAAACGTCGCCATCGTCGCGGCGAGGAGGATGCACGAGTCCGTTCCCACACTCATAAACTGCGCGTAGGCGAGCGATAGGACAACGTTGCTGACGCCCGCGATCTTAAGAAACTCCCAGCCCGCGGCGAGCCCCATGAGTGTGAGCAGTGACACGATGCCGCCCGAATTGCCGAGCATAAACATGAGCTGTCCCAACAGCATGCCCAGATAGCTGCCCGCCGGGGCCGTAATGCACAGGGACACCGGAACCATGACGAGCATGGTCGCAAACGGAACGAACGAGAACGCCACGGCCTGGGGGATAACGCGCTTAAAGAAACGCTCCACCTGCCATAGCACAGGAACCGAAATGAGAGCCGGGATAACGGTCGTCGTGTAATCGTTGACCGGTGCGGGGAGCAGCCCATACACGGAAGTCATCGATGCACCTGTCGTCGACGCGGCATCGACAAGCTTGAGCAGATCGGGGGCAATGAGGACGCCGCCCAGCATCATGCCCAGCTGTTCCGAGCAGCCGAGCTGGCGGGCGGCAGCCCAACCAAGATAGATGGGAAGAAAGTAGTAACCGGCGTTATAGAGCCAGCTGTAGAACAGCCGATAGATTTCGGAATCGGCAGGCCATAGGCCCAGCATGCCTTCGCCCATAATGACGGCCACGGTACGAAACAGCGCCGCGCAGACAATAAACGGCAACGCCGACATCATGCTTTTGGACAGATAATCGACCACGGCCGTGGCGTTTGCCCGTACCGTCGCCAAGACCGATTGAGAAACTTGTGACACAGGAGCCCTTTCCCTATGTGACATGTGGGACAGTCCCTTTGTCACACAGTGCGGTAGTGACCGATTTCTCGGTACTTTTCGTAGCGGAGGTTTGTGAGGGTCGCGTCATCGAGCTGTCCAAGCGTATCGAAGGCTGCGAATGCCGAGGACATGACGGCGCCGGCGATCTCCTCATGCGACAGGCCCCTATCGTCAACAATGCCGTCGATGATGCCGAGTGCCAACAGATCGGGGGCCGTGAGCTTCAGCGCCTCGGCGGCCTCATTCGCGCGCTCGGTATCCTTCCACAGGATCGACGCACAGGCCTCGGGGCTCACGACCGAATAGGCCGAGCTCGAGAGCATCAGGATGCGGTCGGCCACGGACAGCGCCAGCGCGCCACCAGAGCCACCCTCGCCTGTCACAACCGAGACAATCGGCGTCTTAAGGCCGCTCATCTCCATGAGATTCTGGGCAATCGCCTCGCCCTGGCCGCGCTCCTCGGCACCGATGCCGCAAAACGCGCCCGAAGTATCGACCAGGCACAGAACCGGTCGACCAAACTTTTCGGCCTGGCGCATAAGGCGACGCGCTTTGCGGTAGCCCTCGGGATGCGCCATGCCAAAGTTGCGGCGCATACGTTCTTTGGTCGTGGTGCCGCGCTCGATGGCGATGACCGTTACGGGGCGTCCGTCTTTCCAGCCAATGCCAGCCACCACAGCGGCGTCGTCGCCAAAGTAACGGTCGCCGTGCAGCTCCACAAATCCATCCAGGCCCAGCGAGATCATCTCACCCGCCGTGGCGCGATCTGCCGAGCGGGTCTGCTTGACAATCTCGAGCGCGGTTTTTGGTGCCGCCGAGCGCTTAAACAAGTGTCCCAGCGTTTTGCCGCGGCGACCCGCATGCACGATTTCATGCGGTGCCCCCAGGCCGGGCGCGTGCCCTTTGTGCAGCGCCAGCAGCTCACCTACCGTGAGCGCAATCTCGCCACGCGGAACAACGGCATCGCAAAAGCCGTGCTCCAGCAAAAACTCGGAGCGCTGGAATCCCTTGGGCAGGCGCTTGTGCATGTTCTGCTCGATCACGCGCGGGCCGGCAAATGCCGTCAGAGCATCGGGCTCGGCCAGGATAATGTCGCCCTCCATGGCAAAGCTCGCGGTTACGCCTCCGGTCGTGGGGTCGGTGAGCACCGTGATATAAAGACCGCCCGCCTCGCTGTGGCGCCTAACCGCCGCAGAAATCTTGGCCATCTGCATAAGCGAGGTCACGCCCTCTTGCATGCGCGCGCCGCCCGAAACGGTAAAGCCAACGACCGGAAGCCCCAACTCGGCCGCGCGCTCAAAGACACGACAGATCTTCTCGCCCACCACGGAGCCCATCGAGCCCATCATGAAGTTGGCGTCCATAAAGAAGAGTGCCGTATCGCAGCCGCAGATTTTGCCCCTGCCGCACACGACGGCGTCGCGCTCGCCCGAACGCTCGCACGCGCTCTTGAGCTTGTCGGCATAGCCGGGAAACGAGAGGAAGTCCTCCGACGCCAGATTGGCATCCCATTCCTCAAACGTACCCTCGTCGACCGTCATGCGCATGCGCGCGCGACCGCTCACGCGAAAATGCTTGCCGCAACGAGGGCAGACCTCGAGGTTGTCGTGCAGGCGTGCCTCATCGATCACACGGCGGCACTCCGGGCACTTGATAAACACGTGGCGCGCGGGAAACTCGGCGCACGACTCGGTCATCGGCCCCTCGAGGACGTTGACCGTCTTCGCTTTTCTATTCATCAGCATAGAGATGCCCCATCAGATCGGTGTGATACATGCCCGACAAGAACTCGTCGTTTGCCAGCACGTCGAGCTGAAGCTCGCTGTTTTCGCTCACGCCCTCAATCAAGAGCTCGCCCAGGGCCGAGCGCATTTTGCGAATGGCACCGTCGCGCGTAGGCGAGCACACGATGAGCTTACCGAGCATGGAGTCGTAGTACGGCGGAACAGCGGCACCGGTAAACATGGCCGAGTCCCAGCGCACACGCGGACCGCCCGGCACGCGCAGCGTGGTGACCGTTCCGCACGACGGAAGGAAGTCCGGCGTCTCGGCATTAATACGGCACTCCATGGCGTGGTTGCGGACCGGCACGTCCTCTTGCTCAAACGGCAGGGGCTGGCCGGCGGCCACGCGCAGCTGCCACTTGACCAGGTCGGTATCGGTCACAAACTCCGTGACCGGGTGCTCTACCTGCAGGCGCGTGTTCATTTCCATAAAGTAGAAATTGCCGTCGTCCGAGTACAAAAACTCGATGGTGCCGGCGCCCTCGTAGCCAACGGCTCGCGCCAAATCACGCGCGGCCTTATGCATGCGCGCACGAATGTCGTCGTGTCCGTCGAGACACGGCGCGGGGCTCTCCTCGATCAGCTTTTGGTTGCGGCGCTGCACCGAACACTCGCGCTCGCCGAGCGAGAAGACATGGCCCTGTTTATCGGCCATAATCTGCACCTCGACATGGTGCGCCGGCGCCACGAACTTTTCCATATAGCACTCGCCGTCGCCAAAAACGGCCTCGCCCTCGGCACGTGCTTCAATAAAGGCCTTTGCCGCGTCTTCCACGCGCTCGACCTTGCGAATACCGCGACCGCCGCCGCCCGCGCGCGCCTTGATAAGCACGGGGCAGCCGATGCGCTCGGCCTCGGCCGTCGCCTCCTCGGGGCTTTTGAGCAAATCGCAGCCCGGAACGATGGGCACGCCCGCCGCGGCAGCCGTTCGGCGTGCGGCGTCCTTGTCGCCCATGCTGTCGATGACCTCGGCCGAGGGACCGACAAACGCCAGACCGTACTTGTCGCAGTCGCGCACGAAGCTCGCCTTCTCGGAAAAGAAACCGTAGCCAGGATGAATTGCCTTAGCTCCCGACTTTACGGCACAGGTGAGCACGGCATCGTCGTTGAGGTAGCTCTCGGCAAGACGCGGGCCGCCGATGCAATACGCCTCGTCGGCAAGCTGCACGTGCAGTGCGTCCGCATCGGCCGTGGAGTAGACGGCGACGGTCTTGATGCCCATATCGCGGCACGCGCGGATAACACGGACCGCGACTTCGCCGCGGTTGGCGATGAGCACTTTGTCGAACATGAAGCCTTCCTTAACTTTCGTGCATGAGTGCAAAAGACATATCGGCGCGGCAGCAAACCTCACCGTTGACGCTCGCAGTACCCGTCGCAAAGCGGAACGGCCCGCGCGCACGCGTGATGGAGCACACCAGATCCACCGTGTCGCCCGGGCGCACCGGACGCTTAAAGCGCACCTTGTCCAGACTCGTGTAGAACGGCGTCGCGCCGCGTGCCTCCTCATCGCCCATCAGCAGCACGCAGCAGTTCTGGGCGAGCATCTCGCACTGAATCACGCCGGGAACGACCGGGTTTCCCGGAAAATGCCCCTGCAAAAAGTACTCGTCGCCCGTAATCGTGATCTTGCCGTGGGCCTCGTCGCCCACCAGCTCGGCTTCGTCGAGCAAAAGCATCGGCTCGCGATGCGGCAACAGCTTCTTGAGCTCCTCTTTGTTCATGGATATCACCTATCCGATCCTCATGAGGCAGCTGCCAAACTCCACGAGGTCGCCGTCGGCCACGCAGATCTCGAGCACCTCGCCATCCGCCTCTGCCGTCACCTCGTTGAGAACCTTCATGGCCTCGATGATGCAGAGGGTCTCGCCGGCCTTGACCTTGGAGCCCACGTGCACAAACGGCTCGTCGCCCGGCGCCGGGGCAGCATAGAAAACGCCGACCATGGGAGCGGTTACCTCGGTGCCCTTGATCTCCGATGCGGCGGCGGGCCCCAGCGCGGCGGGCTCCGGCGCGGCGGCAGGCATGGCGACAGGAGCCACCGCCGGAGCGGCCACGGCACCCGGCATAGGCACGGGCACGGCAACCGGCTGCGCGGCACTCGCGCGCTCGAGTTCGACCGCGGTGCCATCGGGCTCCTCAACACGTACGCGCGTAAGGCCGCGGTCCTCCATCACATCGGCTATCTCGGCAAGTCTTTTGGAATCCATGCTCTAGCTCCTCGTATATCTACGCAGCGCGATGGCGGCGTTGTGCCCGCCAAAGCCCAGGTTGGTCGAAAGCGCCCAGGTAAGGTCGGCGCGAACCGCTCGATTAGGCGTGTAATCAAGATCGCAGGCGGGATCGGGCGTGTGGTAGTTAATGGTCGGGGGCACCACGCCCTGCTCGAGCGCCATGGCACAGGCCATGACCTCGATGGCACCCGTGGCACCGATCATGTGCCCGGTCATCGACTTGGTCGACGAGACGTGCGCGGCGCGTGCCGCGTCCTCGCCGAGCGCCCGCTTAATGCCTGTCGTCTCGGACGAATCGTTGAGCTTGGTCGAGGTGCCGTGGGCGTTGATGTAGAGACCCTCGGAAGGCTTGACGTCGCCCTCGGCTACCGCCAGCGATATCGCACGGGCAATGCCGGCGGCATCGGGGTCGGGGCTCGTAATGTGATAGGCATCATCGGTGTTGCCGTAGCCCACGACCTCGGCATAAATGTGCGCACCGCGCGCCTGCGCATGCTCCATGCTCTCGAGTACCAGCACGCAGGCGCCCTCACCCATCACAAAGCCATCGCGGTCTGCGTCGAACGGGCGGCAGGCCGTCGCGGGATCGGGGTTGGTGGTCAATGCGCGGCAGGACGTAAAGCCTGCAACAGCATCGGGGATAATGGCCGCCTCGGCACCGCCCGCGAGGATCGCGTCGGCATAGCCGTGCTTGATAGCACGGAACGCCTCGCCCACCGCATGGGCCGAGGTCGCGCACGCAGTCACGACTGGCAGGGTCGGTCCCTTTGCCTTGTGACGGATTGCGATATTGCCCGATGCCATGTTGGGGATCATCATCGCGATCATGTAAGGCGATGCGCGGCGGGGCCCACGGTCGGCAATCGTATGGACGTTGTCGACGAGCGTCTGCATGCCGCCCACGCCCGACCCCACGTAAACGCCCAGGCGCTCGCGATCGATGGCGCCTTCGGCATCAAAGCCCGCATCGTGCATGGCCTCGTCCGAAGCCACCAGCGCAAACTGAACGCAGGGATCGAGATGCTTGGCGTCACGCTTGCCAAAGTACTCGTTGCCGTCAAAGCCCTTGACTTCGGCCGCCACCTTGACGGTAAACGCATCGGTATCGAAGTGCGTGATCGGGCCGATGCCACAGGTCCCGGCGCACATGGCCGCCCAGGTGGCAAGCGCGGTGTTGCCGAGCGGCGATACGGCACCGATGCCGGTGATTGCAACTCTCTGTTCCATCATGGTCTCCTCATCCAAGCCGTTCTTCGGCCCTGGTTTCTACATCGCCATTCCGCCGTCGACGCGCACGACCTCGCCCGTAATGTAGGCAGCCGCATCACTCGCTAAAAAGCGCACCACGCCGGCCACTTCCTCGGGGCGTGCCATGCGCTTAAGGGGAATCTGTTCCTCGGTTGCCGTACGCACCTTCTCCGAGAGCTTTGCCGTCATATCTGTCTCGACAAACCCGGGGGCGACCGCGTTCGCTCGTACGCCACGAGGCGCAAGCTCGCGCGCCACCGCCTTGGTAAGCCCTATCACACCCGCCTTGGAGGCAGCGTAGTTGGCTTGCCCGGCATTGCCCATCAGGCCCACGACCGAGCTCATGTTGACGACGCAACCGCCGCGCTGGCGCATAAAGGTCTTGGTGAGCGCGCGCGTCATATTGAATGTTCCCTTGAGATTGACATCGAGCACGCGATCGAATGCGTCATCGCCCATGCGCATGAGCAGGCCATCGCGGGTGATGCCGGCATTGTTGACGAGCGCCCAAATGGAACCAAAGTCGTTGAGGACCGCTTCCACACACGCGTTGACGGCAGCGGGATCGGCCACGTCGCATTGATATGCGCGTGCCGTGGCGCCAACCGCCTCACAGGCTTCGCACGTCTCGCGCGCCGCATCGACGCCGCCGGCATAGACGACGGCGATATCAAAGCCGTCCTCCGCCAGACCGACAGCGCAGGCGCGGCCGATACCCCGCGAGCCGCCCGTGACCAGTGCCACGCGACGTGAGTCGTTGCGCTCGAGCGCGCCGTTGTTCAAGTTGCCCATGTCATTCCTTTCGGGTTACAGCCCTGTGGACTATGCGAGCTCGTCGGCAATAGCTGCGACCTGCTCGGCCGTTTCGCACGAATACACGCGAACGTCGCTCAGCGTACGCTTGGCCAGGCCCGACAGCGTTTTGCCAGGGCCGACCTCAATAAACGTGTCGATGCCCTGATTCTGCAGAGCATGCAGCGTGTCGACCCAACGAACGGCATGACTCACCTGATTGGCCAAGACATCCGATGCCGCTCGCGGGTCCGCCGGATAGGGCGCCGCCGTCATGTTTGCCATGACCGGAATCAGCAGCGGTGACGGCGCGTGGCCGGCTTGGATATACGTCGCCAGCCCCTCAGTCGCCTCGGCCATATAGGGGCTATGAAATGCGCCCGACACCGCGACTTTCATAGCGCGGCCGCCAGCCTCTTTTACTAGGACGTCGAGCTCCTGCAGCGCCTCAGGCGGTCCGGCAACAACCGTCTGCTGCGGACTGTTGTAGTTGACCGGCCAGCAGTCCTCGCCGGCCTGTTTTGCCAGGTTCTCGACTTGCGCCGCATCGAGCTTGATGACGGCGCGCATGCCGCCCGGATGGCGCTCGGCAGCCGCGGCCATCAGCGCCGCGCGCTCGCACACGAGCTCAAAGCCCGCTCGCGTATCGAACGCCCCCGCAAAGGTGAGCGCGGCGACCTCGCCAAGCGAAAAACCCGCACAGGCGGCAGGTACCACGCCGCGCTCACGCAGGGCGGCAGCCGCTGCCAGATCGTGAACGAACACGCACGGCTGCGTGTTCTCGGTCTGCGAGAGCTCCTCCTTGGAGGCGCTTCGGCACTGCTCACTGGTCCCCGGGCGCACCTCGTCGGCAATGGCGAACACCTCGGCGGCGGCCGGCGATGCCTCGATCAGGTCGACGCCCATCGCGGGGTGCTGGGCGCCCTGGCCGGCAAACAGAAACGCTACGCCACCCATGCGCACGCACCCTTCAGGACGTGCTCGGCGCCATCGACCAGGTCGTCAACGATTTCACGTGCACTTTGGCGCTCGTTGACCATGCCGGCAATCTGTCCACACAAAAACGAGCCCTCTTCGTAATTGCCGTCCTTGGCGGCCTTGCGAAGGGCGCCCGTGCCCATGGCCCCGAGTTCCTCGACGCTTACGCCCGCCGCCTCGCTCTTGGCGTAGGCGTTGGTGAAGGGGCTCTTGAGGGCACGCACCGGGTGTCCCGTCGAGCGGCCGGTCGCACGCGTCGAGGTGTCGTTGGCCTTCAGGACCATCTCCTTGTACTGCTCCGATACGGTGCACTCATCTGCGATCAGAAAGCGCGTACCCACCTGCACGCCGGCGGCGCCCAGCATAAAGGCGGCCGCCACGCCGCGGCCATCGGCGATACCGCCAGCCGCAACCACGGGAATATCGACCGCATCGACAACCTGCGGCACCAGTGCCATCGTCGAGGTCTCGCCAATATGGCCGCCTGATTCGGTACCCTCGGCAACCACGGCAGTGGCTCCACGACGCGCCACGAGGCGCGCCAGCGCCACCGAGGCAACGACCGGGATGACCTTGATGCCCGCCTCGTTCCACGCCTTCATGTGCTTGGTGGGATTGCCGGCACCCGTCACGACGACCGGCACCCGCTCGTCAATCACGACCCGCGCGACCTCGTCGGCAAACGGGCTCATGAGCATGACGTTGACGCCAAAGGGCTTATCCGTCCTGGCGCGCAGCTCATGAATCTGGTCGCGCAGCCAGTTGGCGTCGGCGTTCATGGCCGCGATAATCCCTAAGCCGCCCGCCTCGGACACTGCGGACGCCAGCGAGGCGTCGGCGATCCAGGCCATACCGCCCTGGAATACGGGCTTTTCGATGCCGAGCAGATCGCAGAGAGGAGTCTTGAGCATCTCTACTTCTCCAATGCCGCCTCGACCGTATCGACGAACTCGCCGACCGTCTTGGGGTTCTCCTCGGTATCGAGCTGGATGCCAAACTCGTCCTCAACGGCGACGAGGATCTCGACGGTGCCCAGACTGTCGAGACCAATCTCCTCGAGCGTGGACTCGGGCTTCATCTCGACGTCGTCAAGACCGGCGGTCTCGCGGATAACATCGCAAACGCGCTCGAAGGTCTTCTGATCTGCCATGGTAGTTCTCCTTTGTTTGTGCCCCAGGGGCGTTTTCATTTCCTATGTGCAACTACTTCCAGCGAAGTAGATAGCCACCTACATCCAAGCCGGCGCCAAATCCGACTAGGGCGATGGTGTCGCCCGCGTGAAGCGCGCCGGTATTTGCCAGTCGATCGAGAGCAAGCGGAATGCAGGCGCTCGAGATGTTGCCGGTTTCACGCAACGTTCGGACCACACGGTCGTCCGGCACACCTAAGCGCTTGACCGCCTGGCTCAAGATTCGTTCGTTAGCCTGATGGAATACAAAGTGGTCGATGTCCTCGACCGCCATGCTCGCGTCGCAGACGAGCTTGTTGACCGTGTCGCAGATGGCATTGACGCCAAACTTGAAGACGCGACGGCCGTTCATGGACAGCGCGCTTTCGCGGTCCTGCGCCGTCTTATACGGCGAGGAGCCCGCCAATCCGGGGACGCGCAGTGTTTCGACGTCAGGCGACGTCGAAAGCTCAACGGCGAGGGGACTCTCTCCCCCAGCCTCTATGACCGCAGCACCCGCGCCATCGCCAAAGAGCACGCACGTTGCACGGTCGGTCCAATCGAGCGCGCGCGTCATCTGCTCAGCTGCAACGACCAGCACGCGCCTGGCACGACCGCGGGCGATATAGCCCTCGGCGACATCGAGCGCAAATACGAAGCCGGCACAAGCCGCCGAAACGTCGAAAGCAGGACATGTGGCACCTAGGCGCTCAGCAACGGCGCACGCTTCGGCGGGAACGAGATGATCGCCCGTCGTCGTCGAACAGACGATAAGATCCAGCTGGCTCGCATCGATTCCGGACGTCTGGAGCGCTTGCTCGCTCGCTGCCACGGCAAGGTCGTCGAGCGACTCGGTGGTGCACACATGACGGCTCTTGATGCCTGTGCGGGTAAAAATCCACTCATCCGAGGTATCGAGGAACTCGGACAGCTCGTCATTGGAAACGCTGCGCTTGGGAAGCGCCGAGCCTGTTCCAAGAATCGTGAAACCCATCACTAACCTCCTTTGAGTTGTTGACGTGTTTACATCGACCAAGAGAGGATAGCGCATTCTTCACCTTGTTGACGTGTTAACATTAAATTGTCCAAATGCGACAAAGGCTTCACATTGTGTCTATCTATCGACACCATTGCGTCATTCACTTATTCATTAGGGAGGTAGCAGCCGCTATGGATGCCCAATTAACGATAGTCGACGTAACCGGATCGACCAACGATGACCTGCTCGAAGCAGGAAAACAGGGAGCGCCGCACGGCACAGGACTTGCCGCCCGGACTCAGACAGCAGGACGCGGCCGACGCGGCCACAAGTGGGATTCAACCGCCGGCAATCTGTTACTCTCGATTGTCCTACGTCCTCGTGTTGATCCCGCCAAGTACTCTGGCCTTGCCGCCGTCAGCGGCCTAGCGGTGCTCGAGGCGCTCGAAAAACAGGGTCTTGCAAACGAGATTGGCCTCAAATGGCCCAACGACCTGGTCGCGCGTGGACGCAAGCTCGGCGGCATTCTGGTCGAGGCCGCACGCGATAACGAAGGCAAACCTTTCGCCGTCTGCGGTATTGGCGTCAATGTGAACTATGCGCCCCAAGAAGTGCCCGATGGCGGCCTGCCGGCAATCGGTCTCTCGGACCTTAACGAGAACGTTCCAGCTGTCGACATGCTCCTCGATGAGGTCTATCACGCAGTTATAGACGCTATAGATGCCTGGGCAGAACGCCTCAACGCCATGGAAGAAAACACCGGACCGCTCGCGCCCGTCCACGGCGAATATGTCGCTCACCTCAATTGGATTGGAAAGCACGTTATCGCCCGCTCCCCTGCCGGTGACGAGCTGGCGCGAGGCATCTTTAAAACGGTCGATGGCTTTGGTCGTGCGTGCATCGAAACAGAAGACGGCTTGCGATCCTTCCATTTTGAGGAAGCGTCATTGCGCCCCTTGAGTGAGTAGGTCGCCACAGCCAGCCGCTCGGCAGCCTTACCCGGCGATCCAAACCCATCATGCAAAACAAAAGGGCCCCGCTACCGTAACGGCAGCGGGGCCCTTTAAGCTATGAGCGATATCGCTTAGAGCTTGATGTCGATGTCGACGCCAGCGGGGAGGTCGAGACGCATAAGCGAATCAACGGTGCCCGAGGTGGGGTCGAGGATGTCGATGAGGCGCTTGTGGGTGCGCATCTCGAACTGCTCACGGGAGTCCTTGTTCACGTGCGGCGAGCGGATAACCGTGTACAGGTTGCGCTCGGTGGGCAGGGGGACAGGACCGGAAACGCGAGCGCCGGTCTTCTGAGCGGTCTCGACGATGAGCTTCGCGGACTGATCGACGACCTCGTGATCATAGCCCTTGAGGCGAATGCGGATCTTCTGGGTAGCCAACTTAAACCTCCAAAGAGTGCGAGAGATGTTCTCGCAGGATTACGTAACAGGGAGCTCGAACTTAGGCGTTCTTGCTCATGACCTCGTCCACGATGGACTTGGGCGCGGGCTCATAAGAGTCGAACTGCATCGTGTAGGATGCACGGCCCTGGGTCTGGGAGCGAAGGTCGGTAGCGTAACCGAACATCTCGCCCAGCGGCACCTTGGCACGGATGAGCTTGCTGTTCTTGCGATCCTCCATGCCCTCGATCTTGCCGCGGCGACCGGAGAGGTTGCCCATAACGTCGCCCATGTACTGCTCGGGGGTCTCGACCTCGACAGCCATGATCGGCTCGAGCAGCTGCGGATCGGACTTCTTGAGGGCGTCCTTGATAGCCATGGAACCGGCGATCTTGAAGGCGGCCTCGGAGGAGTCGACCTCGTGGTAAGAACCGTCGAACAGGGTGACCTTGACGTCGAGGACCGGGAAGCCGGCGATAACACCGGTGTTCAGGGCCTCCTGAATGCCCTTGTCGATGGACGGGATGTACTCCTTGGGCACGACGCCGCCGACGATAGCGTTGACGAACTCGTAGCCGAAGCCCTCCTCCATCTTCTCGAGCTTGATGACGGCGTGGCCGTACTGACCGCGACCGCCGGACTGACGGACGAACTTGCCCTCAGCCTTCTCGACGTCGTGACCGGCGGTCTCGCGGTAGGCAACCTGGGGCTTACCGACGTTAGCGTCAACCTTGAACTCGCGGAGCAGACGGTCGACGATGATCTCGAGGTGCAGCTCGCCCATGCCGGCGATGATGGTCTGGCCGGTCTCGTGGTTGGTGGACACCTGGAAGGTCGGGTCCTCCTCGGCGAGCTTGGTCAGAGCCAGGGACATCTTGTCCTGCTCGGCCTTGGTCTTGGGCTCGATGGCAACGTCGATAACGGGCTTAGCGAACTCAATCTTCTCGAGGACGATCTCCTTGCCCTCGGCGCACAGGGTGTCACCGGTGGTGGAGTTCTTGAAGCCGACGCAAGCGACGATGTCGCCGGCGGCAGCGTCGTCACGGTCGATACGCTCGGCGGCATTCATCTCGAGGATGCGGCCGAGGCGCTCGCGCTGACCGTTGGAAGCGTTGACAACGTAGGAGCCGGACTCGGCGCGGCCGGAGTAAACGCGGACGTAGGTGAGCTTACCGACGAACGGGTCGGTCATGATCTTGAAGACCAGGCCGGAGAAGGGCTCGTCGAAGGAAGGATGACGCTGGATCTCCTCGCCGGTGTCCGGATCGGTACCGGTGACGGCCTCAACGTCGAGCGGGCTGGGCAGGTAGTCGACGACAGCGTCGAGCAGCTCCTGAACGCCCTTGTTCTTGTAGGCGGAGCCCACGAAGACGAGGTTGAGCTCGTTGGCCAGAACGCCCTTGCGCAGAGCAGCCTTGAGCTCCTCGACGGTGAAGTCCTCCTCCATGAGGATCTTCTCCATGAGCTCGTCGTCAAAGCTGGCAGCAGCGTCGAGGAGCTCCTCGCGCTTGGTGGCAGCGATGTCGGCAAACTCAGCCGGGATCTCGTCCATCGGCTCGGGGTAGGTCATGCCCTTCTCGTCGGCCTTGAAGTCCCATGCAGTCATGGTAACGAGGTCGATGACGCCCCAGAAGTTGTCCTCGGCGCCCATCGGGACCTGAGCGGCCACGGCGTTGGCGTCGAGACGATCCTTCATGGTCTCGATAGCGTTGAAGAAGTCAGCGCCCACGCGGTCATACTTGTTGATGAAGGCGATGCGGGGGACGTTGAAGGTAGAAGCCTGACGCCAAACGGTCTCAGACTGGGGCTGGACGCCGGCAACGGCGTCGAAGACGGCGACAGCGCCATCGAGGACGCGCAGGCAGCGCTCGACCTCGGCGGTGAAGTCAACGTGGCCCGGGGTGTCGATGATCTGGATGCGGTAGTCCTTACCGTCCTTGTTCCAGAAGCAGGTGGTAGCAGCGGAGGTAATGGTTACGCCGCGCTCCTGCTCCTGAACCATCCAGTCCATGGTGGCAGCGCCCTCATGGACCTCACCGATCTTGTGGGTCTTACCGGTGTAGTAAAGAATACGCTCGGTCGTGGTGGTCTTACCGGCATCGATGTGAGCCATGATGCCGATGTTACGGGTATCGGAAAGCTTGTACTTAGGCTTAGCCATGTTAGTTCCTTACCTTAACTTACCAACGATAGTGAGAGAACGCGCGGTTGGCCTCGGCCATCTTGAAGACGTCCTCACGCTTCTTGACGGAAGCGCCCAGGCCGTTGGAGGCGTCGAGGATCTCGTTGGCGAGACGCTCGGCCATGGTCTTCTCCTTGCGAGCGCGGGAGAAGTTGACGATCCAACGGATACCCAGAGCGGTGGAACGACGGGAGTTGACCTCCATCGGGACCTGATAGGTAGCGCCACCGACACGCTTGGGCTTAACCTCGAGCGTGGGCTTGACGTTGTCCATAGCCTTCTTGAAGGTAGCAAGAGCGTCGCCACCCTCGGACTTCTCGGCAACGATCTCGAAAGCGGTGTAAACGATGCGCTCAGCGGTGGCCTTCTTGCCGTCAAGAAGGACCTTGTTGATGAGCTGAGTCACCAGGCGGTTGTTGTAAACGGCGTCAGGCTGAACCTCACGACGATTAGCTGCTGCACGACGCGGCATGTGAAATCTCCTTAAGTGTCTACCGTGCGGCGCTTAGGCGACACACGGCGAAAGTATCAAAACGTTATCTGGCTTATTTAGCCTTGGGGCGCTTAGCACCGTACTTGGAACGGGCCTGCATACGGTTCTGGACCGGAGCAGCGTCGTAGGCGCCACGGATGACGTGATAACGGACACCAGGGAGGTCACGGACACGACCGCCGCGGACGAGCACGATGGAGTGCTCCTGCAGGTTGTGGCCCTCACCCGGGATGTAAGCAGTAACTTCGATGCCGTTGACAAGGCGAACACGGGCAACCTTACGAAGAGCCGAGTTCGGCTTCTTGGGGCTCGTGGTGAAGACGCGGGTGCACACGCCGCGCTTCTGGGAGTTGTGCTGCAGAGCAGCGTTCTTGGACTTCTTGGGCACGGAACGACGGCCCTGGCGAACCAGCTGGTTAATAGTAGGCAAAGCGTACTCCTTCTCGAATGATTCCAGCTTTCTGTAAAGTGCAACGGCTTGAATCGAGGGGTCAGCATCCCCCTACGAAACACGCAGTTCGATAGGATACGTGGCGTTAGCTGTGCCGTCAACAGACCACGCCGCCGGGCGTATCCCAAAATTGGCACATTTCCGCAAAGCCTACACAAAAGGAATCCCCTCCTGTGCGCGGGGGGCGGATTCCCGGGCCGGGCGGCACAGGGGTTAAGTTTGCTGCTCTACAGTCCTGACTCGCACGGAGGCCACATTAAGTGGCCTCCGGCTCGTGCGGAACTCGCGACAAACTTAA